>URGV01000001.1 GCA_900547455.1 uncultured Oscillospiraceae bacterium
TTGGTGACTTTCCCCGCGACGGGAAAGTCACCCGGGGTGGAGGGGCGGAGCGCCCTCCCCATGGGGGCTGTGGGGGCGCAGCCCCCCAAAAAAACCAGGGTCGCGTAGGGGCCCCCGCCCCTCGCTCTACAAAACGACGTAGAAAACTACCGCCAGGAAGTGAAAGAACGTCCCCAACAAAATGAAGACATGAAACAATTCGTGGAAGCCGAAGGTCGGCGAAGGATTCGGCTTCTTGAGGATGTAAAACACCGCCCCAATCGAATAGGAGATGCCGCCCGCAAGCAGCAGGGCAATCGCTCCCGCTGGAATCAGCTCCAGCGCCTTCCAGTCAAAAACGATGGCCCAGCCCATCAAAAGATAAAACCCCGTATACAGCGCCCGTGGGGCGTTCATCCAGCAAAGCTTGACCAGGATGCCGCACAGCGCCACCGCCCACACCCCACAGACAAACAGGATGCCGTGCGTCCCCTCCATGAACTTGAGGCAAATGGGGGTGTAGGAGCCCGCAATCAGCACGTAGATCATTGCGTGGTCCAGCTTGCGCAGGTACTCCTGCTTAAAAACGGGGCCGTTGTAATAGTGATAGATCGAGCTTGCACTGTACAAGGCCAGCATTGACCCGCCAAACGCCAGGATGGAAACCAGCATCCGCACCGAAAAATCCCCGGTCAGGTTATTTAAAACCACCAAAAAGACGGTGCCGACAGCGGCAAAGATCACCCCTAAAAAGTGGGTGTAGCTGCTCATTGGTTCGCGCGCGTTTTTAAAAAGATTGTACATAATCTTCCTCCTTACAATATGTAGTTTTTAAAACTACTTTATGCAATCTATGATAACAAATACAGAGGAGTTTTTCAAGATGTCTTGCGAAATGTTCAAAAATAATATAAAATAGAAAACAAGATATTCCCTTAAGGGGCAGGCCGGGAGGTTGCAAGATGGAAATTGAAAAAACACAGCTGGAACAGATCATTGCCCAGGCGGCAAATCCGGACCGGTTGGAACCGGACCAGATTCCGGAGCTGGATCTCTACATCGACCAGATCCTGATGCTGTTCGAGGACAAGCTGGGGGACAACCGCCGGCACGAAAAGGACAAAATCCTGACCAAATCGATGGTCAACAACTACAGCAAGGAGCGGATGATCCGCCCGATGCGCGGCAAAAAGTACACCCGCGAACAGATTTTGCAGATTCTGCTGATCTGCTCGCTGAAAAATATGCTCTCAATCGGCGACATCAAGCGCCTGATGACCGTCCTGATGGAGGAGGGGGTGCAGGCACAGGGCCTGGAGGAAATCTTCCGGAACGACCGCGACAACCAGCAGTCGCTCCGGCAGGATGTCGAGGTTATTATTCAGCATTTGCATTCTGACTATGCAGAGCAAATGGACACCACTGAGCTTGTCTCGCTGTTGCTCGGCCTGGCCCGCATCTCCAACTGCTGCCGCCGCGCCTCCGAGACGATCATCGACCGTTTCTTTGTGCAGGACGAACACGGGAAAAATTCAAAATAGACAAAATAGGGAAACGCCGCATCCATCCCTGGACACGGCGTTTCCCTATTTTTTATTACACAACATGAGAAAGAAGTTAGCCTTTTAAATTTTTTTAATATTACCAACTGTGCAGCAAAAAATCAAGGGGCGCACGCAAAAAAGTGGGCGGCTGCGGCAAAAAACGTCAAATCAATCAAAAATGCGCGCCCCTTACCAAAACTTTTTGGAAGGGTGGAGCGCAGCCTGCGGTGGAGCAATCCGCCGTATAAAAACAAAGCGGCTCCTGTGTTTTTGCACAGGAGCCGCCCGCGGCAAAGCTGCAACTTTTGTAAAGGAATCCTGCGTAGGCTATCCTGCTTACTGCTGCGCGCAGATCAGGTCGGCGACGTACAGTCCGTTTGCCGCCGCCTGGGAGAGCGACCGGGTAAAGCCCGCGCCGTCCCCGATGGCATAGATATTCTGGCAGCCGCTGATCTGGAAATTTTCGGTCTGCGGCCGGGCAGAATAATACTTGCACTCGATGCCGTACAGCAGGGTGTCATAGTTGGCGGTGCCGGGCGCGACCGCATCCAGCGCGTGCAGCGTCTCGATGATGTTGTCCAGCTGGCGCTTTGGCATGCACAGGCTCAGGTCGCCGGGCACGGCACTCAGGGTTGGCCGGGTGGTGGAGTTTGCCAGGCGCTTGGCGTCGGTGCGGCGGCCATTTTCCAGGTCGCCCAGCCGCTGAACCAGCACGCTGCCGCCGGAGATCAGGTTTGCCAGGCTGGCCACATGGCGCGCGTAGTCGATGGGCTGCTTGAACGGCTCGGTAAAGCGGATGGTGGAGAGCAGCGCGAAGTTGGAGTTTTCGGTCTTGCGGCTCTGGTCGCGGTAGGAGTGGCCGTTGACGGTCAGAACGCCGTCGGTGTTTTCGGTGACGACGCTGCCGCGCTCGTTAAAGCAGAACATCCGGGTCTTGTCGCCGTACTGCTTGGAGCGGTACCAGATCTTCGGCTCATAGATGCGCTTGGAAAAGTCCTCCCAGACGATGGCGGGCAGCTCGACGCGAACGCCGACGTCCACCTGGTTATTTTCCAGCGGGATGCCGTTGCGGCTGCACCAGCCGGAGAAGAAGCGGCTGCCCACCCGGCCCACCGCAAAGATCACCTTGCCGGCGTGCAGCTGCTGCTCGCCTTTGGCGCTGCGGGCGGTGATCTCCAGCGTCTGCCGGTCCACATCGGTGACTTCGGTGTCGGTGAGGATGTCACAGCGGGTGCGCAGCTGCTCGATCAGGCGGCGCATCGTCTCAAAGTTGGAGTCAGTGCCAAGATGCTTGAGCTGCGCCTGGTTCATGTGCAGATCGTGCGCCAGGCACAGCTTTTTGAGCTCATTGTCCGGCAAAAACCGCTCGGTCGTCGCGCCGAACGAGACCAGAATCTGGTCGGCCTGCTCGATGTAGTCGATGACCGTCTCCGGCTTTAAAAAGTCGGTCAGCCAGCCGCCGTACTCGGTGGAGATGACATATTTGCCGTCCGAGAAGGCCCCAGCGCCCGCCAGCCCCTCCATGATGGCGCAGGACGGGCATTTGATGCACTTGTCCACCTTTTTGGCGACGATGGGGCAGGTGCGCTTCTCGATGCTGTGGCCCTTTTCGATGATGCACACCGAGAGGGCCGGATCGCGCTCGGTCAGGCGCCAGGCGGTCATCAGCCCGCCGATGCCGCCGCCGATGATGGCGATGTCGTAGTAATTTTTCATGTTTTTTCGCCTCCAGACAAAAATAGGGAAGTGCAATAACTTTTTCTGTTTCCAATTTTCTCTTCACTTTTTTGCCCAAACGATTTTAGTTTAGCACACAAGGCGGGTAAAATCCAGCAATTTTTAAAGAGAAAGTGTAACAAGAAAAATAACTTTTCTGCCATGCAAATGCAATTGCAAAAAAGAAGGGAAGATGGTAAGATAAAAGTCAGAAAAGAAAAAGGGAGGACGAAAGATGAAAAAAATTCTGCGCTTTATCACCCAGCGGGTGGTTATCACCGCGCTGCTCATTGTGCTGCAGGCGCTGCTGCTGTTCGGCTTTATCTGGAAGCTGGACAACTACTTTGTCTACTTCTATGCGGGCAGCGTCCTGCTGAGCCTGCTCATCACCTTAGGGATCATCAACAGCAAGAGCAACCCCGCCTACAAGATCGCGTGGCTCATCCCCATCCTGCTGTTCCCGGTCTTTGGGGGACTGGTCTACCTGCTGTTTGGCTCGGACAGGACCGGCCGCTACCTGCGCAAAAAGCTGCAGGGCATCGGCACCGAGATGGACAACGTCATCGGCGAGGCGCACCGGCGCTCGGGCGCGGAGCAGCTGCCGCCGGACGCCGCCAACCAGTCCCGCTACATCTCCCACTGCGCCTACTGCCCGCCCTACCAGAACACCACCACCGAGTATCTTCCGCTCGGCGAGGTTAAGTTTGAGCGGATGGTGGAGGAATTAAAGAAGGCCAAGCACTACATCTTCCTGGAATATTTCATCATCCAGGAGGGCAAGATGTGGAACACCATCCTGGACATCCTGCGCCAGAAGGCGGCGGAGGGGGTGGACGTGCGGGTCATCTACGACGACATGGGCTGCATCATGATCCTGCCCACCGGCTACGACAAGACCCTCGAGCAGATGGGCATCAAGTGCCGCATCTTTAACCCCTTTGTGCCGATCCTGTCCAGCCGCTTCAACACCCGCGACCACCGCAAGATCTGCGTCATCGACGGCAACGTCGGCTTCACCGGCGGCATCAATCTGGCCGACGAGTATATCAACGCCTACGAAAAGCACGGCCACTGGAAGGACACCTCCATCCTGCTCAAGGGCGAGGCGGTCTTTAACCTGACCGTCATGTTTTTGTCGATGTGGGACTACCTCGACGGCACCACCGGCAAGACCGACTACAGCCGCTACTATCCCACCGTCTGGGACGAAAACGCAAAGGGCTACGTCCAGCCCTTTGCTGACAATCCTCTGGACGACGAGGCGGTGGGCGAGACGGTCTACCTCAACCTCATCAACAAGGCCAAGCGATACGTCTACATCACCACGCCGTACCTGATTTTGAGCAGTGAGATGCTCACTGCCCTCACCAGCGCCGCCAAGTGCGGGGTGGACGTGCGGATCATCACCCCCCACATCCCGGACAAGTGGTATGTCCACGCGGTGTCCCGCTCCCATTATCAGACGCTCATCGAGGCGGGGGTGAAAATTTACGAGTACACCCCCGGCTTCATCCACGCCAAGACCTTTGTGGTGGACGACGACTACGCGGTGGTGGGCACCATCAACCTGGACTATCGCAGCCTGTATTTGCATTTTGAGTGCGCCGTCTGGATGTACCAGACCCCCAGCGTGGCGCAGGTGCGGGACGACTTTTTCAAAACCCAGCGGATCAGTCAGGAGATCACGCTGGAGGAGTGCAGGAGCCTTTCCTTCCCGCGCAGACTGGGCCGCTCGGTGCTGCGGGTGTTCGCACCGCTGATGTAAATTGAATAGACAGGGCAGCCCTCTTGTGCGTCAGGAGCAAGGGAGCTGCCCCTTTCTTTTTGGGAATAGCGGGCGGCGCGCCTTCATAGGATGCAGTATCCATCAAAAAAGGGAGGGAGATCGATGAAGCAAGCGCCTGCATACCGCACCGAGAAGGAGAAGCTGTCGGAGGGGAGGATGCAGTTTTGGGTGCTCAACCGCTGCCCGCAGTACCCCGCAGGGGAGAATACAAAGGCCCGCGCACAGGTGGAGCAGCAGCTCTTTGCCGCCTTTGAGCAGCAGCAGGAATCCAGCAGGAGGTGAGAACCGATGTACGACGCGCTCTATGCCCGGCAGTCGGTGGAGAAGGTGGACAGCATCTCGATCGAAAGCCAGCTGGAATACTGCCGCCACGAGGCCCGGGGCAATCCCTGCCGGGAATATATCGACCGGGGCTACAGCGGCAAAAACACCAATCGCCCCGCCTTCGAGCAGCTGCTGGCCGACGTCCGCCAGGGGAAGGTGGCGCGGGTGATCGTCTACAAGCTGGACCGCATCAGCCGCTCAATTCTCGACTTTGCCAACATGATGCAGCTGTTCCAGCAGCACCGGGTGGAGTTTGTCTCCTCGACCGAGCGGTTTGACACCTCCACCCCCATCGGCAGGGCGATGCTGCACATCTGCATCGTCTTTGCCCAGCTGGAGAGGGAGACCATCCAGAAACGGGTCACCGACGCCTACTACTCCCGCTGCAAAAAGGGGCTGTACATGGGAGGGCGGGTGCCCTACGGCTTTGCCCGGCAGCAGACGGTGCTGGATGGGGTCAGGACCTCGATGTTTGTCCCGGTGCCGCAGGAGGCCCGGCAGGTCCAGCTGATCTATTCGCTCTACGCCGACCCGGCAAACTCGCTGGGGGACCTGGTGCGTTACCTCAACGCACACGGCCACAAACAGCTGCGCGGCGGCATGTGGAGCACGGCGCGTTTAAGCGAGATGCTGCGCAACCCGGTCTATGTCCGGGCGGACGCCGCGGTCTACGACTTTTTCAAGGAGCAGGGGGTGCAGATCCTCAACCCGGCCGCGGACTTTACCGGCTACAACGGTTGCTACCTCTATAAAGGCGCTGGCGGGGAGGGGCGCAGCCCGTCGAATTTAAGCGGCAGGGAGGTCGTGCTGGCCCCGCACGAGGGGCTGGTCTCCTCCCGTGACTGGCTGCGCTGCCGCCTTCGCTGCCAGCAAAACCGCCGCTCCACCACCACCTGCAAGGCCAAAAGCTCCTGGCTGCTGGGCAAGGTCAAGTGCGGCCGGTGCGGCTATGGGCTGAGCGTCGTCAAATCCGACACCCGCTGGCAGCGCTACTTGGTCTGCTCGGCGGCTTTGGCTTCCAAAAAGCAGAGGTGCCCGGGCACAGGCGGGACGGTCTACGCGCAGCTGCTGGAGGCCTATGTGTCGCAGGAAATCCAAAGGCGGCTGGGCCTTTTTGATAAGCTCTGCCAGCGGGAGGAGCCGCAGTTTGACCGGAAGCGCAACGAGCACCGCATCCGCCTTGCCGAGATCGAGCGGGAGATCGAGCAGCTGCTTTGCAAAGTCAGCGGCGCCAACGACATCCTGCTGGCCTACATCAACAGCCGGGTGGGCCAGCTGGATGAGGAGCGCCGCCAGCTGCAGACAGAAGCCGAACGGCTGGCGCACCAGGAAGGCGCAGCGGTTATCTGCAACCCCGCGCAGCTCTGGACCAAGGCCGGCTTTGCGCAAAAACAGGCGGTGGCCGACGCGCTGATTGAAATAATCAAAGTAGCGGACGGCGAGATTGAGATTGTCTGGAAGATTTAAGTCAGAGTGTGCTGGCGCTTTTTTTCGGGCCACCCTGCTTTAATCTTCCCGCTTTGGTGAAATGCTCCGTTATACACAGGAGCAGCTGGACAGCAAAAACTTCTATGCGTTTAATCCGTCCTACGACACCGCCACCAAAGCCCGCCGCACCGCCAGCAGCGGCAATAGCACCACAACCCGCCGGTAACGGCAAAACAAAAGGGCCTGCTTTTTTAAAAGCAGGCCCTTTTGCTGTTGTGTTGGTAATAAGAGAGAAAGCTCTATCGATTTTCCTGCCGGTCAGGCGGACATCTGGGGGAGATGCTCTGCTGAAAAGCAGGAACAGACATTTTTGAGCGTTTGGTCCGAAAGCTGTGAAAGCAGCGCCATCGAGCACTCCTGCGCGTCATATTCGCTCAATCCCAGCTGCTGAAAGATTGGACAGAGCGTTTGGTACTGCTCCTCGTGCTCGCGGGTCAGCTGGTGGCCCAGCTCGGTGATGCGAAGCGATTTGTCCGGCAGCTGTTCCAGCAGCCCCTCCTTGGTCAGGGAGGAGAGCATCTTGCAGACCGAGGCACGGGAGATGCCCAGCTGAACCGCCACATCGATGCAGCGCACCCGCGGCAGCGACTTTTCCAGCGAATCGATTGTCAGAAGATAACGCAGTTTTCCAGAAGTCAGTTTCATAATTCCAGGGCTCCTTTCACCGGCATCCCACCTGCTCAAAAGGGGGGATTATGCCGCAGCTTTTGCGGATTTTAATTTCTTGGCGCGGTCCTCCGGGTTTGGACGAACCAGCAGGTAGACCAGGGCAGCAACCAGGATGATTGCCACGATGGTGCCCAGGCCAAAGACGCCGGTTGCAAACCAGGTGCCGAGCTGATAGATGATGAGCGAAACGATGTAAGCGAAGATGCACTGATAGCCGATGGCAATCCAGGTCCATTTCGCGCTGCCCATCTCCCTGTGGATGGCGCCGATGGCCGCAAAACACGGTGCGCACAGCAGATTGAAGACCAGGAAGGAGTAGGCGGAAATGGCGGTGAAGTTCTGGGCAAAGACGCTCCACATCTCGTCGCCGTTCTCCGCCACCTCAGCAAAGCCGTACAGGATGCCCATGATAGCGACCAGGTTCTCCTTTGCAACCAGGCCGGAGATGGTGCCGACGGCGGCCTCCCAGTGGCCCCAGCCAAGCGGCGCAAAGATCGGGGCGATGACGCGGCCGATGGCGGCCAGGATGGAATCGCCGGTGTCGACCATCTGCAGCTGGAAGTTAAAGCTGGACAAGAACCAGATAACGACCGAGGACAGGAAGATGATGGTGCCGGCCTTGCGAACGAAGGCTTTGGCGCGGTCCCACATATGGATGAGGACGCCT
This sequence comes from uncultured Oscillospiraceae bacterium, assembly GCA_900547455.1. Lineage (GTDB taxonomy): Bacteria > Bacillota > Clostridia > Oscillospirales > Ruminococcaceae > Negativibacillus > Negativibacillus faecipullorum. The sequence continues at coordinate 8,174 of URGV01000001.1, forward strand.
TTTACGCTCGGGATGTGGTAAGCGGGCAGCTCCATGACGAAGGGGGCCGGTTCACCCGCGAACAACTTGGTTTTCTTGAGGATGATGCCGGAGATGATGATGGCGGCGATGCCGACAAAGTAGGCGGAGGTCGCTACCCAGCCGGATTCGTTAAACAGCGCGCCGGCAATCAGGCCGATGATCGGGAGCTTTGCCGAGCAGGGGATGAAGGTGGTGGTCATAATGGTCATCTTGCGGTCGCGGTCGTTCTCGATGGTGCGGCTTGCCTGTACGGCAGGAACGCCGCAGCCCAGACCGATCAGCATGGGGATGAACGACTTGCCGGAGAGGCCGAAGCGGCGGAAGATGCGGTCCATGATGAAGGCGATACGGGACATGTAGCCGCAGTCCTCCAACAGGGCAAGGAGCAGGAACAGCACCAGCATCTGCGGCAGGAAGCCCAGCACCGCGCCGACACCGGCGACGATGCCGTCCAGAATCAGCGATTGCAGCCAGTCGGCGGTGCCGACGGATACCAGCAGGCCCTCAACGGCAGGCGGAATGATCTCGCCGAACAGCACGTCGTTTACCCAGTCGGTCATCATGGTGCCGACGGTGGTGATCGAGATGTAGTAGATCAGGAACATGACAACGGCAAAGATCGGCAGTGCAAGAATGCGGTTGGTGACAATCTTGTCGATCTTGTCGCTGGTGGTCAGCTTCTGCTTGGACTGTTTGCGGTAGCAGGTTTTGAGCAGGTCGGCAATCACGACATAGCGTTCGTGGGTGATGATGCTCTCGACGTCATCGTCAAATTCCTTTTCTGCCTCCTGGCGCAGCCCTTCGATCTCTTCCAGAGCAGCGGGGCTGAGTTTGAGCTGCTCGATCGCCTTCTCGTCTCGTTCAAACAGCTTGATCGAGTACCAGCGCAGATTCTGCGGCTGGCAGGCGCCCTGCAGGAGCCTTGCAATCCGGGCCAGGATATTTTCCAGTTTGTCGTTAAACTTCAGCGGCTTTGGCGCGGCAGCCTTGCTCTGAGCCAGGTTCAGGGCAGCCTTGGCGACCTCGGTGCTGCCCTCGCCCTTGACGGCGCTGGTCTCGATGATCTGGCAGCCCAGCGCATCGGAGAGCTTTTTGACGTCGATCCTGTCGCCGTTCTTGCGGACCATATCCATCATGTTGAGGGCGATGACCATTGGCACGCCGATCTCCAGCAGCTGGGTGGTCAGGTACAGGTTGCGTTCCAGGTTGGAAGCGTCGATGATGTTGATCATCGAGTCTGGGTGCTCGTTTACCAGGTAGTTTCGGGTGACAACCTCCTCCAGTGTGTAGGGGGAGAGGGAATAGATGCCCGGCAGGTCCTGAATGATAGCCTGCTTGTTGGCCTTGAGTTTACCCTCTTTTTTTTCAACGGTTACGCCCGGCCAGTTGCCGACATACTGGCTGCTTCCGGTCAGGTCGTTGAACATCGTCGTCTTTCCGCAGTTGGGGTTGCCAGCCAGCGCGATTTTATACTCCATTGTCCATCCTCTTTTCTGTTACAGTTTAAATTAGTTTTTGCTAACTCTAGCGGCTTGAAAACAGCGCCGTTTTGCAGGCGCCGTCTGGTTCGCACTTTTGAAAACTAGGCAGTCACTTCGATCTGTTCGCAGTCTGCTTTACGCAGCGAAAGCTCATAGCTGCGGACGTTGACCTCGATGGGATCGCCCAGCGGAGCTACCTTTCGAACATAGACCTCGGTGCCCTTGGTCAGCCCCATATCCATGATCCGGCGCTTGACAGCACCCTCACCATGGAGCTTGACGATGGTGACGGTCTGACCCGGCTTCACATCTTTGAGTGTTTTCATCGCAATATCCCTCCTATATTCCATTGGCTTTGCCGCACAGGCGGCGCCAATCCAGACAAAATGTTGGGGTAGCTTTACAGCATTACCCTGCGTGCCATCGTTTCGTCCAGAGCAATGCGGCTGCCCTTGACATTGATGATCAAATTTCCATTTAAAGACGAGACAACGGTCACTTCCTGCCCAGCTACAAAGCCAAGCTCCGCCAGATGCTGGCGAACGTCATCCTTTCCGGTGATTTTACGGATGACACTGGGTGTGCCGATGGGCGCAAGTGTTAATGGCATCATGATACCTCCCTCTTTCTATGGAATCTCAAAAAGTTGGCTGGAAAAGTGTTGTTTGACATCAGTAATTAGCTCTAGCTAACTTTTGAATCTGGTGTTAGTTTAGCACAGACTAACTCTCATGTCAATAAAGCCTGCGCCAATATGTTACCTTAGGCTAACACTGAGGTTGCTAGATACAAAATATTTATAAAATTTATTGACAAAGAGGAAAGGAAATGGTATACTGAAGCCGTAAATATATCGCATATCGATATATCGGGAGGCGATTACATGAAGGAGACACATCAGCCGCTGACCGATGCCGTCTTTTACATCCTGCTGGCGCTGCGACGCCCCAACCACGGCTACGGCGTCGTGCAGCAGGTGGAGCAGATGACCGGCGGCAGGCTCATTCTGGGGCCGGGGACGCTGTACGGGGCGCTCAATCAGCTGACCGAACGGGGCTGGATCGAGGTCTACAGCCAGCAGACCACCTCCCGCAAAAAGAAGGAATATGTCATCACTCCGCAGGGGCGGGAAGCCTTTGCCAAAGAGTTGGAGCGATTAGAGGAGATGCTGCGCAACAGCGCGCTGATGGAGGAGGATGCACAATGAAACAACTGCACCGCTGGAAGTTATACTTTGACAAGGACCTGGAAGAAAGCTGGCTCAACCAGCTGGCGCAGCAGGGCTGGGGATTGACCTCCTTCTGCCTGGGGCGCTACACCTTTGAGCCGATCGAGCCGGGGGAATATATCTACCGCGTCGATCTGCTGCCCAGCGACGAGGAGAAAAAGCAGGAATACTTCTCCCTCCTGCGCGAGATGGGGGTGGAGGTCGTCCAGCAGTGGGGCTTCTGGTTTTTCTGCCGCCGCCGCGCAAGCGAGGGCCCCTTCGAGCTGTACAGCGACGCGCCCTCCAAAGCCAGCCACTACGGCCGCATCGCCAGGATGTTTTTTCTGGTTGCGCTGCTGGAAATTGTCTGCGCCCTCTTTCAGATACCCGCCATCCTCACCGGAGACGGCCAGATCAACCTGGCCGCGATGGTGCTGCTGCTTTTATTGGGCGCGGTGCTCCTGCGGCAGGGGATGCGGTTTCAGAGAAAGCAAAAGGAACAGCAAAAGTAAAGAACGGAGCGCTTGCCAAATGCGGCAAGCGCTCCGTTCTTTACTTTTTGAGGATTCGTTTTAAGGTGGCAAGGTCCAGCAGGTTGACCGTCTGGAACTGCCCCTTATAAAAGACCGCCCAGTTGTTAAAGACGCAGGGCAGCGCCTTTGCCTTCTCCAGCGTGTCCACCTCGATCAGGTGGAAGGGGACAGCGTTCTGCTCGCAGTGCTGCCGCACCGTCTTGAGGGCTTGCTCGGTGTAGGGGCACTGGCGGCTGAAGTAGATGGTCAGCTCCTGCTCCTCGATGGTCTGGAGCTTTGCATTGGGCAGAAAGTGCGGCTTGGTTCCATCAAAGGAGAGGGCCAGCAGCTCGTAACCGTCAGCGGTTGTGTCGACGGGGACAAAGCCAAACTTTTTGACAAACTCCTGGTCGGAGAGCCATGCCTTCTTCTTTTGCGCGCCCAGCATGCAGACGCCGGATTTTCCCTGCTTGCGGGCGTCGTCGATGCAGTATTCCATCAGCGCCCGGCCATAGCCCTTGCCCTTATAGTCGCCCAGCACCCACAGGCAGTAGATGTACAGAAAGTTGCTGCCCGCAACCGGGACCCACGCGGTCTCCAGCGGGGCGTACTCGATAAAGACGGTCGCCTTGGCGTCCAGCTTGCGAAAGACGTGCCCTTCCCGCAGGCGCTGGGCAAGCCATTGCCGTTTTGCCTCCACGCCGGGGTGCGGCTTTTTGCTGCGGATGATGCAGCACAGGTGCTGCTCGGACAGATTTTCGGGGGACAGGTTGATAAACTGCTCGTCCATACGCTCCTCCTTTGGCGGTGCTGGCAGTTAAATCCGCGCGAACTGCGCCTCGTACAGCTCCTTGTAGATGCCGTTGCCGCGGGCTAAAAGCTCCTCGTGGGTGCCGCGCTCTTCGATGCCGTCGCGATCCATCACGATGATTTCGTCGGCATTTTTGATGGTGGACAGGCGGTGGGCCACCACGATGGTGGTGCGGTTTTTGCACAGCTCATCCAGCGAATCCTGGATGTAATTTTCGGTGACGTTGTCCAGCGCGGAGGTCGCCTCGTCCAGCACCAGGATCGGCGGGTTCTTTAAAAAGACCCGCGCAATCGAGATGCGCTGCTTCTGTCCGCCCGACAGCTTGACGCCGCGCTCGCCCACAAAGGTGTCGTAGCCCTCCGGCAGGCTCATGATGTAGTCGTGGATATTCGCCTTCTTGGCCGCCTCATAGACCTCCTCGCGGGAAGCGCCCAGCTTGCCGTAGGCGATGTTGTCGAAGATGGTGCCGGTGAAGAGGAAAACGTCCTGCTGCACAATGCCGATCTGGCGGCGCAGCGAGGCGCGGGTGACGTCGCGGATGTCGTGGCCGTCCACCAGGATGGAGCCGCCGGAAATCTCATAGAAGCGGGGAATCAGGTGGCACAGGGTGGTCTTGCCGCCGCCCGATGGGCCGACGATGGCAACCATCTTGCCCTGCGGGAAGGTCAGCGAGATGTGGGAGAGGACCTCCTTATTCTCGTCGTAGTGGAAGGTGACATCGTCAAAGACTATCTCGCCGCGGACGTCCTTGAGCTCGATGGCGCCCTTCTCGTCCTGCTCCGGCTCCACATTCATCAGCTCCTGGAAGCGGACGTAGCCGGTGATGGCGTTTTGGAACATCTCGACAAACTGGATGAGCTTTTTGATGGGGTTGACGAACATGTTGATAAACAGCATGTAGGCCACCATGTCGCCGACGTTGATGACGCCGCGGTAGACGCAGTAGCCGCCCGCCGCCAGGATGACGACGTTCATCAGCGAGGTCAAAAAGTTGGTACCGGAGAAAAACTCCGCCATGACGCGGTAGGAGCGCTCCCGCACGGTGACGTAGCGCTGGTTGTTTTCAGCAAACTTTTTCTCCTCCTCGCGCTCGCCGGTGAAGGCGCGGGAGACGCGGATGCCGGCGATGCTGTTTTCCAGGCTGGCGTTGACCTCGGCGATCTCGATGCGGTTTTTGCGGAAGGCCATGGTCATGGCGGACCGCTTTTTGATGATGAACAGCACCAGGAACGGCAGCACCGCAAAGGTGATGAGTGTCAGCGGGATGTTGACGGTGCACAGAATGATGAAGGCGCCGACCACGGTGACGATCGAGATGAACAGATCCTCCGGGCCGTGGTGGGCAAACTCGGAGATGTCCATCAGGTCGTTGACGATGCGCGACATGATGACGCCGGTCTTGTGCTCGTCAAAGTAGGAGAACGGCAGCTTCTGCAGGTGCTCAAAGACGTCGCGGCGCATGTCTGCCTGCATGCGCACGCCGACGATGTGGCCCTGGTACTGCATGAAGTACTGCATGACGGTCTGGATGATGTAGATCACCAGCAGCGCCGCGCACCAGGTCAGGATCAGCCGGATGTTTTTGTCCGGGATGTAGGTGTTGATGATGTTGCGGGAAACCACCGGATACACCAGGTCGCAGCCGGCGGCAACCAGCGCGCAGATCATGTCGAACACAAACAGCTTCCAGTGCGGCTTGTAGTAATGGGCAAACGATCTCAGCATAAAAAACACTCCCTCATGATTGTCTTACCTCTAATCAGTTCTTTTATGATACACCTTTTTGCATTTTTTTGCAATCCGGCAGGGAAGCAAAAAGAAAATTTTGCCGCGCCTTTGTTACACAGGACAATCAAAAAAGCCGGCAGCGATGCCGGCTTTCGGGAGAGAATATGAAAAAGAAATGTTGTCCAATGAAAGGGAAATTTTACAGGTAGACGGAGATCTCCTCCGAAATTTCGTCCTCGAATCGAACTTTTTCTAAAAGTGCCTCGATCTGGCGGCGGTACTCCTTGGGGTTGGTGCTGTAGCAGTTCATGTGCTTGGCGCCCTCGATCAGGCAGAGGGTGATGTCGGGGTTTGCCTTGGCGATCTCCTGGCTCATTGTATAGGGCACCAGCGGATCGGCCGTCCCGTGAAAGAGCAGGACCGGAACCTTGATGGCAGCGGCGGCCTTGACGGCGGAGACCTCGTTCATGTCCGCCCCCGTGCGCCGGCGGATGATCGACTTGACCAAGGGGAGCAGCGGGGAAGGGTTAAAGCCAAAGCGCTTTTGACCCTGCAGGACCATCTGGCTGTCCCAGTCGGAGAAGGGGCAGTCGGCGATGCAGAACAGCGGGCGGTTTTCCAGCGGCAGCTCGGAGGAGTTCACCTTGGCCATGCTTATCAGCGCGGTGACTGCGCCCATCGATTCCCCCATGATGCCGATGCGCGCCCGGTCAAAGCCGTTGGTCTGGGCGCACTTTTGAATCTGGGAGAGCCATTCCAGACAGTCGTCGCTTTCCAGCGCGCCGAAGGTGATGTAGTCCCCCTGGCTTTCTCCCTGCGCCTGCATGTCGGGCACAAAGACGTTGAAGCCCAGGTCCAGCAGCATCCGCAGATATTTTAAAGCGCCAATCCAGGGATAGTTGTAGCCGTGCACAAACAGGATGTACCGGTCGGTCTGGCTGGCCGTCGGGTAAAGGCGGGCGGTCAGCTCCTGCCCCCGGCGGTTGGTTAGAAAAAGTTTGTCATATTTTAAATCCATCAGGGAGGCGTCCAGGTGATTGCGGGTCACTTCCTCACTGAGCACCGCGCCATAGCGCACTGGTTTGGGGCGGATGGCCTGCAGGGCAAAGTTAAGTGCCAGGCGATAGATGGCAATCGCGAGCGCCAGGACAAGGACGATCAGGACAACAAGGATGATAGCGGCAGCCTGCCATGTAAACATTCAATCACCTCTACACGATTTTAATAGAATTTTTATCCTGATGTATTATAACACAGATGCCTGTAGAAAATAAAAACTTTTTGTGAAATATCCTTCCCTTTTTCTGTAAATAAAATCCCTCCCCGTGGCAATGGGGAGGAATGAAAATGTGCAATCTATTCTTTGATCTGTCCGTCGATCGAGATAATCTCTACCTGCCAGGGAATCAGCTTGCCGCAGGCGGCCAGCGCCTTTTTGAGGGCGTTTTCCAGCCCGCCGCAGCAGGGGACCTCCATCCGGACCAGGGTGATGCTCTTGATATGGTGCGATTTTAAGATTTCGGTCAGCTTTTCCGCATAGTCCACCGGGTCCAGCTTGGGGCAGCCGACCAGCGTCACCCGGTTGCGGATGAAGCGGTTGTGGAAATCGGCATAGGCAAAGGCGGTACAGTCGGCGGCGATCAGCAGGTGCGCGTCCTCAAAGAAGGAGGCGTTTGGCGCAACCAGCCGCAGCTGCACCGGCCACTGGGAAAGCTGGCTCTGCGGAACGGCTGTAGAGACGTTGGCGGCAGGCTGCGGGTGCAGTGCCCTTGCCATCGAGCCGGGGCAGCCGTGCGGTTTCTGCCCAGTGGAAGCTTTCGCCGCCTGACTTGCCAGAACGGCCTGCTCGTCATAGGCGGCAGCCTCCCGCTCAATGATGCTGATGGCGCCGGTGGGGCAGGCCGGCAGGCAGTCGCCCAAGCCGTCGCAGTAGTCGTCGCGGATCAGCTTTGCCTTTCCATTCACCATCGCAATCGCGCCCTCGTGGCAGGCGCTGGCGCACAGGCCGCAGCCGTTGCAGAGTTGTTCATTGATCGAAACAATTTTGCGGATCATCGTTTGATACCTTCCCTTTCTTCTATCGCATGATTGTAATTTTTGAATTGACCTTCTGAGAAAAGGATACTATAATGGGGAAAAAAGATCTGTTGGATTTCCAACAAAACGAGGTGAAGAGATGGATTGTCAAAAACTCACAGCGGTTTCGTTGTTTGCCGGGATGCAGCCGGAGGAGGTCGAGGCGGTGCTAAACTGCTTTGGCGTTCAGTCGGCGCAGTACGAGCGCGGGGAGGTGATCTTTGCCGCGGGGCAGAAGATTCGCCAGATTGGGATCGTCCTTTCCGGCAAGGTGATGGTCGAGCGGGACGACTATTGGGGCAATCGCTCCATCCTGGCAGCGGTCGGGGAGGGGGAGGTGTTCGCGGAAACCTACGCCTGTCTGTCCCAGGCAAGGTCGGACGTCAACGTCGTGGTGGCGCAGCACAGCGAGGTGTTGCTGCTGCAGGTGCAGAAGGTGCTGACCCTCTGTCCCACCGCCTGCCCCTTTCATCGGCGCATCCTACAAAATCTGCTGGAGGTGACCGCAAACAAAAACCGCCAGCTCAGCCTGAAGCTCGAGATTCTCTCCCGCAAAACCACCCGCGAAAAGCTGCTGGCCTACCTCTCCTATCAGGCAGGGATGGCTCCCGGGGGCGGGAAGGCGGCCTTTGTCATCCCCTTTAACCGCCAGCAGCTGGCGGACTACCTCTCGGTGGACCGCAGCGCCATGACGGTGGAGCTGGGGAAGCTCAAAAAGGAAGGCCTCATCGACTTTGACAGGAACACCTTCCGCATCTGCTAGGGGCAGTTCCTTGCCCGAAAAAATTTTGTCAGGAATTTGCGGATGAACATTTGGCGCAGGAGCACAAAATAAGAGAAAAGCCTCACCGCTCCGGCAGGGACAGGCGCCATTCGCCGGACGGTCTGCCGGCACCGGCCCCCGCCGCGGCGCATAGTCTGGGAATGTAGGCGCTGCCTGCAAACCATTTTCAGAAAAAGGAGCGGTGAGATACCATGCTGTTTCATCTGAACAACAGCGAACAGGAGAGCGGCTGCTCGGTGTTTACTGACCAGCCGATTTCGCTGGCGATGGCATATGTCCCCACCCAGAAGTGGGAAGATTTATACGAAAGCAGTCTCGGCTTTGCGCGCGGAACCATTTTCGCCCAACTGGATAAGCCATTCATCGGAGAGGAGGCTGTGCCAAATGGCTCAAAATAGCACCAGACAAACCCTGATGAAGCGGGTGCAGATGTACGAGTTTGCGCTCGTCGAGGCAAACCTCTTTCTGGACAGCCACCCGGACGACCAGGAGGCGTTAAAATACTACAGCAAGTACGCAGGCCTTTTGCAGGAAGCCAAGGCGGCGTATGAAAAGCAGTTCGGCTCCCTGACCCCGGCTGTCGCCGACGGCGCGACCCGTTGGAGCTGGGTGGACGATCCGTGGCCGTGGGATCTGCAGGCCAATACAGGGGAGGAGGCATAACATCATGTGGAGTTATAGCAAGAAACTGGAATACCCGGTGAAGATTGCGCGCCCCAATGCGGCGGCCGCAAAGGTCATCATCTCACAATTGGGAGGACCCAATCGCAACATCTGACTATGCAAAAGCCAGCGTGTATCTTGAAGGCGCTGGCTTTCTCTTTTTCTAAAGATAATAGTGGATCTCGATACAATTGTTCTGCCGGTCAAAGCGGACCTGCCGGATCAGCGCGCGCAGCAGCCGGTTTTTTTCCGCCCCGGAAATGGCGGGGTCGGACAAAAAGGGAAGCACCGGCTGCTCCCGATAGAGTGGCAGGCGGGATGCTTGCGGCTGAGGGCTTTCCTGCGCCTGCAGGAGGGCGAGCTGGCGCCTTAGCTGCTCGAGTGTGGCGGAGAGCTTTTCTTTGTTTTGCCGGTACTCCTCCAGCGTGTCGATGCCGGCCTCATAGGCCCTGCGGACGCGCTCTAACCGGCTTTGCTCCCGCGCAATCTGCCCCTGCAGCAGGGCGATGGGGTTGGCAGCGGGGGCGGGTTGACGCAGGTGCAGCGAAAAAGCAGCTTCCCCGAAGTCGACCCGCAGCGTTTCGATCACCCAGCGCACAAGCTTCTGCTCCTGAATCGAGTGGGAGACGGTGCACCGGCCGCGGGCATAGGCGTTGCACTGCAGGCTGTTGGCGTTTCGGACCAGCGTTGCGCCGCAGCTGCTGCACCGCACCAGCCCGCGCAGCATAAATTCGCAGCCGGGCCTGACAGACGGCTTTGCCTTTTGCGGGTACAGGCTTTTGAGCTGGGCAATGCGCCTTTGTGCGGCGTCCCAGTCCGCCGGGGAGACAAGCGCCTGGTGCTGGCCGTCGGCGAGGATGGAGGGGACAGAGAGGGATTTGCTGTGGGGGTTCCAGCGAATCTTTCCAGCATAGACGGGGTTTTGCAGGATGTAGGCGACGCCGCGGCTCTCCATCCGGTTGCCAAAGCGGGTGCGCACCTGCAGGGTGTCGAGCTTCTGCACAATCTCCCGGTAGCCCATCCCGGCCAGAAAGTCGGCGTAGATCATCTGCACCAGCGGCGCCGTGACCGGGTCGGGCAGATACCGCTTATCCTCAATGCGGTAGCCGAAGGGAGCGTAGGTCAGCGGCTGGCCGCGCCGCGCCTTCTCCGCCATGCCGCGGGTCACCTCCTCGGCGAGATTGACGCTGTAAAACTCATCCATCGCCTCGATGATGGCCTCGGTGATGATCGCCATCTTGTCGTCGCCCAGATATTCGCTGACCGAGATGACGTCAATGCCCAGCTCCTTGCGCAGCATCGACTTGTAGACGATGCTGTCCTGCCGGCTGCGGGCAAAGCGGGAATATTTCCAGACCAGGATGGCGTCGAAGGGCTTGGGGCTCTGCTTTGCTGCAGCAATCATCCGCAAAAATTCGGGCCGCTTGCTGCTCTGCCGCCCGGAACGCCCCTCCTCCTCGACAAAGACCCACTGCTGCGGCAGAAAAAAGCCGTTGTCTTTGGCGTAGCGGCGAATCTGCAAAAGCTGGCTGTCCGGGGAATATTCCAGCTGGTCGTCGGTCGACACACGGATGTAAGCGGCGGCTGTCCTCACAAAAACCACTCCCTTTCACTTTAAAGGTATGCGGTGCGGGGACGGGAAAGAAGCAGAACCGCGGTATCGGACAACCTGCTCAATCCATACAATAGAGCCAGGAGGTGAACCCGAATGGGCAAACAGAAGCTGACGTCTAAAACTTATGTTCATCTGCCGGACGGAAGGGTGCTGCCGGTCAGCACGGTACACGACGCCGGCGGGGCAGAGATGCAGATCGAGCGCCATCTGCCCTGCGAACAGTGGGAACAGATGGTCCAGAAAATGATGGAGCGGGCGGGGGAGGTGATGTCGGACTGCTACAGCGCGCAGATGGGCAGGTGATAACGCAAGCGTTCGCACGATTCTTTCTCTTTAAATTTTTTTGTCGAATTTTGCAAAAACCGCAGGATCCTGCGGGGACAAATGCGCCGAAATCTGGTATGCTCTAATTAGTAAATTTTGGAAATTTTTCCGATGTGGCAAGGAGGATTTGAGGATGAGCAATCCAAAGAAAAGAAAGCAGGGGAGCGTCTTGAAACAAAAGCGCATGGAAGCGGGTTTGACACAGGAAAAAGCGATCGAATATTTAGGGTTTTCCCTGAGAAGTCTGCAGGCTTATGAAAAGGGAGAGTCTACGCCTTCCCTGGCGAAAGCGGTGGAGATGGCTCGGCTTTATGGATGCAAGGTGGATGATCTGACCGAGAGAAAAGAGGATGAGGAAGAATGACGCTATACTATGTGGTGCCATCGCCCCACCCTGCGGCGGGGTGGAGCTACAGCATCGTCGGGCAGGAATTTGACCCGCAGGGGTCGACGATACACAGCGTGCTGATTCCGGATATTTCCTGCGACAAAAATTTTGTTATAAAGCTGGCGGAACGCTGCACGACGGGACAGCTGCTGATGGAGCAGCTGTGCGAAGTAGTCTACGACGCGCTGCCATAAAGGGGGATTTTTCCTGCTTTGCAAACCGCCAGGCTTTTGAGGATCCGGCGGCCTCTTTTTCTGCATACAAAAAGGCAGCCGCTTTGAGCGGCTGCCCGCAATAGTGGTGCGGAAACAAAAAATTCGCTGCCATTCCGGAAAATACCAGGCATGACCTTTCTGAGCCGAAAACGGCGATTTTAAAGGAGTTTTAAGGGTTGCACACCCCGCAGGGGATAAACCCTTGGGCGATTGCCTCCTCCCGGCTGGAGCAGGTCCGGTAGTTCTCGGGGCTGATTTTGGAAGCATAGCGGCAGTTGGCGTAGTGAAACTTCATCGAGTTTGTGTTGAGCACATAAGTTACGGCGGCAGTGTTGTTTTCGCTTCCCAGGAGGTCGCCGCCCTGGCCGGTGGATTCACTGCCGGTTTGTACTTCCGGGACAGTGGCGGCAGGGGACTGCACGGCCTGCGATTCGCCGATGACCGGCGGGTCGTCCTCTTCGGGAATTTCCTCCTGTGGAGAAGTCGGCGGGATGGAGGGTGTCTGACCCGCCATCGCCTGCATAATGAAGGAGGAAAGCAGCTCGACGCTGGGATTTTCTTCTGCGGGCATTTCTACAATAACCTGGGAAGGGGCACTTTGTGCTGGAGCTTGCGTGATTGTCTGGGAAGGCACGGCTGTCTGCAATGAATTGATAGGGAGCGGCGGCGGCAGGATCAACCGGCCACCGGCAAAGAGCAGCAAGGAGAGTAGGCAGAGGATGGATTGAAAGCGGCCGCGCATGATCTTTTGTTGCACGGGAGGCGTAGCAAGCACAGCCCCCGCCAAAAAGCATAGCGAGCTGAGTGTGAAGAAGGAATCCAGGAATTCCCCCAGCAGCAAAATGCAGATCCCCCACTGGAGCAGCCGGATTGCCAGCTGGACCCAGTCCGGGCGTGATTTTTTGGAAACGGGCAAGACAAATCCCTCCCCTGAGCAATCGCTTGATAAGCCTATCATATCACAAAAGGAAGGAGAAGGAAATAAGAGAAAGCGGCAAATTTCATCTCTTGCTGCAATTGGGAGGGCCCGATGGAGAGTTGGGCGCGGCGACACGCTACCTCAGCCAAAGATATTCGGCGCCCTGGGGCCAGGTGAAGGCAGGGCTGACCGACATCGGCACCGAGGAACTGGCCCACATCGAGATTGTCAGCGCCATCCTGTACCAGCTGACCAAGGGCCTGAGCATCGACGAGATCAAGGAGGGCGGCCTGGAGACATATTTTGTGGATCACACCACCGGCATCTACCCGCAGGCGGCTTCGGGCATGCCGTTTTCGGCAAGCACCCTGCAGTCGACCGGCGACATCATCTGCGATTTGACCGAGGACCTCGCTGCGGAACAGAAGGCCAGGGTGACCTATGACAACATCCTGCGCCTGGTGGATGACCCGGATGTGCGCGATCCGATCAAGTTTTTGCGCGAACGGGAGATTGTCCACTTCCAACGCTTCGGTGAAGCAAACCGGGCAGAGAAAAGCATCGGCTTTTCCTCATTTTCCGGTAGAAAAAGAGCAGCAAAAAATCGGAAGGAATCCCTTCCGATTTTTTGCTGCTGATAAAAATGCTGCCTTTATGCGGTAAACAGTCCCGCGATATATTCGGTCAACGTTTCGGTATCGGAGAAGTCGATAAAATCTCCGGCGGTGAAGGTGACGGTGCCGCTTTCTTCGGCGCCGCTTAACAGTTCGTCCCGCATGGCGTCAAATTCCTCCAGAGAAATTTCCTGCGCGCCGGCGACGATGCTGTCATAGTAGGTGTCCACTCCGTCGTAGGTGGTGGAGAACAGAATCTCCTGCAGCACCTTTCCATCCTCCAGCGTGATGTAGCTCTCCTCGGTCTCGCTGCCGCTCTGACCGGAAAGCTCCCGCACCGCGATGTGGCGCAGAATGCTGCCCTCGCTGCCGTCAAAGATGGTGAAGTGCAGCTCCGGAGAGGTGTTGGAGAGGGTAAAGCTGCCCAGCTCCTCGGCGCTGTCCCCGCTGACGCGGTAGACCACGGCGTCGTAGTGGATGTCGTTGTCGTAGAGGAAGATCAGTTCTCCCAAGCCGTCCCCATCCAAATCGGCCAAAAAGCCGCAGCCCGTCATGGTGCTGGTGACGCCGTCCTCCTCAATGGCAATCCACTTGCTTGCCCAGGTTTGGGTAAAGTCCTCGGCGATCTCCTGCGCGCTGCGGGAGTAGCTCATTTGGGTGCTGGAATCAGCTGTTTCCGTCTCGGCCGTCTCTTCGGTCTGCTGTGATTCGGTTTGTTCCTGCGTCTGCTGGGTGGTGTTTGATTCACTTTCAGCCTGCTGGGTGTCCTGTCCGCAGCCAGCCATTCCAAAGGTCAGCAGGCAGGCCAGCAGCAGAGCGCACCATCTTTCTTTATGATTTTTCATGGCCATTCCCCCATTGCGATCGTTCTGTTACAAGATTATTGTAGCAGATTTTCTGCCAGGAAGAAACAGCCCAATTATGAATTTTCCCGCTGCAGAATCAGACAGCTCAGCCCGGGAAGGGAAATGCTGTCGGAAGAAAGCGGCTCCTTGTCCACCTCCTGCTCCGACTGGCTGTCCAGCAGCAGGCGATAGGCAGAAGGGGTGGCGGGAAGGTGGGCAGAAAGCGGATAGTTTGGGCAGTCCCGGTCGGAGAGGTTGAGCAGCAAAACCAGTTCCTGCCCGCTGCCGTCCCGCCGCTGGATGGCGAAGATTTCAGGGAAAACGCTGCCCATGTCCAGCCACTGAAAGTAGCTGCTGTCAAAATCCTGCTCCCACAGGGCGGGGCAGGTGCAGTAAAGGGTGTTCAGGCGCTGCAGGAAGACGTGGAAGCTGCGGTGAACCGGATAGTCCAGCAGGTTCCAGCCGGGCTGGCGCTCCTCGCTCCACTCCATAAATTCGGCCAGCTCGTTGCCCATGAACGAGAGCTTTTTGCCCGGGTGAAAGAGCATATAGCAGTACAGGCAGCGCAGCTGGGCAAACTTTTGCTCATAGCTGCCCCAGAGCTTGTCGATGATTGTCTTTTTGCCGTGCACCACCTCGTCATGGGAGAGGGGAAGAATGTAGTTTTCCTGATAGAAGTAGCTCATCGAGAAGAGGAAGCGGTTTTTCATCCCAGCCCGCTCGGCAAAGGGGGTGGCCAGATAGTCCAGCGTGTCGTGCATCCAGCCGAGATTCCACTTATAGTCAAAGCCCAACCCGCCGTAGGCCACCGGTGCGGTCACCTTGAGGTAGTCGCTGGAGTCCTCCGCAATCAGCATCACCTCGGGGTGGTCCTGCTGCAGGGTGAAGTTGGTGCTCCGCAAAAACCACAGCCCCGGTTCGTTGAGGCCCTTGTCCTTGCTGCCGCCCTGGTAGATCAGATTGGAGACTGCGTCGTATCGGATGCCGTCGAAGTGGTAGACGGTGATCCAGAAATCCAGGGCCGAGCGCAGAAAGCTCAGGACGTGCGGCTTTGTGAAGTCGAACAGGACGGTGCCCCACGGGCTGTCCCGCAGGTTTGGGTTATCCGACTCGTACAGGCAGGAGCCGTCAAAGCGGGCCAGCGCGTAATAGTCCGGGACAAAGTGGGTGGGAACAAAGTCCAGAATCACCCCGATGCCGGCCTGGTGGCAGCGGTCAATCAGCGCCATCAGCTGGTGCGGGGAACCGTAGCGGCTGGTGGCGGAAAAGTAGCCGGATACCTGATACCCCCAGGAGGCGTCCAACGGGTACTCGGTGAGGGGCAGCAGCTCGATGTGGGTGTAGCCCATCTGCCGGATGTAGGGGATGAGCTGGTCGGCCAGCTCGTCATATTGGAGGAAGCGTTCACATCCATCTCCATCCTTCATTCGCCAGGAACCGGCGTGCAGCTCGTAGATGTTGAGCGGGCGGTTAAAATTTTTCTGCCGGGTGGATAAAAAGGCGCCGTCCTGCCAATGATATCCGTCCAGCCGCTGAATCACCGAGGCGGTGTTGGGCCGCAGCTCGGTGAAGAAGGCAAAGGGATCGGCCCGGTCCCAGATTTCGCCCCCGGCGGTGGTGATGCGGTATTTGTACCGGTCCCCCGGCTGTGGATCAGGGGAGGTCAGCACCCAGACGCCGCAGTCCAGCTGCTGCATCGGCCAGGGGTTCCAGGCGTTGAAGTCGCCGATCAGAGAAACTACCTTTGCCTGTGGAGCATAGACGGCAAAGCGCACCTGCGATTGGTTGTTTTCCCAGACAAAGTGCGCGCCGAACAACTCATAGCCCTTGGAGGAACGTCCGCGCAGATAATCGATCATGAGAGAAAAGTCAATCATACAATCTTCCTTTCAAAAGAAGCTTGATTTTATCCATATTCTACAATATTTTGATACAAAAGGCAATAAACAAAAAAGGACGTTTGATAAGAGAAAGCAAAATCAGAAAAAAATAGTTGATATTTTTTTATCAACTATTGAAAAAATTCTATAAATATTGCATAATAAGAAGGGGAAAAAGACGCGTTTTTCTCGCAACTGTAATTAGAGAAAGAGAGGCAAGATTTATGAAGATCGGAAGCGTAAAGGAAATCAAAAAGTTTGAGTACCGCGTCGGCCTGACACCGGACAATGTCCGAAGCTACGTCAACGCTGGACACCAGGTCTATATCGAGCGCAACGCCGGCGTCGGGTCAGGCTTTATGACCGACGATTACATCAAGGCGGGCGCCACCATTCTGGAAACGGCGCGCGAGGTGTGGGAAACAGCTGAGATGATCGTCAAGGTCAAGGAACCGCTTTCGGACGAGTACCAGTATTTCCGCAAGGGGCAGATCATCTACACCTACCTGCATCTGGCGGCGGACCGCGCGCTGACCGACGCGATGTTGGCCGCCGGCGTCAAGGGCGTGGCCTATGAGACGCTGGATCAGAACGGTTATCTGCCGCTGCTTGCCCCGATGAGCCAGATTGCGGGCCGCCTGAGCGTGCAGGAAGGCGCCAAGTATCTGGAGAAGATTTACGGCGGATCCGGCGTTCTGCTCTCCGGCGTGCCCGGAACCCCGAAGGCGCACGTCGTCATCATCGGCGGCGGAAGCGTCGGCACCAACGCCTGCAAGATTGCGGTCGGCATGGGCGCGGACGTCACCGTCATGGATGTCAACATCCACCGCCTGGAGTACCTGGACGACATCTTCGGAGCGCGCATCCAGACCCTTTACTCCAACGACGTCAACGTCGAAAACGCGCTGAAGACAGCCGACCTGGTTGTCGGCGCGGTGCTGATCCCCGGCAAGAAGGCACCGAAGATTATCAGAAAATCTTATCTGAAAGAGATGCGCCCCGGTTCGGTCATCGTCGACGTCGCGGTTGACCAGGGTGGCTGCTGCGAAACCACCCACATGACCTACCACGACGATCCGATCTATAAGGTGGATGGAGTCGTCCATTACTGCGTCGGCAATATGCCGGGCGCTGTTCCGCGCACCTCCACCATCGCGCTGACCAACGCCACCCTGAGCTACGGCCTCCAGATAGCCGCGAACGGCCTGGAAGAAGCCTGCCGCAGAAACGAGACGATCTATTCGGCGATCAACACCTACGATGGCAAGCTGACCTGCAAGAACGTTGCGGACAGCTTCAAGATGGAGTATACCGACATTCATAGTTGCTTCTAAAAAATATTCTGACAGCAAAAAAGCTGCCCTTTCTGGGGCAGCTTTTTTACTTTGTCTGATTTTGTAAAAATATTTTTCCGAGAGCGTTGCCTGGGAAATGAAAAAACAAAAGAAGGCTTTGCCAGGGGAGATTCCCCAGCGCATTAGGTTGCCTCAGGGGATTCCTTTGCCGTCCTGCACAGCTGCAGAATCCCTTCGACGCTGCGAAAACAGCTGCGGTCCACCTGGGTGGGCTGGATTTCGATGCCCATATCCTCCAGCCCGTCCAACAGGGTAATGAGTCCGAGACTGTCTAATAATCCGCTTTCCAGCAGGTCTATTCCCGGCTCCAGGACACGACGGCTGCTGCACGCCTCGACCAGTAGCTTCTTGACCGCCTGTTCCAGCTCTTTTTCATCCATTTTGCAACATCTCCTTCAAACCCTGCAGATCACACTTTCCATTTTGATTGACCGGCATCCGCTCTACCGGGAGCCAAACCTTTGGCAGCATATACGCCGGCAACGATTTTCGCAGCTGCGCATCACAGTCAGCTGTTTTTGGAGGAGGTCCCATCCACTCCACCACAGCGGCCAGGGCAACCACCTGACCTCCCGCTGTCATGGGCAGCACTGCCGCTGCCTGTACCTGAGGCCAGGAGCGGATGACGGCTTCGATCTCTCCCGGCTCGATGCGATAGCCCTTATATTTGAGCTGGCGGTCCAGCCGTCCGCTGTACCAGAGCAGGCCGTTTTCGATCCTGCCAATATCGCCGGTGCGGTAAAGCCGCTGCCCCTGCCAACTGCCAAACCGTTCAGCAGAAGCGTTGAGGTATCCGCTTGCGACACTTTGGCCGGCGATGGCGATCTCCCCGCTTTGCCCCGGCGGCAGCTCGTTCCCGTCCCGGTCTAAAATCAGCAGCTGGCAGGCCGCATTTGCCAGCTGTCCGACCGGCAGTGGTTCGCCTGCTCCCGTCACCTCCACGGCACAAACTGCACAGGTTGCCTCGGTGGGGCCGTAGGCGTTGAGAACTGTGACATCCGGAAAGCGTTGCCTGAGCTGCCGAACCGTCCTGGCAGGCAGTGTCTCGCCGCAGAAAAAGACGGTCTGAAGCGCAGGCATCAGTTCGCGCTGAAAGCTTTTATCGCACAGACAGAGCCGAGCGAAGGATGGAGTGCAGCTCATCCGCGTGGCCCCGCTTTCCCCTAGCGCCCGGTAAAGCGTATCAAGGTCAGCTTGCTGAGAGGGTTCCAGCGCAAAGACGGTCTCGCCCATCATCCAGGCAGGCCAAAGGTCGGCCACCGACAGGTCGAAGGAAAACTGCGCCTGATTGAGCGCGGCTCCCGGTTTCTTTCGGGAGCGGATGGCTGGGAGCGCACAAAACCAGCGCACGAAATTTTCCAGCGCGGCAAGGGAGATGCGCACCCCCTTTGGGCTGCCGCTGCTGCCGGAGGTGAACAGCCAATAGGCATCCCGGGAAGGGTTGCCTGGAATCAAAAAATTCTGCATGGCAGGCTCCCGTTTGAGCCATTGTTCCGCTTTTGCCTCCCGACAATCGATCACAGTGCCGGGATTGGCCTGGGAGAGAATGCGCTGCAGCCGCTCCTTTGGCTGGTCGGAAGAAAGTGGCAGGTAGGGCCGACCGGCAAGCAGGCTTCCCAGCATCCCCACTGCCATCATTGGCTGCTTTGTCCCGATCAGCGCCACCGCACCGGCACCGTCCTGCAGCTGCGCGGCCAGCAAACAGGCGGCGTTCCACAGTTGGGAATAGGTTAAGAACTCCTCCCCGCAGCGATAGGCAGGGTGCTCTGCAAGGAGAGAAGCGTTTTGTTGAATCTTTTCCAGCAGCATCCTCATCCCTCGCTTTCTGTTCTCGATTGAATCTGATCGGCGGGGATTAGGGCTGGGTCATACATCACCTTGGAATGGTTGTCCAGCACCAGTTCCTTGGCAATTTCCAGCCCGCTTGCCCGGTCGATCACCCTTCGGTAAACCTTGCTGATCCGGTA
Source organism: uncultured Oscillospiraceae bacterium (assembly GCA_900547455.1). GTDB lineage: Bacteria > Bacillota > Clostridia > Oscillospirales > Ruminococcaceae > Negativibacillus > Negativibacillus faecipullorum. Next base: position 27,579 of record URGV01000001.1, read on the forward strand.
CCAGCCATCCGCCTCCTCGACAAATCCGCTGTCCTCCTCGATGATTCGATAGCGGTAAGGGAAGGGCTGGGTGGTGTGCAGCTCCCCGCACAGGTCGGTGTCGTCCAACCAGAGAAGCAGCTGCACCGGCTGATCGGTCGTGTTGCGAAATTGGTAGTCCACGTTCTTGTAAAAGACAGAGGTGCCCGTCCCAAACGGCACCGTGCGGCGCTCGTCAGGAAACAGGGCATCGGAATGGTGGTGCAGCTCGGTGACGGTGAGCGGACTGTTGAGCAACAGCCAGTGCACCATGTTGGCCAGCTGGCACAGGCCGCCGCCTACGCCAGAGCGAAAGCCGCCGCTGGAAATCATCAATCCCTCGGTGTATCCCTTTTTGCGGGTCGCTTTGCCGACCAGTTTCCAAAAGGAAAAGGTTTCCCCGGGCTGAATGACGATCCCGTTAATCCGTGCGGCCGCAATCCGCAGGTTGACCGCTTTGCCCTCCTGCAGGCGCATGTCCACCCCATGCAGCCGGCGCAGCAGCAGCGAGGTGTGTCCCTTGACTAGGCAAGGCAGAGGGGTGGGGTCAATTTTGGTAGCAAAACGTTCCCTGCTCAAAAGATTTTTGATATCCCGCAGCAGATACTCCTTGTGCAGTGAAAGCCAGTAGCCGACAGGGCCCATCTGGCAGAGCATTTTACGATGTTTCATGATTCTCCTCTTTTCCTGTGAAACAATCTGCTTGCTTTGTAAAATCTGCTCCTTCGTCTCCATTATAGCACAAGAATAGAATAAATACCAGATGATTGTAGAAAAAAGAAGCAAGAAGAATGATCTAGAAAAAATAGGGAGGAAAGCGCAGTATGTAAGGGCTCAAGAAGCTCTTTTTACCCACACCTTTACGGATATAGTGGCCTGTAGTATACTAATACTATCGAATAAGAAAAATTGTGAAGGGGTCCAAGACCGGGAACTATAAACAGCCCAAATTCTGCAACGAAAAGGAGCGAGAGAAAATGAAAAAAGAAAAGGCGATCTTACTTGCCATCTTGGGAATCGGCGTTCTGGGGGTACTGTGTTACTGCCTGCCGGTTTTTTCGTTCGGAGAGGTGCTGGCGAAAGAAGGGGTGGAAGGGTACCGCGAGACCGAGGTGTGGGACTTTGATGCGCGGATTTCGTATGAGCCAGATGCGCAGAAGCTGCTCGAGCTGCTGGAGACGCTTCCGGTACGCAGAAATATCGGTGACAACCACTGGCGTGGGAAGGAGCACCAGCGGGAAAAAGGTCCACAATATGCAATTGCCTTTCGATACGGGAAGAAGGGGAATTTCTGGATGCAGTTCTGCGAGCGGGAGGTCAGCTTCCAGAGTCCGAGCGGCGGCCGGTTTTCCGATTTTGATTTTAACACCTATCTGATCGCAAGCTCGGAGGACTACGAGCAGTTTATCGGGCAGCTTGGAGAGCTGCTGGAACAAAGCCCATCTGAGCCGCTGTAGAAGTGGCTTCGGCAAGAGTTTTTTTGCCTTGACGTACGCTGTGCCCTATGGTATACTCATACCGATTAAAAACAGAACGGAGAATGTATTCATGATTACGGTCAACAACGTCAGTCTGGATTTCAGCGGCCAGAAGCTGTTTTCCGATGTCAATCTTTTGTTCAACGCCGGCGAGTGCTACGGCGTTATCGGCGCAAACGGCGCTGGAAAATCTACCTTTTTAAAGATCCTCTCCGGCGAGCTCGAGCCCTCCACCGGCACGGTGGAGATCCCGGACGGCGAGCGCATGTCGGTATTAAAGCAGGACCACTTTGCCTACGACAGCTTTTCGGTGCTGGACACCATCATCCAGGGCAACCCGCGCCTGTATGAGATCATGCAGCAGAAGGACGCTCTCTATAATAAGGAAGATTTTACCGACGAGGACGGCGAGCTTGCCGCCGCGCTGGAGGCGGAGTTTGCAGAGCTTGGCGGCTGGGAGGTTGAGACCGAGATCAGCAAGCTGCTCAAAGGTTTGGGCCTTGACCAGAACCTGCTGTATGAGCAGATGGGCTCCCTGCCAGACAAGGACAAGGTCAAGATTCTGCTGGCGCAGGCGCTGTTTGGTCAGCCGGAGATCATCCTGCTGGACGAGCCGACCAACCACCTCGACCTTGCCTCCATCACCTGGCTGGAGGAGTTTTTGATGGACTATCAGGGAACGGTCATCATCGTTTCCCACGACCGTCACTTCCTCAACAACGTTTGCACCCACATCGTCGACATCGACTACAATAAAATCAAAATGTACGTCGGCAACTATGATTTCTGGTACGAGTCCAGCCGCCTGATGCAGCGGATGATGGCCGACCAGAAGCGCAAGGCGGACGAGAAGATCAAGGAACTGCAGAACTTCATCGCGCGCTTTGCCGCCAACAAATCCAAATCCAAGCAGGCGACCTCCCGCCGTAAGCTGATCGACAAGCTGACGGTGGAGGAGCTGCCCGCTTCCTCCCGCAAATACCCCTATGTCGGCTTCACCATGGACCGCGAGATCGGCAAGGATGTGCTGACCGTCGACCGCGTCAGCAAGACGGTGGATGGGGTGAAGGTGCTCAACGACGTCTCCTTCACCGTCGCCAAGGGGGACAAGATTGCCTTCATCGGCGACAATGAGATCGCGCTGACCACCATGCTGCAGATTTTGGCCGAGGAGCTGGAACCGGATTCCGGTTCGATCAAGTGGGGTGTCAGCACCTCCCGCTCCTACTTCCCGAAGGACAACTCGGAATATTTTAACGGCTGCGACCTTTCGATTCTGCAGTGGCTCTCGCAGTACTCCAAGGATATCACCGAGACCTATCTGCGCGGCTTTTTGGGCAGGATGCTCTTCTCCGGCGACGATGTCTACAAGCCGGTGCAGGTGCTCTCCGGTGGCGAGAAGGTGCGCTGCATGCTCTCGCGGATGATGCTCTACGGGTCCAACGTCCTCATACTCGACCAGCCAACCAACCACCTCGACCTCGAGTCGATCACCGCGGTCAACAATGGTCTGGTGGAGTTTAAGTCCAACGTGTTCTTCACTTCTCACGACCATGAATTTGTGCAGACGGTGGCCAACCGCATTATCGAGATCACCCCGGACGGCATCGTCGACCGCCGCTGCACCTTCGATGAATATCTCGAGTGGCGCGCAGAAAACGGCAAAGCGGTCCGCAACTAAAAAGATGATGAAAAAAGGAAACGTCCTCGAAAGACGTTTCCTTTTTTGTGTGAAGAAAAACGGTTAAGCCATCATTGCCTGCGCGCCAAAGTAGAGGATGACCACGATGCCCAGCACGATGCGGTACCAGCCGAAGGCGGTGAAGTCGTGCTTGCGGATGAAGTTCATCAGGAACTTGATGGCAAACAGCGAGACGATGAAGGCTACCGCCGAACCGATCAGCAGAATACCCCACTGTGCCCCGGTGATGGAGGAGAGGCCAACCTGCAGGATGAACTTGAGAATCTTGTAGGCGCTGGCGCCGAACATGACCGGGATGGCCATGAAGAAGGAGAACTCGGTGGCGACAAAGCGCGAACAGGACAGCAGCATGGCGCCCAGAATGGTTGAGCCGGAACGGGAGGTTCCGGGGATGATGGCCAGCAGCTGCAGGAAACCGATGCAGGCGGCGGTGCGGTAGCTGAGCTGCTCAAAGGAACGGATGCGCGGCTTGACCTGTTTGTTTCGTTTTTCCAGCAGGATGAACAGTACGCCGTAGATAATCAGCGCGGCGGCGACAACAGTTGGGGTGTAAAAGTGCTCGGTGACCCAGTCGTCGACCAGCAGGCCGATGACGCCGATGGGCAGCACCGCAACCAGTACTTTGAACCAGAGCTGGAAGGTGGAGAGCCGCTCGGCGCGGGACTTGGAGGGGGAGAAAGGGTTGAGCTTTTGGAAGTAGAGCACGACCACCGCCAGAATGGAGCCCAGCTGGATGACAACATAGAACATATCCATAAACTCTTTGGGCTGGTTGAGGTTTAAAAAGGCATCGGCCAGAATCATGTGGCCGGTGCTGCTGATGGGCAGCCATTCGGTGATGCCCTGGATGATGCCCAAGACAACCGTCTTGAGAATCTCGATCACAAATTCCATAAAAATCAGTCTCCTATCCAATTGTTAAACATGCTGTTTTATTATAGCATACCTGTCGGAGAATTAGAAGCCCCCTTTTGGAAAAAAGCAGAAAAATAGGCGGCAGTTTCTGCCGCCTATTGGGCGCTGTTTATGCCAGTGCGGAGGAGCCGACCGTCATCTCGGAAGCGGCATCTTCGCTGGAAATTTCGGTGTCCTCATCGTAGCTTTCTTCATCATATTCGTCGGATTCGGCATACTCCACATCCGGGTCTTCCTCAATCAGGTTCAGCAGACCGTTCACGTCCAGCCGCATCGAAAAGCGGTCGTTGAGGTAGGCGATGTACCGCCCGCCCTCATAGTCGGCAAAGACGCGGGCAGAAAGGTTTGGATACTGCTCCGGATCAATGCTGTCGAACAGGGTGCGGATCTGTTGAGCAAAGCCGGCCTTGTCGGTCTGATTGCCCAGGGTGATGTAGAGAACGACCCTGTCCGCAGAGGTCAGTTCCTGCGCGCTCATGCTTTCTCTGGCCGGGGTGACGCTGCGGATTTCGCAGTCGACGTCCAGTGCCTGCACGTCGAGACTGGAAGGGATCTGCTGGTACAGCTCGTCAAAGATTTCACCGCTGACCTGCTGCTCCACCTTCCAGCTGGCAGGGCCAAACTCCATGTACAGCGGGTAAAAGACGCTGCAGAAGCAGGCGACACAGATGACCAGCAGACAGAACAGCGTTCCCCAGAAATCGTACCGGAGCTCCTCGCCGTGGTGGCGGCTGTACTGCCAGATGATTTCGATGCCCAGCAGGATCAGCAGCACCGGCGAAAAACGCATCAGGCTAAAGAGGTCGAACGGCTTAAAGAAAAAGACCAGCAGGATGATGCCGACCAGAATCAAGGTGACGCCCATCGTCAGGGTGCCGATGCGGCGCGTTGGACGCTTGGGCGGTTGGTGCGGCTGATATGGATTGGGGGTTGGGCCGCTGTTTGACCTGTTGTTTTGTTTTCTATTTTGATTTGAGTCGGAATAATCATTCTGATTTAACATGATAGCACCTTCCTTTTGGGAATAGAAACGGAGGGGGTGATTGTGTAACCGGAAATCCTTCCCGGTTACACAATCGTTCGTCCGTTAAAGAGATTGGTTTTCCTGGTGAGAGGAATCTTGGTGGTATTCCTGGTAGTCATCCTCGATTGCTTTGTGCGAGACGGTGCTGCGGATCAGATAGATACCCAGCAGGATGATGCCTACTGCGACGATCAGTGTCGGCAGGCCCTCAAAGAGCGGGTAGAGGTTGATGTTGAAGGTGAAGTAGAAGATTGGCACCACAAAGGTATGGAGCAGAATATAGATACCGACCAGAATCAGCAGCACACCGGCCAGCAGGTGACGGCGCTGGAAAAATTTAACCAGTTCCGGCGCGTTGATCGAATCCAGATGGAACAGGAAATCGTCCTGCGGGAGGAATTCATAGCTCATCGAGCGCAGATTCATCGTATCAAAAAAGGCATAAAACCAGATGATAGGCAACAAAAAAGCAAGAAAGCTTAATCCAAGAAAACCCATGATGGCAAATATCAGAAAGAACAGACCCATCAGCGAGACGCCACGCTTCATGTATCCCAGATACATCTGGCCGGCGCCGGGCCACAGTGCGAACAAGAAGGTCAGAATCCTACTTTTTCTCATAACAAAAACTCCTTTGACAGAAAACTATTCCCAAACCCCTTTGGGAATTTGGAAGAACCTGGTTCTTCCAAGCATACTATTCGATTCATCCATAAAGAAACTCTTTTCAATTGACTGTATTCCGTGATTCATCCATCCGATTTTGATTCATCCTGTAAAAGAAACCCAGTGTTGGTGTAGCCGGCTTACTGGTTTTTGGGGGAGAAGGAAAATTTCCATTTCAGAAAATCTCCCTGCAGAGAACGGAAGAAATCTCCCAAGCTGCTGGAAATCTCCTCGGTCTGTTCCAGAATGGTCTGGGAGGAGCTGTGCAGTCCCTCCACCATGTTGTCAACAACTCCGGACAAGGTTCCGGAAGTGAACAGGCCGCCGGACCAAAAGACCAGCGCCAGTGACGCGGCAACCACCAGGGAGGTGGCCTTCTTCAAATAAAAGACCTGCGCCCTCTGCCGCAGCTTTTGCAGAATGCCGGGCAGCAGCGGCTGCGGCGGTTCGATCAGGTGGGCGGTGACGGGAAGCGCCTGTTCTGCGCCGCCTGCATCGGGGATCGGCTCTCCGCATAAAATAGCGGTGTATCGTTCCAGACAGCGGTCGCAGAAGGAAAGGTGTTCCGAGACCTCCAGGCTTTGCAGAGGATCCAGCTTTTCCTGGATCAAAAGCGCGAAGGCGCTGTCTGTCAGATGGCCGTCAGCGGTGAAGAGCTCCAGATTTTCCAGTGGCATCCCAACCGACGACTCATCGATTTTTTTCATAGCTGTATACCTCCTTAATCTGTTTTTGTAAGATCGCTCTTGCGCGGTAAAGCTGCGTCTCTACCGTTTTCTTGGGCCGGCCGAGAATCTGCGCGATCTCCTGCGTGTCCTTTTCTTCCAGAAAACGCAGGATGCACACCTCCCGGTACGGCTCCTTGAGGGAGCGGATCATTTGCTCGATGGCGTTGGAACCCTCCTTTTGGATGTACGCTTCGTCCGGCTGTTCGGAAAAATCCGCCGCCCGCATACTGGCTATATCCTCCACCGAATCCTCCTCGCTGGAGGCCAGCATCACCCGCCTGGAGTAGGCGCTGTTGAGGTAATCCTTAGCTTTGTTGGTGGCGATTCGGGCAATCCAGGGCTTGTAGTTGTCACCCTGATAGCTGTCGATGTGGCGGTAGGCGGAGAGGAAGGTTTCCTGCGAAAGGTTCTGCGCCTCGTGATAGTCTTTGACAAACTGGTAGCAGATGGTGAATACCAGCTTTTCATATTGGGTGACGAACTGACTAAACTCCCGTTGTGTCATGCAAAGTATTCACCAGCTTTCCGTTTTACAAATTTGTTCCTTCCGGAACCCCTTACACTTATGAAACGGGGCGGGGAAGAACAATACTTCAAAAAATAAAAATTTTTTCTTTTTTGTGTCCACAATTAGGCAATCTATCGTAAATTGTGAAAAAAGGGAAAAAATTGACAGGATTAGATTGACACTTGACAAATTTTGTAGTAACCTGAAAATGGATTAAATTTTTTTAAGGAGGAAGGTTTATGAATGGCAAAAAGATCATTTTGATCACGACCCTTGTCGCATCCATTATCCTGATCAGCCTTACCATGCTCTTTGCCCGATTTGTTCTGCAGATAGATTTTACCGGGAATGATACACAGCAAACACTGGAGAACACGTCCGGGGAAACATCCTCGCAGACGCAGGAGGAGGACCAGCAGACCGAGCCGTCTGTCGATCAGCCGCAGTCCCCCCAGTCGGAAGAGGAAAATACCCAGACCGAAGATGAAAATAAGGATGAACAGGACGCGGATCAACAAGAAAATACAGATGAGGAGCAGACAGCCTTTGCTCCAAAATCCACCATCACAACCGCGCAGATCACCATCACCCAGGACGATGGCACCGGGCAGCTGACCATCGGTCAGGCGGAGGAGGAAGCGGACCAGCAGGCCGAGCAGGCCAAACTGGACCAGCTGCTGCAGGAGATTCAGAAGCTGCAGCTGGTGAGCGTGGGACAGTCGGTTGCCCTGCAGGATGCCAACTGGGAGGCTTCGCTCAACCTGAGCATGGAGGACGGCACCGCCCTCAGCTGCAGGCTGTACGATTCCACCCTGTCCGGCAGCAAGACCACCCTCTCCACCGGCTCCACCACCTATGAGTCCACCGAGTCGATCAGCAGCATCCGTACCCTGCTGGAGGGCTGGCTCGAGGAGGAGACACAGAACGGCTTGAACATCGCTGCGGACGAGTTTGAGCAGGCCTCCCGCGTCCTTGCACTGGATCTTGGCAGCATGGAGGTGCAGGACATTGCCGCCAGCAAAGCGGCCCTGCAGGAGGCGCTGGGCGCGCTGAAGGTCACCGATACCCTCACCGGCAGCATCAACCCGGGCGTGGAAAACACCGACCTCACCATGATCAATCTCGCCGACGATGAGCACACCCTCTTTACATTTGAGTTTTATGAGACCGGCATCCTGGCCTACCGCTCGGAAAATAATCAGGAATTTTACGTCTGCGAACCGGCCAGCCTCGCCAGCTTTTACCAGACGGTGGAGCAGATCTGTTCCCAGTACTCCTCCACCCCGGCCAGCCTTGCGCTGATGGATTACGGCGCGCTGAACAGCATGACCATCTCCAGCACGACCGGCACCTCCCGCAAAGAGGTTGGCCTGATCCGCGATCACGCGCAGACGCTGTTCTCCTTCCTGCAGCAGCTGCATGTCAGCAAGGGCAGCGTGCGCGAGGAGAGCGTGATGTTCAGCCGCCCGGAATATCACGCCGACATTGAATTTGCCAGCGGCATGGTGATCCGCCTGGACATCAACAGCGGAAGTTTGCTCATCGACGGCGGCGACGGCGTCATTCTGCACTACACGATGATTGGCGACAGCAATATGGATCGTGTCCGCGCCGAATTTGAGCGCCTCATCAACGACTAGTCCAATCTCACCAACGGAATATTCATAATTCTGTTAGATTACACAAAAAGGTACAAAATCGGATGACTTTTACATCATGCTTGTGGTATGATGAGGTTAGAAGGTTTTGTGCCTTTTTGTTTTTCCTCCCAATTCCTCCCCAGCGAATCGCACAGGCGACGGCGGCCTGTTTTGGCAAAGAGGGAGAATTAGGGGAAATAGCAGAGACGAAGTGAAGCAATTTTTCAAAATTTGGACACCGAAACAATAGGAGGAGAGAAAATGAAGAAAAGATTTTTCCAAAAGATGTTTGCCTTTGTTTTTGCTCTCACAATGCTGGGGTCGATCCTCTGCGGTGCGGCGGTCATTCTGCTGGACAAAGAAACAGAAGCGCCAGCGCCCTTTGCGCTTTCCGATGTTTGCAGCGTCACCTATCGAAACGGGAGCGGTCAGCAAATCACCATCACCAACCGACCGATGCTTGACCAGTTTGTTGCCTTGATGAACACCGCCGGTGCAAAGCCGTCGCAGGTCAATCCCAACCTTCCAAACGGCATCGGTTTTTCGGTGCGTGGGCAAGGCTGGGAGATTGGCTACACGCTGGGCAGCCTGCCGGAGGATGTACAGGAACGGCAGATTATTTTTACCAGCCAGGGCGCCTATCAGGTGCAAAATGGCAAGACGATAATCAAGTTTTTGGAGGATGCCCTTGCAACCCTTGACCCTTACGGCTGCTTTGCGATGGGGAGAAGGGTTCAGCAGCTTCGCATCCTCGACAATCAAAAGCGGCAAGCGGCGCTGCTGGATTATGAGCGGGAGGAGGACTTCGCGCCCATCCTCGAATCCTTGGAGCTGCTGGAGCCCCAGAAGGTGGAGAAGGACCAGCTGGGGCTGCCGCTGACCGGCGCATCCGAACTGCGGATTGAGACGATTGGCCGGGACAGCAAAGAATACAGCTATCAACTCTACCAGTATGGAGTAGCGGTTCAGTCGAATGGCGAAGAAGTGGGCTCTTTTCTCTGCGACCTGCCGGTCAGAAAGCAGCTCTATCGCGAAATGCAGAGCGTTTTTGATGGGAGCTCCAAGCACGCATCCTGGATGTCCCTTGCAAGGGCAGGCCGCATACGCGGCATGGAAGTGATGGTGGACGGTAAGGTGGTCGAGGAGGGCGTGACGCACCTGGAGAATTGGAAAGGTCTGAGGGTTGGTTCCGTCACCGAACGGGAGGCCCTCTGGACGGCCCCGGAGCTGGAATGCCGCATCCACTTTGTCACCGGGGTCGATTACCGTGTGCAGATTTTAAACGGCAAACTGCGCATCTGGGCCTCGGATATGCCGCAGGTTTTGGAATACACCATTGGTGACCAGCAGCAGGAAGCCCTGCTGGTCACCTTGCAAAACGCCTAACAGGGAAAACGGAATCCCTTTTGATAGAACAACACAGAGAGGAGAAAAAGTATGAAGCAGAAGAAAATGTTATCGCTCCTGCTGGCAGCGGCGACGCTGATGAGCGGCCTGTCACTCACCGCCTTCGCGCAGGAGGAAAACCTGTTTGTGCTGGAGGACCCGTATATGATTGAGTACAGCGTCGGGGAACGGGGACTCAACTTCAGCAGCGAGCAGGCCATCCAGCAGGTGGAGAAAGCCTTTGCCGGTCTTGACCCGACACCTATCGGTCAAGATACGGTGGTGGAGCAGGACGCCCGCTATCTGGAAATCTGGCAGGATTCAATGCCGGATCGGTTTATCTTTCAGGACGACAAGCTGCTGACCTACCCGAATGACTACAAGATCCCCCAGGCGCTGCTCGATCTGGAAGCAGACCTGCAGGCGCAGATGAAGGAGCTAGACCCCTACGGCTACTTTACCTGGTCGGAGGACTATACCTGCATCTGCCTGCTGGACAATACCAGCCGCTATGCGGTCTTTAACGAGGAGACGGAAAACAAGATTCTGATGCTGGAACGGTTGCAGTCGCTTGAGCCCTCCAAGATCAACGCCTCGCAAAAGGCAACCTTAGGCAAGGAGCGAACCGGCGCTTCCGAGCTCCGTGTCAATGTTGCCACGGCGGCCAGCCTTCCGGAAAATGTGACCTACTCCTACCAGTTTTATGACAAGGGCGTCGCCGTCACCGCATACACCGGCGACGGCGCAGGTGTGACCCAGTATTTTGCCTGTGACCCGACAGCGATCGGCAGCCTGACCGCGCAGATGCAGAAGTTCTATGACAGCCAGCAAAAATCCGCCACCTGGCTTGCCATCATCAACCCCGCCCGGGTGGAGAGCCTTCACGTTGGACGAAAGGGAAAAGAGCCGGGCGAACCATACGGCGAAGCCTTCCCACTGACTAATTGGAACAGTGCTGCGATTATCGACTTGCTGCGCACCCTGCCGGTGGAGGGCGCTGCGGAGACCAACCGCCTGTGGACAAGGCCGGACGTCGAGTACCGCCTTGGCTTCACCAACGCCCTGACCTATTGCGTACAGGTGCAGGGCAACCAGCTGCGCGTCTGGGCCTCGGATATGTCGCAGGTGCTGCAGTTCACCGTCCCGCAAAAAGAGGTGGAGGAGCTGCTGACCGAGACGGACAACCGCATCACCTACGAGAAGGAGAACATCGAAAAGCCAAATCCGGAGACCGCAAAGCCGGTCATCTATCTCTACCCCGAGCAGGAAACGAAGGTCAACGTGCAGCTTACCTTTAACGGCACCCTCACCAGCACCTACCCGACTCTGCCGCCGGAAGGCTGGACCGTCGCTGCACAGCCGGACGGCACCCTCACCGATGAGGAGGGCAGAAGCTACCGTTACCTTTTCTGGGAGGGAGTTGCGGATGTCGACTGGAAGCAGGACAGTGGTTTTCTTGTCAAAGCGGAGGACGCGCGCGAATTCCTCGAACAAAGCCTCACCCAGCTGGGATTAAACGAGCTGGAACAGAACGATTTCATCACCTACTGGCTGCCCAAGTTGGAGAAGAACGGGGAAAGCTTTGTCACCTTTGCCGCAAAGCAGTACACCGACAACGCCGTCCTCACCGTCACCCCACAACCGGACAGCGTCCTGCGGGTGCAGATGCTGATTTCCAAGGTGGACGACAGCAACCGCGCTGCCTTCCAAAAGCTCCCGGAGCAGGAGCTGCCGCGTTTTGAGCGGGAAGGATTTGTCCTGGTCGAGTGGGGCGGCACCGACCTTGGCACCGGCAAAACAGCCTAAAAGATTGACCGGGAAATAGCCGCACAAACCAAAAGGCTTAGAAAGCAAACGCTTTCTAAGCCTTTTTTGAATCTCTTTCAAAGAGCGGTTATTCTTCCTGGTTTGCGTCCGGGTCGATGCCGCGGCTCTGCAGGAAGATGCGCACCGCGTGCTCCACCAGGTCGCAGCTCTTTTCGATGCCCAGCAGCGAGGTGTTCAGGCACAGATCGTATGTTCTGGCGTCGCCCCACTCCATGCCGGTGACGCTGCGGTAATATTTGGCGCGGTCCTTATCCATCTTTTTAATCTTCTTTTTGGCTTCGTCCTTGCTGACGCCGTAGATTTCGGCGATGTGGTCGATGCGGTCCTCCATGTCGGAGGAGAGGAAGATGCGGATGCAGTTGGGGTTGTCCCGCAGGAGGTAGTCGGCGCAGCGTCCAACGATGACGCAGCTTCTGCTGCTGGCAAATTCACAGATCAGCCGGCTCTGCACACCGATCAGCTCCGCCTCGGTGGTGACATAATTAAAAGCCATGCTGTTTCCGCCATAGGCGACAGGGAAGACGTTCTGCATAAAGTTCATCGACCGCTCGTCGATGCTGGCCAGATATGCCTCGTCCACGTTGAGTTCTTTGGAGGCGCAGGCCAAAATTTCACGGTCGTAATAATGAATGTGAAAGCGCCGGGCAAGCTCCTTGCCGACCATTCTGCCGCCGCTGCCGCGCTCTCTGCCGATGGTGATGACAAATCTTTGGTTTTTATTCATACGAACACCTCCTTTATATCCATTATAGCATAAAAGAACAAAAAATCAATCAAGACAGCGTGAAAATTATATCTTTTTTCCAAAAGCGAAAAAGGTAAGGTGACAAAGAAGGGGCGCGGCGAAATTCGCCGCGCCCCTTGCGCTCTCATTTTCAGAATAAAATTTTTATTAGTACAGCTTTGCGCCGGCCGGGATGTGGTCATCGACCATCAGAAGGTGCAGGCGTTCTTCACCTTCCTCAGAGTGGACGGCGGAGATCAGCATGCCGCAGGAGTCGACGCCCATCATCTTGCGTGGTGGGAGGTTGACAATAGCGATGCAGGTCTTGCCGATCAGCTGCTCCGGCTCATAGTAGTTGTGGATGCCGCTGAGGATGGTGCGGTCGGTGCCGGAGCCGTCGTCCAGGGTGAACTGCAGCAGCTTCTTGGACTTTGGAACCGCGACGCAGTCCTTGACCTTGACCGCACGGAAGTCGGACTTGGAGAAGGTGTCAAAGTCGACAAAATCCTGGAAGAGAGGCTCGATCTGGACTTTGGAGAAGTCGATCTTTTCCTCCACCTTTTCCGGTGCGCAGACAGGCGCCGGTTCGGCAGCTTTTTCTGCCTTCTTGGAGCTGGAGCCGTCGAGATTCTTCATGGTCGGGAAGAGCAGGACGTCGCGGATGGAGGGCTGATTGGTCAGGAACATGACCAGACGGTCTACGCCCATACCAAAACCGCCTGTTGGCGGCAGGCCGTATTCCAGTGCGGTGATGAAGTCGTTGTCCATGTCGGTGGCTTCCTCGTCGCCCTGTGCCTTGAGCTCAAGCTGATGCTCGAAACGCTGCTTCTGGTCGATCGGGTCGTTGAGCTCCGAGAAGGCGTTGGCAAACTCGCGGCCGGTGATGAACAGCTCGAAGCGCTCGGTGTAGCACGGGTGAGAAGCGTCTTTCTTGGACAGCGGGGAGATCTCCACCGGATGGCCGGTCAGGAAGGTCGGCTGAATCAGCTTGTCCTCAACAAACTCGTCAAAGAACAGGTTGAGGATATCGCCCTTCAGGTGGCGCTGCTCATACTCAATGTGGTGCTCCTTGGCAACCGCTCTGGCTTCCTCCAGGGTGTTGATCTGGTCGAAGTCGATGCCAGTGTACTTCTTGACCGCCTCGACCATGCTGATCCGCTCAAACGGTTTGCCCAGGTCGATCTCAGTGTCGCCGTAGAGGACGGTGGTGGTGCCCAGAACCTTGAGGGTGACGTAGCGCAGCAGCTCCTCGGTCAGGTTCATGATGTCCTCGAAGTTGGCGTATGCCTGGTAGAACTCCAGCATGGTGAATTCCGGGTTGTGCTTGGTGTCCATGCCCTCGTTGCGGAAGACGCGGCCGATCTCGTAAACCTTGTCGAAGCCGCCGACAATCAGGCGTTTCAGGTGCAGCTCCAGCGCAATGCGCAGGTACATGTCCATGTTCAGGGTGTTGTGGTGGGTGATGAACGGCCTTGCGGCGGCGCCGCCTGCGACGTTGTGCAGGACAGGAGTCTCCACCTCCAGGTAGCCCTTGGAGTCGAGGAAGCTTCTCAGCTCGCGGATGATCTGGGAGCGCTTGACAAAGACGTCGCGCACCTCCGGGTTGACGATCAGGTCAACGTAGCGCTGGCGGTAGCGCAGGTCGGTGTTGGTCAGGCCGTGGAATTTTTCCGGCAGCGGCAGCAGCGACTTGGACAGCAGGATAGCTTCGGTGGCACGGATGGAGATTTCGCCATGCTTGGTGCGGAACACCTCGCCCTTGACGCCGACGATATCGCCGATGTCCCATTTTTTAAACTGATTGTAGGTCTCTTCACCGACAATGTCCTTCTTGATGTAGACCTGAATCCTGCCGGAAGCGTCGGCGACGTCGAAGAAAGAGGCTTTGCCCATCGAGCGTTTGCTCATAATGCGGCCTGCAATCGAGACAGACTGCTCCTCCAGCTCCTCAAAGTGGTCGGCAATTTCCTTTGCATAGTGGGTGCGTTCATAGCGGGTCTGCTGGAAGGGGTCGTTGCCGGCCTCCTGCAGCGCAGCCAGTTTTTCGCGGCGGACGCGCAGCACCTCGGAGAGTTCTTCCTCAGAGGACTGAGCAGCCTGCTGGTTCTGGTTTTCCAGGTTTTCTGCCATTCTATTTTTCCGTCCTTTCGGTCAATAAAATAAGATTACAAGGGTGATAGGGAGGGCGCTGTGCAAGGGCGCCCCCAACAAAAAAGATACTTCTATATTATAGCTTTTTTTTCGACGAAATACAATCAAAAAAATACGGGCATTTTGTGCCGCACTTTCGTAAGATTCTACCAAAAGAGCGGCTGCAAAATGCCCATTTTCCATCGTGAAACAAAAAGGGATTTATTCTACCTTGATGATCTGGTACTCGATCTGAGCGCCGGAGGGGATGGTGACCTCGACTGTCTCGCCGGCCTTGTGCCCGAGCAGCGCCTTGCCGACAGGGGACTCGTCGGTGATGGTGGACATATCGTTGCTGGATTCGACCGAGCTAATGATGCGGTAGGTCATCTCATCGCCGAACTCCACGTCACGGATGGTGACAAAGCTGCCCAGGGAAACGGTGCCCTTGACGGTGTCGGATTTTTCGATGATCTTTACGTTTTTGAGCTGATTTTCCAGAGTCAGGATGCGGGCCTCCACAATGGCCTGCTCGTTTTTCGCCTCATCATATTCGCTGTTCTCAGAAAGATCGCCGAAGCCGCGTGCAACACGGATTTTCTCGGAGATCTCTGCGCGGCGGGTCGTTTTCAGCTCGTTGAGCTCCTTGACCAGGTCGTCGTAGCCCTCTTTGGTCATCACGATCTCGTTTGCCATGATACATGCTCCTCTCAGCGGTGGTTGCCGCCGTAAAAATATAATCCGCCGATTACCTTTCATCGACATAAAAAAACAGCCGGATTTTACAGCCGGCAGCCTCAAATATGGATGGGTAACCTTTGTGATAAGTAGTATTATAATCAAATCCCGCTTTTCTGTCAAGACGGAACCGGACAAAAGCATTAAAAAAGAGGGGGGGATGTGCGAGGAAATTGTAAATTTTTTGTAGAACCGCCCCGATCTCACATCCCCCTCTTTTCATGGAAGAGCTGCAGCAGGATGCGGGAGGCTTCGGCGGGGGCAATTTCTTTTTCCGTCTCCCCATTTTTTCGAAGGTACAGCGAAGCGGGCCCCTGCTTTTCCAGCATTTTGCAGCGTTCCAGCGCATAAAGCGCTTCGAGCAAATCCCTGCCGTCCACCCCTTCTGCGGTTAGCGCGGTGAACTGTTCGGGGAGAACGGGTTTTGGCGAATAAAAGATGGGAGCGGCTCTGGCCGTATCAGCAGATGGTTGGGTTGGAAAAAGCAGCGGCAGATTCCGCTCCGGCAAAATCCCTTCCGGCGAGAAGGTCAGACCGTCCTCCGGCAGGATGCTGGGGTTGTCGCTGAAGGTGACCGGCGCGCCGTACTCCGCCATCATCTGATGGGCAAACTGCTGGGCGGCGGGGAGGTTATCGGTCAAAATGCGCACCTGGGTCAGGTGAAGAAGCGCATAGAGGGCCAGCGCCGCATGGCGAAAGTGCGGATCGATGATCCCAAGCGCCTGGCAGGGGAAGGGAATCCCGCTTTGTTCCAGCAGCTCGATGGCGCAGTTTACACACAGCCGCAGCGACAGGGGAGAGACGGCGGGCGCGGCGTACAGACGCATTCCAGCGCGCGCAAGTAGTTCCCGCTGTTTTTCTCCAATCTGGGAGGAGAGCAGGACCGGCATGTTCTGGCACAGCGCTGCCAGCTTGCGGGCAGGCAGGTGGGAGGCGCGGTTTAAGCAGAGCAGACGAATCTTTTTTCCAAACAGTTCCACCTGCTCCTGCTCACAATGAAAGCGCAGTCGCTGCCGGAATCCACCCTCTTGGCACCGGATAATCAAGAGCATCCGCCTTCCCCCTTTGCTTTCAATGTTGGGTTTTCTATTTATTTTATATGAGAAGGAAGAAAAAGATATGATACAAAAAATCAGCCTTCCCTATTTGGACAGCAGGGAAGGCTGATTTTTTGTGTACCGTATCGGAATTACTCAATGACGTCGTAGCCCAGGTCCTCAATGGCCTGCGCCAGCTCGTCGCGGTTGAGATTTTCGCCGTTGACAACGACTGCGCCGTCAGAAGCGGTGGCGACGACCGAGGAGACGCCTGGCATCGAGGAGAGGCGCTCGGTTACTCTGGCCTCGCATTTGCTGCAGGCCATGCCTTCGGTGATGAATTTGATTTCCATAACAAATACCTCCAAAAATGATTTATCTGTCACAGCCTATTTTTTGCTTTTGTCAGGCTGATAACGGGTCAAACGAAGCGAGTTGGTGACGACCGATACCGACGAGAAGGCCATTGCCGCGCCGCCGAATACCGGAGAAAAAGCTGGACCGCCGAACAGCACCAGCAGACCGGCTGCGATCGGGATGCCGATCATGTTGTAGATGAATGCCCAGAACAGGTTCTCACGGATGATGCGCATCGTCTGCCGGGCCAGTTTGAGCGAGTCGACCACTGCGTGCAGGTCCTCGCGCATCAGAATGATGCCGGAAGATTCCGCCGCGACGTCGGTGCCGGAGGAGAGGGCGATGCCCACATTGGCGCCCGCCAGCGCAGGGGCGTCGTTGATGCCGTCGCCGACCATCGCGACGATGCGGCCGTTTTCCTTAAACTCCTCCACAGCGCGGTGTTTGTCCTGCGGCAGCACCTGCGCCTTGATCGAGGAGATGCCCGCTTCTTTGGCGATCAGACGGGCGGCGCCCTCGTTGTCGCCGGTGATCATGACCGTCTCGATGCCCATCGCGTTGAGCTGGGCGATGGCCTCGCGGGCGTCCGGGCGGATGGTGTCGGACAGGGCGATCATGCCCAGATATTTTCCATCCACCGAGACATAGATGGCGGTGCAGCCTTCCGGCACCTTGGTGTCGGCGTTTTCTGGAATGGAAATTTTCTCCAGCTCCATCAGCGCCATGGTGCCGGCGACGATCTTCTTGCCGCCCAGGTCGGCGATGATGCCGCGTCCGGGAACACTCTGGGTGGAATCCGGGCGGGCGGCTTCGATGTTGTCCTCCTGCACGCGGTTGAGCACCGCTTCGGCAATCGGGTGCTCCGAGCCGTATTCGGCGGTGGCACAGTAGGAGAGGACGTCCCGCTCACTGACACCCTCCATTGGGACGACGGCGGCGGTTTTCAGCTTGCCGTAGGTGATGGTGCCGGTTTTGTCAAAGATGACGGTGTTGACGCCAGCGGCAGTCTCCACGACGTCGCCGCCGCGGTAAAGGATGCCCAGATTTGCACCGCGGCCGGTGCCGGCGATGACGGCGATTGGGGTCGCAAGGCCCAGCGCACAGGGGCAGGCGACAACCAGAACGGCGACAAAGTTATTGAGAACAAAGGAAATGTCCCGCCCGCTGATTGCCCACAGCAGCGAGGTGACGACGGCGATGGTGACAACCGTCGGGACAAAGATGCCGGAAATCTTGTCGGCAAGGCGCGCGGCGGGGGCTTTGCGCTCCTGCGCTTCGGTCACCAGGCGCAATACCTGGGAGATAGCGGTGTTGCCGCCGACGCCGGTCGCCTCGATTTTGAGCATGCCGTCCTTGCAGATGGTGCCGCCCGAAACGTGGGAACCGGCCTCCTTGTAGACCGGCAGGCTCTCGCCGGTCAGCATCGACTCATCCACCGAGGCCTGGCCGGACAGGACGGTTCCATCGACTGGGATGCGGGAGCCGGGCTTGATGATGACGGTGTTTTTGACCCGGACATTTTTGGCGGGGATCTCCACCTCCTCGCCCTCCTTGTTGAGGATGATGGCGGTGTTGGGGATCATTGAGACCAGCGAATTGATCGCCTGCTTGGCGGAATTTTTGCTATTTTCTTCCAGATACTTGCCCAGCAGCACCAGCGCGACGACCACAGCGGCGGATTCAAAGTAGAGGTTGTGCGCGCCATGCGCGTTGCCCTGCACGATGGTCCAGGTGTTGTACAGGCTGTAAAGGAAGGCGGTGGTGGTGCCGATCATCACCAGCGAGTCCATGTTCGGGTGCAGTTTGACCAGATTCTTGGTGCCGTTGATGAAGAAGTTGCGGCCGCAGATCAGCACCGGGATGGTGAAGATCAGCTGGATCAGCGCGAAGTTTAAGGGGTTGTAACGGTCGTCGATGATCTCCGGCAGCGGCAGGCGCACCGGCAGCATGTGGGACATGCCGATATACAGCACCACCGCGCCGCAGATCAGCGCGACGATCAGCCGCTTTTTGCTGATGGTGTGGGTGATGGCGACGCTGACGTCGTCCACATCGGCCAGTGCTCCTTGAAAACCGGTTTTGTTGACGATGTCTACCAGCGACTGCTCGGCGACAGAAGGGTCACACAGAATGGTGGCGCTGTTGGTGGCAAGGTTGACGTTGACCTGAACAACGCCGTCGGCACGGCGCAGCGCGCGTTCCACCGAAGCGGAACAGGCGGCGCAGGTCATGCCCTGAATATTAATTTTGACATGTTTTGTTTCGGTCAAGAAAACTCATCCTTTCCTGTTGGAGATGGTTTATAGGGAAGAGGGTTATCGGAAATAAAGATTGGATGCTGGTTTTATTATACACCAATTTCCTATCTTTTCAAGGAAAGAAAGTTTCCCAGGGCAAAAGCCGGGCAGGTTGTTTTTTCTTGCAGAGCATCCGACAATCCTCCTTTCAGCAAAGTGTATATACACGATAATGGCAAAATCTTCCACCGAAGGAAGAAAGAAAAGCATGGGGTTAATTCAGTTCCAAAATGGCGGAGATCAGGTGGTTCAATTCCGCAATCTGCTCCTGGCCCAAAAAGGCTTCCAGCTCGTCCTGCGCCTGCTGCCAGTAGATGCGGGCCCGGGCAAAGGTTTCCTTTCCCTCCACGCTGAGCTGAAGACTGCGGCTGCGGCCCTTGCAGGCAGCGTCCACAATCAGACCGCGCGCTTCAAGAGGTTTCAGGTTGCGTACCAGGGTAGTGCGCTCCAGGTCCATTGTCTCGGCCAGGGCGCTGACGCTGATGCCGGGGTTGCGTTCAATGTTGGCCAGCAGCGCGTACTGCCCCCGCGTGATACCCGCCTTTTCCAGGTGACGGTTGTACAGCGCGGTGATTTTGTTTTCGGCGCGCTTGATGTTGGCACAGTAGCAGTTGCTGCTGGCGCAGTGGCAGCGCTCCAGAGAATAATCCTTCATCCCGCTTGCCTCCTTCCTTATCGTGTATATACACATTATAGCCGCCGCTAACTGATTTGTCAAGCAGAAAAATAAAAATTCCCGCAAAGTTTGCGAGCTTTGCGGGAATGAAGAAATACGAAGAATTTACTTGTCCTGAACCAGGGTCTCGCAATAGATGCAGCGGTAGGTCTTTGTCGCCTCGTCCGCCAAACGGAAGGACTGCGGCAACTCCTGCTCGATGGTGGTGATGCAGCGCGGATTAGTGCAGTGCAGGTGATGAACCACCGGCGCGGAGGTGTCGCGTTCAGGCGCAGGCAGCTCCTGATTGAACGGCTCCGGGATCAGGTCCAGCAGCTTCATAATCAGCGCCATCCGGATGATCTTGCCGCAGAATACCTGGGTGAAGTAAGCGGCGCGCGGATCGCTGTCGACCGCAACCGAGATTTCGTTGACGCGCGGCAGCGGGTGCAGGATGTACATGTCCGGTTTTGCCTTTTCCAGCTGCTTGGGGGTGAGGATGTAGCTGTCCTTCAGGCGCTGATACTCCTCCTCGCTGGCAAAACGCTCCCGCTGGATGCGGGTCATGTACAGCAGGTCCAGCTGCGGCATCGCGTCGTCCAGGCTGTGCACCTCGGTGTAGGGGATGTGGTTTTTGTCCAGAACCTCCTCCTTGACGTAGTCCGGAACCTTCAGCTCGTCCGGGGAGATCAGCACAAAGCGGATGCCCATGTAGCGGGAGAGGGCCAGGATGAGCGAATGGACAGTGCGTCCAAACTTCAGGTCGCCGCACAGACCGACGGTCATGTTGTCCAGACGGCCCTTCAGACGGTGGATGGTCATCAGGTCAGTCAGGGTCTGAGTGGGGTGCTGATGGCCGCCGTCGCCTGCATTGATGACCGGAATGGGGGAGTTCATCGCGGCGACCATCGGCGCACCCTCTTTAGGATGACGCATGGCGGCGATGTCCGCAAAGCAGCCGATGACGCGGATGGTGTCGGCGACGCTTTCGCCCTTGGCGGCGGAGGAAGAATCGGCAGAGGAAAAGCCGATGACGCTGCCGCCCAACTCCAGCATGGCCGACTCAAAGCTCAGGCGGGTGCGGGTGCTTGGCTCATAGAACAGGGTCGCGAGCTTTTTGCCCTTGCAGATTGCGGCGTATTTGTGCGGATGTTGGATGATGTCGTCGCCGACCGCAAGCAGCTGATCAATTTCCTCAACGGTGAGATCCATAGGATCGATAAGATGACGCATAAGATGACCTCCCATA
Organism: uncultured Oscillospiraceae bacterium; assembly: GCA_900547455.1. Classification (GTDB taxonomy): domain Bacteria; phylum Bacillota; class Clostridia; order Oscillospirales; family Ruminococcaceae; genus Negativibacillus; species Negativibacillus faecipullorum. The sequence goes on from URGV01000001.1 coordinate 48,658, forward strand.
ATTTCAACGTAAAACAAAAGCCCTCTCAAGCCGGAGGGCAGGAAAGGGCAGAAGGATATTGTGCGGTATCAAAGCCCTTTTCAGCCTCTCGGTGCTGTTTTTAAAGGGGGATTTTCTTTAACATAGGATACTATAATCCCACTAAAAAGTCAAGTATAAGGGCGCGTTTTTCGGGATTTTTCGTCTCGGAGAGCTTCTTCTTTTGTGCGGGAAGCAAAGAGGCTGTTTGATAAAAACAATCTATTTTGTAAAATCGATTGAAAAAATCGATTTTACATATTCTCAAAAAATGCTATACTGATTGTGAGAAAGCATTATACTCAAAATATACAAAAAGAGGGGTGCATTTTTATGATGAAAACACAGATCCCCGGCTGGGGCGAGCTTGAAATCAAAAATCTGATCCTTGATTTCAATGGAACGATCGCAAAGGACGGCAAGGTGCTGGAAGGCGTCAAGGAGCTGCTGGGCAAGATCCACGAGGCAGGCATCGAAATTTATGTTGTCACCGCTGACACCAACGGCACTGTAGCGGCCGAGTGCGAAACCCTGCCGGTTCATGTCAAAATCTTTGGCAGCGACACCGTTGCCAGAGACAAACGCTGCCTGTGCCAGGAACTGGGCTGCCGGAACACCGCCAGCATCGGCAACGGCAGAAACGACATTCAGGTATTCCCGGCAAGCGTGCTTTCGATTGCGGTCATCGGCAACGAGGGCGCTTTCACCAAATCCGCAATGCTGGCAGACGTTCTGGTCAACGATGTTTGCCAGGCACTGGAACTGCTGCTTTCTCCAAACCGCCTGATCGCCACCCTGCGCGAGTAGGCACGTTCCCCCAAAGGGCGCCGGAACCCGGCGCCCTTTTTGTTTTCCAGGAACCGGGGAAGGGGAGAGGGCATAGAATGGTGGTGTAAGAGACACCCCCCAACGTCTCTGCAAACAGTAAGGAGGATTTTCATATGAGTTATTGTAATTCCTGCAACCAGTCTTCGCAGAGTTCCCAGACCAATACGTCTCTCTCTGACTTTTTCCCGGCCGGCTACCGCGTTCAGGCGGCGCATCCGGATTATCCGTACTACATCAGTGTCCCAGTTTTCCTTTCCGAGGAGGAGGACACCGATAGCTGTGGCTGCAACTGCTGCTGTTGCCATCCGTGTTGCTGCAACTCGTGCTGCTGCAATTCTTCTTCCGACAGCTCTTCTTCCAGCTCTGGCAACTGCTGCTGTGGCTGCACAAGCTCCAGTTCCAGCAGTTCCAGCAACGGCAACTACAATCGCATCCGCTGCACAACCCGTTTCTGCCGTTAGCCGTTTTCCCGCACTGCCGCTGGCTGAAAAACCAGCGACAGAAAAGCGCCGCTTAAAAAAGCGGCGTGTACTTAGAATCGAAATCCTTCCTTACAAAAAAGACTCCGCTTTTTAAGCGGAGTCTTTTTTACAATGCTATTTTGGCAGATTTGCTTTGATGCGTTTGACCGCTTCCTCGACATAGCTGCGTGGGCAGGCAAGGTTGATGCGGACAAATCCGCTGCCTTCCGGTCCAAAGAAGGTGCCGCCGTTAAGCATCAGGTGGCATTTTTCTTTAAAGAAGGCGGTGAGCTCCTCGTCGGTCATGTTCAGGGCGCGGCAATCGATCCAGCCGAGGTAGGTAGCTTCTGGGCAGTGGATCTTCAGCGGGGTGATGCCGTTGATCTCCTGGCAGAAGTAGTCCATGTTGCCCTTGATGTAGGCGTTGAGCTCGTCCAGCCACTGGTCACACTGGGTGTAGGCCGCGATGACAACGTCGTTTACAAAGGCGTTTGCACCGCCGATGTGCAGGTTGTTCAGCAGGGTCTTGAACTTGTTGCGCAGCTCCTCATTCTTAATAATGATGTTGGAAGCCTGCAGGCCAGCCAGGTTGAAGGTCTTGCTCGGTGCGGTGCACAGGATGGTGCGCTCGGCCAGCTCAGCGGAGATGTTGTTCATCACGATGTGCTCCTTGAAGAGCAGGTCGTTGTGAATCTCGTCCGCAATCAGATAGAGGTTGTGTTTCAGGCAGAAGTTGGCGATGCCTTCCAGCTCCTCTTTGGTCCATACACGGCCTACCGGGTTGTGCGGGCTGCACAGCATGAAGGCTTTGGTGTTTGGAGTGACGCGCTTTTCCATGTCCTCAAAGTCGATGGTGTAGTAGCCGTCGTTGTTGACCAGCGGGCTTTCAATCAGCTTTCTGCCACAGGCGGTGGTGGCTCCGCGGAACGGGCCATAAACAGGGGAGAGAATCATGACTTCCTCGCCTGGCTCGGTGACAGACTGAACGCCGAGGGTCAGCGCAACAACGACGCCAGGGGTGAAGACGATCCAATCCTTTTCTACATGGAAGTTGTGGCGGCGCTGCATGAAGTCGATGACTGCCTGATAGTACTGTTCGCTCAAGCGGCTGTAAGCATAAACGTGGTGAGCGGCACGGTTTTCAAATGCTTCATAGATTGGGGCCGGCGCCTCAAAATCCATATCGGCGATCCACATCGGCAGCATCTGCTCATCGCTGAAGATGTCCCACTTGGTGCAGTTGGTGCCTTTGCGGTTATAGGGTTTGTCAAAGTTATACATTTTTATGACCTCCTGTTTCGCGGAAGAACCGCAGTCTTGACATAAAAAAGTATATTCCTTCTTGCAAAGAATGTCAATGAAGGAACGGAGAAGATCAGAACAGATTCTATCGATCAAAAAAGGGGAAGTTATTGCAAAAATAAATAAAACCTCCGGGGAATTCGCAAAAAGATGCCCTATAACATAGGTAGAAACCACAAATAAGGAGCTTGTTTGTTTTGCATTTTCACAAGGGAAAAGGTTGATTTTACACAGCTTTAACAAAAATCCGATTTTAGATTTTACGCATACCCCTTATACTAAGAGACAGCCTGAGAGGTTAAAAAGAAAAAACAGACACAGGTAAGTAAGGAGATTTTGAAAATGATTTACAAGAAATTATTAGCAACCGTACTTGCAGCAATGATGGTAATGAGCATGGCAGCTTGCAGCAGCGAAGGAACTTCTTCCACAAGCGACGAGGGTAGCACAACCACCACTACCAACGAAACCGAGGCTACCACCGAAGAGTCCACCACCGAGGAAGCACCGGCTGAGGAAACTTCTTCCCTGTCCGGTACCGTTTCCACCAACGGCTCCACCTCCATGGAGAGCGTAATCGGTATCCTGTCTGAGCAGTTCATGGCGGACAACCCGGATGTAACCGTTACTTATGACCCAACCGGTTCCGGTACTGGTATTGAAGCTGCTTCTTCCGGTTCTGCAGATATCGGCCTTTCTTCCAGAGCACTGACCGATGAGGAAACTGGTTCCGGTCTGGAAGGCACCACCGTTGCGCTGGATGGTATCGCCATCATCGTAAACGCTGAAAATCCGGTAGAGGATCTGAGCGTTGATCAGATTGCCCAGCTGTTCACCGGCGCTGTTGCCGACTGGAGCGAGGTAGGCGGCGATGCTGGTGCGGTAGCTGCTATCGGCCGTGAGGCTGGTTCCGGCACAAGAGATGGTTTTGAGTCCATCACTGGCACCGAGGACGCTTGCGTACTGTCCCAGGAGCTGACCTCCACCGGCGCTGTTATTGAGGCTGTTAAGAGCAATCCAAGCGCAATCGGCTACGCTTCCCTGTCTGCAGTAGAAGGCCAGGAAGGCATCAAAGCAATCACTGTTGACGGCGTTGCCTGCACCGAGGAAACCGTTCAGGATGGCAGCTACCAGATTCAGAGACCATTCGTCATGGTAACCAACAGCGCTACCGAGCTCAGCGAAGCTGCTCAGGCTTTCATGGACTTCGCAACCTCTTCCGATGCAAACGAACTGATCATCGAAGCTGGTGCGGTTCCGGTAGCTGAGTAATTCAGAAAGAACATTCAAAGCAGAGACCACCTGATGCAAGGAGCATGATTTATGCAAGACCAGAATGTAGCAAATGTCCCTTATGATGCGAGCGAAGCTCGGAACGAACAACGAGCTTCCCGCAACGGTGGTCAAAAGTACAAAAACATAAGAGAAGCAATGGAGATGGCGATGCACGCCATCTTCCTCTTATGTGGTGTAGTTGCTGTCGCCTTTGTACTTTTGATCAGTATCTACCTGATTATTTCCGGCATCCCGGCAATCAGGGAGATCGGCCTGGTGGACTTCCTGTTTGGCCAGACCTGGGCGCCAACCCACAGCACCAATCCATCCTACGGAATCCTTCCGTTTATCCTGACCTCGATCTACGGCACCGCAGGTGCGGTTCTGATCGGTGTGCCGGTAGGACTGCTGACTGCTGTTTATCTTTCCAAATGCGCTCCGCCGAAGGTTGCGGCGGTTGTCCACACAGCAGTTGAGCTGCTGGCCGGTATTCCATCGGTTGTTTACGGTCTGGTTGGCATGATTGTGCTGGTTCCGGCAATTCGAGATTTGTTTAATCTTCCGTCCGGCGCCACCCTGCTGGCGGCCATTGTGGTTCTGGCAATCATGATTTTGCCTTCCATCATCAATGTTTCGGAGAGCGCACTCAATGCGGTTCCAAAGGAATACGAGGAAGCTTCCCTGGCGCTGGGCGCCACCAAAATCGAGACCATCTTCAAGGTAAGCCTGCCTGCTGCCAGAAGCGGCGTTGCTACCGCGATTGTTCTCGGTGTTGGCCGTGCGATCGGCGAGGCTATGGCAATTATCATGGTGTCGGGCAACGTCGCCAATATGCCGGGCCTGCTCACCTCTGTTCGATTCCTGACTACCGCTATTGCGTCCGAGATGTCCTATGCGGCTGTCGGCTCTCTGCAGAGAAACGCTCTGTTCTCGATCGGTCTGGTGCTGTTCTTGTTCATCATGCTGATCAATGTAATCCTCAATGTCTTCATCAAGAACAAAAAGGAAGGGGACTAATCGATGAAGGAACTTGATTTTCGCCGGAAGGTCTATGACCGCACGCTCAAGGTTTTGATGTACCTGTGTGCGGGCATTACCTGCGCCCTGCTGATTTTCCTGATCGGCTATATCTTTTATCGCGGCGTGGGCAGCGTCAGCTGGGAGCTCTTGACAACCCAGAGCAGCTACCGCAACGATACGATTGGTATTCTTCCGAATATTTTAAATACCGTTTACATTATCCTTGTTTCGATGGTCATCGTGCTGCCGCTTGGCGTCGGCGCGGCGATCTATCTGACTGAGTATGCAAAGAACCGAAAGCTGGTTGCAATCATCGAACTGGCGACCGAGATTCTGACCGGCATCCCGTCGATTATCTTCGGCCTGGTTGGTATGCTGTTCTTTATCCAGATGATGGGCCTCAAGCAGGGTATCCTGGCCGGCGGCCTGACGCTGGTTGTCATGATTCTGCCGACTATTGTGCGCACTACCCAGGAGAGCTTAAAGACTGTTCCACAGTCCTACCGCGAGGGCGCTCTCGGCCTGGGCGCAGGCAAATGGCACATGATCCGCACCGTCGTCCTGCCAAACGCGGTGGACGGTATCGTCACCGGCTGCATCCTGGCGATCGGACGTATCGTCGGCGAGTCTGCGGCCCTGCTGTTTACCGCCGGCTTTGGTCTGGTGCTCAACGGCTTTGTCGAGTCGCTGCAGTCCTCTTCCGCAACGCTGACCGTCGCGCTGTATGTCTATGCCAGCGAGCGCGGTGAGACCGCAGTTGCATTTGCGATTGCGACCATCTTGATGGTGCTGACCTTTATCATCAACTTCGCGGCAAATCTGGCGGCGAAAAAGCTCAAAAAAGTATAAGAGCAACGGCTTGTATAGAAGAAACCAACAGGATTTTATAAGAAAGGCATGGTTGACAGAATGTCTACTATTATATCGGTCCAGGGGCTGAACCTCTGGTACAGCGCAAATCAGGCGCTTTATGATGTGAGCATGGAGCTGCCGGAGCACGAGATTACCGCCTTCATCGGCCCATCCGGCTGCGGTAAATCCACCTTCTTAAAGACACTCAACCGCATGAACGACCTGATCGAGGGTGTCCGCATCGAGGGCAAAATCCTCTATGAAAATCAGGACATCTATGCGCCGCAGGTTGACACCACCTGGCTGAGAAAAGAAATCGGCATGGTGTTCCAGAAACCAAACCCGTTCCCAATGTCCATCTACGACAACATTGCTTACGGCCCCAAGCTGCAGGGTATCCGCTCCAAGGTAAAGCTGGATGAGATTGTAGAAAATTCTCTGAAAGGCGCCGCTATCTGGGACGAGGTCAAGGATCGCCTGAACAAGAGCGCTCTGGGCCTTTCCGGTGGTCAGCAGCAGAGACTTTGCATCGCGCGTGCGCTGGCTGTAGAGCCGAAGGTTCTGCTGATGGATGAGCCGACCAGCGCGCTGGACCCAATCTCCACTTCCAAGATTGAGGAACTGGCAGCGGAGCTGAAAAAAGACTATACCATTATCATGGTTACCCACAACATGCAGCAGGCGGCCAGAATTTCTGACAGGACTGCGTTCTTCCTGCTGGGCAAGATGATCGAATACGGCGAAACCGAGCAGATTTTCTCGATGCCAAAGGATAAACGCACCGAAGATTACATTACAGGAAGGTTTGGTTAATCATGAGAACAAGATTTGATGAACAGCTTCGCCAGCTGAATGTTGAGTTGATTCGCATGGGAAGCCTGTGCGAGGAGGCGATCTCCATCGCCGCAAAGGCTTTGGAGGGAAATGAGAAGGTCGATGCCGGACGTGTGTTCTCTCTGGAAAACGATATTGATCAGATGGAGCACGACATCGAGTCGCGCTGCATGAGAATGCTTTTGCAGCAGCAGCCGGTTGCGACCGACTTGCGCGTCATCTCCGCGGCGTTGAAGATGATCTCTGACATGGAGCGCATCGGCGATCAGGCGGCTGACATCGCCGAGATGGTGGACTATGTCAAGGACACCGTCGCGCAGGGCAAGGTCCATATCACCAATATGGCGCGCGCTGCTGTCTCGATGGTCACCGAAAGCGTTGAAGCTTTCGTCCAGGCGGACATGAAGCTGGCCCAAAAGGTCGTACAGGATGATGATAAAGTTGACGAATTGTTTAGCAAAGTCCGCAAGGAGCTGATTCAGAGCCTGAAGGACGAGAGCGGCAATCCAGAAGCGATTCTGGACCTGTTGATGATCGCCAAATACTTTGAGCGCATCGGCGACCACGCTGTCAATATCGCTGAATGGGTGGAATATTCCATTACCGGGGTACATAAAAGTAGTGAACATCACCAGGAAGTATGATACAATATCCATGAGGTGATGATTGATGATTTATGTCCTGGAAGATGACGAAAGCATTCGTGAATTGATTATTTATACGCTCAACGGCCAGAGCATGGAAGCCAGGGGCTTTGCAGCCCCCAGCGAATTCTGGGCCGCGATGAGCGAAAAGACGCCCTCTCTGGTGCTGCTGGATATCATGCTGCCCGAAGAGGACGGCTTTTCTATCTTGCAAAAATTGCGTGCTGCGCCGGCCACCAAGCGTCTGCCCATCATTATGCTGACCGCAAAGGGAAGCGAGTATGACATTGTACGCGGGCTGGATATTGGCGCAGATGACTACATCCCAAAACCGTTCCGGATGATGGAGCTGCTTTCCCGCATCCGTGCTTTGCTGCGCCGCAGCGGGGGAGACAACGGGAAGATGGAGGAGTACCGGGTCGGAAATCTCTATGTTAACCCAATTAAACATGTGGTCGAGGTGGACGGCAAGGAGATCATCCTGACGCTCAAGGAGTTTGAACTGCTCAGCCTGCTCATCTCCCGGCAGGGGATTGTCTTTACCCGCGCCCAGCTGCTCGATGAAATCTGGGGCTACGGTTTCGACGGCGAAAGCCGGACGGTGGATGTTCACATCCGTACCCTGCGGCAGAAGCTGGGTTCGGCCGGAAGCTACATTGAAACGGTGCGCGGCATCGGCTATAAAATAGGCGGGGAAAAAGAATGACAAAACGAATTTTCCGCGCTTTGATAGGAATTTCTCTGGTCGTCTGCCTGGTTGGCATGGCGACCGTCTTTGCTGTCCTCTATTATTATTTTGAAAATCAGATCACCATGGAGATGGAGAGCGAGGTAAAATACTTAGCTGCTTCAGTGGAGGAATATGGCCAGCAGGCCCTGGACAATCTGCCGTCGGATGCGCAGCGGGTGACGTTGATCGCGCCGGATGGAACGGTCCTGTTTGACAACTATGCCGACCCGGCCCAGATGGACAACCACCTGAACCGGGAGGAGGTGCAGATGGCGCTGCAAAATGGCTACGCACAGTCCACCCGCCGCTCCGACACCTTCCGGCAGCAGATGGTGTACTGCGCTATCCGCCTGGAGGACGGCAATGTTTTGCGCATTTCCAGCACCCAGTACACCGCGGCGGCTGTGCTGGAGAGCATGATCCAGCCGGTAATTGGCATTGTGATCTGTATTTTGCTGGTGGTGGGCTTTTTGGCGGCCCGCATTTCCCGCAAAATTGTCGAGCCGCTCAACCAGCTCGATCTGGAAAATCCAGAGAAAAACGAGAGCTATGATGAACTGACGCCGCTGCTGACCAAAATCAGCTGGCAGCAAAAGACGATACGCGAACAGCTGCTGCAGGCGATGCAGCAGCAGGAAGAACTGAAAATGATTACCGACAACATGCAGGAGGGCCTGCTGCTGATCGATAACAAAGGAGACATCCTCTCCAGCAACACCAGCGCTCTGAAGATTCTGGGCGTTTCCCCGCAGATGCAGCACATGATGGGCAGCCACAAGGAAAATGTGCTGGCCCTCAATCGCAGCGAAGCCTTTCGCAAAGCGGTGGACAATGTGCTGGCCGGAAAACATCGGGAGACGATGCTGGAAGTGGACGGCGGCTATTATCAGATGACGGTCAATCCTGTGTTGCGCAGCGGCAAGGTGGAAGGCGGCGTTCTGCTGTTTGTCGACATCACCGAGCAGCGCCAGAACGAGATGCTCCGCCGGGAATTTACCGCCAATGTCTCCCATGAGCTCAAAACCCCGCTGACCTCCATCTCCGGTTTTGCAGAGATTATGAAGGATGGCTTTGTCCGGCCGGAGGATATCCCGCAGTTTGCCGGCAAGATCTTTTCTGAATCGCAGCGTTTGATCGACCTGGTGGGCGACATCATCAAGATCTCCCAGCTCGACGAGGATATGCTCCCCTTTGACCGGGAGCCGGTCAATCTTTTTGCGCTGACCCAGGAAATTGTTTCCCGTCTGCAGGAGCGCGCGGACAGAAAAGGCATTACTATCCGCCTCACCGGCCAGCAGGTGATGGTAAACAGTGTTCGGCAGATCACCGACGAGGTGATTTATAATCTGTGCGACAACGCCATTAAATATAACGTCCAGGACGGCAGGGTGGACATCCACATCCAGATGGAGCAGGAACAGGCGGTTCTCACCGTCAGGGACACCGGCATCGGCATCTCGCCCGCCGACCAGCGCCGCGTCTTTGAGCGCTTTTACCGGGTGGATAAGAGCCACTCCAAACAGATTGGAGGCACCGGTTTGGGCCTCTCGATTGTCAAGCACGGCGCGGCTTATCTCGGCATCAAGGTCGCTCTGGAAAGCGTTGTGGGGAAGGGCAGCACCTTCTCTTTGATCTGGCCCAAAGAAATAATCTGCCCGCAGGACAGTGCAGAATCGAAGAAAGGGCTTGAAACGGCGGCCAAGATGTGATATAATAGAACAACAGACAATGGGTTTACCAATTTTTGAAAGGAATGTTGTTGCATGAAACACGTAAAAACTTTAAATAAGGCGAATCTGAAAGAAACTGCTGCAAAGGGTGGCTGCGGCGAGTGCCAGGCTTCCTGCCAGTCTGCTTGCAAGACCTCCTGCACAGTTGCAAACCAGAAATGCGAGCACGCAAAATAAGTTTGCGTCAAGATTGAGGTTAAAACAGATAGGGGCAGCAGTGCTGTCCCTATTGTTTTGCGTATCGGGATTTTTGAAAATGGGCGTCCTTTGGGGCAGGAAAGGAAGAAATAATGTTACATAGCTTTCAATTAAATGGATACAACATCGTCATGGATGTCAACAGCGGGGCGGTCCATGTCGTCGACGAAATGGTATATGATATGATCCAGCTGTTGGACGCGGAATTTTTGGCGCGATCCTTTGACGGCAAAGTTGCAGAAAAGCTGGAAAAAGCATATCCGGCGGCAGTTTTTGCGCCGCTGGAGGCCCGCTTTGGCCGCGATGAGCTGGAGGAGGCCTACGGCGAAATCTACGAGATGTACGACAATGGCCAGCTCTTCACAGCGGACGATTATGAGCAGTTTGCGGACATGATGGTTTCCGCACCGATCAAAGCCATGTGCCTGAATGTGGCGCATGACTGCAACCTGCGCTGCTCCTACTGCTTTGCCTCCACCGGCGATTTTGGCGGCGAGCGCAAGCTGATGACCCCGGAGGTGGGCAAAAAGGCGATCGACTATCTGCTCAAATATTCCGGCGACCGCCACAACCTGGAGATGGACTTCTTCGGCGGCGAACCGCTCATGGCTTTTGATGTCGTCAAGGAGGTTGTCGAGTACGCCCGCTCCAAGGAGAAGGAATACAACAAAAACTTCCGCTTCACCATCACCACCAACGGCATGCTGCTGACCGACGACAAGATCGACTACATCAACAAGGAAATGTACAACGTCGTCCTCTCGCTCGACGGCAGAAAAGAGGTCAACGACCGCATGCGCTTCTGCGTGAACGGAAGCGGCAGCTACGACATCATCCTGCCCAAGTTCCAGAAGCTGGTTCAGAAACGCGGCGACGGACAGTACTATGTCCGTGGAACCTTCACCAAATACAACAAGGACTTCACCAACGACGTCCTACACTTCTTTGACCAGGGCTTTGAGCAGATTTCCATTGAGCCGGTTGTCACCGATCCAAAGCTGCCTTACGCGCTGACCGAGGAGGATCTGCCGGAGGTCTTTGCCGAGTACGAAAAGCTGGCCAAGGTCATCATTGAAAAGCGCAAAAACGGCGAGTTCTTCAACTTCTTCCACTTCATGATTGACCTCGACCAGGGTCCGTGCGCCATCAAGCGCCTGCGCGGCTGCGGCTGCGGCAACGAGTATGTTTCGGTTACCCCGGAGGGCGACGTCTACCCGTGCCATCAGTTTGTCGGCAAGAAGGAGTGGATCATGGGCAGCGTCAACGATCTGTCGCTGAACACCGAGATCAAGGATTCCTTTGCGAAGACCACCGTCTACACCAAACCGGAGTGCCGCACCTGCTGGGCAAAATTCTACTGCAGCGGCGGATGCAACGCCAACAATCTGGAGTATGCAGGCGCAATCAAAAAGCCGTATAAGCTGGCCTGCGACCTTGAGAAAAAACGTCTGGAGTGTGCGATTATGATTAAAGCCGCTCTGGCCGACTTGGAAATCGAATAATCAAAAATAAGGCGCCGCCGGAAAATCCGTTTTGGGACAATCCGGGCGGCGCTTTTTTGTGTCACTTTTTGTGCTGATGGCTTTCACGGGAAGGACACTTGACAAATGACGAATAAGAGGGTATTCTAAACAGGAGAGAATCAAGGACGAGGTGCATGTTGAATATGAAAATGAAAAAAACAGATTACATTCGAATATTATCGCTGCTGCTGGCAGCGTCGGTGCTGATGGGAGGCTGTTCTTCTCGCAGCGCACAGCAATCTGAACAGACCAGTCAGTCTATACAGCAGGAAACGCAGGTGGGGGAAGAGCTGTCAGAAACTGCCGAACAGGATCAGCAGCAGGAGCAGGAACCGCAGGAGACCTCCGAGGAGGACCAGCAGCAAAACGACTCTGCTCAGGAGGAAGCGCCGCCACAGGATGAGGTGCAGACTGGGGAAGAAACAGATCATCCATCGGAGCAAGCGCCGGAAAATACAGAGGAAACAGAAGAAAACGCAGAGCAAACGGAAGATGCTGCATCCAACGGGTCGACCTATACGGCGGAGCAGTACATACAGTACGACCAATTTGTTGAGCCGCTGCGCACTTCTCAGATTTTACAGCAGGATTTTTCGCCCGAACAGCCGCCGGCTTTTGGCAATCATGTCTGGTACGGCCTGACGGTGTATGGCTTTGATCCCACCCTGAGTGCCTATGCGGGGCAGGACGGCAACGGCCACTTTGCAGCGGAGACAATCGAAGGGCTGATTATGGAACATTTTGACGTCACCCCCGAGCAGATTCGGGCGGACAACGATGCCTACTCGGAGGAGTTTGGCACCTATATCGAGCCGCAGGGTCTGGGTGGGTACACGCCGGGCTTTGGCATCAGCGGTGCGGACCGGGAAGGGAACACGCTGGTGCTGGTGGTTGACCAGTACACCGACCAGAACAAAATCTTCCACACCTCGGTGCTGACCATTCAGCTGGAATCGGAGGACACCACCGAGACCGAGGATACTGAAGAAACCGAGGAGACGACAGGAGGCGGCGAGGACACCTTCACCACCTGGAAATACCTCTCCAACCAGACCATCTACGACAACCAGGCAGCCTGGGAATAATTTGGACAGGCCGCGCATAACCATGAATCAAGAAAGGACGCCAAAAGGGGTTGGGATTGATGGTGAAAGCGATGGACAAGATGCGTTACCCCCGCAAGAAGGGTTACGCGGGTCGCTATGTGCGGCATGAGCTGGGGAAAAATAAGCTGAATCTGTTGTTAGGATGCGTGTTTTTGCTGGGTGCGCTGGTCGGCTGCCAGCTGGCCGGGCAAGATCCGGAGACAATTTTGTCCCAGCTGGGTAGCCTCTTTTCCGCAACGGGACAAAGCGCAGGATTTTTGGATACGGTGGTTGCCTCCTTTGCGGCCAATGCTGCCCTGCTGCTGATTCTTTGCCTGTGTGGGCTGGGGGCAGTTTTTCAGCCATTGGCGCTGGGGGTGCTGTTCTGGAGGGGCTTGGGCCTCGGTGTGCTGGGTGTTTACTCCTACAGTACAGGGGAACGTGCGGCGGTGCTCTATTATCTTCTGGTGCTGCTGCCGCAGGCGCTGCTTGAGGTGCTGCTGCTGGTGAGCGCCGCCGGGGAGAGCCTGCACTTTTCGGTTCGCTTTTTCACCCAACTGTTGCCGAAAAGGGTGACTGAAACGCTGCCTGCCCCGCATGGAAGTTTGGGTGGATACCTGGCAAAGTTTTTGATTTTTTATCTGCTCAGCGGAACTGCTGCTCTGCTGACAGGGGTGTTGCGCCTTGTCTTTTGTTCTCTCGCAGGTTGAGTGTGCGCCGAATGGCTTGACCGGGCTTGCAAAAATGAATCAAAATGCGAACGCTCGGCTTATCAAAAACACAGCAACCGGACAACAAGACAAGGAGTGATTTTCATGCCAATTCCAGGAATCGAGCAGCCGGAGCTGCTCCCCGTTGACGAGGAACTGCGGCTGCGCAGATATGATGAAGAGGACGAATTTGCCCTCGCCTGGTATCAGGACGAGGAGACGCTGATGCTGGTGGACGGAAAATTTCAGCCGTACGATCGGGAACGGTTAAAGAAGATGTACCACTATCTCAACGACCGCGGGGAAGTTTACTTCATCGAGCTCAAGGACGAAAACGGCTGGCGGCCGATTGGGGACGTCACCTTTTGGCAGGAGGACATGCCCATCGTGGTGGGAGAAAAGGGACTGCGCGGCAAAAAGATTGGCCGCTGCGTGGTGAAGGCACTTATTGAGCGGGCAAAGCAGCTCGGCTACAAGGAGCTGTATGTGGATATGATCTACCACTACAATACCGGCTCCCAGCGCATGTTTGAGAGCGTGGGCTTCACCGCCTACGAGACAACCGAAAAGGGCAAAAAATATAAGCTAAAATTGTCGTAAGAAAAAAGCTGGAAGAAATTTTCTTCCAGCTTTTTTGGCGGTACGATTTTACAGGGTGATGACCTTATCGGCCATGTGCATCCGCTCGCTGATGTCGTACATGTTGGAAACGGTGCCGATCTTCTGCTTGCCTTCCAGGTCGAAGAACTTTAAGCAGGTGCCGCAGACCAGAATCTCAGAGCCCTTTGCCTGCAGGGTCTGCAGGTGCTCGACAACCTGATCGTTTTCCACGACCAGCTTAACGCCGCTGTTCATAAAGAGGATGTAGCGCGGAGCGTCGTTGGACTCGGCCAGGGTGTAGAAGAACATGGTCATCAGCGATCCGCCCAGCTCCTCGGAGCCGTCGCCGATAAAGTTCTTGCCGATAAACAGCGCCCAGTTTTTCGGTTTAGCGGTTTCTTCCGCGGCCGGAGCGACAGCGCTGCCGTCGCCGGTGAAGGAGACGTGGAAGTTGCCGTCCTTGGTCTCCACGCTGGCCTGATAGCCCTGGCTCTCCGCCAGACGTTTCAGATTTTCAACCGCGGTCTGATTGTCAACGGCGACAACAAAGGAGGTGTTGCCGGCGTCGATTTCCTTCTTTGCCATAATGACAGGCATAGGGCAGGCCTTGCCCAGCGCATCTACGAACTGATTCATAAAGCTCAATCCTTTCGGTTTTGATTTCGATTTTAAGTATACTATTCCCGCCAGCTTTTTGCAAGAATATTGATTTTTTCGCATGGCTGCCGCTGAATGATAGATTTTATCGATAAGATTCGATGGAGAAAGTCTGCTTCTTTGCAAAAAATTCATATTGTTTGTGCAGGAAAATGCCAGAGAACGTACACTTTATCTTTGAAGGATGGAGAAGGAACATCGCTTCCCAAAAAGAATTTTGATAATTAAGAAATGGAGATTTACATCGATGAAAAAAATAATGATTATTTGCCTGACCTTTGCCCTGACCCTGACCATGCTGACCGCCTGCACCCAAAACCAGAGCGGCTCGCAGCAGGACGGGCAGACAGCGCAGGAAGAACAGACCCAGCAGCCGGACCTGCAGGAGATTGTGCAGGCGGTCAAGGACGCCTACGGCGACAACTATCTGCCGTCTATGCAGATGGATGAGCAGATGATGACCGACGTTTACGGCGTCGATATGGACAATGTTGAGGAGTTTGTCGCAGAAGGCCCGATGATCAGCGCCCATGTCGATACCTTCATCGCCGTCAAAGCCAAGGAAGGAAAGGGCGAGCAGGTGCAGCAGGAGCTGCAGGCATAC
Organism: uncultured Oscillospiraceae bacterium; assembly: GCA_900547455.1. Taxonomy (GTDB): domain Bacteria; phylum Bacillota; class Clostridia; order Oscillospirales; family Ruminococcaceae; genus Negativibacillus; species Negativibacillus faecipullorum. Next base: position 63,729 of record URGV01000001.1, read on the forward strand.
CTCGATTATGTTCAGGAGAATGCGCTGCAGTACCCGATGAACACCGCAAAGGTGCAGGCGGCGCAGGTGGTTCGCCACGGCGACTATGTGTTCTATGTCCTGCTGGGCGGCTACGATGAGCGCACCGACGTCACCGAGGAGGAGAGCGTCACCTTTGCCAAGGAGCAGGTTCAGATTGGCCTGGACGCGATCGCTTCCTTCTTTTAATAAGGGGTTGTTCCCTGCAAGGGTGTAGCTGGAACCGAAAAAATGAATGGAAAAAGGCAGCTTTTCGTTGACGGAAAGCTGCCTTTTATTTTATAATAAAGAAAGGTTTAAATAGCAAGTTCAAAAGAAAAAGGAGAGTGGCCACAATCGAAGCTTCTGACAGCAGTAACAGCAGAATATCAACAACCGCATTCAAGATTGAGCGCATTTTGTGGTGCACCGCAATCTCGATGATGCTCTTTGCCTTTGTGTTCGACACCCCTGTCGGCATTGCCCGGGGAATCTGGCGCCTGATTTTGCACCCCGATGCCCTGATTACCGACTACAGCGCGGTGGGCGGCTTCGGCGCCACCTTCTTTAATGCCGGGCTCATCATGGCCATTTCCACCGCGATTTTAAAGCTGAGCCGCGTCATGTTTTGCGGGCCCACCATCGCCTGCGTCTTTTTGATGTCCGGCTTTTCGATGTTCGGCAAAAATATCGCCAACATCTGGCCGATCATCTTTGGCGTCTACCTTTTTTCCCGTTTCCAGCGGGAGAGCTTTTCCAAGTATGTCTACATCGCCCTGTATGGGACAGCCCTCTCGCCGATGATCACCGAGGTTGCCCTGCAGTTTGGAAACTACTGGCAAAAGCTGCTGGCGGTGATGCTTTGTGGCATCATCATCGGCTTCATGCTGCCGCCGCTGGCCACCTACTGCCTGCGTGTGCACCAGGGCTACAACCTCTATAACGTCGGTTTTGCCGCGGGCCTGGTGGGGACGCTGCTGGTCTCGATCATGAAATCCTTTGGCTACGAGGTCGACAACAGCCTGAGCTGGACCTATGAAAACAACTGGATTGTCGTCGCGTACATTCTGACGCTGTCCTTTGTCCTGATGGCGATGGGGTGGTTTGGCATCGAGGATAAGAAAAGCGTCAAGCGCATCTACCGCCACTCCGGCCGTCTGGTAGCGGATTTTGTATTGATGGACGGCTTGCCGGTTACCCTGTTTAACATGGGGTCGCTGGGCATTGTGGCTACCCTGTATATTCTGATTACCGGCGGGACGATCAACGGCGCGACGATGGGCGGCATTCTGACCATTATCGGATTTGGCGCCTTCGGCAAACACCTGCGCAACGTCATCCCGGTGGTGGGCGGCGTTTATCTCGGCTCGCTGGTCAAGGTGTGGAACATCAACGACCCAAGCGTCCAGCTGGCAGCGCTGTTTGGCACCTCCTTGGCGCCGATCAGCGGACAGTTTGGCTGGCCGTATGGTCTGCTGGTGGGATTTATCCACTCCTCGATGGCGCTGAATACCGGCATCCTGCATGCGGGACTAAACCTTTATAATAACGGATTTTCTGCGGGCATACTCGCGCTGATTATTGTTCCCATCATCGAAACGTTCAAGAAACATCGGGAACAGTTTGTGATAAAAAGAGAGGATTGAAAATATGTTTTTTACCAGAAAGAAGATCACGACGATTGTCGATGAGTTGACGACCTTCTTTTTTGCGGTCGGCTCGGACGACATGGTCGTCAAGATTAAACAGACCCCCGAGGGCTTCCAGATCTTTTTTGCCAGCAACTTTGATAGGAGAATGCAAAAGACGGTGGAGCGCCTGCAGGAAAACCTGACCTGCGGCCGCGCGCCGGAGATTGAGGAAAGCTACTGGGGGCTGAATGGCAGCGGAGACTTTCAGGATGAGAACGAGCTGATTCTGGTCGGCGCCATGATCGACTCCGCCAAGGTGGAGATCTGCGACGGCTATGCGACCCTCCATCTCTTCCGCGCATTTTAATTTTCGGATCATCAAAAAAACACCGGCGATTGGCCGGTGTTTTTTTCCTTTTAAGCCTCCACCCGCAGAGTGCTGCCGCTGACCGAAGGGGTGACGACAATGCGGGAGGGGACGCGCTCCAACAGCTGCGGCACATGGGAGATGATGCCAACTAACCTGCCGTCCGCCTGCAGGTTGGTCAGCGTTTGGACTGCGCTGTCCAGGCTTTGCGGGTCCAGGCTGCCAAAGCCCTCGTCGATAAACATCGTCTGGATGCGGATGCCGCCGGCGTGCTGCTGCACCACCTGCGCCAGCCCCAACGCCAGCGCAAGGGCGGTCTGAAAGCTCTCGCCGCCCGACAGGGTGGAGACGTGCCGCGGCAGGCCGGTGTAGCTGTCCAGAATCTCCATGTCCAGCCCCGAAGAGGTGTTGCCGCGGGAGCGGTCCTTTTTGCGCAGCAGCTGGTAGCGGCCGTGGCTCATCTGGAACAGATGGAGGTTTGCCGCCGCGATAATCTGCTCGAAGTAGCTGGAAAGCACAAAGCTCTCAAAGGAAAGCCTCTGCGGATTTTTGCCGCTGGCAGTCAAAAACAGTCCGCCCACCGTCTCGTACTCCCGATTGAGCTGGTCGAACTTTTTGACCTGCTCCTCGATGCCCTGCAGCAGCCGCAGGTTGAGGTTGTACCGCTCCTGCAAGAGGGAAAAGTGCCGCCTTTCCTGGTCCTGCTGCTCTTGCAGTCTGCTGTGTGCAGAGCGCAGGGCCTCCAGATCCGGGCGGTTCTGCTGCCCAATCTGTTCGTTGAGCTGGTTTAAGCGGCTGCTGACCGAGAGCACATCGCGGGTGTGCTGCTCTACCTGCTCCTTCATTTGTTGCTGCTGGGGAAGCCCGGCGGCAAGCTGCTGGAAGGCGGCCTCGTCCGCAATCTGACTGTTATTTAAAAGCTTCTCGAAATCCTGCTGCAGCTGCTCCTTCCGGCCGGACAGGGCATCGAGGTCGCTCTGCGCCTGTGCGGCGGCGGTCTGCAGCTGGCTTAGCCGGGTGCTGGCCTGATGATAGCGGTCGGTGACCTGCTGGATGTTCTGCTTGAGCGCTGCTTCCTGTGCGGTCAGCTGCTCCTGCTGTGCCTGCAGCTCCTTTAAGGAGGGGAGGGTGGATTCCCCTGTTGCCTGCAACAATTCTCCGGTCAGGGCTTTCTGCTGGTCGAGCAGCATTTCCAGCCCCTTCTGATGGGAGCCCACTTTGGCCTGTGCCGGCAGAATCTGTTCCTGCAGATACTGCGGGTCAAAGTAGCGGGGCAGCGAAACCTTTTGCAGCGAGATCAGCGGGGCAATATGCTCCTCCAACTGATGGATAGCAAGCTCGGTCTGCTGCGTCTGCCCGGCTATTTGCTCCGGGGAGGGCGGAGCATCGAACAGGTCACTCAGTTGGGAGAGCAGTTCCTCCAAAAGTGCCTGCTGGGAGGAAAGCTCCCCATAGGCGCGCTGGGCCTGTGCGGTCAGCTGCTCGATCTGCTCGTCTGTGACGCCGGGTGTCTGCATCGCGGCGGGCGAAGGGTGATGGACAGCGCCGCAGACCGGACAGGGCTGACCCTCCTGCAGCTGCTGTGCCAGGTCGGCAGCCTGCATCGAAAGCCGCAGCTGCTGGGCCTGCCGCTGCAGCTGTAGGGCGGTGTTGAAGGCCTGCTGCCGGTCCTGCACAGAAGAAAAGAGCTGTGCAACCCGCTCCAGCTTTTGCAGTTGGGCAGCGTGCTGAGCTCGGTGCAGCAGCAGCTGGCTCAGCGCCGCGCTGCGTTTGGCCAAGGAGAGCGCCTTTTTCTCCTCCACGATGCGCTGCCCGATCTCTTCCAGCTTTTGCAGCTGGTGGATGTCCCGCTCGTTTTTCTGCAGCTGCCGGTAGAGGGCGTCGCGCTGTGTATTCAGCTGCGGGAGGGTCTCAAAATCCTGCAGCGCCTGTGCAAAGACCGTTTGATGCTCCTGCAGCTGGAGCTTTGCCTGCTGTAGCTGTGCGTCCTTCTGCTGGCTTTGCCTGCGGCAGTCCTGCAGCAGGGTGTAGGAGGGCAGGATGGCAGCGGCGGTTTCGAGGCGGCGCAGCTGCTGTTTTAAGGCAAGCATCTCCGGTTCCCGCGCCTGCAGACCGGCAAGGGTCTGCTGCAACTGCTCGCGGGTGGAAAAGAGCTGAGCAAGTTCCTCGGCCTTTTCCAAATCCAACCGGCGCAGCTGCGTCTCCAAAAGGGTGAGCTCCTTCTGCAGCAGCTCGAGCTTGTGTTGCTCTGCCGGCAGGGTCTGGTGTAAATGGTCGCAGACGGCCTGCGGGGAGGGATATTCGGCCTGTACCAGCTCCTGTAAAGCTGGGTCGTCCTGCCAGTCCAGCTGTTCGAGCATCGAGAGGGCGGCCTGCCGGGCGCTTTCTCCCGCGCGCTTAATCTCGTCGGCGCGGCTGCCCAGCCGGGCGGTGAAGCGCTCGTAGAGGTCGGTCTGGAAAATCTTGCGGAAAATCTCCTGCTTTTCCCGGCTGGAAGCGTCCAGGAATTTGCGGAATTCCCCCTGCGCCAGCATGACAATCTTGCGGAACTGCTCGCAGTTGAGCCCCAGCAGCTCCTCGATGCGGGCGTTTGCCTCCTTGCCGGAGAGAACTTCCCCGTCCGGCATCGTCAGCTCCACCGAGCCGCCCGACTCGATCATCTCCTTTTTGCGTTTGGAATAGACCATCTGCTTGGGGGTGCGGCGGATGTGGTATTGCTTGTCCTCCAGCGAAAAGGTAAACTCGACATAGCACACCTCCTGCTCGGAGGCGTGCTGGCTTTTAAAGGAATCGGTGGAGCGGGTGTTGCCGCTGGCGTGGGCGTACAGCGCGTAGCAGATGGCGTCGAAGATGGTGGTCTTACCGGCGCCGGTCGGTCCGCAGATGAGGAAGATGCCACTTTCAAAGCGGGTAAAGTCAATCTCCTCGGTGCCCGAATAGGGGCCAAAGGCGTGAAAGCGAAGAAAAATGGGTTTCATCCGGGTCCTCCTTTCCGGCTACAACAGCTCCTGCGAGACCTGCCGCAGTGTGCTTTGGACAATTTTTTGCTGCTCCTCGCTCAGCTCCCCCTGCTGCACCTGCTGGTAGAAGCGGTCGAACAGCTCCTCTGGCGGCAGCGAAGCGGGGTTCTGCGACAGAATCGCGCTGGGGGAGGGCAGCGTCTGGTGAAAGGAAAGCCCCAGCGTGTGCGGATAAACCTCCCGCAGGCGGCTCATGGCGTTGAGCACCGGCCCCTGGGAGATCAGCTGTGCAAAGACATAGTCGTCGCTGGCAAGCTGTGGGTCGCACAGCTGCTCGATGGTGCCGGTGATGACCCGCAGGTCCCGGCGTGGGGTCAGTGGAATTTGCCGGGTGGAAAGCTCCCCCTTTTCTCCCAGCTCGACGATGGTGACCGATTTTTGACTGTTAGCCTCGTCCACCGAATATTTGAGCGGGGAGCCGCTATAGCGCATCCGCTCGCTGCCGGCGGACTGCGCGCCGTGCAGATGCCCCAGCGCGACATAGTCAAACAGCCCGTCGCAGCAGGCAAGGTCGGTCAGGTCGCTGGTTCCCACCGAGGTCTCGGAACCGGAACACTGTGGCAGCTCGGGCTGCTCTCTTTTTGCGCTCGAAGAACGGTTTTGCCGCATAAAAAAGCCGTGCGCCAACAGAACGTTGCGCTCGTTGGGGTCGATCTGCTCCCGGTTTTGGTCGATCAGCTTTTCAAAAGCTTCGCTGGCGGTGCGGATGGAACTGTCCTCCAGCGCAAGCCGCACCTGCTGCGGGATAAAGTAGGGCAGCAGGAAGAAGTTGACCGGACCAAAGGCATCCTGCAGGGTGACCTTTTTCATCTGCATCGAAAATCCGCCCGCCAGATAAAGCCCGCTCTGCTCAAACAGGCGGCTGCCGTAAGCCACCCGCCGCGCCGAGTCGTGGTTGCCGCTGATGGCTAAAATGGGCAGATGGTAGCAGGAGATGAGGGTGGTGAACATCTCGTCGAGCAGCGAGACCGCCTGCGCCGAAGGCATCGAGCGGTCGTACAAATCGCCGCTGATCAGCACGGCGTCCACCTGCTCGCGCTCGATGATGGAGGCGATTTGCCGGAATATCTCTTGTTGATCCTCCAGCAGCGAAAATTCGAACAGGCTTCGTCCGATGTGCCAGTCGGAGGTGTGCAGTAATTTCATGGTGAATGCTCCCTTGTCAAGATTGGTGCGGCGCAAAGGGTAGGCGCGCCGCGGGAAACCAGCCTCCATTATACCATAAATTGTACCAAAAAAGAATAAGGCGGCGGACAAATGGCACACTAACGGTATGTCAAAAACAGGAAGGCTTTGATAAAGGAGGAGGACCCTTGGTCAAGATGGGTGGAAAAATCTGGGAGAGGCTGCTGCCGCTCAGCCTTTTTTTGGCTCTGTATGAGCTGGCGGCGGAAAGCTCCTTTTATCTCTTGGAGCTTTCGCTGGCGCTGCTGTTTGTCTGCTTTGTCTGGGAGGAACGGCAGGCGCTTTTGCACCCGGTGGGGACGGTTCGGGAAGGAATCAGTTTACTCAAACCCCTGCTGCCGGCCTGGGGGATGTTGGCGGCCTATCTGTTGTGGGACCTTGTCACTGTTTTTTACTCGCCGCTGCGGGAGGGGGTGCTGGCAAAGTATAAGGTTGTCTGCCTGATGCTGTTTTTCTCCGCCCTGATTTTGTGGTACGCGCGGACAGAGAGGCGCAGAAGGCTGCGGCTGTTGCTGCAGGTTTTGGTGGCGGCAGGGCTGACCGCCGCAGTGCTGTCGCTGGTCAACTTTACCTTTCCCATCCTGTATCCGGTGATCTATGGGCGGCGGCTCTCGCTGCGGCTGGACTACAACGTCTTTTCCACCGTGGTGCTGATGGGCCTGATTGCGGGCAGCTATCTGCTGGGGAGGGAAAGGCCGCTTGCGCCCCGCTGCTTTTTTCTTTATTTAATTTGTGCGCCGGCCATCATCCTCAGCTCCTCGCGGCGCAACGCCATCTTCCTGCTCTGCTTTTTTGCCTGGCAGTTTGGCAGCGGGCTGTGTCGGGCGCGCAAAGGGGAGCGGCGCCATTTTGTGGGCGGCTGGTTGGCAATTGTTTTAAGCGTCACGGTGCTGACCGCGCTGCTGCAGGTCTATCTGGACTGGCGGTATGAGCGGCTGCTGCAGGAGGATGTGCCGATGGTTTCCAGCGCACAGGGCTCGGCGCTGGAGCGGTACGAACAGATGGGGCAGGAGGGCGGCAGCTCCAAACGGATGCTGATCTGGTCGGTGGCACTGCGGGAGTATCACGGCTATAACGGGGGCGAAAAGCTGTTTGGCAAAGGCTTTGGCTACGATGTGCTGCTCTACCGACTGAGCGACGACCCTGCCCTTGCCGAAAGCTATGAGCAGCAGTCCCGGCAGCTGCTGTGCGCGCACAGCTTTTTGCTGGCCGACCTGCTCAACGGCGGCCTGGTGCAGGCAGTACTTGGGGTGGGGGTGTGGTTTTTTATCGGCGCGTTTTTGCTGCGCTCGCTGCTGTTAAAGCGCCGGGGCGCGATGTTTTTTTGCATTGCGCTGGGAATCACCTTTGTCAACAACGCCATCTCCAACCGCTACGGCTTTCTGTACGACAAATATTTCTGGCTGCTGCTGACCCTGCTGACCGTCTGGGCGGGATTGCGCCGGGAATGAGGACATGGTATAATCAAAAGCATAATTTGTATCCAGACAGGAAGAACAGAAAGGGGAGGAGAAGGTGCTCTCATTCATTTTGGGCCGCGCCGGCAGCGGCAAAACCACCGCCGTGCTGCAAAAAATTGCGCAGGCCGCAGGGGAGAAAAAGCGGGTGCTGCTGATTGTGCCGGAGCAGTTTTCCTTTGAGATGGAAAAGGCGGTGGCGCGCCTTGTGCCAAACGGCGCGCAGCAGGTGGAGGTGTACAGCTTCACTCGGCTGTGCCACAAGATCTTTGCCGACTGCGGCGGCATGGCGGGGGAGGTGGTCACCGAACCGGCCAAGCAGATTTTGATGAGCCTGACGCTGGGCCAGGTGCGGGACCAGCTGGAGCTGTACTCCCGCCAGGCCAAAAACCCCGCCTTTGTGGGGACGATGCTGCGCCAGATTGACGAGTTTAAAAACGCCGGCGTTCTGCCAGATCAGCTGCGGCTTTTTTCCCGCCAGACCGGCCTGCCGCAACTGGCGCAGAAAACAAAGGAGATGTCCCGGATTTACGAGTCCTATCAGGCGCTGCTGGAGAGCCAGTTTCAGGACGAGAAGGACTGGATCATGCGCTGCTGTGCGCTGTTGGAGGGCAGGGGATATTTTCGGGACTGCGTCATCTTTGTCGATTCCTTCATGACCTTTATGGCCGGGGAGAAAAAGCTGCTGCAGCTGATGCTTGCCGAGTGCGAGCGCATGGAGGTCAGCCTTCCGCTGGACGCCCTGCCCGAGATGGACGACGGGCAGCCGCTTTCGGACGGGACCTTTTCGGTGGCGCGGGAGACCTTTTTGCAGATGCTGGGCTGGGCAAAGGACCTGCAGATCCCCTACGATTGCCCCGACCCGCTGCCGCAGTCGCCCCGCTTTCAAAATGAGGCGCTGCGCTTTTTGGAGAAAAATGTCACCACCATCAGTCCACCATCCTTTGCGGGGGAAAACAGCGGGGTGCTTCTGACCCGGGCGGCCAACCCCTACGAGGAGGTGCGCTGCATCGCCGCCCAGATCATCCAGCTGGTGCGCCGGGAGGGCATTCGCTATTCGCAGATCGCGGTGATTGCCCGGGACATCGACCCTTACCTGACCGCGATTGAGGACCTCTTTCCAAAGTACGACATCCCCTGCTTTTTTGACCGTCGGGAGGATGTGCAGACCATCCCGGTTTTTTCGCTCCTCTTTTCGGCGCTGGACGCGCTACATACCAACTTCGACACCCAGCACGTCCTGGCGCTGGGTAAAAATCCGCTGATGGGCCTTGCCGAGACGCAGGTGGCGCTGCTGGAAAACTACTGCTTCCTCTGGGGCGTCGACCACAAGCTCTGGCTGTCTGAGGAAGGCTTTGCCAACCATCCGCGCGGGCTGGTGGAGGATTTTTCGGAGGAGGACCGCCAGCAGCTCGAGCTGATTCGCCAGACGGCGCAGGCCATTGTGGAGCCGCTGCAGCAGCTCAAGGAATCGCTCCCCGACCACTGCACCGGAAAACAGTTTGCGCAGGCGCTCTATACCTTTTTGCTCAACACCGGCGCCAGGCAGCGGCTGGAGCAGATGGCCCATGAGCAGACTCTATCGGTGCAGGAACAGTGGGTGCTGCACCTCAACCAGAGCGCGTGGGAGGTTTTGATCGACCTGCTGGATGTGTTCGCGCACGTCCTGCGGGACATCCCGCTGCCGCCCGCCCAGCTGCGGGAGCTGTTTGTGATGTCCTCACTTTCCAGCGACATCGGTTCCATCCCCAATACGCTCGATCAGGTCTCGATTGGCAGCGCCGACCGCATGCGCCCCAACCAGCCGAAGATCAGCTTTGTCATGGGATTAAACCTCGGGGAGTTCCCGCCGCAGCTTTCGGAAAACGGCCTTTTCTCCGAGACCGAGCGCGACCGCCTGCAGGAAAGCGGCATCCAGCTCAACCCCTCGGTGATAAAGCTGAGCGATTATGAAAAATATTACCTCTATTCGGCCCTGTCGAGCCCCTCGGACCGGCTGTATTTGAGCTGCCACTCGGCAAAGCTCAGCGGGGAGGCGATGCCTGATTCGCCGGTGCTCGCTAAAATCCTCAGAATGTTCCCCGGCTGCGCCAGAAGCGCCGAAGAGCTGCCGGAGGAGTTTTACATCGCAAACGACCAGACCGCCTTTGAGACGCTCTGCCGCAACATCCGCAAGGACACCCCTTTCACCGCCTCGCTGATTGCCCATGTCCGGCAGACCCCGTACGCCGCGCGGCTGGAGCAGGTGCTGGAGATGGTGCGCTCCGGCGGATTCTACATTCGGGACCGGGAGATTTCCCGGATGCTTTTTGGCAACCGGATGCGCCTTTCCCCTTCGCGGGTGGAGCGGTACTTCACCTGCCCGTTTGCCTATTTCTGTGCGGGCGGGCTCAACCTGCAGCCGCGTCGCAAGGTGGAGATTTCCCCGATGCAGTCGGGCACCATCATCCACTTTGTGCTGCAGCGAATGGTTTCCGCCCACGGCGGCAAAGGGCTTGGGGAACTGAGCCAGGAGCAGATGCAGCAGCAGGTGCAGCAGCTTCTGCACGAATTTTTGGCCGAACGCGTCAGCCGCGCCGAGGCGCTGAGCAAGCGCTTCCACTACCTCTTTGAGCGGTTGAGCATCACCCTGACCCGGCTGCTCATGCAGCTTGCCCGCGAGTTTGCCCAGAGCGAGTTCGAGCCTGCCCGCTTCGAGCTGCCCATCCGCCAGGGCGGGGAGGTCGCGCCGCTCGAGCTCTCGCTGCCGGATGGCACCCGGGTCAGCGTCGAGGGTATCGTCGACCGGGTGGACCTGATGGAAAAGGACGGCAGGAAGTATGTGCGGGTGGTCGATTACAAGTCGGGCAGCAAGGCTTTCCGGCTGGATGATGTCTACTACGGATTAAATTTGCAGATGCTCATCTACCTCTTTTCTATCTGGAAGAATGGAAAGGGAGAGTTGGCCGACTGCCTGCCGGCGGGTGTGCTCTACCTGCCGGCCAAGGACCACATCATCAGCACCTCCCGCGAGGCCAGCGACGAGCAGGTGGAGCGGGAGCATCAAAAGCGATACAAGATGAGCGGACTGGTGCTGGAGGACCCCGCCTGTGTAGCGGGGATGGAGGAAAAGGTGGCCGGTGTCTTTATCCCGGTCAAGACCAAGTCGGACGGCAGCTTTGATGCGCGCTCCAGCCTGGCAACCCTTGAGCAGATGGGACGCATCCAGCGGCACATCGAGCTGGTACTTACCGAAATGGCACAGAACCTGCAGGGCGGGCAGATCGACGCAACCCCCTCGGTGGGGTTGGGGTACGAGCCCTGCCAGTACTGCGACTACAAGCCAATCTGCCAGCACCAGCAGCAGGACCGCCAGCACAAGCTGACCGAGATGGGAAAAGAAGGCTTCTATCAGGCACTGAAGGAGGAAGAGGATGGAACAACAGAGTAGACCAAAATGGACCGAGGCCCAGCAGAAGGCCATCTCCTGCCGGGGCGGCACCGTGCTGGTATCGGCGGCGGCGGGCAGCGGCAAAACGGCGGTGCTGGTGCAGCGGGTGATCGACATCCTCACCGACCGCCAGAACCCGGTGGACGCCAACTGCATCCTGGTGGTCACCTTCTCCAACGCTGCCGCTGAGGAGATGCGCGGGCGCATCCAAACCAGGCTCAACGAGCTGATCGTGCAAAATCCTGCCGACAGCTATCTGCAGCGCCAGCAGACGCTGCTTTCGGCCGCGCACATCAGCACCGTCCACTCCTTCTGTCTGGAGCTGGTGCGCGCCAACTTTCAGCTGCTGGACATCCCCGCCGATTTCCGCCTTGGCAGCGAAAACGAAATCAAGCTGCTCGAGGAGGACATCGCCCAGCAGACCATCGAGCAGAACTATGAAAACAACGACGGCCGCTTCTCCGACCTGGTGGAGCTGGTCTCCTCCGGGCGGGACGACAAGGGGCTGCAGGATACCCTGCACCGGCTGTACGGCTTTGTGCGTTCCCACCCATTTTATCGGGGCTGGCTGGACGAAAAGCTGCTGATGTACGACGACACCATCCCGGTCGGGGAGACGGTGTGGGGCAAGGTGATTTTGCAGTACGCGATGGATGCGCTGCGCTACGCGCAGGCCCAGCTCAAGCGCGCCATCGAGGAGATTACCGGCGACGAGGCGATGGAAAAGGCCTACCTTTCCGCCTTTGAAGGAGACCTTGCGCAGGCACAGCGCATCTACTACCAGATGAACACCGGCCGCTGGGACGATGTCTGCCGCGAGCTGGACAACGTCTCCTTCCAGCGGCTGGGGGCGCTGCGCGGCTATGAGGACACCGCCAAAAAGGAGCTGGTGCAGTTGCTGCGCAAGTCGGCGCAAAATATCATCAAGCAGCTCGACGAGGACCTGTTCTGCGTCGACGAGGCGGGCTTTTTGGAGGACATCCGCTTTCTGCGCCCGCGCATCGAGACGCTGTTCGACCTGGTGCTCGACTATGACCGCCGCCTGATGCAGGAAAAGCGGGAGCGCCGGCTGCTGGACTTTTCGGACCTCGAGCACTTTGCGGTGCAGCTTCTGGTGAAGGAAAAAAAGGAAAAACGGGAAAAGACCGCCCTTGCAAAGGAGCTTTCCGAGCAGTTTGCCTTTGTGCTGGTGGACGAATACCAGGACACCAACGCCACCCAGGACATGATCTTCCAAAGCGTCTCCCGTCCGGACAATCTCTTTATGGTCGGGGATGTCAAGCAGAGTATCTACCGCTTTCGGCAGGCGATGCCGGAAATCTTCATCGAAAAGCGCAACACCTTCCACGACTACGACGGCCAGCACTATCCGGCAAGAATTGTTCTCTCGCACAACTTCCGCTCCCGCAAAGAGGTGACCGAGAGCATCAACTTCCTGTTCCAGGCGGTGATGAGCCGGGAGGTGGGCGAGATCGACTACGATGAGACCGAGGCGCTCACTGCCGCCGCTTCCTATCCGGAAAAGGAGGATGCCATCACCGAGGTGCACCTGCTGCAAAACGCCAGCGAGGAGCTCTCCGACCAGCTGGCGGAGGCTTCCTATGTGGCGGGGCAGATTAAACGGATGCTCGACGAGGGATTTACCGTGACCGAAAGCGGCGCCCTCCGTCCGGTGCGGCCAAAGGACATCTGTATCCTGCTGCGCTCGATGAAAAACCGGGCGGAAATCTACAGCGACGAGCTCTCCAAACAGGGCATCGAGGTGTGGACCGACGCCAAAAACGGCTTTTTGGAATCGGTGGAAATCTCCACCGCCCTCTCGATTCTGCGCGCGGTGGACAATCCCCTGATCGACATCCACCTGACAGCGGCGATGATGTCGCCGGTCTACGGTTTCACAGCGGACGACATGGCGGTGCTGCGACTGCGCGACCGCAGCCGCCACCTCTACTTAAACTGCCAGGAGATTGCCGCCGGGGAAAATTTGAGCGAGCAGGAAAAGTCCCGCCAGCAGCTTTGCCAAAAGTTCCTGGATTCCTTTGCGCAGCTGCGCGTGATCGCCTCCGCCAGCCCGGCGCACCAGCTGATCCAGCAGCTGATCGAGCGCACCGGCCTGTGGGATCTGGTGCTCGCCATGAAGTATGGGGAGGTGCGCAAGGCGAACCTGCGCCTGCTCATCCAGTACGCGCAGGAGTATGAGGCGGGCGGACAGAAGGGTATCGCGGGATTTTTGCGGTTTGTGGACAAGATGATCAGCCGCGGGGAGGACTGGTCCTGCGCCAGCTCGGTCACCGACCGCTCCGACGCGGTGCGCATCATGAGCGTCCACCACTCCAAAGGGCTGGAGTTCCCGGTGGTTTTCCTGTGCGACACCTCCAAGCGGTTCAACACCCAGGACCTGCGCAGCAACATGCTGCTGCACTCCCAGCTGGGATTTGCCTGCTGTGCCCGGGACTTTGTCACCCGCAAGCAGTACCCCACTGTGCCGATGGAGGCGCTCAAGCTGGAGCTGCAGCGCTCGATGCTCTCCGAGGAGATGCGCATCCTCTATGTCGCGCTGACCCGCGCAAAGGAAAAGCTCATCATCACCTCGGTGCAGAATGATCTGGAGAAAAAGTTGTCCGGCTACGTCAACGCACTCACCGAGCGGGGAACCGTTTCGCCCTATGTGGCGCGCAGCGCGTCCAGCTACGCCGACTGGATTTTGATGAGCCTGGTCTTTCACCCGGACTTTACCCGTCTCTGCATCGACCTTGGCTGTATGCCGGAGGATGTTATCACCCTTCCGGCCTGCCGGTTCCAACCGGTTCTGGCGGAGATTCACGACCAGCAGGAGGAGCAGGCAGGGGAGCAGCTCACCTTCTCCGAGGAGCCCCAACAGCCGCTGGTGGAGCAGATCCGCGCCCTGTGCAGCGACAGCTACCCCGACCGGCAGGCGCGGGAGATTGTCACCAAGCTCTCCGTTTCCCAGGTGGTCCATCAGGGAGAGGGAGGATTTTCTGAGGTGCCCTTTTCCAAAGAGCCGGCCTTTTTAAAGGAAGAAGGCGCCCTCTCCGGCGCGCAGCGCGGAACGGCGCTGCATACCTTTATGAGCTGTGCCGACCATGCGCACGCCCAGCAGGATCTGGAAGGGGAGATCGAGCGGATGACCCACGAGCACTACCTGACGGCGCAGGAGGCGCAGAGCCTTGACAGAAGGGCAATTTCGCGGTATTATCAATCCGACCTGTTTTTGCGCAGTCAGCGTTCCCACAACCTGCGCCGGGAGTTTGCCTTCCAGATGGAGTTGGGGCGGGAGGACCTGGAGACGGTCATCCCCAATATCGGCGAGCACCTGGTCACGGTGCAGGGCATCGCCGACATGATCTTCGAGGAGGACGGCGCATGGGTGCTGGCCGATTTCAAGACCGATCGCGTGGATGCCGATACGCTCTGCGACCGGTACCGCCGGCAGCTTGCGCTGTACGCCAAGATGATTGCCGGCAGCACCGGCATGCCGGTCAGGGAAAAGGTGATTTATTCCTTTTATCTGGGCCGGGCCCTGACCCTCTCTTAGTCTGTGCTCCTTTTTCAAGACAGGAAAAAGAAAAATGAAAAAAGGTGTTGACAGAACCAGAAAAGTATGGTAAACTATCGTACGAAAACAAAGCAGAACACGGTTCCGTTCTCACCGGCTCACGTTTTGGGTGCAGTCAGGTCAATACCAAAGGCAGTCTTGGCGGTTTACCGCTGGCTGTTGTCTGTCCCGGCAGGGACATTGTGATGGTTATTGAGCGCAGGCGGATTCCGTCTGCGCTTTCATTTTGATTTGAGGTGCTTTGGAGGTGCTTTACCATTAGCAAAAAGGAAATGCCGATCAATGAAGAAATCAGAGAAAAGGAAGTCCGCGTAATTGGTCCCGACGGCAGCCCGCTGGGAATTATGAGCTCCAAGGAAGCTCTCCAGATTGCGCAGAGGGAAAACCTGGATCTGGTCAATATTTCGCCAAAAGCAGTGCCGCCGGTGTGCAAGATCATGAACTATGGCAAGTACCGCTTTGAGCAGGCCAAACGTGAAAAGGAAGCAAAGAAAAAACAGAAGACGGTGGAAATTAAAGAGATCCGTCTCTCCCTGAAGATCGATACGCACGACTTTGAAACAAAAGTAAATCAGGCTAAAAAGTTTCTGGAGCACGGCGACCGCGTCAAGGTTGCAATCCGTTTCCGTGGACGCGAAATGGCTCATCCGGAGCTTGGCAACGCGACGATTAAGCGCTTTGCGGATGCCTGTGCAGATGTCGGCGTCATTGATAAGCTTCCGAAGATGGAAGGGCGCAGCCTGATCATGTTTATCTCTGCAAAACCCGCGCCGAAAGCAGGCGGCAAAGCCGCTGCGCCAAAGCCGGAGAAGCAGAGCGAGCAGCCTGCAAAGCAAGAATAAGGAGGAAACAACAATGCCAAAGCTGAAAACACATTCTGGAGCGAAAAAACGCTTTAAAGTAACCAAAAACGGCAAGGTAAAACGCGCTCATGCTTTTAAGAGCCACCTGCTCAACAATGGCCGCAAGACCACAAAACGGAAAAGAGGCCTGAGAAAAGCGACCTACGCTGACAAGACCAACGTAGCAGCTCTCAGACACCTGCTTCCATACGAATAATCGATCATTACTAACCTACACGGAGGGATATAACCATGGCTCGAGTTAAGGGCGCGATGATGACTCGCAAAAGAAGAAAGAAAATTCTGAAACTTGCTAAAGGCTATTTTGGCAGCAAATCCAAACATTTTAAGATGGCCAAACAGGCTGTCTATAAATCTGGCAACTATGCTTACATCGGCCGCAAACAGAAAAAACGTGACTTCAGAAGACTGTGGATCACCAGAATTTCTGCTGGCTGCCGCGCAAACAACATCACCTACTCTGTATTCATCAATGGTCTGAAGAAAGCCGGCATTGATCTGAACAGAAAAATGCTGTCCGAAATCGCCATCCATGATGAGGCAGCGTTTACCGCTCTTGTTGAGAAGGCAAAAGCAGCTCTCTAATCTAGGACAAAACGCCCGGGTCGTATGACAACGGGCGTATTTTGTTAAATGGAAGGAAAGCTTATTTGATAGAAAAGGAATTGTCCGCCATGCAGATACAGCAGATCACCTCAAAAGAAAACGCAAAGCTCAAAGCCGCTGCCAAGCTTGTACACTCCAAAAAGGAGCGGGTGGCCACCGGCTCCTTTTTGGCGGAAGGCTGCCGGCTGTGCACCGACGCGCTGAACAGCGGCAGAAGGCCGCTGCGCGTCTTTGTCACCGAGCAGCTATTGGAGCGGGAGGATTGTCAGAGACTGCTGGCGGCCTCTCCCGAAAATTACCTGATTACCGAGCAGTTGGCTCATAAACTTTCCGACACGCAGACCCCCCAGGGGGTGTTCTGCGTTTTTCCCGTACTTGACAATTGCGCACAGCTTGATACAATAAAAAAGAATCGAATCGTCATCCTCTCCTCGCTGCAGGACCCGGGGAATATCGGCACCATCATCCGCACAGCGGAAGCCTTCGGCGTGGATATGATCCTAATGTCCGCCGACTGCCCGGATCTGTATGCGCCCAAGACGCTGCGCGCCACCATGGGCGGTGTGTTCCGTCTGCCGGTTGTAGTGGTGGAGGATCTGCGCGGGCAGATTCTCTCCCTGCGCGATCAGGGGGTGCAGGTTTATGCGGCGGCGCTGCATCGGGACAGTGTTCCGATTACCGCGCTTAATTTCCACCAGCCCAGCGCGGTGGTCATCGGCAACGAGGGCAACGGACTGACCGAGGAGATCATCGCCGCCTGCACAAAGCCCATGGTCATCCCGATGGCGGGGCGCGCAGAGTCGCTCAACGCGGCGGTTGCGGCGACGGTGGCGATTTGGGAGATGTGTAAAGGACAGTAATGGACAGCAGAGGGGGCGGCGGCGTGAAAAACGATGCGGTATATTGGATTTGGCTCAGCCAGGGACTGGGCGTCGCCTCCACGGCGGCGCGAATTGTGCTGGAAAAGGGACTGGACGCAAAGGCACTCTATCAGATGGATTTGACCGCCCTGATTCAGCTCGAACTGCTTGCGCCGCGCCTGTGCAAAAAGCTCAAGGCTCTGCCGCTGACGGCGGCTTACAATGTCCTGGAGGACTGCGCACAAAAGGGCTACAGCGTCATCACGCCGGAGGACGACAACTATCCGCGGCAGTTTTACGCCCTGCAGGACCCGCCGCTGGTGGTGTATGCGCAGGGAAATGTCGCCCTGCTGGGACAGATGCACAATCTGCCGGTGCTGACAGTGGTGGGAACCCGCAGCGCCTCCGAATATGGAAGCCGGGTGGCGGAGAATATGTCCTACGATTTGGCTAAAGCAGGATTTATCATCGTCAGCGGATTGGCGCTGGGCATCGATTCCTACGCCCATTCCGGCGCGCTGCGTGCCGGGAAGCGGACGGTTGCCGTTCTGGGTTCGGGCCTGGATACCGACTACCCGCCGCAGAGCGCCCCGATGCGCAAACAGATTCTGGCGACCGGCGGCGTGGTGCTCACCGAATTGGAGCCGTCCGTTCCGGTGAGGGGAGCGTACTTTCCCGCCCGCAACCGCCTGCTGGCAGGATTGAGCCAGGGAGTGCTGGTGGTGGAAGCGCCGCAGCGCAGCGGTGCGCTTCTGACAGCGAGCCATGCGCTCGAACAGGGCAAGGAGGTCTTTGCGGTTCCGTCGGATATCTATGATCCCAACGCGGCCGGTACACTGGGTCTCATCCGCGACGGGGCAATCCCCGCCATCAATGTCTTGGATGTGGCCTATCCGTATTTTTCACATTTTGCCGCGCAGATTCGCACCCAGGACCTGCTGGTGGAAAAGCAGGCCCCCTTCCGCAAGAAAAAGCCGCTGCAACAGCGCAGGCCGGCTTTTTGGGAAAAAGAACAAAACCCACAAGCACAACAGAATAAACCCGAGCAGCAACCTCCGGCTCCCCAAAAGGAGGAGAAGCCGTTGCCTGACCCGCTGAAGATGCGCGAGCAGGACAGCCGCTTTACCCGCGAGATGCCCGGGGATGTGCTGGACGAACAATGGAAATTGGAAAAGGCCCGCATTCTGGAAGAAATTTACCGGAATACCAGAACAAATGAGGGCACAGAAATAAAAAGAGAGCAAGAGACCGCCCAAAGCGGTCCATCAACGATAGAAGCGGTCAACCAGGCAGCGCCTGAACTGACCGAACAGCAGAAAAAGGTGTACGACGCGCTGACTGGGCGCCCGCAAAATCTCAATGAGATTGCGCAGCGCTGCGGAATGAGTGTGGCGGAAGTGACCGCCCTTTTGTTTGAAATCGGCGTCCCCGACCCGGTGCGGATGTACCCCGGCATGCTGTTCAGCATTTGAGAAAAATAAAAACGACTTCCCAATCTGACTTTGTAAAACAGGGAAGAGAAGTGGAGGTTTCCATGGCAAACGAAATACCAGAGGCTTTGGAAAAGGACAAAAAAACTGTGACAAAAGCCTCTGCGAAAAAGACAACAACCAAAAAGACGGCGGCCAAAAAGACCGCTGCCAAGACAACCGCAAAAAAAGCAACGGCGAAAAAGGCGGCCAAGCCTTCCTCCAAGCTGGTGATTGTGGAGTCCCCGGCCAAGGCCAAGACCATCCAGAAATACCTCGGCAAGGGCTATGAGGTAATGGCCTCGATGGGCCACGTCCGCGACCTGCCCAAAAGCCGCCTGGGTGTGGATATCGAACATGACTTTCAGCCGGAATATATCGACATCCGCGGCAAGGGAGAGCTGCGCAATCAGCTGAAAAAAGCGGCCAAACATTCCAGCTTTGTCTACCTCGCGACCGACCCGGACCGCGAGGGCGAGGCCATTTCCTGGCACCTTTCGAACATGCTGGGGCTGGACAACGAGGAAAAGAACCGCGTGACCTTCAACGAGATCACCAAGACCGGCATCAAAAACGGCATGGCTGCGCCGCGCAACATCGACATCAATCTGGTCAACGCCCAGCAGACCCGCCGCATTCTCGACCGGCTGGTCGGATATAAGCTCAGTCCGTTTTTGTGGAAGACGGTCAAACCCGGCCTCTCCGCGGGTAGGGTGCAGTCGGTGGTCGTCAAGCTGATCGTCGACCGTGAAAAGGAGATCCGCGATTTTAAGCAGGAGGAGTACTGGACCATCGACGCCAAGCTCTCCACCTCCCGCTCCAAAAAGCAGTTTCCTGCCCGCCTTGCTTCCTTCAAGGGAGAAAAGGTGGAGATCAAAAATGAAGCGCAGGCAAAACAGATTCTCTCCGAGCTGGAGGGCGGCGATTTTGTCATCACCGACATCAAAAAGGGCGTCAAGAAAAAGACTCCGGCTCCGCCCTTCATCACCTCGACCTTGCAGCAGGAGGCTTCCCGCCGCTTAGGATTCCAGGCAAAGCGCACCATGAAGGCTGCGCAGGAGCTGTACGAAGGTATCGACCTGCCAAAGCTGGGCGCGGTGGGTCTGATTACCTACATGCGTACCGACTCGCTGCGCATCTCCGACGAGGCTGTGCAGGGAGCACGGGAATATATCACCGGCAAATACGGGGAACAGTATCTGCCAGAAAAGCCCCGCGTCTATAAAAAGAAAAGCAACACCCAGGACGCCCACGAGGCAATCCGCCCGACCATGCCGTCGATGACCCCGGAGCAGGTCAAGGCGTCGCTGACCCTCGACCAGTATAAGCTCTATAAGCTTATCTGGGAGCGATTCACCGCCAGCCAGATGGCCGACGCGCTGCTCGACACCGTCTCCGCCTCGATCGACTGCGGCGACTACACCTTTAAGGCATCCGGTTACTCGGTTCGCTTCGACGGCTTCACCGCGCTGTACGAGGAGTCCAAGGACGTGCCGGAGGAGAAAAGCCCGGCGCTGCCGGAGCTGCTGCAGGGCGAGAAGCTCAAGATCAACCAGCTCGACCCCAACCAGCACTTCACCCAGCCGCCGGCAAGATACACCGAGGCGACCATCATCAAGGCGCTGGAGGAAAACGGCATCGGCCGCCCCAGCACCTATGCGCCGACCTTAACCACCGTCATCCAGCGCGGCTATGTCGAGCGCGACGGCAAGAGCCTGGTTCCCACCCAGCTGGGCGAGGTGACCAACGACCTGATGGAGAATGAGTTCAGCAGCATTGTCAACGTCGACTTCACCGCCCAGATGGAAACCGATCTGGACCGGGTAGAGGAAGGCACAACCGACTGGGTGCAGACCCTGCGGGAATTTTACGGCGAGTTTGAAAAGAACCTGGAGGACGCGGAAAAGAAGATGGGCTCCACCCGTCTGGAGGTTCCCGACCAGGTCACCGACATTATCTGCGAAAACTGCGGCCGTCACATGGTCATCAAGGTTGGCCGCTACGGCAAGTTTTTGGCCTGCCCGGGCTATCCCGAGTGCAAAAATACCAAGAAGATTGTGCAGGAAACGCCGGGCGTCTGCCCGGTGTGCGGAGGCAAAATCCACGCCAAAAAGTCCAAAAAGGGCAAGACCTATTTTGGCTGCGAGCACAATCCCCAGTGCCCGTTTATGACCTGGGACAAACCGACCGAAGAAAAATGCCCGAAATGCGGTTCCACCCTGTTCCAGAAAGCGGGCAGGGGCGGCAAACTGCACTGCCTGAAAGAGGGCTGCGGATATGAAAAGGAGTAAATGCCTTTGATGAAACAGACAGATACCATCCCGCCGGTCAGCGTGGTCGGCGCGGGACTGGCCGGCTGTGAGGCGGCCTGGACAC
The DNA here is from genome assembly GCA_900547455.1 of uncultured Oscillospiraceae bacterium. GTDB lineage: Bacteria > Bacillota > Clostridia > Oscillospirales > Ruminococcaceae > Negativibacillus > Negativibacillus faecipullorum. The sequence goes on from URGV01000001.1 coordinate 84,567, forward strand.
TGGCCAATGCGGGTGTGCCGGTTTCTCTCTACGAGATGAAGCCGCAGCAGTACACCCCCGCCCACCACTATCAGGGCTTTGCGGAGCTGATCTGCTCCAATTCGCTCAAGGCGGCCCGCATCGGCTCGGCGGCCGGGATGCTCAAAGAGGAGATGCGCATCCTCGGCTCGCTGACCATGGAGGCGGCGGCTCACACCGACGTCTCCGCCGGCGGTGCGCTGGCGGTGGACCGGGAGCGCTTTTCCGACTACATCACCGAAAAGATTTTGGCACATCCGCTGATTCAGGTGATTCACCAGCGGGTGGATGAGATTCCGCAGGGCAAAACGATCATCGCCTCCGGCCCGCTGACCGAGAGTCACCTGGCCGGGAGCATCCAGCGGCTTTGCGGCGCGCAGTACCTCTCCTTCTTTGACGCCGCCGCGCCGATTGTCACCTTTGAGTCGCTGGATCAGGAGAAGGTGTTTTTCGCCGCCCGCTACGGCAGGGGCGAGGCCGACTACATCAACTGCCCGATGGATAAGGAGCAGTATGAGCGGTTCTACCAGGCGCTGGTCACAGCAGAATCGGTGGAGCTGCACGAGTTTGAGAAGAAGGATTTTCAGGTCTACGAGGGCTGCATGCCGGTCGAGGTGATGGCAAAGCGCGGGGCAGATACCCTGCGCTACGGCCCCTTAAAGCCGGTAGGGCTCACCGACCCGCGCACCGGCCATCGCCCCTGGGCGGTGGTGCAGCTGCGCAGCGAAAACCGCGAGGGCACCCTGTACAACCTGGTGGGCTTCCAGACAAACTTAAAATTCCCGGAACAAAAGCGGGTGTTCTCGCTGATTCCGGGGCTGGAGCACGCGGAGTTTGTGCGCTACGGCGTGATGCACCGCAACACCTTTTTAAATTCTCCCAAGCTGCTGACCCCGGCCTTTCACCTGCGGACAAACCCGGACATCTACTTTGCCGGGCAGATGACCGGCGTGGAAGGGTATGTGGAGTCGGCGGCCTCCGGTATTCTGGCGGCAAAAAATCTGGTGCGCGCCCTGCAGGGCAAAGTGCCGCTGCTGTTGCCCGCCGACTGCATGCTCGGGGCGCTGAGCCGCTACATCAGCGACGAGAGTATCGTCGACTTTCAGCCGATGGGCGCCAACATGGGAATTTTGCCGCCGTGGCCCGAGCGTGTTCGGGACAAGACGGTTCGCTATGAAAAAATCGCCCAGCGGGGCCTAGATTCCCTGAGGGCATACCTGCAAACGGTGGATGAAACCGCAACGAACTGACAACAGAGAGAGGGGTTTTGACGATGAAAATCATAGTAGATGCCTTCGGCGGGGACAACGCGCCGCTGGCAATGATCGAAGGCTCGCTGCAGGCGCACCGGGAGTACGGCGTGCAGATCCTGCTGGTGGGAGAGCGCGACAAGATTGAGCAGTGCGCCAAAGAGCACAATCTGCCGCTGGACGGCATCGAGATTTTGGAGGCGCAGGGGATGATTCCAGTGGAGGCTGACCCGACTACCCTGCTCAAGGAGTACGCGGACAGCTCGATGGCGGTCGGCATGCAGGCACTCAAGGACGGCAAGGGTGACGCCTTTGTCTCGGCGGGCAGCACCGGCGCGCTGGTTGTCGGCGCCTCGCTGATCGTTAAACGCCTCAAGGGTGTGCGCCGCACCGCCATCCCGACCATCATCCCCAGCGAAAAGGGATGCTTCATGCTGATCGATTCGGGCGCCAACGCCGAGTGCAACAGCGACATGCTGCTGCAGTTTGGCCTGATGGGCAGCGTCTATATGCAGAAGATTATGGGCATGTCCTCACCGCGGGTCGGCTTAATCAACATCGGCACCGAGGAGCGCAAGGGCCTGGATGTCCACCGCGAGACCTACCACAAGCTGCAGAACGCGCCGGTCAACTTTATTGGCAACGTCGAGGCCAGAGGGCTGCCGCTGGGCGAGTGCGACGTGGCGGTCTGCGACGGCTTCACCGGCAACGTTGTCCTCAAGCTGATCGAGGGCATGGCCAAATTCTTCTCCCACATGCTCAAAGATATGTTGCTGCGCTCGACCAAAACCAAGATCGCGGCGCTGCTGCTCAAGGATGGGGTACAGGAGTTTAAATCCAAGATCGACGCCAGCGCCTACGGCGGCGCGCCGCTGCTGGGTATCTCCAAGATGGTGATCAAGGCGCACGGCAACTCGGATGCGCGGGCAATTCAAAACGCCATTCGTCAGGCCAAGGAGTGCATCGAAAACGGTGTCATCGAGGCCATCGCCGACAATCTCTCCCAGCTCAAAGAGCAGGCAAAGGAGCAGGAAGAGGCACATCACAACAGATGATAAAGGAAACCTCCAGGGGGATTTGGGTCGGGCAATTGCCGGGAAACCAAACCCCCTTGAGGTGTTTATGAAAAGATGGGCGTTTTTGAAAAATGACCGCAAAGGCTCTTGCAGTGATTTTTGAGATATGCCCGCAGGATTTGGAAGATATGAGAAAGGGAAAGGAGAACATATGAAATCGATTCAGCAGCTTCAGGAGACGATCCACTACCAGTTTCGCAATCCGGTATTTCTGGAGGTGGCGCTGACCCACTCCTCCTATGCCAACGAGGTCAAACATCAGATCAAATACAACGAGCGGCAGGAATTTTTGGGCGATGCGGTGCTCTCCATCATCGTCTCGGACTATCTGTTCAACAACTACACCGTGCCGGAAGGGGAGCTGACCAAGCTGCGGGCGGCCATCGTCTGTGAAAAGTCGCTGGACGTCATGGCAAACAAGATCGGTCTGGGGCAGTACCTGCGTCTGGGCCACGGGGAGGAATTGACCGGCGGCAGAACCCGCCCCTCCATCATCGCCGATGCCTTTGAGGCTCTGATCGCCGCCATCTATCTGGACAGCGGCATCGAGAGCGCGCGCAAATTCGTGCTGCCGTTCGTCACCGAGATGCTCGAGCACGAGGACAGCCTCTCCTTTAAGGATTATAAGACCATCCTGCAGGAGATCATCCAGCAGAACCCGGAGGAAAAGCTGGTCTATAAGCTGGTGGGCGAGAAGGGCCCCGACCACGACAAGCGCTTTCTGGTGGATGTCATGCTCAACTCCAACGTCATCGGCAGGGGAGAGGGCAGAAGCAAGAAAAACGCCGAGCAGATGGCAGCCAAAGAAGCGCTCGAGCTGATGGGAAAATAATGGGGCACGCCAACATCTCGGTCTTTGTCCCGCACATCGGCTGCCCGCATCAGTGCAGCTTCTGCAACCAGCGCAGTATCTCCGGCCAGCAGACGGCCCCCACCCCGCAAACGGTGCGGGCAACCTGCGAGGAGGCGATGCGCCTGCGTGCAGGCAAGCTGCGGGACACCGAGCTTGCCTTTTTCGGCGGCAGTTTCACCGCTATCGAGCGGGGGTATATGGTTTCACTGCTGGAAGCCGCGCAGCCCTTTTTGGGGGAAGGCGGCTTTGCAGGCATCCGTATCTCCACCCGCCCAGATGCGGTGGATGAGGAAATTCTGCATCTTTTGCAGCAGTACGGCGTTACCGCCATCGAGCTCGGCGTGCAGAGCATGAGCGACCGGGTGCTGCGGGCAAACAGCCGCGGCCACACCGCGCAGGACGTGCTGCAATCGGCGGAGAGAATCCGGCGGGCCGGCTTTGAGCTGGGGCTGCAGATGATGACCGGCCTTTATGAAAGCAGCGTCGAGGACGACTGGAACACCGCGCGGCAGATTGCGGCCCTCTCTCCCAAAACGGTGCGCATCTATCCGACCGTCACCATCCGGGGCACCGAGTTGGAAAATCTCTACCGCCGGGGTCTTTACCGCCCGATGGAGTTGGAGCAGGCGGTGGAGGAATGCAGCGGCCTGCTTCGTTTCTTTACTGAGCGGGGAATCCAGGTGATCCGGCTGGGACTGCACGCGCAGGAGTCGCTGATGCAGGACTATGTCGCGGGGCCTTACCACCCGGCCTTCCGGGAGCTGTGCGAGGGCAGGCTCTATCTGCAGCAGGCGCTGCAGCAGGCCGAGAGGTTTTCTCAGGGGACGCCGCTCTGGCTGTGGGTTGCGCCCAACGCTGTCTCCAAGATGGCGGGCCAGCGCCGCTGCAATCTGGAAGTCTTGCGCCGTCGAAACCCGGTCAAAATTCGCACCAAGGTGGATGTAAAGCCGCTGCAGGTTGTGGTGACGACGGCAGATATAGAAGGATAGGAGGAAGCAGCATGAAGGTGGAGCGCTTTTTCAGAGATGTCGTCGAGCAGAACGAGCAGGCGCTGTACGCATATTTTACCCCCGACGCCCAAATTCTGTGGCACTGTACAAACGAGCGCTTTACCGCACAGGAATTTATTCGCGCCAACTGCGAATATCCCGGCAGCTGGGAAGGGGAAATCGAGCGCCTGGAACAGCTGGACGGCCGCTACGTTCTGGTGGGGCGCGTCTCTGCAAGGGACCGGAGCTGCTCCCACCACGTTGTCTCTTTTATTCAGATGCGGGAGGACAGGATCTGCCGCATCGATGAGTATTGGAGCGAGGACGGCCCGGCGCCGCAGTGGCGGCAGCAAAAACAGATCGGCCGTCCGATTGCAGAATAGAATATTACTGATTTTCAATAGATTGTTTGAGAGAAAGGAGGAGAGGTGGAAACTTGCAGCTGAAATCGTTACAGATTCAGGGGTTTAAGTCCTTCCCGGACAAGACCGAGCTGATCTTTGGCCGCGGCCTCACCGCCGTTGTGGGGCCGAACGGCAGCGGAAAGAGCAATATCTCCGACGCGGTGCGCTGGGTGCTGGGCGAACAGTCCACCCGCAACCTGCGCGGGGAAAAGATGGAGGACGTCATCTTTCTGGGAACCCACAACCGTAAGCCGACCGGCTTTGCCAGCGTCTCGCTGACTATCGACAACACCGACCGGCAGCTTGCCGTCGATGCGGACGACGTCACCATCACCCGCCGGCTCTACCGCTCGGGGGAAAGCGAGTACCGCATCAACAAGACGGCGGTACGCTTAAAGGACATCACCGAGCTGTTGATGGATACCGGCCTTGGCCGCGACGGCTATTCGATTATCGGGCAGGGCAGGATCGAGGAGATTGTCTCCTCCAAGCCCGGCCAGCGGAGGGAAATCTTTGAGGAAGCCGCCGGCATCAGCAAGTACCGCTACCGCAAGGCGGAGGCGGAAAAGAAGCTGGAAAACGCCTATGAAAACCTGCTTCGCCTCAAGGACATCATGGGCGAGCTGGAGGGCCGCCTGGAGCCGCTGCGGGAGCAGTCGGAAAAGGCGGGGCGCTTTCTGGAACTCTCCAAAGAAAAAAAGACGCTGGAAATTTCTCTCTGGGCGCGCTCGATGGAGCAGTCCCGCGCCCAGCTGGAAAAGCAGGAAAGCGAGTATCTGCTGGCCAAAAACAACTGCGCCGACATCGAGGCGGTGCTGGAGGAGCACCAGCTGCGCATCCAGGATGGATACGAGAAGGTGCAGGAGCTGGCGGTGCAGATCGACCGTTGCCAGCAGCAGGTCTCCCAGATGAAAAACGAGCAGGCCGACTGCGACGCGCAGATTGCGGTGGCGCAGAACGACCTGCACCACAACGCAAACGCCATCGAGGAGACGCACGGCCAGATTTTAACCTACACCGAAAACAAGGACGACTTCAAGGGCAGGCTCAAAGAGAACCAGCAGGAGCTGCGCATCAAGCAGGAAGAGCTGCAAAAGGCGCAGGCCGATGAGAGCCAGGCCCGGCAGGAAATCGTTTTGATAGAGGAGGAGCTGGCGGCGCTCAACACCGAGATCGCCCAGATGAAGGGCCAGCGCGCGGCCTACGAGCAGGACATCACCCGCCAAAAGCTCAACCGCGTTTCCTCCGCGGCTCTGTTGGAGGAAACCTCCCGCCGTATGCAGACCTTGCAGGACTCCCAGAGCGAACGGGACGACGGCATTTCCGCCCTGCAAAAGGAGCTGGAGGAATGTTCCCAATTGCTGTCGGACATCGAAAAGCGCCAGGAGGAGCTGGGCAACGCCGCTTCCGGCTACCAGTTAAAGCTGCAGCGCCAGCAACGCCAGCAGCAGCAGCTCGAGGAGGAGTGCCGCAGTCTGCGCGGACAGTCCGACCAGTTGGAGCACCGCGCCCGCATCCTCACCGAGATGGAAAAGAGCCTGGACGGATACTACAACAGTGTCAAGAGTGTGCTTTCAGCGGGGGCGCAGGGCAGGCTCAAGGGCATTGTCGGGACGGTGTCCCAGCTGATTTCGGTGTCGCCGCAGTATGCGGTTGCCATCGAGACGGCGCTGGGCAATGCGATGCAGCACGTTGTCACCGAAAATGAGACAGCGGCTAAAAACGCAATCAACCACTTAAAATATGCCAAGGCCGGCCGCGCCACCTTTCTGCCGCTGGACGTCATCCAGCCGCAGCGCCTTTCCGCCGACGGCATCGAGCGGATGGAGGGCTTTGTGGCGCGGGCCGACGAACTGGTCAGCTGCGATGAGTGCTATCGCAGCATTGTCGCAAACCTGCTGGGCAGGATTGCGGTCGCACAGGACATCGACGCGGCGGTCGAGATTGCAAGGAAGTTTCGCTACCGTTTTCGCATCGTGACGCTGGACGGGCAGCTGGTCAACGCCGGCGGCTCGATGACCGGCGGTTCGGCCTCCAAGACGACCGGCCTGCTCTCCCGCAAGGAGGAAATCCACACGCTGGGGCAGCAGATTAAAGGGCTGCAGCAGAAGATCGAGGCGCACCAGCCCCAGCTGACCCAGCTGCAGCAGACCACCGCGCAGCTGGAGGCCCAGCTGACGGCGGTGCAGGCGCAGATCAAATCCTGCCAGGAGGACAAGATCACCTACACGGCGGAGCACAAGCGCCTGCAGCGCAGCTTTGACGAAGCTTGCAAGACTCGCGATGAGATGAACCGCGAATACCAGCAGGTTAAGCAGAAGCTCGAACAGCTGCGTTCCAGCAGCTCGGACGCGGACGCCCTCATCGAGCAGGTGACCGAATCGCTTGAGCAGCTGCGCACCCAGCTGGATGAGTCCAAAGAAAAGCAGGAACATCTGGAACAGGCCAAGGCGGCGCTGGGTGAACAGCACAACGCTCTGCGCTTTGAGATCTTGGGGCTGCAGAAGGATATTGAGTCGCTGACCGGCACGCAGAATCAGCTGGACGGCATGATTCGCCAGCAGGACAGCCAGGTGCAGACGCTGGTGGACAAGGTCAACACCCTGCAGAACGCAGGCCGGCAGCTGGAGAAAAAGATCGAGCAGCTGCAGGAGAAAAAACAGACTCTCTCGCAGGGAATCGAGCAGCAGAACACACTGATAAAACAGACCATGCAGCAGCGCAGCCAGGCGGAGCAGCATCTTTCCCAGCTGCGCACCGAGGAAAAGGAGCAAATTGCCCGCCGTGAGCGCGCGGCAGCGCAGCTTTCCCGCTGCGAGGAGCGCAAGGTCAGCCTGCAGACCGAGTACGACAAGCTGATAGCGCGGCTGTGGGACGAGTACAGCATGACCCGCACCGACGCGCTGGAGGCGGCGATTGAGATTGAAGACGAGCCGCGCGCTCAGGCAAGACTGTCCGAGCTGCGCACCAAAATCCGCTCACTCGGCTCGGTCAACGTGGCGGCAATCGAGGAGTACCGCGAAGTTTCCGAGCGCTACCGCTTCTTAAAGGAGCAGTCGGACGACGTGGAAAATTCCCGCACCGAGCTGCTCAGCATGATTCGGGAGCTGACCGCCCAGATGCGGCAGCTGTTTTCGGAGAGCTTTGAGAAGATCAATCAGCATTTCCAGCAGATCTTCACCGAGCTGTTCATGGGCGGACAGGCGCGCTTGGAGCTGACCGACCCGGAAAACATTCTAGAGTCGGGCATCGAAATTCATGTGCAGCCGCCGGGCAAGATCATCAAAAATCTGTCGGCGCTTTCGGGCGGCGAAAAGGCGTTTGTGGCCATCGCCATCTACTTTGCAATCCTCAAGGTAAAGCCCTCGCCCTTCTGCATCCTCGACGAGATCGAGGCGGCGCTGGACGAGGTCAACGTCAGCCGCTATGCGCGTTACTTAAAGAACCTTTCGGACAAGACACAGTTCATCGCCATCACCCACCGGCGCGGTACGATGGAGGAAGCGGACATCCTGTACGGCGTGACCATGCAGGAAAAGGGCGTTTCCCGCCTGCTCGAGCTGGACATCACCCAGCTGGAGAGCCGGCTCGGCATGAAGGCGTAAGATAGAGGAGGTTAGGATATGGGATTTTTTAATAAAATTGCGGAAGGCTTAAAAAAGACAAGAGACTCGATGATGGGGAAGGTTGATGCACTGCTCAATTCCTTCACCAAAATTGACGAGGACTTTTTCGACGAGCTGGAAGAAAGCTTGATTATGGCCGACGTCGGGGCGGTGACCTCGGCGCGCATCTGTGAAAACCTGCGCAAAAAGGTAAAGGAAGAAGGCCTGAGCGACCCGGCTGCCGTCAAGGGGGCGCTCAAGGAGATCATCGCCCAGATGCTTGAGGGCGACGAGGCGCTCAACCTCTCCACCAAGCCCAGCATCATCCTGGTCATCGGCGTCAACGGCGTCGGCAAGACGACCACCATCGGCAAACTTGCCCACAACCTGCACGAGGACGGCAAGAAGGTGCTGCTGGCGGCGGCGGATACCTTCCGCGCGGCGGCCATCGACCAGCTGCAGATCTGGGCGGACCGCGCCGGGGTGGATCTGGTCAAGCACGGCGAGGGCTCCGATCCGGCAGCGGTGGTGTTTGATGCGATCAACGCCGGCAAGGCAAGAGGCTGCGATGTGGTCATCTGCGACACGGCAGGCCGCCTGCACAACAAGAAAAATCTGATGGACGAGCTTTCCAAGATCGCCAGGGTCATCGACCGAGAAGCGCCTGGCAGCGCCAAGGAGGTGTTGCTGGTGCTGGATGCGACCACCGGCCAGAACGCGCTCAACCAGGCAAAGCTGTTCCAGGAGGCAGCTGGCCTGACCGGCATCATCCTGACAAAGCTCGACGGCACCGCCCGCGGCGGCGTGGTCATCGGCATCAAGGAGGAGCTGAACATCCCGATCAAATATATCGGTGTCGGCGAGCAGATCGACGACCTGCGCCCGTTCGACTCCAAAGACTTTGTCGAGGCGCTGTTTGAGGACAGCCCGATAACGAAGGAGGAATAGGCGCGATGAAACTGGTTTTGGCAACCAACAATCCGGGCAAGGTCAAGGAATTTGCGCGCATCCTCGAGCCGCTGGGCATCGAGGTCATCACCCAAAAACAGGCAGGTGCCGACCTGCATGTGGAGGAGAATGGCGAAACCTTTGCGGAAAATGCGCGCCTGAAAGCGATGGCAGTCTACCGGGCAACCGGCCTGCCGACGGTGGCGGACGATTCGGGGCTGTGCGTCGACGCGCTCGACGGCAAGCCGGGCGTTTATTCCGCCCGCTGGTACGGGGAGGACACCCCCTATACCGAAAAGAACGCAAGACTGATTGCGGAGCTGGAAGATGTCCCGCAGGAAAAGCGCAGCGCCCGCTTTGTGGCGCACATCACCTGCGTGCTTTCCGAGACGGAGATTTTGGACTGCGAGGGCGTCTGCGAGGGCTGGATTGGCTATGCCCCGGCAGGAGAAGGCGGCTTTGGATACGACCCGATTTTCTATGTGGGGCAAAAGAGCTTTGGCCAGATGAGCGCCCAGGAGAAGGACGGCATCAGCCACCGCGGCAAGGCGCTGGAAAAGTTATATCAGGAGCTTAAACAAATCAAGGACAATCAGAGATGAAAGGAAACAAAATATGCTGACAAGTAAGCAAAGAGCAAAGCTGAGAACATTGGCGAATCCGCTGGAAACCATCCTGCAGGTGGGCAAAGGCGGCATCGGGGAGCAGCTGGTCAAACAGGTGGACGACGCGCTGCGCGCCCGCGAGCTGATTAAAATGCGGGTGCTGGAGACCGCTCCGGGCTTCCCGAGAGAGATTGCCCACGCACTGGCCGAGCAGACAAACGCAGAGGTGGTGCAGGTGATCGGAACCCGCTTTGTGCTCTACCGCAAAAATCCGAAGGAGCCAAAGATTATTCTGTAAGGCAGCATCTTGGTGGAAAGGCGGGTGAGCAAACCGGTCATGGAAAAGATAGGTATTTTTGGCGGGACCTTTAACCCGGTGCACAACGGCCATGTTCTGCTGGCTCGCCGTTATGTGCAGGCGCTGGGGCTGCAAAAGCTGCTGGTGATTCCGGCCAAGACCCCGCCGCATAAGCTTGCGCCGGAGCTTGCCGCAGAACAGCTCCGGCTGCAGATGTGTGCGCTTGCCTTTGCGGATCTGCCGCAGGCGCAGGTCAGCGATCTGGAAATTTGCCGGCCGGGCAAAAGCTACACCATCGATACCGTCTATAAGCTGCGGCAGCTTTATCCGCAGGCACAGCTGTATCTGCTGGTGGGCAGCGATATGTTCCTGAGCTTCACAAAGTGGAAGGACTGGCAGGGAATCCTGCAGGAGGTCACCCTGTGCACTGCGGCCCGCAACGCCGGGGAGCTCAGCCGCCTGCGGGGGTACGCGGACTTTTTGGAGCAGTACGGCTGCACGCTGGTCTACGACTTTCCAGTGGCGGAAATTTCTTCCACTCAAATCCGCAGCCTGATGAAAGAGGGGAAGGATTGTTCGCAGCTGCTGCCGCCGGCGGTATATCGGATGATTTTGCAGAAAAACTTATACAGAGGACAGGATCACAATGAAGACAGAGCATGAAAAGTATGTGGAGATCATCCGCCCGCTGCTCAAGCCAAAGCGGTTTGAACATTCCTTAAATGTCGCGCAGCAGGCGGTTTTGCTGGCAAAGCGGCACGGGGAAGATGAGGACAAGGCGTATGTGGCGGGCATCCTGCACGACATCTGCAAAAATATGAGCCAGCAGGAGCAGTTGCAATGGATGCAAAAGTCTGCTATAATTTGGGACGATAACCTGCTTAAGCAGCCGCCGGTCTGGCATGGATTTGCCGGGGCGGAATATATCAGGCAGGTTCTGGGGATAGAAGATGAGGAGATCATCAATGCCGTGCGCTACCACACAATCGCGCGGGCAGGGATGAGCCGGTTGGAGCAGATTATCTATCTGGCGGATCTGACCAGCAAGGAACGGGATTACCCGGACGTTGATCGGATGCGGCAGATTGCTGAGCGCTCCCTGCAGGAAGGAATGCGGGAAGCGTTGGCTTTTGCGGTGGAAAATCAGGCAGCGCGCAGGCTTCCGTTATGCAAGGATACCTGCATGGCCTATAACGAGTATCTGGAGGAGACTTCCACAGGCTCGCATCACAAAGAAAGCTAAAAATGTTTGGGGGCAGAAACTTTGAGTTTGCAGAAAAAAATCGCCGCTGCGGTTGTGGCTGCTATCTGTCTGATAGCATGTATCGCCGTTTCTTATATGGCAGGCTATGCCAGAGGAGCAGCCAGAAGAACAACACTGAGCAGCACGGAGGGGACAAGCGGAGAAGTCGATGCGGAAAATGTGTCGGAGGACGACATCAAACCGCTCGAGGAGGACACCATTTCGGTTTTGTGCTGTGGTGTGGACAACACCCAGGAGCTGACAGACGTCATTATGTATGCGCTGTTTAACACCAAGACCGGCGAGGTCAACGTCCTGCGCATTCCAAGAGATACCTTTGTGGGTTCCGAATTTCCGACCGGCAAGATCAACGCCATCTACGGCCATCCCGAGGACGGCCTGACCGGCATTGAAACGTTGGAAAAATACCTGGAAGAAAACTGGAAACTGAACATCGATTACTATGCGACCATCGATCTTGCCAGTGTGCGCGACATCGTCGACGATATGGGCGGTGTCACCATGAACATTGAGCAGCAGATCAACTACCTGCCGGGCAAGGTGCTGTATCCGGGTGAGCAGACGCTGACCGGAGAGCAGGCCGAGTGGATTATCCGTTACCGCGCCGGTTACGCGGACGGCGACCTGGGACGCATCGACGCGCAGACCCAGTTCATCTTCGCCTGCATCGACCGGGTGCATGAGCTGGGAAGGCTCAAGTGCATCCCGATTCTGATGGAGCACTACAACGATGTGGACACCAACATGCCGCTGGACAAAATGCTTTCGGTTGCGAGCGCCCTGTTTGAGCTGAGCACCGACGACATCCAGATGCACGTTGTGCCGGGAAGCGGAACCATGTATTACTCCTACGCGGTTTATGGGGTGGACGAGGAGGCGCTGCTGGAAATCCTCAACGAAAACTTTGCAACCCAGGGCAGCCAGTACACGGCGGAGGATCTGAACATTGCCGGCACAGGCGGTTCCTCCTATGGCAGCAACTACGGCAACAGCAGCAACTACGGTAACAGCAGCGATAATTCCGGAGAAAGCTACGGCAATAACTACGGCAATGGGGAAGAAACCCAGCAGCCGCAGGAGGAGCAGGACAGCCAGTGGGCTCCGCAATATCAGTACGACGAAAACGGAAACCCGCTGTACCGCCTGGACGAGAACGGTGATCCGATCTACGACTATGATGAAAATGGCAATATCGTTTATATCTATCAGCAGGCCGAACAGCAGGAGCAGGAACAGACGCAGGAGAACGAGCAGAGCTCGACCGTCCAGGAAGATGAGAACGGCAACCGCGTCATCCTTTCCAAATCCAACCGCGAAAAGGCGGAACAGGAAAGCCAGGAGCAGCAGGACGAGGAGAGCAGCCCCCGACTTGGAGAATAATTCCTGACCTTGCCCAACAGGGCATCAGACCAAAATAAAGGAGAGAAGAGAATGACATCCTTAGAGCAGGCAAAAGAGATCGTAAAGGTAATGGACAAGATGAAGGCAAAGGATATCCGCCTGATCAATATCCACGAGCTCTCCAGTCTGGGCGATTACTTTGCAATCGCCTCCGCGAGCAATACAACCCAGGTCAAGGCGATTGCCGATGAGATCGAGGACCAGATGACCAAGCAGGGCATCGAGCCGAACCGGGTCGAGGGACGCCAGAGCGCGCAGTGGATCCTGCTGGACTACTACGACGTGATGGTCCACATCTTTTTGGAGGAAGCCAGAAACTTTTACAACCTGGAAAGACTGTGGAGCGACGCTCCGCAGGTGGACATCAGCGACCTGCTGACCAGGGATTAGTTGATTGTTGCATCCGCATTTGCGCGCGGCCTTTTTGTAAAAACAGGTGACGCCAAAGTGTGTTAAAACTCCCGCAAAGATGGGAGAGGAATGGAGGAAGAGATCTTGAAGTACGATTTTAGCCAGATCGAGGCCAAATGGCAGAAGAAGTGGGATGAAAACCACACCTTTGCCGCGACCAACGACTACACCAAGCCCAAATATTACGCGCTGGTAGAGTTCCCCTATCCGTCCGGACAGGGCCTGCACGTCGGTCATCCGCGCTCCTACACCGCGCTGGATATCGTCGCCAGAAAGCGCCGCCTGCAGGGCTACAACGTCCTGTACCCGATGGGCTGGGACGCTTTCGGCCTGCCGACCGAAAACTTTGCCATCAAAAACCACATCCATCCGGAGATTGTCACTAAAAATAACGTGGCAAGATTTAAGCAGCAGCTCAAGAGCCTGGGCCTTTCCTTTGATTGGGACAGGGAAATCAACACCACCGACTCGAGTTACTACAAGTGGACCCAGTGGATCTTCCTGCAGCTGTATAAGCACGGCCTGGCCTACAAGAAGGAGATGTCGGTCAACTGGTGCACCTCCTGCAAGGTCGTTCTGGCCAACGAGGAGGTCGTCAACGGCGTCTGCGAGCGCTGTGGCGGTGAGGTTGTCCACAAAGTAAAGAGCCAGTGGATGCTCAAAATCACCGAGTATGCACAGCGCCTGCTGGATGATCTGGACCAGGTTGACTACATCGAACGTGTCAAGACCTCTCAGCGCAACTGGATTGGCCGCTCCACCGGTGCAGAGGTGGAATTTGACACCACCGCTGGCGACAAGCTGCTGATCTACACCACCCGTCCGGACACCCTGTACGGCGCAACCTACATGGTCATCTCCCCGGAGCATCCTTACCTGGAAAAATGGGCGGACCGCATCCAGAATATGGACGCCATCAAAGCCTACCAGGAAGAATCTTCGAAGAAGTCCGACTTTGAGCGTACCGAAATGGCCAAAGAAAAGACCGGTGTGCGCATTGAGGGCGTTGAGGGCATCAATCCGGTCAACAACGAGAAGATTCCGATCTTTGTCTCCGACTATGTCCTGATGTCCTACGGAACCGGCGCCATCATGGCGGTACCGGCGCACGATACCCGCGACTGGGAATTTGCAAAGAAATTTAACCTGCCGATCATCGAGGTGGTCAAGGGCGGCGACGTCGAGAAGGAAGCGTTCACCGACTGCGCGACCGGCATCATGGTCAACTCCGGCATCCTCAACGGACTGTCGGTCGAGGAGGCAAAGAAGAAGATCATCGAGTGGCTGGAGCAGAACGGCAAAGGCCATCCGAAGGTAAACTATAAGCTGCGCGACTGGGTATTCTCCCGTCAGCGTTACTGGGGCGAACCGATCCCGATGGTGTATTGTGAGAAGTGCGGTTGGGTGCCGCTGCCGGAGAGCGAGCTGCCGCTCAGACTGCCGGAGTGCGAGTCCTTCGAGCAGACCGATGACGGCCAGTCTCCGCTTGCCAAGATGACCGATTGGGTCAACACCACCTGCCCGCACTGCGGCGGACCAGCAAAGAGAGAGACCGATACCATGCCGCAGTGGGCTGGTTCTTCCTGGTACTACCTGCGCTATTGCGACCCGCACAACGATGAGTGCCTGGCCTCCAAAGAGGCGCTGGACTACTGGTGCCCAGTTGACTGGTACAACGGCGGCATGGAGCACACCACCCTGCACCTACTCTACTCCCGCTTCTGGCACAAGTTCCTGTACGACATCGGCATTGTCAGCAACCCGGAACCGTATGCGAAGCGCACCAGCCACGGCATGATTCTGGGTGAGAACGGCGAGAAGATGAGCAAGTCCCGCGGCAACGTCGTCAATCCGGACGACATTGTCCGCGAGTACGGCGCCGACACCATGCGCCTGTACGAGATGTTCATCGGCGACTTTGAAAAGAGCGCGCCGTGGTCCACCTCCTCCATCAAGGGCTGCAAGCGCTTTTTGGACAGAGTCTGGGCGCTGCAGGACATCCTCAACGACAGCGAGGAGTACTCCAAGGAGCTGGAGAGTGCGTTCCATAAGGCGATCAAAAAGGTCGGCGAGGACATCGAGGAGATGAAGTTCAACACCGCCATCGCCACCCTGATGGCGCTGATCAACGATGTGGCGGACCACAAGAGCATCAGCCGCAAGGAGCTTGCGACCTTCCTGATTCTGCTCAACCCGTTTGCCCCACACATCACCGAGGAGATCTGGGAGGAGCAGAACTTTGGCGGCATGCTCAACCAGCAGAGCTGGCCGGAGTATGATGAGGCCAAATGTGTTGACGCCACCGTGGAGATCGCGGTGCAGATTTCCGGCAAGATCAAGGCCAGAATCAACGTCCCGACCGACGCTACCAAGGAGCAGCTGCTGGCTGCCGCCAAAGAAAACGGTGTGATCGCCTCCATTTTGGAGGGTAAGACCATTGTTAAGGAAATTGTGGTCCCGGGAAAACTGGTGAACATTGTCGCAAAGTAGGGAGATTTGCGCAGGAAATAAAAAAACTGCCTTTCTTTTTAACTTCACTTAAAAAAGGCTTGACATCTACTCCCAATATATAGTATAATCTTTTTTGTTACAGGTTTCTCCCATCCATAGCCGGGTGTGGCAGAATCCACAAGCGCTGTGGTAAGAGATAACTTGAATACTCCTGCCCAATGGCGTAAGGAGGGATAAGTATGGCAGAAATTCGCGTCAAAGATAACGAGTCTTTGGATAGTGCTCTGAGAAGATTTAAGAGACAGTGCGCACGCGCTGGCGTTCTCAACGAAGTTCGCAAGAGAGAGCATTACGAGAAGCCTTCCGTTAAGCGTAAAAAGAAATCCGAAGCTGCTCGCAAACGCAAATACAGATAAGCTGTATCAGCGGCATCGGGAGCAGAGGGCATAACAGGAAGTGTTTGCCGTTCTTATGGAAATGGTTGATGCGCCAAAAGCGCCAGCCAACTGATGAGATTAAAAGCGAGCCGTTTTTGGCTCGCTTTTTCTTATCCGGCATAAAAAAGGAGTGAACACATGAAAAACCTTTATCCGTCCGCGATGGCCGACCGGGTCTACCGGATTACGCCGCAGCTGCTCAAAAGCTGGGGGGTGCGGGGGCTCATTTTGGATATCGACAACACCCTCACTACCCATGACAACCCTATTCCCGACGCGGGGGTGGCCGATTGGCTTGCGCAAAACCGCAGGGAAGGCATCCAGATGATCGTCCTTTCCAACAATAAGCCGCACCGCGTTGAGCCGTTTGCAAAAATTCTGGGGCTGGACTACATCGCCGATGGAGCCAAGCCGCTGAAGAAGGGCTATCAACGCTGTGCCAGGGCCCTTCAGATCCCCTGTGAGCAGCTTTGTATGGTGGGGGACCAGATTTTCACCGATATCTGGGGAGCGCGCCGCGCGGGCTGCAAGGCGGTTCTGGTGAACCCCATCCAGCGGGAAGGGATGCTGTTTTTCCGCTTCAAGCGTTTTTTGGAGCGGATTGTGCTGCGGCTGTGCCCCCGCAGCATCAAGCAGCAGATTCTGTATCTGGGGGAGGAGTAGAGAATGGGAGCAAAATTTGGCCCGGCAGGAAATTCTGAAAGTTTTCAGGCGATGGGCTATCGCAAGACCATCCAGGTTCCGGAGTACATCACCCGCATGGGCCTGGACGCCTATGAATATCAGTGCGGACGGGGCGTGCGCATCAGCGAAGAAGCCGCCCGCGCTTTTGGAGAAAAGGCCCGGGAGTATCAGGTGACCCTGTCGTTGCACTCCCCCTACTACATCTCCCTCTCCGGTATTGAGGAAGAGAAGCGGCTGGGAAGCATCGAGTACATCCTGCAAAGCGCCCGCGCCGCCGACGCGATGGGTGCGCAGCGGGTGGTGGTGCATTCCGGTTCCTGTGCCAAGCTCAGCCGACAGCAGGCGATGGAGCTTGCAAAGGACACCCTGACCCGTGCCTATCAGCGGCTGGACCAGGAGGGGCTGGGGAACATCCGCCTGTGCCCCGAGACGATGGGTAAGCTAAACCAGCTGGGAACGCTGGAGGAGGTGCTGGAGCTGTGCCTATTGGACGAGCGGCTGATTCCCTGCATCGATTTTGGCCACCTGAATGCCCGTACCTTCGGCGCGCTCAACAGCTTTGAGGGGATTCGGCAGGTGTTTGAGACGATGGAAAATGTTTTAGGATTGGACCGGATGCGGCAGTTCCATGTGCATTTTTCCAAGATCGAATACACCGAAAAGGGCGGGGAAAAGTGCCACCTCACCTTTGCCGACACCGTCTATGGCCCGCAGTTTGAGCCGGTGGCCGAGATGATTGTCCGTAAAAACGCTTCGCCCACCATTATCTGCGAGTCGGCGGGCACGCAGGCGGAGGACGCGGCTACCATGAAAAGAATGTATGCCCAGGCCCTGGCAGCCTGCGGGCAGGCGGAATAGGAGGATGACAGAGATGAAAAAAGTGCTGGTTTTGCACGGACCCAACATCAACCTCACCGGGATTCGGGAGCCGGATACCTATGGCAGGGTGACTTTTGAGGATATCAACCGCGAGATCATGCAGTACGCCCAGAAGCTTGGACTGGAATGTGAAATTTTTCAGAGCAACCACGAGGGCGCGCTGATCGATAAGATTCACGAGGCGCTCGACCTCTTTGACGGCATCGTCATCAACGCGGGTGCCTACACCCACTACAGCTACGCGATCCGCGACGCCATCGCCTCGGTGCACAAGCCCTGCGTCGAGGTGCACATGTCCAACATCCATGCCCGCGAGCCGTTCCGCCACGAATCGGTGATCGCGCCGGTGTGCGTCGGACAGATCTGCGGCTTTGGAAAGAATACCTATCTGCTTGGACTACAGGCCATGAAGGAACTTTTGTAGCCCGTTTTCCAGCTTGGAGGATGGGGGCAGGCACAAAAGAGCCCCTTTTTTTACGGAAAACAGGGGAAAAATTTGTCCGACAGGGAGAAAAGACTTGAAAAACTTCCCGTTTTAAGATAAAATGATATTATCGAAGTATAGCGGGCAGCCCGCGAATGCTTCTGCTTGACAGGCCGTCTGGGAGTACACTGCGGCGGCCGGATGTCCGGCTGTGAGGAAAACATCTGGACAGCGAACATCCCTTCCGCTTTTGTAGGGGACTTAAAAAATTGATTTGCGCAGAGCGGATGCAGCAAAAATGGAGGATCTATACATGATTACAGCAGGCGATTTCAGAAATGGCGTAACATTTGATATGGATGGCAACGTTTACCAGATCATTGAGTTCCAGCACGTCAAACCAGGTAAAGGTGCGGCGTTTGTCAGAACCAAGATCAGAAATGTAATTTCCGGCGCGGTGGTTGAGAAAACCTTCAACCCAACCGACAAATTCCCGACTGCTTTCATTGAGAGAAAGGATATGGAATATCTTTACAATGACGGCGACCTGTACTACTTCATGGATCAGGAAAGCTATGAGACCGTTCCGATCGACAGAAGCAAGCTGGGCGACGCCTTCAAGTTTGTAAAGGAAAATACCGTTGTCAAGATTCTTTCTTACAAAGGCTCTATCTTTGGCTGCGAGGCTCCAAACTTTGTTGAGCTGGTCGTCACCCAGACCGAGCCGGGCGTAAGAGGCGACACTGCAACCAACGTAACCAAGCCAGCTACCCTGGAAACCGGCGCGGAGATCAGAGTTCCGATCTTCATCAACGAGGGAGAAAAGATCCGCGTTGACACCCGCACCGGCGAGTACATGGAGCGCGCTTAATTTATTGGCACCAAAAACCCATCCAAATATATTTTTAAGGGGGATTTCAAAATGACTTTGACAGAAAAGGTAGCATACCTCAAAGGACTTGTTGAAGGAATCGGCGTGGACGAAACCACCAATCAGGGCAAGATCATGAAAGCGGTATTGGACGTGCTGGACGATATGGCTTTCACCGTATCCGATCTGGAGGACAGCACCTCTGAGCTGTATGAGGAATTAGAGGCTGTAGATGAAGACCTCAGCTCCCTTGAAGACGAGATTTACGGCACCGAAGAGGATGACGAGTGTGACGACGATTGCTGCTGCTGCGACGACGATGAGGACGTTTACGAAGTAAAATGCCCGAACTGCGACGAGGAGATCTGCATCGACGGCTCCGTACTGGATAAAGGTGAAATTCAGTGCCCGAACTGCGGCGAGACCCTGACCTTCGAATTCGAAGATGAGGACGACGATTGCTGCTGCGATGAGCACTGCGATTGCGACAAATAAGGAAGCGCAAAGGACGGCGGAATTTTCCGCCGTCCTTTCTATCAGGTCAAAAAAGGGAGCTCCGTTTTCGGAGCTCCTGCTGTATTTTTAAGAAACTTTTTTGGATGGCTGCTGCTGGGCGACAGCGCGGGTCTGGTTGAGCAGGGAAATGGTGCGGACAATATCCTCCTTGGTGGTTTGTGGGTTGAGAATGCACATGCGCAGTACCCGCTTGCCGTTGAGCTCGGTGGTCAGAATCTGCGCGTATCCGGTGTCATTGATTTCTTTGGCAATCTGCAGGTTGAGCAGATCAAGCTCCTGCTCTGTCGCGTGAGGCGGCGCGTAGCGGAAGTTGACGATGCCTTGCTGCGCGTGGGAAATCATCTCCCAGTGGGGATACTCCATGATGGTCTTTTCTGCAAGCTGCGCCATCTTGCAGCCGTGCTCGATGACACGGCCCAATCCCTCGCTGCCCATCACCTGCAGGGTGATCCACAGCTTTAATCCGCGGGCGGGACGGGTCAGCTCCGGGCCCAAATCCCAGAAATTGGGATTGTCGTCGGAGGTTTCGGCGTCGCGCAGATATTCCGGATGGGTGGAAAAACTCTGGAGCAGCTTGCTGCGGTCGCGCAGCAGGACCATGCTGCACCCGTAGGTCTGCATCAGCCACTTGTGGGCGTCCCAGCTCATGCTGTCCGAGCGCTCGATGCCCTTGAGCTGTCCACGGTAACGGGGAGAGAGCAGGATGGAAGCGCCGAACGCCCCGTCCACATGCATCCAGAGATTGTACTCCTGGCAGATCTGGGCGATCTGGTCCAGCGGATCGATGCTGCCGGTGTTGGTGGTGCCGGCGGTGGCGATGACGGTAAAGGGCTTTCTTCCGGCGGCAAGGTCCTCCCGAATGGCTTCGGTCAATTAGTCCAGGCGCATGCGGAAATTGCTGTCGCTGGGCACCTTGCGCACCTGGTCGGCCCGAAAGCCGATGATGTGCAGACCTTTGGCAATCGAGGAGTGGGTCTGGTCGGAGACATAAGCGACGGCCAGTGAGCGTTCGCTGTCGGTCAGCTTGCTGTCCCGGGCGGCGGTGAGGGCGGTCAGGTTGGCCATCGAGCCGCCGGAAACAAACAGGCCGCCGCTGCCTTGCGGGTAATCTGCCAGCGAGCACATCCAGCGGATTAGTTCCTGCTCGACACAGCTTGCGCCGGAGGAGTTGAGCCAGGAACCGGCGTGCGGGTCGAAGGCGTTGGTCATTACATCGCCCATCCAGGAAAAGAGGGAGACGGGGCTGGGGATGCAGGCAAAGCATCGCGGGTGCTGCACGCGGGACATGTTAGGATAAATATCGCTGAGCATCTCCCGGTAGACCTCCTCGACGGGTCGGCCCTGTTGAGGGATGGACTGTTTGCGAATCTTCTCGAGCGTCTGCTCGTCTGCCATCTGGCAGACGTTCTGCTCTTTTATATTGTTGTAAAATGAAAAAACAGTATCCACAAATTCTTTCATCAGGATGTTGGTGCGGTCGAATTGTGCTTGCGTGGTGGGCTCCATTTTGCTTCCTCCTTAAAAAGACTTGACATTTTGCAAAATTTATTGTAGCATATGAACTATAAATTTGTAAAATTCATAGTTTTTATAATATCATTCAATTTTTTTGATGGGTGAGGATATGGAAATCAGAAATATCATAACCTTTGTGCGGATTGCGGAGCTGCAAAATTTCTCCAAAGCGGCCGAGCAGCTGGGCTATTCCCAGTCCGCAGTCACCATGCAGATCAAGCAGCTGGAGGCGGAGCTGAACACCCAGCTGTTTGAGCGAATTGGCAAGCGCATCAAGCTGACCCAGGCCGGCAGCAGGCTGCTGCCCTGCGCGCTTGCGGTGCTGGATGCGGTCCGGCAGGCGGAGGATATTACCCGCGAGCCGGGCAACCTGACCGGAAAGCTGCGCATCGGCACTGCAGAATCGCTGCTTATCAGCGTCCTGCCACCCATCATCATCGAGTTCAGCCGCCTGTGTCCCCATGTGGAGCTGAGCACCCACACCGCTTTGGTGTCGGATTTGTTCGATATGGTTCGGCAAAACGACATTGATCTGCTCTACTTTTTGGACCAGCGAACCAATTTCACCGAATGGGTCAAGGTGGTGGAGCGACGGGAATCGGCCTTTTTTGTCACCTCGCCGTACTCACCGCTGGCGGGGAAGAAAAATATTCCGCTCGAGCGCTTGGTGCGGGAGCCCTTTCTGCTCACCGAAAAAGGGGTGAGCTACCGCTATACCATGGAGCAGGTCCTTGCGCAAAATGGTCTTGCTCTGCATCCCTTTTTGGAAACCGGCAACACCGATATCATCACCCGGCTGCTGCTGCAAAATCGTGGCGTCTCCTTCTTGCCGGAGTTTGTGGTGCGGGATTATCTGAAGAGTGGACGGCTGGTGGTACTGGATACCCAGTGCCCGGAAATTCACATGTGGAGCCAGTTGGTCTACCATCGTGACAAATGCCTGACGCCGCAGATGGAGCGATTTATGGAGCTGGTGGTCAAATATATCGGCTGAGCGCTCCGGAAAGAAAGGAAAAAGAACCGCATCTCCTTCCTGCCGGAAGGAGATTTGGAGCGTCACATGACGCAAGGAGCAGATCTTGTTACGAAATCCTTGAAACGATATATTTTATTTGTTCATAAATTCCCGCTATAATGTGTATCAGAGTGAAAAAGTGTACGTCTAAAAGAGAAAGGATGTTTTTTCAATAGATGAATCAGCAAATGTTATGTTCCAGATGTAAAAAAAGAATGGCCGTTGTCTTTATCACCCGGATGGAGGGGGACAAATCGGTCAACGAGGGGCTTTGTTTAAAGTGTGCCAAAGAGCTGAACATCAAGCCGGTGACCGACCTGATGGACAAGATGGGTATCACCGACGAGCAGCTGGACGCGATGGATGACCAGATGAACGGTCTGCTGGACAGCTTCGGCGACAGCTTTGATATGGGCGGCGCGCAGTCGATGCCGTTCATGCAGATGTTCAACATGCCTGCCCAGCGGGGCGAGGAGGATGAGGAAGAAGACGGCGAATACCCGCAGGATGAGCTCGCCGATGGACAGATGGAGCCGTATGAGAGCGGCGAGGAACAGGAGTCCCAGATGGGCGGCGCCAGAAATCTTTCGGCTAAGGAGCGCCGCCAGCAGGAGAAGGAACGCAAGAAGTATAAATTCCTCAGCGCCCACTGTGAGAACCTGACCCTCAAGGCAAAAGACGGAAAGATCGATCGGATCGTCGGCAGGGACAAGGAGATCGAGCGCGTCATCCAGATTCTCAACCGCCGCACAAAAAATAATCCCTGCCTGATCGGTGAGCCGGGCGTCGGCAAGACCGCCATCGCCGAGGGCATCGCACAGAGGCTGGCCGATGGCAACGTCCCGGCTATGCTGCAGGGCAAGGAGTTGTATCTGCTTGATATGACCTCGCTGGTGGCGGGCACCCAGTTCCGCGGACAGTTTGAAAGCCGCGTCAAGGGCCTGCTGGACGACGTGCGCAAGGTGGGCAACGCAATCCTCTTCATCGACGAGGTGCACAGCCTGGTCGGTGCGGGTGACGCAGAGGGCTCGATGAACGCTGCCAATATCTTAAAACCGGCCCTCTCCCGTGGCGAGATTCAGGTCATCGGTGCGACCACCTTCGACGAGTACCGCAAACACATCGAGAAGGATGCTGCGTTGGAGCGCCGCTTCCAGCCGGTCACCGTCGACCAGCCGACCATTGAGCAGACGGTGGAAATTTTAAAGGGCATCAAAAAATACTACGAGGACTTCCACCGCGTCATCGTTACCGACGATATTGCGCGGCGGGCAGTACTCTATTCCGAACGTTACATCAACGACCGCTTCCTGCCAGATAAGGCAATCGACCTGCTGGACGAGGCCTGCTCCTGTGCCAACCTGCGCAACAAGGTGCTGGCCCAGTACGACGAGTACAACCGTCAGATCGGCGTCTACCAGCATGTGATCGACAGCGAGGAACAGAAGGAAAAGGACATCGACTACGAAAAACTGGCCGAGAATAAGGCCAAGGTGCTGCAGCTGCAGAGCCAGGCGGACAGCATCAAGCAGGAGGCCTTGGGCCAGAAGGTCACCGACGAGGACCTTGCCAAGGTGATCGAGCTGTGGACCGGCATCCCTGCCAGCAAGATTCAGGAGTCGGAGCTGCAGCGGGTGGCCGGATTGGAGGAGGCGCTGAAGAAGCGAATCATCGGCCAGGACGAGGCGGTGCGCTTGGTCAGCGCGGCGGTTCGCCGTTCCAGAGTGCAGATCAGCAAAAAGCGCCGCCCGGCTTCCTTTATTTTTGTCGGCCCGACCGGCGTAGGAAAGACCGAGCTGGTCAAGGCGCTGTCGGAGGAGCTGTTCGACCAGCAGAATCCGCTGATCCGCCTGGATATGTCCGAGTTTATGGAAAAGCACAGCGTGGCCCGCATCATCGGTGCGCCTCCCGGCTATGTCGGCTACGATGAGGCCGGCCAGCTGACCGAAAAGGTTCGCCGCCGACCGTACTCGGTGGTGCTCTTTGACGAGATCGAAAAGGCGCACCCGGACGTTATGAACATCCTGCTGCAGATTCTGGATGAGGGCAAAATCACCGACGCGCAGGGCAGAGTGGTTTCCTTTGAAAGCACCGTCATCGTCATGACCTCCAACTGCGGCAGCGAGCAGCGGTCCGCTTCGCTGGGCTTCAACAAGACCCCGTCGGACATTGCGCGTGAGCGTGTGATGCAGTCCCTCTCCGAGTTCCTGCGCCCTGAATTTTTGGGCAGGGTGGACGAGATTGTTATCTTCAACCAGCTGACCGAGGAGGACTTTGTCAAGATTGCCGCCCTGATGCTGGGCGAGCTCAAGGAGCCGCTGGCAGACAAGGGCATCACCCTGGTCTGGGAGGACAAGGCGCTGCGTCTGCTGGCACATAAAGCGCATGGCAAGCAGGGCGGCGCGCGCGACCTGCGCCGTCTGATTCGCAAAGAGGTGGAGGATAAAATCTGTTCGCTTCTGGTGGACCGCTATCAGAACCAGCCTGCCGGCATCAGCATCGGCGCAGAGGATGACAAGGTTGTTCTGCACGTGCTGGATTAAAGGGGCCGGAAAGCTGACTGAAAGATGGACCTTTTTGGAAAGGTCCATCTTTTTTTGTACTCACGCATTTTTGTGTTGTCACACAAAGGCAAATTTGGAATAAACTATGAAAATTCTTAAAAAAGAGAGCTAGAACTTGACAGGTGTAGACAATTGTGATATCCTGATTTTGTTATTATATCAAGGGAATATTTTCCCGGCAAGGAGGACGCTGGATGGCGGCGATCATCAAAATCGAAAACCTGTATAAGGTCTATCCGGTGGGAAAAGAAAAGGTGGTTGCGCTGGGCGGCATCAATCTGGAAATTGAGAAAGGCCAGATCTGCTGCATCCTGGGCACCTCCGGTTCCGGCAAGTCCACCCTGCTCAATCAGTTGGCGGGCCTGGAAAAACCGAGCAAGGGCCGTGTGCTGATCGGCGGAGTCAACATCTCCACCCTGTCAGAGGGCCAGCTTGCAAAGTTCAGGCAGAAAAATGTCGGCTTTATCTTCCAGTCCTACAACCTGCTGCAATCCTACAGCGCGCTGGAAAATGTGGCGATGCCGCTGATGTTTCGGGGCATCCCCAAAAGCATCCGCAACCGGCGAGCCAAGCAGATTCTCAAACAGGTGGGACTGGGCGGGCGCATGCGCCACAAGCCTTCGCAGATGTCCGGTGGACAGCAGCAGCGCGTCGGCATTGCAAGGGCGTTTGTGGCAAAGCCGAAAATTGTCTTTGCCGACGAGCCGACCGGCAACCTGGACACCCGGACCACCAAGGAGGTCATGGAGCTGATGGTGCGGCTCTGCCGGAAAAACAAGCAAACCCTGGTGCTGGTCACCCACGACCGGGAACTGGCGCTGTATGCCGACCGCATCATTACCCTGATCGACGGCAAGGTGGTGGACGACCGTCCAAACCAGTCGATTGCGCAGGGCCTGACAGAGGAGAAGGCAGAGCAGGAGGGAGAAGCGCAGCAGGAATCGGTGGCACAGCAGCTGCTTCCGGATGAACTGCAGCAGCCGGCGGCGGTTTTGGCCGCGCCGGAAAAACAACCGGATCCACCCAAAAAGGAAGAGGACAACCAGACACAAACGGAAAGGGAAGTTGAGGAGAAATAATGAAACAGAAGACATTTGTACGGGCAGTATGCCTGCTGTTGGCAGTGTTGATGGTGATGGGCGTGATGGTAAGCGCACTTTCTACCCTCTCAAGTGCTGCCGTAATCAAAAAGAAAAATTCGGTGCATACCGCCCGCCAGCCGGATCTGACCTTTTATGATCTGGAGGGCAACGTATTGGGAACCTTTTCTCATGCGGCAAGCTCCGACCTCATCGGCTTTAACGGTACCCGCGTCATCTATATCGACGAGAACGGGGAGGAGGTTGAGACAAACTATGGCCGCGTGGATGTCACCCTGCACCTGTGCGATGGCACTGGCAAATATTCCGAGATGACCACCACCCGTGAAAATTCCTATTACGTCAAATATAACATGGGCTCCTCGACAGGTGAGGCGTTCTCCAACCGCATCACCTGCTCGAAAGGGGAGGACGACACCATCAATCTGGATGTCGAACTGCCCAACGTGGTGTTCCGCGACTCCAACGAGATGAAGATGAACATTATCTATCAGTACCCGTATCAGCGCAAATCTGCTACCGGCAAGACCAGCAGCTATATCCGCACCCGGACCGAGACCCTGACCTTTGCTTTCAGCAAGGCCAAGATCGACCTGACCGTCACCAAGCCCAAGAAGAACACGGTCACCACCGACAGCAACACCGGCTCGGCGCCAAGCTCCGGCTATGGGGACAAGGATCAGCTGGATAAAGACAAGACCCTTTCTGGAACAGTCAGTGTCATGCAGACTTTAGATAAAGATGGTAATCTCATTTCCAAGAGCGAAGTGCAGGATGGGGAAAACACAGACCAGGGTCAGAACAATGGAGACAACAACAACGGCCAGAACAATGGGGACAGCAATGGAGGACAAAATAATGGCGGCTCCACGACGGATCCGAACACCGGCGGCGATACCGGCACGGACGGCGGCACCGACCAGCCTTCCAGCGCCCTGTTCGAGACCCCGTATCTGCTGCTGCAGGAATATTCTACCGGCAGCGGCCAGGTGGCAGCGGGCAGCGAGTTTAACCTCAGTTTCACCTGCCGCAACACCAGCCAGCAGATTGACCTGGAAAACATTATTGTCAAGGTCGCTCCCGGCGAGGGCCTGCAGGTAGTGGATAGCACCAATGTCTTTTACCTGCCTATCATCAACAAAAATGATACCTTTGACAAGGAGGTTCGGATCGCGGCGCTCACCAATGCGGAAGCGGGCTCCCACCCGATCGATATCACCTTTACCTATGAGTATGTGATGGGCGGCGTCCGCCAGAAGGGCGAGATGACCCAGCAGATTTCGGTCGAGACCATCCAGCCCGACCGCTTCAGCGTTGATCCGGTCTCCGATCTGCTGGAAAGCTCGGTCGGCGAGGAAATCTATATCACCAGCAAATATGTCAACAAGAGCCGCGGCGATATCTACAACCTCTCAGCGACACTGGTCGGTGACTTTAACGGCGCGGGCCAGGTGGAGCACGTCGGCAATGTGGCCGCAGGCGTTTCGGGAGAGATCGAGTTCTCTTTCACCCCCGATACCGCAGGAACACTGGCAGGAGAAATTGCCTATACCTATGAGGACGCTGCCGGCAGCGTGCGCAGCGTCAGCGTGCCGTTTTCCACCACCATTCTGGAAGCGCCGGCCGACGACATGATGACCGGAATGGACATGAACTTTGATGAGACGGTAGAGCCGGAGGTCCCGGAGCAGTCCTTCTGGGACAAGCTGAAGGACCCAAACAGCTGGCAGATGTGGGCTGCTGTTGGCGGCGTATGTCTGGTAGTGGTCATTATCATTGTGACCGTAATCAAGAGAAAGAAGGCTGCGGCAGAATTCGAGGACGACGATGAGACTGTTTGATTTGATTTCAATGACGCTGCGAAACCTTTTGCGGCGCAAGGCCAGGACGCTGCTCACCATGATGGGCGTCGTGGTGGGCACCTGTGCCATTGTGGTCATGGTCTCGCTGGGTCTGGCGATGACAAAATCGATGGAGGAATCGCTGGCGCAGATGGGCGACCTGACCCAGATCACCATCCAGAATTACGGTAATTCAAAGGACAAACCGGAGCTCAACGACGCCGTGCTCAGCCAGATTATGCAGCTGGAAGGTGTGGTGGCAGTGACCCCCTTTGCAGATGCCCCCTGGATGAATATGAGCATCGTCTCGGGCCGCAACGACAAGTACAAGATGTCAATGTACAGCGTCATGGGCGTCTACTCCGAGGCGCTGTCAAACTTTGGTTATAAGGCGGAAAAGGGGGAGCTGCTGACAGCAAGCACCAACCTTAAAAAGGAGGTCAACATCCTTTTTGGCAATCAGTCCGCCTATGATTTTGAAGATACCAAGCGCAGCTGGCGCAACAATCGGGTCAGCGCCATCCCGGACGAGAACGGCAACATGCCTGACCCGTTTGTGGACCCGCTCAACGACAAGATGACCCTGCAGCTGGAATCGCAGGAATCTGACGAAAATGGCAATCCCAAATATCCCGCGATTACCCGGGACGTCAATGTGACCGGCATTCTGGTGGCGGATTCCAGTGTGGGATACGAAACCTCCTACTACTGCTTTATGGATATCAAAGATTTGCGGGAGCTGTATAAGGAGTACAAGCGGGTCAACAAAATCCGCGACGACAAAAACCAGAACAGCGGCAACACCAACACGCTGGAAAATTACAGCCAGGTCAAGGTGAAGGTGTCGGACATCGACCTGGTGTCCCAGGTGGACCAGGCAATCAAGGATATGGGCTACGACACCTACTCGCTGGAATCGGTGCGCGAGCCGATGCAGAAGCAGATGCAGCAACAACAGCTGTTTTTGGGCAGCCTGGCGGCCATCTCTCTGCTGGTAGCGGCGATCGGCATCACCAATACGATGATTATGTCCATCTATGAGCGTACCCGGGAAATCGGCGTCATGAAGGTGCTGGGGTGCAGAATCGGCAACATCCGCGCCGTCTTTTTGATGGAGGCGGGGCTGATCGGCTTTTGCGGAGGGCTGGCAGGTGTCGGCATCAGCATCGGCATTTCCAAGCTGCTCAACCACCTTTCCATGAGCGGCGGCCTCAGCGGGGAAAATGGAAATTTCCTGACCAGCCTCATGGGCGGCATGGGCTCGATGACTACCGGTGCCGAGCTCTCCATCATCCCGCCGTGGCTGATGGCGGCAGCGATCGTTTTCGCGACAATAATCGGATTGGTGTCCGGTTTTTACCCGGCGAACAGGGCGGTTAAAATTTCCGCGCTGGAAGCCATCAAGCACGAATAAGGTATAAAAGGAAGGAGGCTGTTTTGATGAGGCAGCCTCCTTTGCTTTTGTGCAGCTCTTTACAGGAATCGTTGCAGGAAGTATAATGATAGTAAAAAAGGCGATTGGGAGGGAAGAAAGGATGAAACGTCTGCTCATTTTGGGGGCCAGCGGCCACATCGGCGGCTATCTGTTCAGACAATTTTGGGAGGATGGCTGCACCGTATTTGGTACGAGCAAGACACCGGAGCGCTGCAGCGCGCAACAAGGGATGCTGTTCTATTCGTTGGAGAAGGGGGAGGAAGCCCTGCAATCTGTCTTGGATGCGGCAAAACCGGAGGTTGTTATTTCCTGCCTGCGCGGGGATTTTGCACAGCAGCTGGAGGCGCACCGATTCCTTGCGGACTATCTGCGGGAGCGTCCGGGGACAAAACTTGTTTACCTGTCGACGGCAAATGTCTTTGACGCCCTGAACGAGACGCCCCATATCGAAACCGACCCGCCGCAGGCGCAGAGCGAATACGGCCGCTTTAAGATTGCTTGTGAGCAGATGCTGACCGAGCGGTTGGGAGAGCAGCTGCTCATCCTTCGCCTGCCGATTGTCTGGGGGAAAAACTGTCCTCGCCTGCAGATACTAAAAGGGGAGATCAGCCGGGGCGAAAAGGTGGTGCTCTACCGCGACATTTCGCTCAACTTCACCACCGACCGGCAGATCGGCCAATGGCTGCGCTTTTTGCTGGAAGAAAAGGTGAGCGGGATTGTTCACGTTGGGACCAAAGACGTCTGCAGCTATGCCAATTTTTATCGTGCGCTGATCGACCGGCTGGGTCTGGAGGGGGCACAGTTCGATATTAGGACCGAGCCGCAGCCGGAGTATCTGGCGGTACTGCCGCACCGCAGCGAGATCCCGCAGCAGCTGCAGATGAAAGTGGAGGAAATACTCGAAGAAGTGGTTTTGATGAACCGATAAGAGAAGGAGGAATAACCGTGATCGAATCGTGCATCACCTTTTTGCCGGTGAGCAACCTGGAAAAGACAGTCCAATTTTATACCGAGGTGGTTGGACTGACCGTTTGGAAGGACATGGGAAGCTGTGTCATCTTCGACTGCGGGAAGGGGTACTGGGGATTTTGCCAATACAATGACGGGCGGCCGCTTGCGACCGGCACCTGCATGTCCCTAAACTGTGGGAGCTGCGCCGAGGTCGACGAGCAGTATCGCCGTCTGACCGCGTTGGGTATTCAGACCCAGGGCCAGCCAAAGCGCCACGCGATCTTCCCGGTCTACTCCTTCTTCTTTGCCGACCCGGACGGGTACCTGCTGGAGTTCCAAAAGATTGTCGATGCAGAGTAAGATTGTGGTTCCACCCGAGCCGCTTGAGCTGATGGGGCGCCTGGAAGCGGCGGGGGAGGAATGCTGGGTGGTCGGCGGCTGCGTGCGGGACAGCCTGCGCGGCGTACGGCCGGCTGACTGGGATATGACCACCAGCGCCGCCCCGGAGAGGATGCTGCAAATCTTTGCGGGAGAGCACCTGATCACCGCCGGCCTGCGGCATGGGACGGTGGGGGTGGTGCGGCAAGGAAGGGTGTATGAGATCACCACCTACCGGGAAGAGAGCGGAACGCTCGATCACCGCCATCCCGACCAACTCTTTTTTACAAAGGATGTACAGGACGACCTGGCACGCCGGGATTTCACCGTCAACGCGATGGCCTATCACCCGCAGCGCGGCTTGCTCGACTGCTTTGGCGGGGAGCAGGACCTGCGTCGGGGAATTATTCGCTGTGTCGGGCAGCCTGCCCTGCGCTTTACAGAGGATGCGCTGCGCATCCTGCGCGCCCTACGGTTTGTGGCGGTGTTGGGATTTTCCCTGGAGGAGCAAACAGTACTTGCCGCACAGCAAAAGGCGGAACTCTTGCAGAATATCTCCGCCGAGCGCATCTGGAGCGAGCTGCAAAAGCTGCTGGAAGCGCCCTTTGCACCCAAGGCCCTGTCGATCTGCCCGGTGGTTTGGCGGCAGCTTTTTCCGGAGCTGCAGTGGGGAGAGAAGGTTTTCCTCAAAGCGCTCCCGGCGGATGCTGCGCTGCGTCTGATCTGGCTGTACTGCCGGCAGGAACAGAATCCGCAGCCGGCCTTTTTGCGGCTGCGAACTTCCCGGCAGGATCAGCAGCGGGCAGCGGCGCTCTGGGCTCTGTGGCAGAGAAAGCCAAAAAGTGCCGTGCAACTGCGATATGCCCTGCGGGATTTTGGCCTGCAGCGGGTGGAAGAATACCGGCTGCTGTGTGACATCGACCCTGCCGAATGGCAGCGGGCAAAACAGGGCTGTTGGGAACTGCGCCAGCTTTCGATAGATGGCAAGCAGCTAATCGAACTGGGGTGCCCGAAGGGCAAAGCGGTGGGCGAGCTGCTCGGGCAGCTTTTGTCCCTTTGCATCGAAGGAAAGCTGGAAAACACTTCCTGTGCGCTGCAATTAGAAGCCCGTCGCAGAATAAAGGCCCAATTTTCAAAAGGATAGGAGGAAACGGATGGAACGGATGTATTCGATCTCACAGGTTGCGCGGATGCTGGGGCTGGGAATCGACGCGGTGCGATTCTATGAAAAAAAGGGCCTGGTGCACCCGCAGGTCAACCCGCAGAACCGCTACCGGATGTATTCGCTCTATCAGATTATGGAGCTGCTGGATGTCAGCTACTACCGCAGTCTGGGGATGAGCATCGAGCAGATTCAGCAGCTGTACGAGAGCAGCAACGAGGAGCAGCTGATGGAGCTGCTGGACAAAAAGCGTCAGGAAACCGAGCACCGTATCCGCTATGAACAGCAGCTGCTCAAGAGGATTGAGCACGTCGGGAGAATGGCGGCCCGCATCCGAGAACGGGATGGTGAGATCGGCATCGAAGTGTTCCCCGAAAGCTACGTCCTGTTTGAGCAGCAGGAGAACAGCCTGGAGCGCTACCTGGAGCAGGTTTCCGGCATGGATTACGACCATTATATTTTCTGTCAGATGGTGCGGGAACTGATGATCGACACTGAGGAGAAAGGCTGCAGCCAGACGCCGGTGCGGACTATGCTGCTGCTGGACCGGCGGGTGGCGGACGAGCTGGGCGAGCAGACCGAAAACCGAAAATGTGTTCCGGCAAATCTGGCGCTGTACAGCGTAGTTCGGTTGGAAAACGCAGACGCAAAGCAGCTGGATCTGTCCGCCATGTTCTGCTATGCCAAGGAGCATGATCTGCGCCTGCAGAACCACCTGTTTATGGTGGAGGTGCCGCTGATCTCCTACACCGACCTCGACCACTACTATGCGGAGCTGTTTATCCCGCTTGCAGAATAGAGAAAAAGTGCAGAGAGAACCTCTGCACTTTTTTTACTCTGCTTCGATAATGGGAAAGTATTCTACCTGGTTACCCTGCGCGCGGAGAAGCTGCATCAGGTCGTCCGCCTGCAGATAAACCGTTGCGGTGTTGTCGTTGGGGTGGACTCCGATCATCGAACCGGAAAAGCTGCTGTCCATGTAGACGTGGACCTTGTGCTCCCGGTCGTTCAGGATACCAAAGGGGGAGACGGCCCCGGAATAAAGACCGAGAATTTCCTGTAAATCCTCCTGTGAAGCGAAGCTTAGCCGGGTGGTTCCGGCGCGGCGTGCAAAATCGGTCAGCTTGACCTGTTTGTCGTGCGGGGCGACCAGAAGATAGTAGTTGCGCTTTTTGGCGTCGCGGACAAAAAGATTCTTAGCGACCGTCTCAAAATGAGGCAGGTGGAGCACCAACATCTCCTCGATGGTGTAGACGGCGGAGTGTTCAACAAGGGTATATGGAATGCCGGTTTGTGTAAGCAGCTCGATAATCTGTTCTTTGTTCTGCATGGAAGAAAACTCCTTTTTTTGTTTTTTTGCAACTTTACTGCCATGATACCACAAGGGGTGGGCAGGTGGCAACTTTTCATCCGAAAAGAAAAATTCTGAAATATAAAAATAAAAGCTATAAATTTAATTTAAATAAAATTTTAGACAGAAAAATCCGGCGTTGACATTAAATTTTTATTCTGCTATCCTTTGCGTGAAGTGAAACGAAAAATTGCCTGTTATCAGAAAAAAGGAGGATTTTTGGATGAAACAGATCGCATGGGAAAAAACAGCGCATGAAGCCGGACACACTTTCGGTCAGAATTTTGACATGCAGACCCTTCCGGCCTTCTTATTTGACGGTCAAAGGATGGAATTTGGGAAGGCGTGCCTGCAAATTTGCCGCAGGGTCTATCCGTCGGTCGTGGAGGAGATGGAGGGGATTGCCCAGGGGGCGGGGGTGGAGTTGGAAAAGCTGTCCGCATTTCTGTTTGGTATCTACGCCTTTCCGCCCTTTCAGGGCTGCAGCTGCTTTGCCGCCGCGGATGAGGAAGAGATTTTCTTCGGCCGCAACAGCGACTTTCTGCCGGTGGCCAAGGAGCAGAGTCTGAGCAGCATCTACAAAATCGAGGGGAAGAAGTCGTTTTTAGCCAACAGCACCACCCCGGTTCAGGTGGAGGACGGTGTCAACGAGGACGGCTTGGCGGTGGGGCTGACCTTTTTGTTTCCAACGGTGCGCAAGCCGGGGCTGAATGCGGGCCTGCTGGTGCGCTACCTGCTGGAGCA
The DNA here is from genome assembly GCA_900547455.1 of uncultured Oscillospiraceae bacterium. GTDB lineage: Bacteria > Bacillota > Clostridia > Oscillospirales > Ruminococcaceae > Negativibacillus > Negativibacillus faecipullorum. Next base: position 118,007 of record URGV01000001.1, read on the forward strand.
CTGTTCCAGCGTACCGGAGGCGATTGCAGCTTTAGGTGCGCTGCCCATTTCCTCGATGCAGACGCTGACAATGGCCGACCGCCAGGGCAGGATGGCGGTGGTGGAGTGTAACTGCGAAGCGATGGAGGTGCGCTATCCCGAACAGGGGGAACGGTTTGTAGCGGCGACCAATCACTTCTGTGCGGAACGTCTTTTGCCGTATCAGACCACGATGCCAGACACGATCCACTCGCACAAGCGCCTGGAGACGCTGGAACGGGCGCTGCAGGGAAAGGACCGATACTCCCGCACTTTTTTGCAGGAGCTGCTTGCGGGCAAGCACGGATTTCTGTGCCAGTATGAACCCTGGGAGGGGATGGACACCATCTGGTCGGCGCTCTACTGCCTGCGCTCCGGGGAGGCATTTTTCTGCTTTGATAATCCGTCGAAGGCACCCTTCCACAAGGGCGAACGTTTTTTCTTTTGACCCTCTTGACAAATTCTGCCGCCCCGTATTATAGTAACCAGAGGAAAGGATAGGAGGTGTCTGATATGCAGGCAGCACAGAAACCGCGGCGGGTCATCCTGTTTGATGAGCTGCGGGGCGTGATGATTTTAAGTATGCTGGCCTACCACATCTGCTACGATTTGGCCGAGGTGGTGCGTCTGCCCGGTATGGGGTGGTTTTATTCCGACGCGGCGGGGTGGTGGCAGCTGAGCATCTGCGGAACCTTTATTTTGATTTCGGGGGCCTGCTGTTTCTACTCGAAGAACAATCTCAAGAGGGGCCTGCGCCTCTTTCTTTTGGGAATGCTGTTCACGCTGGTGACGGCGCTGATAGTGCCGGACCTGCTGATTGTCTTTGGCCTGCTACACTTTTTGGGAATTGCGGTGCTGCTGGCGGTGCCGTTGAAGCGGCTGTTTGAGCTCATCCCGCCGGTCTGGGGAATGGTGGTTAGCTTCTTGCTGTTCTGGCTGTTTTACCATGTGCAGAGCGGTTGGATTGGCCTGACACCACAGCTGAGCCTGCGCGTGCCGGATGTTTTATACCAGAGCAACTGGCTGTTTCCGTTTGGCTTTCACAACAGCAGCTTTCATTCTTCCGATTATTTCCCGCTGTTCCCGTATCTGTTTTTGTTTTGGGCGGGAATGTTTTTGGCAAGGCTGCGGCTGCCGGAACTCTGCTACCGCAGCCATTGCAGAGCGCTTGCCTTCCTTGGCAGAAACAGCATCTGGATTTATCTGTTCCATCAGCCGCTGGTCTACGGCCTGCTGTGGCTGATTTTCCGATTTTAAAATAGGAACCCAATTTCCCCGTCGGATTTTCGAAGGGATCGTGGTTGAACCGGCGCGAGGATGCAGAGGGCCTGTACTTGTGATGCTTGAAGAAAGAGGGATTTGCAGATGAAGTGTCCGACCTGTGGACAGGAGATGGAAGAAGGGTTTGTCCAGAGTGCCAGAGAAATCTATTTTACAATCGAACCGAACCGCTTTTTCTTCAGGGTGAAAAAAGAGAAGGGAGATATTCTTCTCAGCTCTCACAACTGGACCCGCCCGACCTGTGTCGCATACATTTGCCACAACTGCCAAAAGGTGGTCATCGATTATGCGGAGAAGGTCAAATAAAGCCGACATCAGCGAACCATTCAAAAAGAGCCTGTCCGGAAGGACGGGCTCTTGGTGTTTCAGGGCAGAATGGAAGATGATGGAAAATTTATTTAAAAAGCAGGTGTCGGAGGAGTTTTTATTTTATAGAAAAAGTTAGCCACCGGTATCAGGCAAGTTTGAAAAAGTTTTTGCCCAGAAAGTGCAATTTATTATAAAACTATACAAATTTGGGAGCTTATCAAAAAAGGGGCTTGCATTTTGGGAGGAGGCTATGTTAAAATCAAGTCGCGATAGATTAGCGCCTGCTAATTCATGCGGTGGACTGCAAAGTCCTTTTCTTTTTCGGTGAAAGTTAGCTGTAACTAACTTAACTTCTGTGCAAAGATGATAAGGAGGAGTTTTTATCAAAATAGAAAAAATAACGGTCATCCTTTTTGTCAGTCTGGTGGTGCTGTCCATCCTCTCTTTGTTTGTCGGCGTCATCGACCTGGACCTCTACAGCCTGCTGACGGGGGACCTGGAACAGCTGGAAATTTTTCTGATTTCCCGCCTGCCGCGCCTGTTGGCGGTGCTGTGCACCGGAGTTGGGATGAGCGTAGCGGGCCTCATCATGCAGCAGCTCTGCATGAACAAGTTTGTGTCCCCAACCACCGGAGCCACCATCTCCTCGGCGCAGTTTGGCATCCTGCTGGCGCTGCTGTTCTGGCCGAATTCGACGCTGTGGGGCAGGGCGATCTTCGCCTTTATCACCGCGGTGCTGGGTGCCTGGATCTTCGTCTTTTTTATCCAGCGCATCCAGTTTAAGGATGTGGTGATGGTGCCGCTGGTCGGCATCATGTTCGGCAACGTCATCGGCGGCGTTACCAACTACCTAGCCTACAAATACGAGATGACCCAGGCGCTTTCATCCTGGCTGGTGGGGCACTTTTCGCTCGTCGTCCGGGGAAGATACGAGCTGGTTTATCTGGCAGTGCCGCTGGTCATCCTGGCCTTTCTCTTTGCCAACCACTTTAACATTGTGGGGATGGGCAAGGATTTTTCCAAAAACCTGGGTGTCAACTACAATCTGGTCCTCTTTATGGGGCTGACCATTGCGGCCCTCATCACCGCCAGCGTGGTGGTGGTTGTCGGCTCGATCTCCTACATCGGACTGATCGTTCCGAACGTGGTTGCCATGTTTAAGGGGGACAAGATTCGCGGAACGCTGGTAGACACCGCCCTGTTCGGTGCCTTGTTTGTGCTGGTGTGTGACATGATTGGCCGGGTAGTTATCGCGCCGTACGAGCTGCCGATCGAGCTGATTGTCGGCATTTTGGGCAGCCTGATCTTTGTCCTGCTGCTGCTTTATCGCCTCAGCCACGGACGCAAGGCGATCCGTTTGGGTAATCCGGGGCACAGCAGCTGCACTGCGGTGCCGGACCTGAAAGGAGGGGAATCTTGAACCGCACAGCCTATCGTTCCAATGTAAAAAAAATTACCGTTCTGGCCCTCTTTGTCCTGCTGGCAGCGGTGGCCTACATGCTGGTGGAGGTACATTTTGACTCCACGAAACTGTTCCAGTATGCGATGAAGATCAGGACACCAAAGCTGATTGTCATGCTGATTACCGCCTTTGCCATCGGCGGGGCGTCGATTGTCTTTCAGTCGATCATCAACAACACCATTGTCACCCCCTGTCTGCTGGGAATGAATTCGCTTTATACCCTGATTCACACAGCGGTGGTGTTCTGCGCGGGGTCGGCAAGTGCGCTCGCGTCCAATCCCAACCTCTCCTTTGCAGTTGACCTGCTGCTGATGGGGGTGGTGGCGACGGTGGTCTACAGCTACCTGTTTCGAAAGACCAACCACAACATCCTGTATGTTCTGCTGATCGGAACGGTGCTTTCCTCCTTTTTTTCCAGTATCCAAAGCACCATGACCCGCATCATGGACCCGAACGAGTACGACGCCCTGTTGAACACCCTGGTGGCCAGCTTCAGCAACATCAATTCTGAGATTATTGTCTTTTCGCTGGTGCTGTTGGCACTGCTCATCTTTTTCTTGCGCAAGGAGCTTGCCCTGCTGGACGTGCTGACCCTGGGCAAGGCGCAGGCCATCAACCTGGGTGTCGACTATGACCGGTGCGTGCGCCGCCTGCTGCTGGGGGTGACGCTGTGCATCGCCATCGCGACGGCGATGGTGGGGCCGATCTCGTTTTTGGGATTGATTATTGCAAACCTCGCCCGGCAGCTGCTCAAGACATACCGACACACCTACCTGATTTTGGGCTCCGCCTTGTTTGGCATGTTTGTTCTGGTGGGCGGACAGCTGCTGGTGGAACACGCCTTTGCTTACGCCATACCGGTCAGCGTCTTTATCACGGTGGGCGGGGGAATTTATTTCCTTTACCTTTTGCTGAATAACAGGAGGGCCTAAATGAAGATTGAAAATTTGACAAAACAGTATGACGGCAAGACAGTGGTCGATTCCGTTACTTTCAAGATCCCGCAGGGAAAGGTCATCTCGATGATCGGACCCAACGGAGCGGGCAAATCGACGGTACTCAACATCATCTCCCGCCTGATTGCCCGCGACAGCGGACTGGTGGAGTTTGATGGGCAGGATATTTCCCGCTGGAAAAGCAAGGAGCTTGCCAAGCGCCTTGCCATTCTGACCCAGAGCAACAACATTCAGATGAAGCTGACGGTGCGGGAGCTGGTCAGCTTTGGGCGGTTCCCCTATTCGGGCAACCATCCGACCAAAGAGGATCAGGAGATGATCGACAAGGCCATCCGGTATATGGAGCTGGAGGAGTTTGAGGATCGATTCATCGACGAGCTTTCCGGCGGACAGCGGCAGCGCGCCTGCATCGCCATGGTGATTGCACAGGACACCGAGTATATCCTGCTGGACGAGCCGACCAACAATCTGGACATCTACCACGCGACCAACATGATGAAGATTGTCCGCCGCCTGTGCGACGAGCTTGGGAAAACGGTGATTCTGGTGCTGCACGAGATCAACTACGCGGCCTTTTATTCCGATTATATCTGCGCCTTTGTCGACGGAAAAATCGCGAAATTTGGAACGGTGGAGGAGGTGATGACCAAAGAAAATCTGGCCCAGATCTACAAGGTGGACTTTGAGATCATGCGCATCCAGGGAAAACCGCTGTCCATCTATTATTAGCAGGAAAATCCTCCGCTCCTATGGGGCGGGAGGATCGAAGAAAACATTCATTTTTTATACAGAAAAGGAGATTGATCCATGAAGAAACTATCTGCCCTAATTTTCAGTATGCTGCTTGCTGTTTCTGTAGCTGCCTGCTCCGGTGCGCAGACAACTTCCCAGACCGAGGAGACAAGCGCACAGAATACACAGACAGAACAAACGACCGAGCAGGAGACCGCGAGCGAAGCTGCTCCTTCCACCATTACCATCACCAGCCTGGACGGGAACAGAGAAGAGACACAGCTGGAGGTCCCCTATGACCCGCAGCGCATCGCCATCCTGGACATGGCGGCGCTGGACATGCTGGATAATTTTGGCCTCGGGGATCGGGTGGTCGGTTCGGCAAGCACCTCGCTGGACTATCTGCAGCAGTATGTGACCGACGAAACGGTTGAAAATCTCGGCACCATCAAGGAGGCCGATCTGGAGGCGGTGATGGCCTGTGAGCCGGACATCATCTTCATCGGCGGCCGACTGAGCGCCTCCTACGATGTGCTCAGCGAGATTGCGCCGGTGGTCTACCTCTCCACAGACTCCGAGCTGGGCGTTGTTGAGAGCGTTCGGAAAAACGCACAGACCATCGCTTCAATCTTTGGCGTTGAGGAGCAGGTCGAGCAGAAGCTGGCCGGTTTTGATGAAAGAATCCAGGCACTGTCCGATTTTGCCCAGGGGAAAAACGCGGTGATTGGAATGTGCACCAGCGGCAGCTTTAACGTTCTGGGCAACGATGGCCGCTGCTCGATCATTGGTCGGGAGATTGGCTTTGAAAATCTGGGCGACACTGGCAGCACCTCCACTCACGGCAACGAGAGCTCCTTCGAGCTGCTGCTGGAATGGAACCCGGAATATATCTTTGTGCTTGATCGCGACGCGGCCATCGGCACCGACGGCGCCCAGCTGGCCCAGGAGATTATGGAGAACGAGCTGACCATGCAGACCTCCGCTTACCAGAATGGCAACATTGTATATCTGGAGCATCCGGCTGTTTGGTACACCGCTGAGGGCGGCATCACCGCGCTGGATTACATGCTCAGCGACCTGGAAGGCGCACTGTTGACCGAGTAAAAAGCTAATTCTTGATATAAAAAATCCTCCGAGCAATCGGAGGATTTTTTTCTAGCAGGTTTTGAGTTGAGCTGCGTGACTGCGGTGTTCCACCCGGATGTACAGCGCGACGCACAGAACAGCCAGCGCCAGCTGCGCGGCGGGGTAGGCCGCCCAGACGCCATTCAGTCCCCAGAACAGGGGCAGTGTCCAAAGGGCAATGGGGAAGAACAGGCACGGCTCGATGTAGACCAGCAGGGTGGAGACGTTGGTCTTTTCGACCGCGTAAAAATAGGCGCTGATGCAGCGGGTGATGCCGACCATCAGGAAGGAGCAGGCGGTGATGATCAGAGCGGGCTGCGCCTGCTGTGCCAGACTGCCGGTCAGGCCGAACAGGGTTGTGATCTGCGCGCGCAGCAGCGAGACGCCCACAGCGGTCAAGAGCGAAATAATGATCGAGGCGCTGATGGCCTTTTTAAACAGGAAGCGAATGTGCTGGGTCTGGCCCGCACCATAGTAGAAGCTCAGCAGCGGCTGAACGCCGTCACCGACGCCCTGTAGCAAAAGCTGTACCGAAGCCAGGACATAGGAGAGCAGCGAAAAGACGGACAAAGCGTCGTCTCCGCCGTAGCGGATGCACTGCCAGTTGGTGAAGATGATGATGACCGAAGGAATCAGCGTCTGACCAAAGGGGGAGACGCCGATGCGGATGATTGTTTTCAGGCGCTGCCAGGAAAGCTTCAGGCTGTCCAGCGAGAAAATGTTCCGGTTGTTGCGGAACAGGTAGGAAAGGTTGAAGGCAGCGACAACCGCCTGCGCGATGACAGTGGCGATGGCCGCTCCCGCCAGACCCATTTCCATGCGGAAAACAAAGAGGTAGTCGAGGATGATGTTGGTAATTAAGCCGCTGCTCATAAACAAAGTGGCTTCTACCGTCTTGCCCTGGTTGCGGATCAAGGGGGTGATGCCGTTGCCCAGGACAGGGAAGATACCGCAGAAAATGATGATCGAGATGTACTCGTGGGCATAGTCCGCAATGGCTCCGCTGCCGCCCAGCATGGAGATGCACCAGTCGCGGCTCAGCCAGAAAAGCCCCATCAGGGCAAAACCAGCGACAACAAGGGTGGTGATGGCCGTTCCTGCCGCGCGGTCGGCCTCCTCATAATCCTCGCTCCCGCGGTATTTGCTCATCAGGACAGCGCCGCCGACGCCGAGGCCAAAGGCGGTCGCGTTCATGCAAGCCTGGACGGGGTAGACCAGATTGATTGCGGCCAGCGCTTGGCTTCCCACCGCGTTGCCGACAAAGATGCCGTCGACCATCGAGTAAAAGCCGCTGAGCAGCATCGAAATCATGGAAGGCAGGACGTAGCGGTAAAAATCTCTGTTCAGCTCTTTTTTCATAAATTGTTTCTCTCCTCCATATTCTTAGAAAATCACATGACAATTTCAAATTATAAACTATGGCCCTACACCAGGGTCAAGCCCTGCGGCAAATATTTTGTTGAAAAAGGAGAGAAAAAGAGAAAAATTTACCGGCGAAGGTCAGCTGATGAAAGTGCCGGGGACTGCTCACCGTTTTCGATAATATCCTGTTTTGATGAAGGAATACAGCCAGACAAAACCAACGCCAGTTTTGCACAGGCAGGGCCGGCCATTTCATACAGGATGCCGGAGGAGAGAATGATGACCGACAGGGTGGTTCCCCATTGCCCTGGCAGGAGGCGCTGGCCCAAAGCCGCCAGACCAATCGAAACACCAGCTTGTGGAATGAGCGCCAAGCCGAGATATTGGGTAAGTGGTTTGGATGAATGGGAAAGCACGCATCCAGCAACAGCACCCAGATATTTACCGATGATGCGGACAAAAAAGTAGACAATACCGATAAGGCCAGCAACTTTTAAAGCAGGTACATCCAGGCGCATGCCGGAGAGGACGAAGAAAAGGAGGAGGATGGGAGGAGAGAAGCGATCAATGAGATGGAAAAGCCGTTCGTTTCCACCGCAGTTGATATAAACGGCTCCCAGTACCATGCACGCCAGAAGGGGAGAGATGTCCTGAAAGGCGCAAAATCCGGTGATGGAGAGGATGACAGCCAAAGCAAGTACCAGGCTGTGCTCGTCGGAGCGGCCGGCGTTGATCCAGCGGGAAAGCAGGTACCCTCCCAAGGCGCCGAGCACCAACGAAACAAGCTGCAGGAGAACCGGCAGCAGAACGATGCTGGGCGTGATGCCATCACCGTCCATCGCCTGAACAATGGCGGCGCATATGCTGAAGGCGATCAGCGCAACGGCATCGTCCAAGGCGACCACCTGCAGCAGGACCTGGATGAATTCACCCTCGGCGTGGTATTGGCGAATGGTCATCAGGGTGGAGGCAGGTGCGGTGGCGCTGCTGATTGCACCCAGCAGCAGCGAGAAGGAGAGCGGCAGACGGAAAAGCAGCGACATCACCAAAGTGACCAGCACTGCAGCTGCAAGCGATTCCCAGAGGGTGATGACAAAGACACCTTTTCCATTCCGCCTCAGCTGCGAGAAACGAAAATATTTTCCTGTACCGAAGGCGATGAGGGCCAGGGCAATATCGGTGATAAAGTCCATGTCCTCGATGATAGAGGAGGGAATCAGGTCTAGCAGATAGGGGCCAATCAAGACTCCAGCAAGGATGTAGCCGGTGACGTTGGGCAGATGGATTTTCTTGGTCGCGCGGGTTGCCAGAAACCCTGCGGCAAGAATGATGGAGAGGTTTAGAATTACACCGGGAGTGGAGTCAGGTAGGGTGAATAAGGACAACATTGGCAAAATACCTTCTTTCATTTTATAAAAAATAATATAAAATAAGCTTAAATTGTTAAAAAATTTCATCTGACTTGATTATATAGACAAAGTGTGATAAAATCAAATAATATTTTCTTAACCGCTCATCAATTAATTTTATAATAAGGGAGGGAACGGCGGTGATTGATGCAAAAATTCGGACACTGTTGGCGGTTGCGGGCAGCGGCAGTTATACCAGGGCGGCCGAACAGCTTTGTCTGACCCAGCCGGCTGTCAGCCACCACATACACCAATTGGAGGAGGAGTATGGGATCGAGATCTTTTTTCGCGATAAAAAGGCGCTTCATGTGATCGACGAGGGGGCAGTGCTGATCAAATACGCCCGCCGCGCAGCAGGTATATCCAACATGGCGAGGCAGGCGATTGAGGACATTCAGCGCCAAGTTACCCATCTGAACATCGGGATGACCCAGACTGTGGGGGAGAATACGATGCCGCAGGTGATTGGTCTTTACTGCGAGGAGCATCCACACGTCCGCATCAATATTTGTACGGATACGATCAATAATATTTATACAATGATAAAATCTTACGAATTGGATATCGGGATTGTGGAAGGAAAATTACCGGTGTCGGATGTAAAGACAGTTTTGCTGGACACCGATTATCTCTGCCTGATTGTTTCCCCTCTGCATTCGCTTGCCAAGCGGACCAGTGTAGGCTTTTCGGAGCTGAAAAGGGAAAAAATGATTCTGCGCTCCCCAAAAACAGGGACCCGCCTGCTGCTTGACAGCTACCTTGCTAATCTTGGCAGCAGCGTCAAGGATTTGAATGTCATCATTGAGATGGATAATGTGACAATGATAAAGGAGCTGGTTTCACTGAATATGGGTATTTCCATCATCGCGCACAGTATCTGCCGAGAGGAGGAACAACAGGGCAAGCTGGCAGTGGTGCCAATTGAAAATTCCAACATGATCCGACAGATCAATATGGTGCATCATCCGGATTTTTCGCACCAGGAAGTTCTGGACGACCTGCGTCATATTTATCGGCGGCTTAACCGGTAATTATGATTGTCAAAAAAATTGCGTCAAAGCGGCCTTTTTTCCCACAAAGGAAAAAGAGGCTGTGAAATCACTGTAAATAATCACAAAAAAACTTGTGAAACGCAGCATTTTCTGATAAAATAAAAGACGGACTGGAAAAAAGAATCAATCCGCATTTTTCCAGAAAATTTTTTGAAAGAAAGTAGAGCTGATGAATTTTGGGCAGTAGCGGGTTCTCATACATATTGGTTGTGATTTTTATCATGTGTTCGGCCTTCTTTTCCGGGTCGGAAACGGCGTTGACCAGTGTCAACAAAATCCGTTTGAAAAACATGGCGGAAAATGGGGATAAGCGCGCGGCGCGCACACTGCGCGTGGCTGAGGATTATGAGCAGATGATTTCCACCGTATTGATTGGAAACAACATCGTCAACACCGGGTCCGCTTCCGTTGCAACCGTTTTATTCACCATGTGGCTGGGCGCAGATAAAGGTGCAGCAGTATCCACCGTTGTGATGACCATCATCGTTCTGATTTTTGGTGAGGTCGTTCCAAAAAACTATGGCAAGGCAAATGCGGATTCCCTTGCGATGTTTGTGTCGGGACCGATCAGTGTCCTGATGGTTATTTTTAAGCCGCTGTCCTTTATCCTCGGCAATATTTCCAAATTTGTTATCAAGATAACCGGCAGCTCAGAGGATGGAAAACCATCTGTTACAGAAGAAGAACTGAAATATATTGTGGAATCCATCGAGGAAGAAGGGGTGCTGGAAGAAAGAGAAAGTGATCTTGTCCAGTCTGCTCTGGAGTTTGATGAAATTGAGGTGCAGGAGATTGTTACTCCCCGTGTCGATATGATCACGCTCGATGTCGAGGACAGCTGGGAGGAGATCCTTTCCCTTGCCAAGGAAAGCAGGGTTTCCCGCATCCCGGTTTACGAAGATTCGATCGACAATATTATCGGTCTGGTCCATGTCCGGGATATTCTGGAGGATGAAATTGTTCATCAGCAGCACAATATCCGGGATCTGCTGACCCAGTGCGTGTTTGTCCATAAAACGATGAAGCTTTCTGCATTGTTAGAAAAACTGCGCAAGGAGAAGATGACGCTTGCCATTGTCACCGACGACTACGGTGGAACAATGGGCCTTGTCACCATCGAGGACCTGGTGGAGGAACTGGTCGGCGAGATTTGGGATGAGTACGATGACTTTGAGGAAGAGCTGGTGAAAAAAGACGACAATACCTATGAAGTCAGCGGCGATTATAACATTTATGATTTGATGGAGGAGCTGGACGAGGACAACCGATCCTTCGAAAGCGATTACAACACTGTCAGCGGCTGGGTTTTGGAACAGCTTGAGCACATTCCGAAGGTTGGCGAAAGCGTGGTTTATGAGAACCGCATGCGCGTCACCGTCATTGCGATGGAGGATCAACGCATCACCAAACTTCGGGTTGAGCTGTTGCCCAAAGCAATACCAGCAGAAAACGAATGAAATGGGGCTGAGTAATGTCAGTGAAAAAAACAAATACGGAAAATACCGGATGGCAGAAGTTGGAACAGACGCAGCCAGCAGCTGCGGAAATTTCTAACGAGTCGCTTCCGGAAGCTGAAAAGGAAAACCAAAAAGAGACGCAGTCGGCTGCAGAGGAAAACGAAAACAAGCAGCAGGAAAAAGCGGTTCCTGAGGTCTCTCCGGAACAGAAAAAACAGTCCAGTCGGGATACAATGTCCAAAAAGGCACGCAGGAGAAAATATTCTGCCGCGATGCCGATTGGAGGCGTATTTGTCCTGCTGGCAGTGATAGGGCTCATTACGGTGATTGTTTTTGGCGTGCGCGCGACCGAAAATCTGATCGACAACTCCAAGCAAAAGGAAGAGTTTGAGCGGATTATTCTGCCGGTGCTCATGTTCGACCCGGTTCCGTTTGAGGACCCGAACGAGATGGGAAATCTGCCTCTGCTGCGCGCCTCTATCTGGTCGGCAATTCTTGATAACAGCGAAAAATATCTGGTCGGCGACGGAAACATGGTTTCGGTTCCGCAGAGCGACGTGGATGTAGCTTGTGCAAAGCTGTTCGGCTCCAGCGTCACCCTGCAGCATCAGGGATTCGAGGATTATCTTTCGATGTACTCTTATGATGAATCCACCAAGACCTACTATGTCCCGGTCGACGTCACCGCGCTGTATACCCCGCAGGTCGAAGAAATCACCCGCAACGGCGATACCTTTGAGCTGTTGGTGGGTTATGTCGCGCCGACCAACCAGTGGATTCAGAGCTTGAGCGGCGACACCACCGAGCCGTCCCCAAGTAAATACATGATCTATGAGCTGGAACGGGTGGACGACAACTATCAGTTGGTGGGCATCAAGGACCCGCCGGACGGCGTTGTTCCGGGTGTCCCGCAGATTCAGGAGGACTCTTCGCAGACAACCTCTCCTGCAACTGATCAAACGCAGCCGCAGACCATCGAGCCTGCGGAGAAGACCCTGCCACAGGAATCGACCGATGATTCCGAGCAGCCGGAGACCACCGATACAACCGAAGAAAGCGCACAGATGTAGCGCAGTACAAAAGTTTCCAAGAGGACTTCCTTCTCCAAAGAAGGAGGTCCTCTTTTTGCGTTATACACAGATATTGAGAAAAGGGGAAAAAAGGTTATCAGGAAAGAGGGTTTCGTTATATAACACAAAAAAGAGAATCTTACCTCTTCCTTTTCTAAACAAAAAGTGCTATACTGGACAAGGATTGACGAATAGGAGGATAAAAGATGATGAAAAAGATAATTTCCATCTTGCTGGTCGCAGCCATGCTGACACTCTCCGGTTGCTCGGGTAACCCACAGCCGACGATGGAGGAATTGATGGCCGAGGTCAACGCGGAGCACCAGACAGTGGAGCGTTTTGAGGGGGACCTGTCACCCTACCTGCGTGAGCCGACCGAGAGTATAGAGTTTGAAAGGCTAACCCTTTTCCCAGAAGCGAAGGCTGAGTATCAGCCTGAGAAGCTTTTGACCTTCGAGCAGGCGAAAGAGGATATCGATTTTGTCTTTCATGTTTTCCACGACACCTATGGACTGTACGATTACTTTGGTGGAGACGAAGCCTTTTCCCAGGCAAAGCAGTCGGTCCTGCAGCAGTGCGAATCTGCTGAAACGCTGACCTGCGAATTTTTGGTGCAGAGCCTGGTGCAAAATCTCTCCTTTGTGAAGGACGGACACTTTTCCATCGCGCAGCAATCTGCTGCACCGCGCATCTGTCCGTTTTTCTACCGAGAGGTGGCCTTCGTGAAAACCGAGGAGGGCTATCAGAGCGAGGACGGCAAACAGGTGGAATCGGTGGAAGGCTACGAGGATCTGGATCAGCTGTTCCGTCGTTCCATCTCCTCAGAGGGCGAACTGGTCTATTACCCGGTTGTCTTAAAGAAGGTGGAGGACGCCTCTCTGCAAGGCACCTATCAGAACAATGAGCCGCTGGTGGTTCACTATTGGGGTGGAGAAACGCAGACCCTTACCGCAGAATCGTTTGAGATGTACGATGAAGCACTGCCGGAGCGGACAGTGACCGAGGAGGTGGAAGGAATTCCCGTTCTGCGGTTGCAGTTTTTCGATTCGCAGGGAAGCAGAGAACGGCGGGAATTTTTAGAGGATCATGCGGATGCGCTGGTACAGATCATCGACCTGCGCACCAACGGAGGCGGGTTCTGGCAGGACGTGCAGAGCGTGATGATGGATTATGTTGGGCAGGCAGTCCCCACCAATTCGGTAGAGGTCGATGCCTGGACAGGGAACTATCAGGATGAGCAGGATCAATTTGCAGAAAATGAAAAGCTGCTCATTGTCTTGACCGGGAAATATACCGCCTCCGCTGCGGAGCAGTTTGTGGATGCAATCCATAATGTGGAGAATGTTTTGATTGTCGGCGAAAACACAAATGGCTGCATCCTGACTGCGGCGGGCAGCTCCTATCTGCCCAACAGCAACGCCCCGATGGTGTTGGGGGCGAATCTGGTTCACGTTTTTCCGGGGGAAGGATTTTTCGAGGAGCTGCGGGGGCTTTATCCCGACATTTGGACCCCGGCAGGAGAGGCGGAAGAATTGGTGATCAAGCTGGTGGAGCAGCTCAATCGGTAGGGAGGAAGAAGGAGGAAGATGAAAATGAAAAAGGCAATTTGTGTATTGCTGACTGCGGCTATGCTGAGCATGACAGGCTGCTCCACCATCCCACAGCCGACGATGGAGGAATTGATGAGCGAGGTCAATGCGGAGCATCAGGCAGTCGAAAAGCCGGAGGTTGCAGTTGCACCGTATTCGCAGTATGTTGCTCCGAGAGGTTCTGTTGAGCAGGATCTCACACCGGCGGAGCCAAACCCGGATGGCAGTCTTTCGATGGAGCAGGCACAATTTGACATCAACTCTCTGTTTGATATGGTGCGCAAAAACTACGGCCTATACAATTTTTACGGTGGCGCGGAGGTCTTTGAGGCAGCGCGCCAGCAGGCGTTGGCGGATTGTGAAAACGCACAGACGATGGATGCCGATGTGCTCCAGCAAATCATTTTAGATAATCTTTCCTTCATCACTGACCAGCACTTTTTGGTTGGTGGAGAGCATCCATCAAGCAGTATCTATCCCTGCTTTTTTACGGAAGTTGCTTTCCAAAAAACGGAGGAAGGGTACAGTACTGCGGATGGAAAGCTGGTCGAATCGGTGGACGGACAGAACAATCTGGACGAGCTGTTCAAGCGATCTCTGACAAGGGAGGGGGAGATCGTCTACTGGCCGATCACCTTTGCAGCAAGCGAGGAAGCAAAGAATAATCCACCTTCCTTGACTGTCCACTATACCGACGGCAGCGAACAGACCCTGACGGCATTGCCTTACGAATCCCCAGAAGCAGACCCGGAGGTGGAGGACGTGGAGCTGCGCGATGAGGAGGGAATTCCTGTCCTGTACGCCAAGTGGATTGCTTCTCAAGATTTTGCAAATTCCGCGCTGGAGATGCAGGAAGAAGCCAACATAGTGAACCTGACCGGCAACGGCGGCGGCTATATGCCGATTGCGTCGGAGTGGTGGGAAAACTATGTAGGTGAAACGGTGCCGACGAATCATTTTTCAATCTACACCCAGCAGAATATGGGAACGAAGGGATTTGTAGGAATGGAGGACGAGATGGGGGTCCAGGTGATGGACGGCTGGACCTTGGTCAACACTCACCCGGACTCTTTTATCGAAAATGAGAATTTGTTGGTGATTTTGACAAGCAAAAAGACAGCGTCGGCGGCGGAGATGTTCGTCGATCTGTCGCACAATGTAGAGAACACGCTGGTGATAGGAGAAAACACGGCGGGGTGCTTGACAGGCAACACTACTCGGGGTTCCCAGCTGCTGTACAGCAGGGTTGAGGTCTCATACGGAAACATGGTCACCATTTTCCCGGAAGGAGACTTTGTTGAAGGTTATGGCTACGAGCCGGACCTCTGGTGTCCGGCGGTTTGGGCAGAGGAGGCGACTGTCCATTTTCTCAACAAACAGCTGTAATCTGGGCGGTACGGGCTGGCGATTTTTGTGGAAAGTTCCGTTTGCCCCTTCCATTTTCCTACAATAGATGATATAATAAGGGAAAAGAGCGCAGGGAGTGAAAGCGATGGAACAGAAAGCAGCGTTTAAAACGAGCCTTTTTGGAGGATACGAAAAGGAGTCGGTTTTAAAATATATAGACGACATGAGCCGAGCCGCTGCCGAGTCGGAAGCCAAACTGCAGGAACAGATTGAACAAATCACCCGTTCCCGTCAGGGGCTGGAGGAGCAGATTGCGGAGTTTGAAAAGCGGATGCAGGACGCTTCCGAAACAATCGACGCGGAAAAGGGCAAAAACAAAAAGCTCAGCGAGATGATTGGGCTGCTGCAGGAGGAGATCGACCGCCAGCGCCGCCAGGGAGAGAGCAGAACCAGGGAATATCAGGCGGCTCAGGAAAAGAACCGCCAGCTCCAAGAGCAGGTGCGACAGGTGGAGGAGAAGAGCAAGCTGTACGACGAGGCGGCCGCTTCCATCGGTTCGGCCATCCTGCAGGCGCAGCAGACAGCGCAGAGTATCGTCGACGAGGCGGGTGGCCAGGCCAAGGAGATTGTGGATCGGGCCAACATGCAGGCGCAGGCAATCACCAACGACGCGCAGCGCTTCATCGACAGGGTGCTGCAAAAGATGGACGATATGCAGCAGGAGTTTTTGACACTACGGGGCCGCATGGATGAGTCGATCAACCAGCTCAACAACCGCTTTGCGCAGCTGGATGAGGACATCGTCCATGCGCGTGAGCTGGTGACCAATATCCGGGAACGGCTGACACAGCAGGAAGAGGAGCAGGACCTGCCGGGAAAACCGCTGGTCCAGCCACCGGAGCAGCGCAGCAGGCTGGACATGACAAGGTAGAAGCTGCAGGTCCCGCTGACTTTTGGAGTGAGGAGGAAAAAAAGCAGCTTTCCCGCTTCAAGGAACAGCTCAAAGACAGAAAATTTTGGCTGCGCGTCGCCAAGCAATATGCGGCGCGCGGGAAAAAGGGCGTGAACGAATGATTGACAATGTAATGAAGATGAACATAGAAGAATTCCGTCAGCAGGTCAAGGAGCTTTCGGTGGAGCAGCACCTGCTGTTGTCTGGCTGGGTGTACGGTTTCACCGATCAGGCGCACAAGAAAATTCATGACCTGTTGGCCGACGAAAAGCCGCTGCCGGTTGATTTTAAGGGGGAGGTCATCCTGTACACCAATCCTTCTCCAGCACAAAAGGGTGGGATCATCGGTTCTGTGGGCCCCGCTACGGCCAGCAGTGTGGATTTTTACCTGCCGGAGCTGATGAATTTAGGTGTCATCGCCACCATCGGAAAGGGCGAGCGTTCCCGCGAGGCTTATGAGACGATCTGCACCCACGGCGGCGTCTATTTGACCGCTGTTGGCGGAACGGGTGCGCTGCTTTCCGGCTGCATCGAGCAGTGGGAGACGGTTGCCTTTGAGGAGTTGGGCGACCAGGCAATCCGGCGTTATTTGCTCAAGGATTTCCCTGTGACGGTGGCAGCCGACAGCGAGGGGAGAAACCTGTTTGATATCGGAAAATTTAAATACCGAAGATTCTAGAGAGGATAAATCGATAGAACAAAGGGAGGCGACAGAAGGAGTGAAGCTGAGGCTTTGCTCCTTTTTGCTTATTCGCCTTTTTCATTCTATTTTGAGGGGTTGGTTTCTTTTAAAAAACGACTTTTGAGGTAAAATGGAGCAGGGAGGGGATTTTGTGAAAAGATATTTAATCTTGCTGGCGACCGTTTTATTGGCTTTGGGCATCCTTTCCGGGTGCGCTGAAGTGAGGCTCGCCAATACGCAGGCAGTTTCCTGGCAGATTACGCCTGAGACCCAGCAGGAATCGGGGAAGAGTGTCGGGGTGGACAGCGTGTTTTTGCTGACACTGGACGGCAAACTGGATGAGGACCAGGTGCGGTCCTGCCTGCAGATTGAGCCGGCGGTGGAGTATCAGCTGCAGCAGCAGGAGGACAGTGTCTGGAAGCTGACGCCAGAGGAGGAACTGAAGAGCGGAAAGGTCTATGCCTTTCAGGTGAAGGATCGGCTGGGACAGGTTCAGCAGTCGTTCGCTTTTCAGACGCAGGCGCAGCTGGAAGTTTCCTCAACCTATCCCGAAGATGGGGCGAAATATGTCGAGCCCAATTCCGGCATCGAGATAACCTTCAACCGCCGCATCCAGAAGGGAGCAGAGGAGCATTTTCAGATCGAGCCGGCGGTGCAGGGAAAATTTGAATACAGCGGCGAAACCCTCGTCTTTTACCCTACCGAGGAGATGAAAGACGGGCAGATTTATACCGTCACCATCTCCCGAGGGGTCCAGTCTCTGGGGGATGAACAGCTGCGGGAGGATTACCGCTTTTCCTTCCGCGTAGGAGACAGGAAAGATAACGAGAATGCTCTCTATCTCTATCAGGATAAGCTGGAAACCTTTTTGCCGAACGATCCGTTGGTGGCGGTGATCTCGGGTGAGATCAAAGATGTGCAGAGTTTGGACACGCAGATCTACCGCTTTGATTCAATCGAGGATTATATTGCAGCTGTCCAGCAGCATCAGGAACAAATGGGCGAAACCGGATGGTACGAGGCGGACACCTGCCGCCTGGACTTGGGGCAGCTGAAGGCGCAGCAGGTCTTTTCCTCCCAGCTTACCCCTTACATCAACCAGAATTTCAGTTGGAAGATGTATGTCTTGTTGCCCAACAATTTACCGCAGGGCTGGTACCTGGTGGATCTCGAAAATGCAGACCGGCCACAGGACTGGGTGCAGAAGTTTGTGCAGATCGGAAACGTCTCGGTCTATACACAGGCGGTGAACGGCAGCGTCCTGATTTGGCTCAACGACGCCGAAACCGGTCAGCCGCTGGCGCAAAAGACGGTGGAGCTGCGCGATATCCGTACCGGCAAGACGGTGCAGGGACAGACTGACCAGCAGGGCCTGGTGACTTTGGAGACCGGCGAGATGGGCCAGTCCTATCTGACGGTGCTGGAGGATGGAAAGAAAATTCATTTTCAGGAGGTGGAGCTGCGGGAAGAGGTTGAGATCCCAGTGGACGAACGTTACTACGGCGTGCTTTACACCGACCGCACCGTCTATCGGGCCAGCGATACCATCCATTTTTGGGGAAATGTCTATCCGCGCCACGAGAGTGATCCGATGCCGAAAACGGTGACAGCCAACCTGGAGGGCCTGTACCGCCAGGAGGTCGCAGTGGACAGCGAAGGTTTCTTTACTGGGGAACTGCCGTTTTACAGCATGGAGAAGGGCACGTATACGCTGTGGATTGAGGATGCGGAAGGAGGAATCTACCAGTCTGAGTATCTGCAGATTGGCAACTATGTCAAGCCGGCCTACATCCTTTCGGTGGAGCCAGAGAAGGAATATTATGCGTTGGATGAGCAGCTGACCTTCCTTGTCAGCGCGCAGTATTTTGACGGCACTCCGGTCCGCGGAGGAAGGGTGCGCGCGGAGAGCTATTATTTGGACATCCCGGACGAATATATCACCCTGGACGACGAGGGAAAGGGGAAGGTGACTGCTACCGTCATTCCGCGGGAGTACGCACTCAGCTGGCGGGGCAGCAGCGCCGACTTGGTGGTGAGCAGCGCCGATGAACAGAATGTGGAGGTGCAGGCGAGGTGCGATGTCGACCTTGTCACCTCCCGGTACGGCGTAAGCACTGAGCCGCAGGGGCAGGATCTGGTGATCCACGCGGGAACACTGGACCCGCAGTGCCTGTTTGAGGAAGTACCGGACGGGGAGGAATTGTTTGATCGCTGTGTTGCCCCAGGAGCAGTTGAGATGACGCTGCAACTGGAACGCAGCTGGTATGAAGACGAAGTGATTGGCACCTACTACGATCCAATCAACAAGGAGACAGTTTACAACACTCGGCATGAGTACAAGACCGAGCAGCTTGATTCTCGCGAGCTGACGGTAGACGGGACGCTGGTGTTGGAAGATTATTTCCCGCCGGAAGAGGACGGCGTCACTGTCACCTATAGTATTCGTCTGGATGGCGGCTATGGGCAGCAGATTGTGGTGAGCGGCAATGCCGGACAGATTAGCAGAGAGTGGTGGAATACCGTCTACAACTTCATCCCGCGCACCGACAACGATGATTGGCCGCCCGATTCTGTCTCGATGGGACAGGAGATTCCGCTGGGTATCTACCGCAACGATATCCAGCAGGAGAATACCGGCAGAGTGCTCTATTCGGTGGTGCAGAATGAGGTTCTGACCACCGGCATCTTTACCGAGGACAGCTATCCTCTGGTGATGCAGGAGGACTATCTGCCAAACTTTGTGCTGGTGGGAGCCTATTTTGACGGCCGGCACCTGTACCGGATGGAGGAGTATCCGTTGTGGTACGACTATGAGGAACGCAGGCTGAATATTGAGGTGGAAACCGATCAGGAGCAGTACCGGCCGGGAGATACGGTGCAGGTTCAATTGGATGTCACCGACCAGGAGGGCAATCCTGCAGCCAATGCGCGGCTGTGCGTCGGCGTGGTGGATGAGTCGGTCTTTGCAATACAGGATCAGCAGGTCGACCTGATCGGCCAGCTTTACCGCAATGTCTACAGTCCGTACATCACCGCCAAGGCCTCCTATGTCGAATATGACCTTTCGGAGGTTGATGGCGGCGGAAAAGGCGGCGGAGCGGGGGACGAAATGGGCCCGATGCGCTCCGAGTTTTTGGACACGGCTGTCTTTCAGCAGATTGTGTGCGACCAGCAGGGTAAAGCGTCGGTTAGCTTCCAGCTACCGGACAATGTCACCGACTGGCGCATTACGGCGGCAGCACTGTGCGGAAAAAAAGCCGGCGACAATATCGGCCACAGTGTCGCAACCCTCCCGCTTTATCTGCGGCCGCTGGTGACTGACCGCTATATCGAGGGGGACCAGATTACTGTCTCGATGGATGTTGGCGGCAGTCAGGTAGAGGAGGCTCAACAGGTCAAGGCAAAGGTATCACTGCTGGATCTGGAAGGCAACCAGCTGGCACAGCAGGAGTTTCAGTCTCCAGCAAATGAGCGAATGGTGGCCAATTTTGGAAAGCAGCCGGCGGGACAGTACCAGGTCCTGTTTGAGATGGAGAGCGGGGAATACCAGGATCGCGTTCTGCTGCCGCTGGAGGTGCAGAAAAATGGCCTGCAGGCGAAGGTGAGCCAGCAGCTCAGCCTGGAAGAACTCTCCGGCCTGCAAAGCCTGCGCTATCCGGTTGATGTGCTCTTTTTCGATGCAGAGCGCAAGCCTTATATCGACGCCCTACAGTGGCTGTCCAGTCAGGACGGCAAGCGAACCGAGATCATCGCGGCAAGCTATAAGGCGCAGGTGGCCTATTCGCAGCTGTTCGGTCCGGAGCAGCGATGGGAGGTCCCATACGATCAGCGGCTAGAGTTGGTGGAAGGAACCCGCATACTGCCAAACGCACAGCCGGATGCGCAGCTTGCCGCCAAGGTAATGGTGGCCTGTCCGGACATCATCGAATATGGAGCCGAGCAACTATTCCGCGAGTCTCTGGCGCAGAGCAACCACACAGTTGACCAGGTGGTGATGAGCTACGTCGGACTGGCAGCAATGGATGAGCCGGTGCTGGTGGAGATGCAGAACTTTTTGGCTGCCAATGAGGAAATTTTAACCGACCGGCAAAAGCTCTGGATGGCGGTGGGTCTGGCGGAGCTTGGCGATTTTGAAGGGGCCTGGCAGATTTATCGTTCGATGGAGGAGGCATTTTCAGAATCGGACGGACGCCTGTCCTATCAGAGCAGCAATCTGGACGATACAGCCGATACCACCGCGGCGGCGCTGGTGCTTCATTCCATCCTGGGATCGGATGAGGCAGATCAGCTGCTCTCTTACCTGCTTTGGGCGGATCAGATGGATCAGATGGGACGCAGCACGGTGCCGCATCTGGAGATTTTAGCCTACACCGTCCACTGTGGACAGCGGCTTCAGGAAAGTGAAGCCAGCTTTTCTTACGCCTGTAATGGAGAAAAACAGGAGGTCTCGTTGGGAAGTTTGGGACAGAAATCGCTCCGCTTTAGCTATGACGATTTCCAGAACATCTCCTTCAAACAGGAGACGGGAACCGTTTACGCCTGTGTCAACTACACCACTGACCAGCTTTTGGAACAGAGCGGGGAGAACCTGGTCAGCATCCGCAAGGTGGTAACACCGGTAGAGGAAGACAATGGCGTCGGCAAGGCGACAAGAGTTGAACTGATCATCAACTTTGAGGAAGACGCTCCGCTGGGATACTATACGATCAGCGACAGCATTCCGTCCGGCATGCGCCTGATGACCTACCAGAAAAATGATGAGGACTACAGGAGCGTCTGGATCGAAAACGAGAACCAGCAGATCACGGCCCAGCTTTATAGGGATACTCCGAGAGATGAGACGGAAGAGGAACAGCAGAAATGGAAGGAGAGGAGAATCGTCTATTATATCAGCGGCGTGCTTCCAGGAGAGTATGTTGTGGAGAGCGCCTGCCTGAGCAATCCGGTGGAAGAGATTTTTGTATCGACAGAGCGTCAGACAATCATGGTGGAACCGTAACGTAAAAAAGGCGGGGCAATGTGGGTCTTCACGTTGCCCCGCCTTTTCCGCAGGAGAGAAAATATTTTGGAAAAAAATACAGTTAGCTCTTGACCTCTTGGTGCAGATGCGGTATAATAATTTAGGCTTTTTAAAGATGCTAGAGTGGCTCAGTCGGTAGAGCAGCTGATTCGTAATCAGCAGGTCGTGGGTTCGATTCCCATCTCTAGCCCCAGACAGCAACCCTCGAAAAATGGCTTTGTTATGCAATTTTTCGAGGGTTTTGCTTTGCCTAAAAAGCTATTGGATATGGTTTTGACATTGGTTTTTATCATCGCTGAGCAAATCACGAAATCTATTTCACGTGTTTTGAGAAGAAGCCGGACGGCAGTATTTGTTTACTGCCGCCTGGCTTCTTTATGTGGATGATTATATAAATTTACCGGTCAGGCTTTCAGGCGCGTTTTTCACCTGCTCCGGTGTTCCCGTAGCAACAATCCGTCCGCCTTCGTTGCCGCCGCCCGGCCCCATGTCGATGAGATAATCGGCGTTGCGGATCACGTCCAGATCGTGCTCGATGACGATAACGGTGGCGCCGCTCTGGATGAGGGTCTGGAAAACCGCAAGCAGGGTTTGGACGTCCAACGGATGCAGGCCGATGGTCGGCTCGTCAAATACAAAGACAGAGTCGGACTGGGGCTTGCCCATCTCGCTGGCCAGTTTCAGCCGCTGCGCTTCTCCGCCGGAAAGGCTGGGCGTCTCCTCCCCCAGGGTCAAGTACCCTAACCCGAGGTCCTGCAGCACCTGCAGCCGCTGATGCACCAGCTTCATCTCCTTGCAGAAATCCAAAGCGGTGCGCACATCCATCGCCATTAGCTCGGGCAAGGAGGCGCGCCGGCCGGATTTGGTTTGATATTGAATTTGGTTGGCATCCTTACTGTAGCGGGAACCGCGGCATTCTGGGCAGGGAATTTGCACGTCGGGCAAAAACTGAACGTCCAGATTGATCACGCCGGTTCCGTCGCAGACCGGGCAGCGCAGCTTGCCGGTGTTGTAGGAGAAATCGTTCGCCCGAAAGCCGAGCCGTTTGGCATCTTCGGTTTTGGCAAGGATTTTGCGCAGCTCGTCGTGAATGTTGGCGTAGGTGGCGACGGTGGAGCGGACGTTGATGCCGATGGGCGTCGCGTCGATCAGCTTGACCTGCTGGATGCCGTTAGCCTGAACGGAGCGGACATGGGAGGGAAGTGGCCGACTGTGAATAGCCGCATCCAGCCCCGGCACAAGACTTTCCAGCACCAGTGTGGTTTTGCCGGAGCCGGACACACCGGTAACGACGGTCAGCCTGCTCTTGGGGATGTTCACCTCCAGCGGCTTCACCGTGTGGATGCCGGCAGTGGAGAGATGAATTTTGCCGAGGGAGAAAAGCTGTTCCTGTTCGATTTGTTCCCTTGCGCGGATATTGGTGGATTTGGAAAAGAAGGGTCCGATTTGGGAGGCGCAATTTTGCTGCAGCTCGGCGGGAGAACCCTCCGCGATGACCTTTCCACCACCGGCGCCGGCCTCCGGCCCCATCTCGATAATCCAATCCGCTGTGGAAAGGATCTGCGTGTCGTGGTCGACCAGTACAATTGAATTGCCGTCCGCGATCAGGTCCTGCATCACGCCGGTTAGGCCGACAATGTTGGAGGGGTGCAGCCCGATAGAGGGTTCGTCCAAAACATAAAGGACGCCGGTGGTTCGGTTGCGGACAGCGCGGGCAAGCTGCATGCGCTGCCGCTCGCCGGTGGAGAGGGTGGAGGAGGCGCGATCCAGCGTCAGATAACCAAGGCCAAGTTCCAGCAGGCGTTTTGCAGATGTCTGAAAGGATTCGCAGATGCTTTGGGCCATCGGCCTCATCTCCTCGGGAAGGGAAGCAGGCACCGTATCCACCCAGAGGGCAAGATCGGAAAGGCTCATCTGGCAGACCTGATCGAGCGAAAGCCCTCGGACTCTGGGTGCTCTGGCCTGCTCGGATAGGCGCGTCCCGCCGCAGTCCGGACAGGGCTCCTGCTTTAAAAATTTTTCCACCCGCTTCATGCCCTTTTCGTCTTTGACCTTGGAGAGGGCATTCTCGACAGTGTAGATGGCGTTAAAGTAGGTGAAGTCAAGCTCGGTGGCCTGCTCGGAATTTTTGGCGCGGTATAAAATGTGCTTTTTCTCGGCGGGGCCATGAAAGACAATCTCCTTTTCGCGCTCGCTCAGCTCACGGAAAGGGACATCGGTGCGGACCCCCATCGCCCGGCAGACGTCGGTCATCAGCGACCACATCAGGGAGTTCCAGGGGGCTACGGCACCTTCATCGATCGAGAGCGATTCGTCGGGGACCAAGGTGGTGGGATCCACCGTCCGGACAATGCCGGTTCCGTCGCAGGTGCGGCAGGCGCCCCGGCTATTGAAGGCAAGCTCCTCGGCAGACGGCGCATAAAAGACCGCTCCACACACAGGGCAGGTCAGCGGCCGCCCGGCAGCCACCTCCAGGGTAGGGGAGAGATAGTGCCCATTGGGGCAGCGATGGCTGGCCAGCCGGGAAAACAGTAGGCGCAGGCTGTTTAAAAGCTCGGTTCCAGTCCCGAAGGTGCTGCGGATGCCGGGAACACCCGGCCTTTGGTGGAGGGCAAGGGCAGCAGGAATGTAAAGAACCTCGTCCACCTGCGCCTTTGCGGACTGAGTCATTCGCCGCCTAGTATAAGTGGAAAGTGCCTCAAGATAGCGGCGGGAGCCTTCAGCGTACAGCACGCCAAGCGCCAGCGACGATTTTCCAGAACCGGACACCCCGGCGATGCCGACAATTTTGTGAAGAGGAATATCCACGTCGATATTTTTCAGATTGTGGACCCTGGCCCCTCGCACCTTTATTTTATCAATCATCAAAATCCCCTCGTGTTCTGTCTGTATCGTTTGCATGAAATGTGATTTCCTTTTCTAGTATAAGGGGAGCAGGGGAGGATGTCAATTGCCGTTTCTGTTCTCTATCGCTTAAAGGAAAGCAGTGTGTTTTTTGGCAAAAGAAACAATGACAAGGATGAGAATTTGGAGAAAACAGGGATCCGTTTTGTCTTTGCCTGCTATTTGAAAAGGAAGGATAATAGGAGAGAGGGGACCTCAATAAAAACAAGAGCTACCTACGACAACTTAGAAGAAGACGAACTTTTAAGGAATATTTTTGTCGCTTTTCGAAACTTTTTTTGCTTTTTTGTAGCTGCTGTTGACCGACTGGTCTCATTTTCTGATAGGATTTTGGCTTGCCCTATTGGTCTTCTACTCCAAAAAGTGGCTTAATGATGCGCTTTTTTCTGATAATAAAATAACACAACAAAACCTATTGATTATTTAGTCAAAATGTAGTACACTTAAAAATGTTAGATATTGTTAGGAGGTCGGGCGTGAAGCAAAAAACAAAAACGATTTTGCTGGGTACTGTGGTGCTGGGCCTTTTGGTTGGAATTGTTCTGGCGGCAAGATGGTATCAGCAGGAGTATCAACTGGCGGTGTCCACCTCTTTTGTGATGGATACGGTTGTTGAGCAAAAGCTTTATGGTAGAAATTCGCAGCAGGCGGTCGCAGAGATCGAGCGGCGTCTGCAGCAGTATGAGCAGCAGTACTCGATGTACATAGAGGACAGTCAGGTCAGCCAAATCAACAAAAATGCGGGCGAAAAATATACAGCGGTTTCCGCAGAATGTTTGGAACTTTTGGAACGTTCTATTTTGGTTTCGCAGGAGTTTGACGGCCTGTTTGACATCACCATCGCTCCGCTGACACAGCTGTGGGGGATTTCTTCCGAAGATCCCCATGTCCCACTCCAGGAAGAAATCGATCAGGCAAAAGCACTGGTCAATTACCGCGACATCCTGATTGATGGCAACCAGGTAATGCTCCGAAACGAGGGACAGGCAATCGATCTGGGTGCGGTGGCAAAGGGAGCTTCCTGCGACATTGTTCGAGAAGTGGCCGCCGAATACGGCATCAAAACCGGCTATGCTTCAATAGGAGGCAATCTGGTGGTGCTGGGCGATGACCCTGATGGACAGCCGTATCAGTTTGCCATCCGTGACCCGCAGGGAGACGCTTCCGAATACATCGCGACCCTTTCCCTGACTGGAAAGACGATGGCGACCACCGGCGGATATGAGCGTTGGTTTGAGCAAGATGGCAAGCGATACCATCATGTTTTGGATCCGCGCACGGGTTACCCGTCGGAGTCGGATTTGCTGAGCGTCTCGGTCATATCGGAGGATGGTTTGCTGGCTGACTGCCTTTCCACCGCGCTGTTTGTGGAGGGCAAGGAAGCTGCACTGGAACGGATGCAGCGGGAGGATTACCAGCTGGTCATCGTCGACACCGAAGGCAATATCTACTACTCCCCTTCTTTGGAGGGGAATTTACAGCCAAACAGTCAAAATGCTCGCGGCTATCAGTTTACCGCCTATGAAGGAGGAGAGGAATCGTGAGGAATCTGACCTCCAAAATCAGCCTGATGGGCCTTTTGTTCGCATTGGCGATGGCGTTTTCCTACCTGGAAAGCATGGTGACGATTCCGGGAATGCTGCCGGGGATCCGGCTGGGCCTTTCCAACCTGGTGACGATGTACTGCCTGTTTTTCCTGGGAAAAGGGGCGGGCTACACCATGGCGGTGATGAAGTCGCTGTTTGTTCTACTCACCCGGGGTTTTGTCGCGGGGCTGCTGAGCTTGTCCGGAGGAATTCTGTCGGTGACAGCGATTCTCCTGGTCGATTGGCTGACCAAACGCACCCTGCACTATATCACGCTCAGCGTGCTGGGGGCGGTCTTTCACAATGTCGGGCAGCTAATCTTGGCCCGATTTTTGACAAGTGTTTTCCTTTATTATTATATACCCGTTTTGATTCTCTCCGGCTTGGTGGTGGGGATGCTGACGGGAAAAATCTTTGTTTGGATAATCCCTTATCTTCCGGAACGTTACCGCAAACAATTGAGGGAGCGCCCCGGAAAATAAGGATTATAGGAAGATATCCAGGGCGACTCTTTTGAAAAGGTCGGCCTGCTATCGCCTGTCTGGATTTTTTCAGGCAATCTATAGAAATGGGGGCTAAAATCGTGTCGAACAATGGTAAGAAGACATTGCCGGGCGCGCATGTGCCGCATCATAAGAACACCAATGACAGTGTTCCGCAGGCTATGCCGGTCCCGGCCAAGGTGTACATTTCCATGCATATGCACATGGGTGCGCCTTGTAACCCGCTGGTGAAGAAGGGGGATTATGTAAAGGTAGGGCAGCTGATCGGCTCTTCTGAGGCGTTTATGAGCGCGCGGACACACTCCAGCGTGTCGGGAACCGTTGAAGCAATCACTACCATGACGACCAGCATCGGCAACGTCGATCAGGTCGTTGTCATCGCAACGGATGGGAAACAGGAGGTTTCTGAGGAGGTAAAACCGCCTGTTGTCACCAACTATCAGGAATTTTTGGAAGCACTCAAATGTTCCGGTCTGGTTGGACTTGGCGGCGCGGGTTTCCCGGCTCACGTTAAGTTTAATCTTAAAGACATCAACGCGGTCGACACATTGGTGGTCAATGCTGCCGAGTGCGAACCATACATCACCACTGACCTGCGGACCATGCTGGACAAATCCGATATGCTGCTTAAGGGCATCAAGGCAGTGCAGCAGTTTATGCCGATCAAGCACGTCTATATCGGCATAGAGGACAACAAGCCGCAGGCGATTGAGAAGTTGCGCAAGGAGTATGCGAACGAATCCAGCATCGAAGTGGTGCCGCTCAAGGCGATGTACCCGAAGGGCGCTGAAAAGGTCATTGCCTATGAGACGGCAGGCAAAGTCATCAAGGAGGGCCAGCTGCCGTGGCAGGCCGGGGTCATCATCAGCAACGTCACCTCAATGGCCTTTATTGGAGAGTATTTGACTACCGGCATGCCGCTGATTACCAAGACCATCACGGTGGATGGCTCTGCGATCAAAGAGCCTAAGAATGTCATCGCGCCAATCGGCACCCCATTTAAGGACATTGTCGATTTCTGCGGTGGATTTAAGGAAGAACCTGCCAAGCTGCTGATGGGCGGTCCCATGATGGGTACCCCGTTGTATGACGTCAACTATCCGCTGGTCAAAAACAACAACGCGTTGCTCGCCTTTGCCAAAGCAGACGTCCCGGTCTATCAGGAGACGGCCTGCATCCGCTGCGGACGCTGTGTTCGGACCTGCCCAATGGGTCTGATGCCGTCGCTGATCGAGACTGCATATAAGATGAAGGATGTCGACGAGTTGAAGTCCCTGAAGGTCAACCTGTGCATCGAGTGTGGCTGCTGCTCTTATGTATGCCCGGCGAGACGCCAATTGGTTGTCGTCAACAAGCTGGCAAAGAGTTTGATCGCTCCAAAAAAATAGTTTGAGGTGAATTGCTTTGAGTAACAAATTGATCGTATCTCCATCGCCGCATATTCGGGACAGCGCATCCACCAGCACGATCATGCGGGACGTTTTGATTGCCTTGGCTCCGGCAATGGTTGCGGCGGTGATTATCTTTGGGTTCCGCGCACTTTTGATGACTGCGGTTTGTGTTGCGGCGTGTATAGTTTTCGAATATGGCACCGAGCGGATTTTGGGCAGAGAGGTCACCATTTCCGACCTGAGCGCTGCGGTCACCGGCGTGATTTTGTCCTTTAACCTTCCGGTACAGCTGCCGCTTTGGATGGCGGTTGTCGGTTGCTTTTTTGCTATCGTTATCGTTAAGCAGTTGTTTGGCGGCATCGGCAACAACTTTGCAAATCCGGCGATCGCGGCAAGAATTTTCCTGCTGTTATCCTTCTCCCAGCAGATGACTACCTGGCTGCAGGTGGAGAATGGACACGCTGTAGAGGGCGTATACGGTGCTACTCCGCTGGCATTAATCTCTGCAGGCGACACTGCAAACCTGCCTTCTCTGCTGGATATGTTCTTGGGTGTCAGAGGCGGCTGTATGGGTGAAACCTGTGCACTTGCTCTGTTGATTGGCGGCATCTACTTGATCTACCGCAAGGTTATCACCATCACCATCCCGCTGAGCTTTATCGGTGGCGTCTTTGTCCTCTCTCTGCTGTTCGGCGTAGACCCTCTGTATCAGGTGCTGGGCGGTGGTTTGATGATCGGCGCATTCTTTATGGCGACTGATTACACCACCTCTCCAATCACAGAAAAAGGAAAGATTATCTTTGGTTTGGGCTGTGCCTTGATCACCATGGTCATCCGTGTATTCGGCTCCTATCCGGAAGGCGTGTCCTATTCGATCCTCCTGATGAATATTATCACCCCGCACATCAACAGGATGGTTCGCAATAAAGCGTTTGGAGGTGTGCAGCAGTAATGAACGCATCAACCATGAATGAATTTGTAAAGCCAACCCTCGTGCTGACCGTGATCTGCCTGATTATTACCCTGCTGCTTGCGATCAGCCAGAATATCACAGAACCAATCATCGAGGAGAACAACCGCAGAATTGCGGAAGAGTCCAGAGCGGAGGTCCTTGCGGAAGCAGATTCTTTTGAACAGGTGCAGGGCGAGTTCCCGGACGGTGTATCGGATGTATATGCTGCAGCGAACGGAACTGGCTATACAATCACTGTGTCTTCCAAAGGTTATTCCAGCGATCCACTCCAGGTGATGGTCGGAATTAAAGAAGATGGCACCATAGAACGTATCAAAATTCTGACCAATAATGAGACACCGGGTCTCGGCTCCAAAGTTTCTAACGACGATTTTGTCAACCAGTTTGAGGGAATGGACAGCTCGATGGAAGGCTTTGAAGCAATTGGTGGAGCAACCGTCTCCTCGAATGCGATGAGAAGTGCAATCGAAACTGCCTTCCAGGTCTATGATATGGTGAAAGGGGAGTAGAGAAGATGGAAAAAGAAAAGACAAATCTTCAAGTACTGACCAACGGTATTATTAAAGAGAACCCGACGCTGGTTCTGGTGCTGGGCACCTGCCCGACCATTGCGATCACCACTATGGCGATGAACGCAATCGGTATGGGCTTTGCAGCAACTTTTGTACTGGTTGGTTCCAACGTTGTGATTTCTGCGCTGCGAAAGGTGATTCCAGACAAGGTTCGTATTCCGTGTTTTATCGTCATCATTGCCGGCTTTGTTACCCTGCTCAGCTCGCTTCTGCAGGCGTTTTTCCCCAGCATTTATGACGCACTTGGCTTGTTTTTGCCGCTGATTGTTGTAAACTGTATCATCCTGGGCCGCGCGGAGATGTTCGCAAGCAAAAACACTGTTGTTAAATCCGCTTTGGACGGCGTCGGTATGGGTATCGGTTTTACTTTGGCGCTCCTGGTAATCGGCTCTATCCGTGAGATTCTGGGTTCTGGTACCTGGTTTGGTATTCCGATTACTGCCAACTTTATCGATCCAATTTCCATTTTTGTTCTGGCTCCTGGTGGATTCCTTGTCTTTGGCTGTGTCATTGCACTGCTGAACAAGCTGACCAATGGTAAAGCTGTTAAGAGAAAGAGCTTTGATTGTGCGTCCTGCCCGAATGCTGCAGGCTGCGCCAATGCGGGGAAGGGAGAATGTGAATAATGGAAGTATTTAGAAATTTAATGTATATTTTCGTCACTTCCTCGTTGGTCGAAAATATCGTTCTAGCCAAGTTTTTGGGCTGCTGCCCATTCTTGGGTGTATCGAAAAAACTGGATTCTGCAGTCGGCATGAGCTCTGCGGTAATCTTTGTTTTGCTGATGTCCACCGCAGTCACCTGGCCAATCTATACCTTCCTGCTGGTTCCTTTTGGCTTGGAGTATCTGCAGACAATCGTCTTCATCCTGGTCATCGCCGCACTGGTACAGTTGGTCGAATTTGTTATGAAAAAATACATGAAGCCACTGTACAGGGCGCTGGGTGTTTACCTGCCGTTGATCACGACCAACTGTGCGGTTTTGGGCTGCGTACTTTTGAATGTAGAAAACAGCTACAACTTTATCGAGTCGATTGTTAACACTCTGGGTATCGGCATCGGTTTCATGTTGGCTATGGTTCTGTTTGCTGGTGTCAGAAGCAAAATGGAAACGGTTGAGTTTCCCAAGAGTTTTCAGGGTGTACCAATTACGCTGGTAGCTGCCTCCATTGTTTCCATGTCCTTTATGGGCTTTGCAAGCGTGGCAGACGGCATCTTTAAATAACGAGGAGGAGACAAAATCATGCTGCAAACAATTTTAGTGCCTGTCTCCATCGTTACTGGAACAGGTCTGATCGCTGGACTTTTGCTGAGCATCGCATCAAAGTTCTTTGCGGTAAAGGTGGATGAGACAGTCGCAAATCTGCGAGAAGTTTTGCCGGGAGCAAACTGTGGCGCCTGTGGCTGCGCAGGTTGTGACGAGTATGCTTCCAAAATGGCAGCGGGGGAAGCGCCTCCGAACCTGTGTCCGGTGGGCGGCGCTCCAGTTGCCGCAAAGCTGGGCGAAATTCTGGGCGTTTCGGTCGGCGATATCGAGCCAAAGCGTGCGGTCGTTAAGTGCCGTGGGCATTTGCAGACCTCTGAGTACATCATGGATTATGATGGTCCCAAGACCTGCAAGGCAGCAAAACTTTACTATAATGGAAGAACCAGCTGCAATTTTGCCTGCTTGGGATACGGCGACTGCACCAACGTTTGCGAATATGATGCAATTCATATTGTGGATCACATTGCGAAGGTTGATGAGGATAAGTGCATTGGCTGCAGTGCTTGCGCACGGGTTTGCCCGAATTCGATTCTGGAGCTTCTCCCAAGAAGCCAGAAGACATATGTTGCTTGTATGAACAAGGACAAGGGAGTGGATACCAGAAAGGTCTGCTCCAATGGCTGCATTGGCTGCAAAAAGTGTGAGCGTGTCTGCGAGTTCGGTGCGATTACAGTGGAAAATAACTGTGCTCATATCGATCCTGAAAAGTGCACCAACTGTGGAAAATGCGCAGAAGGATGCCCGGTTCATTGTATCCATCTGGAGAATCTGCAGTAGTAATAGTAAAAAAGGGGGGAGTGTCAGTCTCCCTCTTTTTTTATCTACTTAAAACAAAAAAATTGCCAATTTTTGAAAAAAAATCACTTGAAACTTCCCTTTTTTGTGCTATACTGATAAAGGAAAGAGAAGAAAGTGCCCTCACTTTTTCCTTTTTCAAATTTCCATTAGGAAAATGGAGGAAATAGAAGAAATGACCACAAATGAAAAGATTGCAAAAGTCCGTGAAAAAATGGCGGAGAACAAAATCGATGCGGTGATTATCCCAAGTGCAGATCCGCATATGAGCGAATACTTTTCGGATCACTGGAAAACCAGGGCATGGCTGTCCGGATTCACAGGTTCTGCAGGAACTTTCGTGATTACTAAATCGGTCGCCGGCCTGTGGGCAGATGGGCGCTACTATGTGCAGGCAGAAAGACAGCTTGCAGGCAGCGAAGGTGTCCTTTTTAAAATGAATGAGCCGGAAACTCCAAAGGTTCCGGAGTATCTTGTTAAAGAATTGTCGGAAAATGCGGTTGTTGGCATCAATGGAGAGCTTTTCTCTGCCGCTTATATCAAGAGCATGCAGGAGGCCTTTGCTAAAAAGAATATTCAGATCAACAACCAGGTTGATTACGCAAACGATCTTTGGGAGGATCGTCCGGCAGAAAGCGCTACGGAAATTTATACTTTGCCTGTAAAATATGCGGGAAAGACCGCTGCAGAGAAAATCGGCGAGTTGCGTGAAAAACTGTCTGAACATGATGCAGATGCCATTTTTATCAATGCTCTGGACGGCATTGCGTGGCTGTATAATATCCGCGCAAACGATGTGGCCTGCACACCAGTTGCAGTAGCCTATGCCTATGTTTCCAAAGACAATGCGATCCTGTTTACAAATACGAAACGTGTCAGTGAGGATGTACTTCGAGTCCTTTCGGAAAATGGAATTACTCTGCGCCCTTATGAGTCTGTCTTCGAATATGCAGCGGGTATCAGCAAACAACTGACTGTCCTCTGCGACGAAAAGGAAATGAACTACAGCCTGTACCATACCATCTGCGGCAACGAGAATCTGACCATCTGCTCAGCAGACGACCCGGTCAAGCTGATGAAGTCGGTCAAAAATGAGGTCGAGACAAAGAATACTTATGAGGCATATCTGCAGGATGGTATTGCAGAAGCGGAATTTTACGGCTGGCTGTACGAGGCCTTGGAGAAAGGGGAAACCATCACCGAGTATCAAGCTTCTGAAAAGCTTTACTCCTTCCGTCAACAGCGGGAAAACTTCAAAGGAGACAGCTTTACAGCTATAATTGCTTACCGTGACAACGCTGCAATGATGCATTATGCTCCGAAAGCGGAGGACTCTGCGGTGATCAACAGAAGCCACTTCCTGCTCAACGACAGCGGCGGTCAGTATCTGACCGGTACAACCGATACAACCAGAACCTTCCCAATGGGAGAGCTGACCGACGAGGAGCGACGCGATTACACCTTGGTTCTCAAAAGCGTTATCGCACTCAGCACGGCTGTCTTTAAGGAAGGAACTGTCGGTTACGGCTTGGATATTCTCAGTAGGGAAGTCCTGTGGAAATATGGCCTGGATTACCGCTGCGGCACTGGTCACGGCGTCGGCTATATGCTCAACGTACATGAAGGCCCACAGGGCTTGGGAGAGCGCACCGTGAAACTGCAGCCAGGTATGGTATTAACCATTGAGCCAGGAATTTATACCGAGGGCAGCCACGGTATCCGCACAGAAAATACAGCTGTTGTGGTCGAGGCAAACAAGACCGAATACGGTCAGTTCTACCGTTTCGATACCTTCACCGTAGTTCCAATCGATGCTTCTCCGCTGAAGCTGGAAATGATGACTCAGGAGGAAATCGATTGGCTGAATGCCTTTAATAAACGAGCCTATGAAGCAGTCGCTCCGTACGTCAGCGAGCGCGCAAAGAAGTGGCTCCAGAAGGTTGCTGCTCCGGTTGAAAAGTAAAAACACCTAAGAAGTGAGCAATAAAAAACGATTTTGAAGCTTATTTCATCCTTTAGAAAACTCCTGATCTACAGAATAAAAAGGAGAAAAACATGCTGAGACTGGAAAAGATAACTGGGAAAAATGTGTGGAGCATTTTGAAACTGCGTGTATCCGAAGACCAGGAAAGCTTTGTCGCGCCAAATGATATCAGCATCATCGAAGCCTATACAGCCATAACCGGAAATGGATATGCCTTTCCTTTTGGAATATATGAGGGGGAGACGCCAGTTGGATTCTTGATGATCGGATTTGATGCAGACGATTGTTGGGAGGATGCTCCGTCCATAGCCAGGGGGAATTACAATCTTTGGAGACTGATGATCGACAAAAACTACCAGAACAAAGGGTACGGAAAAGAAGCAGTCAGATTAGCATTGGAATTCATCAAAACCTTTCCATGTGGCAAAGCGGATTTTTGCTGGTTGTCTTATGAACCTAAAAATGAAATTGCCAGCCGACTATACTACTCGTTCGGATTTGTCGAAACGGGAGAAATGGATGGTGATGAGATAATCGCCGTGCTGAAGCTGTAATTCTCCATCCGAAAAGCAAAGAAAATCTACATGAGAAGCCAAAGGCCCGATAAGGTTTTCACCTATCGGGCCTTTAGCTTCTCTGTCAACATGGTGATAAGAAACAGCAGGATTCATGAGAGTTGATGATGCCGACCGCCTGCAGGTAGGAGTAGATAGTGACGCTCCCAACAAATTTCATTCCGCGCCTTTTTAAGTCAGCTGAAATCTGATCGGAAAGGGGAGAGCGGCTGCATCCAATTTCCCGCAACGTCTTTCCGCCGGTCCAGCCCCATAAGTAATTTGCAAAGCTGCCATATTCTTCACGGATTTTATAAAAGACACAAGCATTGATAACAGCAGCTTGTATCTTTGCCTTGTGCCGAACAATGCGGGAGTCATTTTGCAGGCGAATAAGATCATCTTCTCCGTAAAGACGAATTCGATCGAAGTCGAAATGATTGAATGCTTCTCGAAAACCTTCGCGTTTATTCAAAATACACTCCCACGATAATCCGGCCTGAAAAGATTCCAGCAGCAACATTTCGAAAAGCTTTTGATCTTCAAAAACAGGCACGCCCCATTCCTCGTCGTGGTAACGGAGATAGCGTTCGTTGTGAGGG
This sequence comes from uncultured Oscillospiraceae bacterium, assembly GCA_900547455.1. GTDB lineage: Bacteria > Bacillota > Clostridia > Oscillospirales > Ruminococcaceae > Negativibacillus > Negativibacillus faecipullorum. The sequence goes on from URGV01000001.1 coordinate 152,961, forward strand.
TTTGCCCAGTGACATCTTGTTTTTCCATCCGGCCAATTCATCTTTACAGCTCCTTTTCAGCATTGCCATTGATGATGTTTGAGGTCGACACAGCCATTGGCCTTTAGCGTAATCCCTTCCTTTTCCAGCAGAAAACGCTGCTCCGGCCATCCAGGAGCAAGCCGGCCCGCATGATTCACCACCCGATGGCATGGGTAGTCGCCGTAATATTCTGCCGTGCTCAGCACCCGGCCGACCAGCCGGGCATTTTTCTCCCGCCCAATGAGGCGCGCAACCTGTCCGTAGGTGGCGACATAGCCTTCGGGGATCTCCTCAACCACCGAAAGAATCTGATAAATCAGGTCCTCCTTCAGAATCGATTTCATTTTGTGACTTCACTACCTTTTCCTGAATTTATCACACCCCCCTCTGTATCATGCAGAGGGGGGTGTGGTATAAGGGGATCAGTGTTTTATTCCGAAAGAATCTTGATCAGCAGATCACCCATGCCGACGTTGTAACCGCTGGTGGCAAAGATGCCGTTCAGCCCTGGTTTTGTCACAATGATCAGAGGCAGCTTGTCCGGGTCGACATACATTCTTCTGGCAAGAGAGGAGACATTGTCGCGGAAATCGTCATAGCAGATGATGACCTTTGGCAACAGTTCCAGCGCCTTTGCGAGGGTGTGGTTCTGCTTGGCCTGCTCGCTGCGCAGAATGAAAATGAGCTGCGCGTCCAGCTTGTTGTAGCGCTCGTGATGCTCGATCAGTTCGTTCAGGATATGCTCGGTCGGCTCTTTTCCTTCCTCCAGCCAGAACAGAATATTGGCGTGGTCGGCGGTCAGCTTTTCAGCTTCAATCTTGCCACCTTTTTCGTCTTTCAACGAGAACGGCAGGATGTCCATGTTCTCCAGCATATCGGAGATCTTGGTGTCGCGCAGACGGATGGTGATCGAATCAGCTTTGTCTTCCGCTACAGTAAAACGATACTCTTTGGTGAAAAGGCTGCCGTTCGGCATTCTTTTTGCGGTAATCAGGCGATACTCACCGGGGGTAAGCTCGACGGAAAGCTGATTGTTTTTCCATTCGCGTTCGCTGAGGTTGAGGGTGGTGTAGATGCCATCACGCAGCAGAGCGATGCTCCAATTCTGGAAGTAAACCCACTTGGTATCGTCGCCGGATTGGATGGTGAAGGGGAGAACCTTGCCCTGTTCAGCCTGTTCCACGTTGTGGAAAGTGCCTTCGCTCCAGTACTGAACAGAATGGGTTTCAGGGTTGATGCGTGCGGGGATTCCCAGGGTACGGCAAACGGCGGTAAAGAGCACCTTCTTGGAGAGGTGAGAGCCAAAGCCAACTTTCAGCAGGGCGGTTGGAACGGCGATCAGGGAGCCGTATTCGCGGCTGTCGTGGGAGGAGATGTGCTCCAGAATCCAATTCCAAAGCTTTTGCGGATCAGCGGCAAAGGCTGCTTTCTGCTCTGTGGAGAAAGCCTTCTGGATACCCTCACGCCATCCGGTCAGCTTTTCGGTATCGACGCGAGGGGAGAGAACATAGGAAATATAGATTTCTTCCGGCAGGCTGCCCTGTGCAGGGGCCAAAGCCATGTGCTGCTCCAGTACATCCGCACACAGATCGGTCATGTCCTTGACAGTCAACACATGCAGCAGCTTTGCACGCAGCTCCATCTGGGAAGCATCGGGAGCGGCAGCGAGGAATTTCTTCACCTCATCCGCATTTCCTTTGGCGTCAAAGAGGGCTTTGGCTGCGTAGTCAGCACAAACACCGCTAAGCCCAAGCGCTTTTGCCGCTTCGGCAGCGGAGGCCTCAGTGTGGAAGGTTGCTTCCTTCTGGTGCAGCAGGGCAGCGGCGGCGTCAAAGCGCTGCTGCTGACGCGCCTTCTGCTCGTCGGTCAGCCGGACAGCAAATTTCATGTTGTCCTTTGGAGGAACAACGTCGTATTCTTCTCCCTGAAGCTCTTCAGTCTGGGTGGAGCTGGCAGCGGAAAAATCGATGGTGATCGACGATTCCTTGCGGGAATCGACCAGGCGGGTAACAAACTTTCCATCCTTGACCGCATGGATGTGCAGGTCACCCAGACCCAATGTGATGGAGGCTTCTCCGTTGTCATCCGAAATCAGGGTGGAGATAGGGAAGAATTCGGAGTAGTTGAGCAGCTCAACGCGCAGGGTGACACCGGGAACCGGTTTGCCATCGTCGACAACCTTGATCGAGAATTTCTGGGTGTCGGCATAGCGGGGAAGCTCATTGCAGACGGTGGTCAATCCCTCGTGGGTGACAATTTCCTCATTCTCCACATAGTCGGAGAACATGCGGCTGTGAATAATCATCGCGCGGGACGCAGCTGCAGTAAACCAACCCTTGTCCAGCACTTCTTCCGGCTCACACGCGCCGAGGTAATGCCAGTCTCCGTCGCACCAGACCTCAATCCAGGCATGGTTGTCGTCGCAGTGCGGCCATCTTGGGGTGTAAATCTGACGGGTAGGGATACCGACGCTGCGGAAAGCAGTGGTGGCAAAGGTGGATTCCTCACCACAGCGGCCGTAGGCGCAGCGCAGGACGGTCATTGGGTTGGCGGTTCTGCCATCGGTGGTGCGATAGGTTGCGTTTTCAAAGCACCAGTAGTTGAGTTCGAGAGCGGCATCCTTCATGCTGGAAGTCTTGTTGGTCTCCACCAGACGAGGCCAGCACATATCGTAGAAGGCGCGGCGGCAGTCAACGATGTCCTCGGTGTTGACGCGGTAGTACAGCACATGGTTGAGGAAGATGTCCTCTGGAATGGTTTTGCACCAAGCCACATTTTCCCGAAGGAAAAGCGCGTGGTCAACATATTTTAAAAACAGGGAAAAGTCATAGTTGGCGATGTCGCTGATCGGCATGGTGCCGTACAAAAATTTCATGCAGATGCGCTGCGCGTCGCTGCACTGTGCAAGCCCTTCCTCGATTTCCTGCTCACGTCCGCCGAAGAAAGGACGGGTCGCTTCAAAATACTCCTCCGCTTTTTGAACAAGCTGGGAGCTGAATGGGATATCACAAGACATAAGATGTCCTCCTTATCAAAGTAAACTGTCGGATCGGTAAAATGGGGGTTATCGAACGGCCTGGTCCAGAACCTTGCGCGCCTTGGCAATCTCTTCGGCGCTGGTCTGCCAGATGGTGTATTCGCTCATCATCGGCAGGCCCATGCTGACGTCCTCTTTGCGGTAGGTCATAGGGCTGTCCAGCGTGATTTTGCCGGACATGTGGAAGGAGGTCGCGCCGGTCTGCGGCGCAAGCTGCTCAATCACGCTAGCCTTAACGCCGCTGCCGATCAGGATATCGACGTCGCCATTAGCTGCTTTAACCAGTTCCTGAAGTAGTTGAGAGCCTTCGATGGCGGTATTTTTCTGGCCGGAAGTCAGGATGGTATCGATGCCCAGCTCCTTTGCCTGCTGCAGAGCCTGCATGGGGTCAGCGCAGACATCGAAAGCCCGGTGCAGGGTTACGCTCAATGGCCCAGCTTCCTCCATCAGAATTTTCATGCGTTCAACATCCAGACTGCCGTCCGGCTTGAGGATGCCGATAACGACGCCGTCCGCTCCGGCTTCCCGAAACATTTTGACGTCGCGGCGGATGATTTCGAACTCCTCGTCGGTATAGCAGAAATCGCCGAAGCGGGGACGGATTAAAACATTGATCAAAATATCACATTGTTCGCGGATGCGGTGATAGAGGTTGATATCCGGAGTGGTGCCTCCAATAATCAGGTTGGCGCACAGCTCCAGGCGGTCTGCGCCTCCTTTTTTGGCGGCGAGGGCGGATTCAACACAGTCAACACAACATTCCAACAGTGGTTTTTTCATGACAAACACCTCTCTTTAAAAGCGGTCGGCAGCAGTAAAATGGCGATCCAGCAAAAAGTACATGGTCGCGGCGGAGGCGCCGGTTGCACCTTCCGACTGGAAGGGGTATACCGGGCTGTCCACACGGGATACACCGGCGATGTCCAGATGGAGCCAAGGATGATCCTCCACAAATTCGCGCAGGAAAAGTCCAGCGACAATGCTTCCACAGCCAGTGCGGGTGGAGTTGGCCAGATCTGCAACCCTGCCGTTGACCATTTCACGGTACTCATCGTCGGTGGGGAGATCGACATACTTTTCGCTTGCTCTGGCACCGGCGCGCAGGAGCTCATCCTCAAAGCAATCGTTGTTGGTCATGACACCGGCACGAATTTTGCCGTAGGAGTTGGCGATTGCTCCTGTCAAGGTAGCAACATCGATGACGCGGTCCGCTTTTTCTACCCGGACAGCGTAAGTGATGGCATCGGCCAAAATTAAACGTCCCTCCGCATCGGCGCTGAGGATCTCGACAGTCTTGCCGTTCATGGCAGTGTAGACGTCACCCGGGACGGAAGAAGTGTTGGAGAGGCGATTTTCCACAATAGGAACGACGGCGACAACGTTGGTTTTTGCCTTGTTTTTGGCTAAAGCGCAGATGGCCGCGGTGACAGCGGCAGCTCCACCCATATCGCCCTTGGTATTGAGCAGACCCTGCTTGGTTTTCAGGTTGTAGCCGCCGGTGTCCAGAGTAACGCCTTTGCCGACCAGCGCGGTGACTTCGCCGTCATCGGGGTCGCCCATATAGCGCAGTACCGCGATACTGCATGGGTAGTCACTGCTCAGCCCAACGCTCAGGAAGAGGTTCATGCCCAGCTTTTTGGCTTGTTCGACATCGACAACCTTGACTTCACATCCGGCTTCCTTACCGGCCTCAACAACGTGCTCGGCCAGCGCAACCGGGTTGAGCAGGTTGCCGGGCATGTTTACCCAGTCCCTTGCCATCATGACATTTTGCGCAACGACGACCGATTTGTTCACAAGTTCCTGAATCTCCGGCTGGTGCTGATCCTCAAAACCCTGCAGGAAAGCGGTGTAGGAATACTTTTCCTTGGCGTTGCTGTAGCACCCTTCGTACTGATATAGGCCCAGCTCGATGCCGGTGCACAGATCATAGACACTGTCGATTCCGTACAGGTCAATGATGCCGGAGGCCTCGATTTGATACTCGTGCTGCTTTAACTGGCGCATCATTTTGGCACCGATGGCCGCAGCGGATTTGACATGAGTCAGTGTTAAAGTTTCTTCATCACCCAGGCCGACCCAAACGTTCATCACGCCGTCCAAAAAGGTGTGGAACTCGGAAAAGCGGGAGGCGTCAAACACCTGACGCACCGGCTCCGGACAGCTTTCCAGGGCGGGCTGTGCGATGAAGCGCAGGATGGCGGAGCATTGTTTGCTGTTGTCTACTAAGATCATAGCGATTCCCTCCATTTCGTCGCAGAGACAAAAATTTCTAATTAAAGAATAACACATTTTTAGCAAAAAGGGAATGAGGAAGGTAAAAAAAGATTCTTAGCGATTCTTGCTTTTTTCTTCTTCCAGATGCTGGATGCACTCGGTGCAGTGTTTTAAATAAATCTGGCGGAAAGAGGGGTATTCGCCCAGCCCTTTTAGAATGGCCTCGGTCTGATAGCCTGCCTGCTCGAACAGATGCAGCCAGGAATCTTCGTCGGTGCACATATCGTTGATGGCGTGGTCTCCAGCCACCACCATCAGTGGGGCCAAAACAACCTTTTTGGCATGGATGGCGGCGACCTCTTTCATCACTGTCTGCAGGTCAGGGTAGCCTTCCACCGTACCGATGAAGAAATTCCGGCAGCCTTCTGCCTTCAGGCGATAATCCAGCGCGGGATAGGTCGCGTTGGCGGGGTGGTCAGTGCCGTGTCCCATCAAGACAAGGGCGGTACTGTCGTCGCGGGCAATTTCATTAAATTCTTTTAAGAGAGCATCTACCACCAGACGGTAATCCTCAAAGGAGGTCAGCAGCGGCCAGCCACAGATGATGTGGGGAAAACGATCCTCCCAGCGGGCTACCTCCTGGCGGACGTCGTCGAACTCAAAGCCGTTCATCAAATGGGTGGGCTGGCAGATTACGGTGCCGAATCCCTCGTCGTAAAGTTTTTGCAGCGCCTGTTCCACCGTGTCGATCTCGATGCCGTCACGCTGGCGCAGCTTTTTAATAATCATACCGCTGGTGAAGGCGCGGCGAACGGTGTAATCTGGGAAGGCGCTGCGGAAATCTTCCTCAATGGCGCCAATGGTTTTCTCGCGGGTATCAGCATAGCTGGTTCCAAAGCTGACCACCAGGATAGCTTTCTTGTCTGGATTTGGAACAACGCTGCCGGTAAGATAAAGAGGCTTTTGTTCTGCCTGCTGTTTTTTGCGCAGCGCAGAAACGCAAAGGCCTGCGGCGGCGCAGAGCAGACCAATTCCGATGATTTTTTTCAAAAAATCCCCTCCATAAAATATTGTTCCAGAAAAATATACCACGAATCTCTCAATTGTACAAGCGCGAAATCAGGAGAGGGTATTTGTCCTTACTTTTTTGGGCAAACAGAACAAGGAAGAAGGGAAAAAAGAAACAAAATGACAGGTGGAAGATTGAAAAAAATTATGATATAATGGGAAGGCAAAGAAAAACAGAAAGGTGATTTTGGATGCTCCCAAAGAAAAAATTTGCGATGGTGCTGATGGGTCAGCAGTATTGCTCCCGGAAGGATTATGCTGTGTTGGAGACCCAAGCGGTTGAAACACATATAATAACGGTAAATTCGTCGGAACAGGCGATTGAGATGGCAAGACAGTTGGCGGCCGATGGCTTTGGCGCCATCGAAGTTTGCGGCGCTTTTGGAGAAGAGCTTCCGCGTCGGATGTATGAGGCGACTGGGAAGACGGTTAGCGTCGGGTATATTGTCTGCCCGGAGGACGAAAAGGAACTGTCAGACCACTTTTGGGCACAGTAAAATTGCAGTATTCAGGAGGGGCTGCAAGACCAATCTGGTCTTGCAGCCCCTCTTTGCATCCGTGATTACGAGTTTTGTTTTTTCTCCTTTTTCTTTTTGCGCTGCTGGAATTCCCGGAATCCCAGACCGGTGATTTCGCCGGCTTCGTTGACGACAATAAAGGCATTGATGTCAATTTCATGAATGATATCGTAAATCTTGTGTACCTCCTGACGGCTGACAGCGCACATCAGGACGGTGCCCTCCTGACCGCTATAGGCGCCGCGGGAGCGCAGTTCGGTGACGCCGCGCTCTAGGTCATCCATAATGCGGCGGGCAATCTCTTTGTTTTTCGGTGATATGATAAACATCACCTTTCCGGTTCCCCGGTCTGTGCCGTATAGGACGGCGTCAATGACCTTGGAAGTGATGTAGATGACTAAAATGGCGTACAGAGGGCTTTCATATTCTTGATAAACGACGGCGGAAGCGAGGACGATAACCAGGTCGATGACCATGATGAATTTGCCCAGAGAAAATCCGTGGATGTGCAGGGAAAGCAGGTTTGCTGCAAGCTCGGTGCCTCCGGTAGTGCCGCCGCGCATCAGGATCAGTGCCAGCCCCAGGCCGGCAAGACATCCGCCAAAGACGATGGTGATCAGCGGTTCCCCCTGGTACTGTGGCAGGTAGGGGACCATCACGTCAATCATTGCGGAGGAGACGATGGTGGCGACGACCGTTTTGATGATAATCTGGTAGCCCATTTCGACATAAGCCCAGATCAGCAAAGGGACATTCATCAGTATGTTGGCTGTACCGATGGGGATGCCGAACATATGGTTGAGGATGGTGGCGACACCGGTCAATCCACCGGCTGCAATCTGGTTGGGAGCGGTAAAGGTATCGATGGAAACCGCGAACAAAAAACTGCCCGCCAGAAAGAACACGGCGTCCATCAAAAGGTTTTTTACTTTTTTCTGCGTAGTCAAGGGACATGCCTCCTTATCAAAAAAATCCTATTAATACCAGTATATCCTAAAAAGCAAAAAAATTCAAATAAAATCCCCATACAAAAATGCCCCGACAAACACAGTCGAGGCAAAAAAGAAAAGAAAATCGGATTTTTTGAAAAGGAAAGCGAAGAAAAAGGACTTAGACTTTTTTAACAAATTCGTGTCGGCATTTTGGGCAGGTGATCTGGATCTTACCGCGACCTTTTGGAACGCGGATTTTCTGTCCGCAGGAAGGGCAGCGCAGGTGGCGGTGGGTGCGCAGATCCTTCAAACCGGAAATTTTAGAGGAGATCGCGCGGACGATGGGATCGGTCAACTGCATGAATTTCTGGTTTTCCGCATAACGCCGGCTGATGTTGCGCGAAAAAATCCTCCAGACGCAGATAGCAGCCAGCACAAAGGCAAGGATGTAAAGCACATCCCAACCGGTAAAGGTAAAAATAATATCGAGCAGAAGCACGACAATCAGCATGAACAGACCAAGCCGGTCGGTTCCGTATCGCCCGTACATCAATTTTGTCAACCAATTCATAGAAAACATCCTCCTAAAAAACTCGAACATCCATTGATACCTTATTATAGACGAAATTCGTGAATGGAATATGTCTTTTTTGCTGTTGTTTTGAAAATATGGAAAAGAAAGGCAAAAGAGGATCGGAATATACACTTTAAAGCACCAAAATTTCTGACAAAAATATCAAATATCAATTAAAACAACTATTGAAAAAAGAGAATTTTTTTGTGATTGTGCAAAATAGAGCCTTTTTACTCTTGTGCTTTATCACAGTGACTTGCCCGGAAAAATGGAGGGTGCTATAATGGGAACGTTTGAGAGGGCACACCATTGTGCCAAGAAAAGATAGAGGAGTGTTTTTAGCAAGATGAAAAAGAAGATAGAAAAGGTTTTGATCATGATTCTGGGCAACGCCGTTTTGGCGTTGGGGACGGCGGCCTTTGTAGTACCAAACGGCCTGATCTCCGGCGGAGTCACAGGTATCGGTCTGATTTTGGAGCACTTTTTTGGCCTGCCGGTCGATGTCGGTGTTTTTGTCGGGGATGCTGTCCTGTTTTTGCTGGGCGCAGCGGTGATGGGCAAGGCTTTTGCTGCCACCATCATTTTAAGTACCATCGTCTACCCGACCTTCTTTTCGCTGTTTGGCAAAATTCCCTTTTTGACCAGCCTCACCGACGATAAGCTGATGGCGGCCATCTATGCCGGACTGCTGATGGGAGCGGGAATCGGTTTGGTCATCAAGGTGGGTGGATCCACCGGAGGCATGGACATCCCGCCGATTATCCTGCACAAGCTGTTCGGCCTCTCCATTCCGGTGATGATCTATGTGGGGGACACAGCGCTGCTGCTGATTCAGGCGATCTATTCCTCGACAGAGCAGGTGCTGTACGGCATCCTGGTGGTTCTGCTGAACAGCATCGTGATGGATAAGGTGCTGATTATGGGACAGAAGCAGACCCAGGTTGTGGTAATCAGCCCGCAATATGAAAAGATCAACCAGATGATTCACCAGCAGATGGACCGCGGTTCCACCCTGTTGCACGCCACCACCGGTCTGGAAAAGTCGGATCAGAAGGTGGTTATGACCGTAATCTCGAATCGCCAGCTTGCGCATCTCAACGAACTGATTCTGCAGATCGATCCTCAGGCGTTCGTTGTTGCCAGCGAGGTGAACGAGGTCAAAGGCAGAGGGTTTACCTTGAGCAAATTGTCGAAAAATATCGCGGAGAAATAAGCTGCTTTGCTGGAAATATTTTCTGAAACAAATTTTAAATCCAGACCCCTTCCTTTTCCTATTTTGATATGTTACAATAGTCTATAAATAAAAGGGAGGTCGTGATCTTTATGCAAAAGAAGTTTTTGGGAGCGCTGGGAATGGCGCTGGTCCTGATGACTGGCACGATGGCGATGCCGGTGCAGGTCTGCGCAAAGGATTATCAGGATCGCGAGGCGATTCTGGACACAGGCTTTGTCCTGGACACCGACTACACGCTGCAGCTGGCCAATCCCTCGGAAGATATTTCCACGACGGAAAGCTATTATTATATCACGGGTTCCTCCGATCCGGATGATCCTTTGACCTGCAACGGGGAAGAGGTGGCGGACCGTGGCATCTACGGCAGTTTCGGCATCTATGCTTCGCTGGAGATGGGGGAGAATGAATTTGTGTTTGAAAATGGAGAGGACACCGTTTCCCTCACCATTACACGAACCGAACCCTCCACTTCGGGCGGTGGAATCGCAACTATTACAAACCTGCGGCGGATGGGGCCGAGCTCGGACGATATTGCCAAAGCAGGGGACACCTATCAGATTCGGTGTACAGCTCCGGCCAATGGAGAGGTAACCGCCACCATTGGCGGGGAAACCTACGTCTTGGAACAGGAAGCAATTGCCACAACCGGTGTGGAGGCTTACTATTCCACCGAGATCACCCTTCCCGATGTCACCGACGGCCAGGTGGAAAATCTGGGTCAAATTCAGTACAAACTGACCTTTGACGGGACAACCTCCTCGGGAACATCGGAGGGAGATCTGTATGTGACCGGCAAGGACGCCTATGTGATTGTGCGGGTCAACCAAAATTCGGCTATCCTGTATGAGGACGGGGAGGACGGCTCCAATCATGTCTCTTTGCTCAGCCCGGGAGCGGTGGATGCGGTGGTCGACTGCACCGACGGTTATTTTCAGCTGAGCATGGGCAGCTGGATCAGCAAATCCTACGTTGATATTCTAGAAGACCAGACCGAATGGGCAGACACCGTCACCGATACCAGCTACACGGTAGGGGATGACGGGGAATATCTGGTCCTGTCCGGAAATGCGTCCCCTTCCTTTAAGGCTTATAACACGAGCGAGAAGGTGACCATCCGCTTTTACAACACAACGGGCATCGAGCTGGACCACATCAACAGCAACCTTTTTTCCTCGATGACCATCCGCGAGGAGGACGGCAACACCACGCTGGAATTTTATAAGCGGGACAGCGTTGAAACAGTTGGTTACGACATAAGCTACGACGGGAATGGCAACACCACTGTCTTCTTTAATCCAAAGGCGTCGGTGGGCAGCGAGAGCGCTCCGCTGAAAAATATGACCATTGTGGTTGACCCGGGACATGGTGGCCTGGATGGTGGCGCTCAGGGCGTCCTGTACGGCATTGGCCCGGTGGAGAAGGACATCACCATGGCCCACGCGCTGGTCCTGCAGAATCGCTTGGAGAGTTTGGGTGCGCAGGTGATTCTAGCTGTATCGCCGGATCAGGACAACTCCACCAAGGTGGAAATGACCGACCGCGTCGAGCTGGCAAAAGAAAATGAGGCGGACTTTTATATCTCGTTGCACTGCAACAGTATCGCAGCCAATTCCAATGGACTCAAGCCCAGCGGCACAGAAATTTACTATTATGAAAATAACTCCAAGCTCCTGGCTGATTCCATCCTGGAAAAGATCACCGAATACAACAATCGGGATGCGCGGAAGGTCATTTACGGAAACTTTTATGTTACACGCAACCCAATCTGCCCTTCCATGCTGGTCGAGATGGGATTTATCAGTAACCCTGTCGAATACGATGAATTGTGCAGCCCGGATTCGATGTACCAGACAGCCAATGCGATTGCAGATGCGCTGATCAAATATGTAGAAGAATAAGATTTCAGCGTTCTGTCTCTGAAATGGAGGACAGGACGCTGTTTTTTTGCATAAAAAAATAAAATTAAGACAAATGTGTATAGATGAAAAGTGAGAAAAGTGGCTGACAATATAAAATACAGGTAACAAACAGGGAAGAAAATAGTCACTATATAAAGGGAAACAGATACCCAGAAAATATTCCTCAAATGTAAAGGAGGCTTATCCCGTGACGAATATCTTTTTTTGCTCCCTGCTTGAAGCGTCGATTATTGTTTCTGTGGCAATTTTGCTGCTGCTGATTTTTCATAAACGCCTGACACAATATTCTCCCAGCTGTCGCATGATCTTCTGGATGATTTTGGCCTGCCGCCTGTTGATTCCCTGCCCGGTCGGTATTCTTTATTTTGGTACCCCGCCCCATAATACGGCTTTGGCGGTTGGGTTAAGAATCGTCTGGCTGATCGGTGCAGTGCTTTTGTTTGGCGGTCACCTGCTTGCTTATCTTCGCTTTGAAAGAAAAATGCAGCGGGGAAGGGCAGCCAGTGCATTGTCCATGTCGGAACAGTATCAGATCCAGGCGGTTTTCGAAAAAGTAAAGGCTGCCCTAGGGGTAAAATCTTCGGTCGAACTGTGGATTTCCGCTGAGGCTTCCGGTCCGATGCTGCTGGGTTTTCTGCGGCCCAAGGTTGTGCTGCCCGACTGTATGCTGGCGCAGGAAAAACTGGAGATGATCTTCCGCCACGAGTTGCTGCACCATCGCCGGCATGACTGCTGGTACCGTCTGCTGATGCTGCTCACCCAATCGGTGCACTGGTTCAATCCACTGGTGTGGTTGATGGCAAGGCGCGCAGCGGAGGATTTGGAAAGCGCCTGCGACCGCAGTGTCATCAAGGGACAGAGCCGGGAGTTTGTCGAAGAATACGCTCAGGCCCTACTGGAGACGGCAAAATGCCTGCTTCAGAGAAAGAAGGTGCGGCAGACGGTGCTGGTTTCCTATCTTTCCTCGGGTGCACAGCGCCTGAAGGAGCGGCTGGTGGAACTGTTCCAGCCGACCCGCCGGGAAGGAGGACCACTGATTATTTTGCTGGCCTTGTTGGCTGTTTTGGGAATTTATATTGTGTAGGGAAACAAACGAATTTAAAGGAAATTCAAAATCCCAAGGCCTGTATTGGTTGTAATGGCTGTAAGAATATGGTATAATATTAGCTGAAAGCACAATGCTGCAAGATTACTTTTCCAAAAAACAACGCCTGTGAGAGGGCGATCGTTATTTTGTCTTTGGACACAGGAGGAATGAAGTATGAACGTTGAAAACAACAATCAGCCGACTGGCAGCCTGAAAATTTCCCAGGATGTCCTGGCAACCATCGCAAATTTTGCGTCGGAGGAGATTGACGGCGTCGTTTCGCTGGCGAACACCTATGCGCCGATTAAGAGCCTGCTGAAAAGAGGAAGCATCGGCCGGCCGATTCAGATCAGCCTCAACGACGATGTCGCCGTTATCGATATCAGTGTCAACCTGAAATATGGCGCGAATATTCCACAGGTGGCGGAGGCGCTGCAGAAGACGGTCAAGGACGCAGTCCAGAACATGACCGGCATCACCGTTTCCAAGGTAAACGTGCATGTTGCGGGCATCGTTTTCCCGCAGACCGCGCCTGCAACCGTTGAAGAGTAAGCGCATTTGCTCCCGTCAGGGATAACAGCTGTTTGAAAAAAGCATAGACCAGGTTTTGTGCCTCCGGCATAAAGCCGGAAAGGACAAAACATGAGCACAAAACGACATCAGGCCAGACAGGACGCGTTCTGTCTGCTTTTTGAAAAAACATTTACCGACGAGGATATCGATCAGATCATCGAAGGGGCAACACAGACCAGGGATTTGCAGGTGGACCGCTTCACACTGGATCTTGCCAAGGGAACGGTCGAGCACATGCAGGAGATCGACGCCCTGATTGAGCCAAAGCTGAAAAACTGGAAGCTCTCTCGCCTGTCTCGCGTTTCCCTTTCGGTTCTGCGCATGGCGGTGTATGAGCTGAAATATCTGACAGATATTCCGGCAGGGGTCACCATCAATGAGGCAGTGGAGCTGACCAAACAGTATGCCAGCGACGATGAGTACGCTTTTGTCAACGGTGTACTCGGCGCTGTTGCCAAAGATTTGGGCCGCACCGAATAGGCTCTGCAAAGAATAGAATCATAAAGACAGGGTGAAAAAAATGTCCTATTATTTGGGAATCGATACCAGCAATTATACAACCTCGGCGGCTGTGTTTGACAGTGGAACCGGAAAGGTTGTCCACCGCAAAAAGCTGCTGCCGGTTGCCGAAGGTTCCCTGGGGCTCAAGCAAAGCGACGCTGTATTTGCGCATGTCAAACAGCTCCCCCAGATTTTGGAGGAGCTGTTTTTTGCTTTGCCCGCCATTTCGCTTGCGGCGGTGGGCGTTTCCGCACGTCCCAGAAACGCGGCCGATTCCTACATGCCGTGCTTTTTGACCGGGAAGCTGGCCGCCAGCGCGATCTGCTCGGCAAACCGCCTGCCGCTGTATGAGTTTTCGCACCAGTGCGGCCACATCGCGGCGGCATTGTATTCAGCCGGTAAGCTGGATCTGATGCAAAAGGAATTTATCGCCTTTCACTTTTCGGGCGGCACAACCGAATGCGTCCATGTCGCGCCGGACAAGCAAACGGTCTTTGGAACCGAGATTCTCTATCATTCGCTCGACCTCAAATGTGGGCAGGCAATCGATCGGGTAGGGGGAATGTTGGGTCTGCCGTTTCCGGCAGGTAAGGAGTTGGATCGGCTCTCCCTGCAGGCAGACAAGCACTTTCCGGTTAAGGTGACCTTTAAAGATGGGAACTGCTGTGTCTCCGGGCTGCAGAACCAGTGTGAAAAACTGCTGCGCCAGGGTGAAAGCAGGGAGAATATCGCGCGTTTTTGCATCGATTCGGTTTGCAGGATTGTCGAGGAGATGACCCGCAACGTTATTGCGGATTATCCTGGGTTGCCGCTCATCTTTTCGGGGGGCGTGATGTCCAACAGCATCATCAGCAAAAAGATTGCCAGGGAGTTCGGCGGCTTTTTTGCCGCGCCGGAATTTTCCGCGGACAACGCTGCAGGGACCGCGATCTTAGCGGCAGTGAGGGATGGTGTCCATTTTGAATGAGATTTTGACCGTCTCACAGCTCAACCGTTATGTGAAAAGTGTCTTGGATGGAGATTTCAGGCTGCGGGACCTTTTCCTGCGGGGGGAAATCTCTAACTATACCCGCCACTACCGAAGTGGCCACCTCTACTTTACCCTAAAAGAGGGCGGGAGCGCGGTCAAGGCGGTGATGTTTGCCGGTTATGCGCAGGATCTTGCGTTCGAGCCGGAAAATGGGATGGCGGTCATTCTGCGCTGCTCGGTTTCCCTGTATGAGCGGGATGGAAGCTATCAGATCTATGTCTATGAGATGCAGCCGGACGGCAGAGGAGCTTTGCAGGTCGCGTTTGAGCAGCTCTACCGCAAATTGCAGGTGCAGGGGCTGTTTGACGAAACAAATAAAAAGCCGATTCCGCGCTTTACACAGCGCATCGGTGTGGTGACTTCGGAAACGGGAGCCGCGCTGCAGGATATCCTCAATATCCTTTCCCGCCGCTGCCCGATGGCGCAGGTGGTGCTTGCTCCCGCACTGGTACAGGGAAGGGAGGCTCCCGACTCTCTGATCGCCGCCTTGCAGGCGCTGGATGAGTGGGGAAAATGCGACGTCATCATTATCGGCCGCGGCGGCGGCTCGATGGAGGATCTCTGGTGCTTTAACGATGAGCGGTTGGTGCGGCAGATTGTGGCTTGTCACACGCCAATCATTTCAGCGGTTGGGCACGAGACCGATTTTACACTGTGCGATTATGCTGCTGACCTAAGGGCACCGACGCCTTCGGCGGCCGCGGAGCTTGCCAGCGTCAAGATGGAGCAGCTGGAGGAGTGTCTGGAAATACTTGCGGACCGCACAAAGCGTGCTGCTGGACACTGCCTTGCGCAAAAGGAGCAGCAGCTGCAGCGTCTGTCCTTGCAGCTTACCCACCTTACGCCGGAAAGGCGGCTGCAAGAATATGCAGAAAAATTGCAAAATCTTTGGAATATGATACAATCTTCGGAAAAAAGTGTTATAATAAAAAAACAGGAGGCACTGCGACTGCAGTCCGCGCGCTTGCAGGCTCTGGATCCGATGGCGCGTTTGGCCGGCGGATACAGCATGGTGCTGAAGGATGGCCGTGTGTTGTCCTCAATACAGCAGGCGCAGGAAGGCGATCACCTGCAGGTGCGCCTGCACGATGGCACGCTGCGCGTCCTGACAGAGGAAGTAACTCCCTTAAAGGAGTGTGAAAAATGCCGGAAAAATTAAACTTTGAAGAGTCCCTGCAGAAGCTGGAGGAAATCGCAGAAAAGCTGGAGCAGGGCAATATCAATCTGGACGAGTCGGTAGAGCTGTACGCGCAGGCCAGCAAACTGGTTGTGGCCTGCCAGAAGAAGCTGGGCGCCGCACAGCTGAAGCTCGAAAAGCTGGAGCCAAAGCTAATGGAGGAGAAGCAGGAGCAAAAGGAGGAGCAGGATGTATAATTTTCAGCAGCGATTAGAGCAGTGCGCGGCGCTGACCGAGCAAACGCTTGATCTGTATCTGCCTCAACAGGAGGGAGACCGTGTCACCGAAGCAATGCGATACAGCCTGCTGGGCGGCGGAAAACGCCTGCGGGCGGCGCTGGCATTGGAGTTTTGCCGCGCTCTCTGCGCAGATCAGCAGCCAGCTTTGCCTTTTGCCTGTGCTCTGGAAATGGTGCATGCATACTCGCTGATTCACGATGATCTGCCTTGCATGGACGACGACGATATGCGCCGCGGCAAACCCTCCTGCCACATCGCTTTTGGGGAAGCGGTTGCGCTTCTGGCCGGGGACGGGCTGTTGACCAAAGCTTTTGAGGTGCTTGCCACTCACAGCTGCCTGCCGCCGGAGCGGACGGTGCAGGCGGTGCAGGTGCTCGCACAGGCTGCGGGACATCTGGGAATGATCGGCGGGCAGCGGATGGATCTGGAAAATGAAAAGATGCAGGCCGAGATCGAGCGGGTCGAACAGACCGACCGGCTAAAGACTGGGGCGCTCATCTGTGCGGCGGCAAAGCTGGGATGTATCGCCGCCGGAGCAGATGAGGAAAGGATCCTGCTGGCAGAAAGCTATGCGCAGAAGGTTGGCCTGGCCTTTCAGATTACCGATGACATATTGGACTGCACCGGCGACGAAAAAACGCTGGGCAAGCCGACCGGTTCCGATGAGCAGAACCACAAGACAACCTATGTTTCGGTGTACGGTGTGGAGCAGGCGCGTCAGGTGGCGCAGCAGCTGCTAGAACAGGCAAAATGTGACCTGGACAGTATGAAGCTGGAAGAGCAGGCAAACTTTTTGTACGACTTGGCTGATTATGTTCTGGAACGGCGTCATTAACCCTTTCGCCTTTATCATAAGGAACGGAATAGAATTTAAGGAATGAGTTAGATGGGAAATATCACCTTTATTTTCAGCAATTATTATATTGACGTCGCCTTTCTTGCCTGGCTGATCGCCCAGGTACTAAAAACGCTGCTTGCATTCTTCTTGACGAAGGAAATAGTCTGGGAGAGAATGGTGGGCGCCGGCGGCATGCCGAGCTCCCACTCCGCTTTGGTGTGCTCGTTGACCGTTGCACTGGAGCGCAAACTGGGATTTACCTCGCCGGAATTTGCTATTGCCCTGGTCATCGCTGCGGTCGTCATGTACGACGCGATGGGTGTTCGCCGTGCGGCAGGTGAGCAGGCAAAGGTATTGAACAAAATTGTCGAGCTTACATACGACAACATCAAAGAGATGTTTATGCCGGAAAAAAAGGTCGATATCAAGAATCTTTTTATCCGCCGCAAGAATATGGAGATCGATCCTGAAGAGGCACGCAAACGCGAGGAGGGCAGGGCGCTGCTCAAGGAGCTGCTGGGACATACTCCATTGGAGGTTCTGGCTGGAGCAGTGCTGGGAATCACGGTTGCCATGTTGATACCGGTATTTTAAATGTAGACAGGAGCATCGGACAGATGATGTCAAGCATATTGGACACAATCTCTTCGCCGGAAGATCTGAAAAATCTTCCGTTTGAAGAGCTGGAGCCGCTGTGTACAGAGATAAGAGAAACGCTGATTCAAACAACGGCGAAGACAGGGGGACATCTGGCCTCCAATTTGGGGACGGTGGAGCTGACAGTTGCGCTCCACCGGATTTTTGACTGCCCTGCAGATCAGATTGTCTGGGATGTGGGGCACCAGTGCTACACGCATAAACTGCTGACCGGGCGCAGAGAGCGCTTTTCGACGCTGCGTCAGGAGGGGGGGATCTCCGGATTCCCCAAGCACAACGAAAGTGAATACGATGCCTTTGTCGCGGGCCATTCCAGCACCTCCATCTCGGTGGCGTCGGGTTTGGCGCGCGCCAAAAAGCTGCAGGGGGACCAGCACCACGTCATCGCTGTCATCGGGGACGGGGCGTTCACCAGCGGCTTGGCGTATGAAGGGGCAAACAACGCGGCCCGTTTTGGGGACAATCTGATTGTCATTCTCAACGACAACAAGATGTCCATCTCCAAAAATGTCGGGGCGTTTTCCAAATACCTTTCCAAAATCCGTTCCAGACCGGCCTATTTTCGCACAAAGGATACGGTAGAATCGATCTTTAATCGTGTGCCGCTGGTGGGCAAACCGCTCAACCGCACAATCCAGAAGTGCAAGAATACGATCAAAGCTGTCGTCTACGGCAGTAATTGGTTTGAGGATATGGGCTTTTATTATCTGGGCCCCATCGACGGCCACAATCTGGAGACGCTGTGCGATGTCCTGGAGCGGGCAAAGGAGCTGCACCGCCCGGTTTTTCTGCATGTGGAGACACAAAAAGGCAAGGGCTACAGCTATGCGGAGGAAAATCCGGGAGAGTACCACGGGACCTCCGGCTTTGATATCGATACAGGCAAGGCCTTTCAGGCGGCGGGGACCAACTTTTCAAACGAGTTTGGACTCTACCTGACCGAGCTTGGCAAGCAGGATAAGCGGATCTGTGCCATTACGGCGGCGATGAAGTACGGCACCGGGCTCAACCATTTTTCCCATGCGTTCCGACAGGAAGGGCGTTTCTTTGATGTGGGGATCGCCGAGCCGCATGCGGTCACCTTCGCAGGTGGACTTGCTGCAAACGGAATGATTCCAGTGTTTGCGGTTTATTCCTCCTTCTTGCAGCGGTGTTATGATGAGATTATTCACGACCTCTCCATCGAAAAGCAGCATGTGATTATTGGAATCGACCGGGCAGGGATTGTCGGCAACGATGGGGAAACCCATCAGGGGTTGTTTGACGTCGCAATGCTTTCCAGTGTTCCGGGCATCACCGTCTATTCTCCGGCCACCTATGAGGAGCTGCGCAAAACGTTGTACGAAAGCATCTACCATCAGACCGGCGTCTGCTGTGTGCGTTATCCAAGGGGCGGGGAGGGAAAACTCCCTGCTGGATTTGCGCCGGACGAAGCCTGGTCGGTCCGCAGCATTTCCCCAAAGTCTCCGCGCAAAAAGCTGGGGCTTGTCACCTATGGCAAGGAGACAGTGCAGGTTTGCAAGGCAGCGGAACAGCTCAAGGAACAGGGTATTGCGGTCTCTGTTCTGAAACTGCTGCGCCTGTTGCCTTTCCCAGAGGATTCGCTGCGTCCCTTGATGGGCTGCGACGCGATCCTGTTTGTGGAAGAGGGAATCCAGAGCGGAGGCATTGGACAGATGTTTGGCGAGAAGCTGCTGGAGCGGCAGTATCGCGGCGAATACCGCATCCTTGCGGTGGATAACCGCTTTGTCGAGCAGGCCTCAACCGACCGCGCGCTGGCGCTGACCGGACTGGACGCGGCAGGCATTGTGCGCACCTGTCAAACCTGGCTGGGGATAGCGGCCGATTAGATCGAGTTTTATTTGGGAGGATTATCGTGAAAGAGCGATTGGATATTGTTCTCGTGCAGAGAAAACTTGCGGCAAGCCGCGAAAAAGCAAAGAGCATCATTATGGAGGGGCTGGTCTACGTCAATGGGCAGAAGTCCGACAAGCCGGGAACCCCTGTCAAAGAGGATGACCAGATTGAAATTCGCGGGGAAGTTCTGCGCTATGTCAGCCGCGGTGGAAAAAAACTGGAAAAGGCGATGCAGGTATTTCCGATCCAGCTGGATGGGCGCGTCTGCATCGACATCGGCGCCTCCACCGGCGGCTTCACCGACTGCATGCTGCAAAACGGTGCGGTGAAGGTCTACTCGGTGGATGTTGGCTACGGCCAGCTGGCGTGGTCGCTGCGTAACGATCCAAGGGTCGTCAATCTGGAGCGGACCAATATCCGCTACATCACCGAGGAACAGGTTCCGGAGCTGGTCGATTTTATTTCGGTCGACGTCTCATTTATCTCCCTGACACTGGTGCTGCCGGTGGCCTGGAAGCTGCTGAAAGAAGGCGCCGAGATGGTGTGCCTTGTGAAGCCGCAGTTTGAGGCGGGCAAGGACAAGGTCGGCAAGAAAGGCGTGGTGCGAGAGCCGCAGATTCACCGCGAAGTGATCGAAAAGGTTGTCGACTGCGCCCAGCAGTTGGGCTTTTCCATTATGGGTCTGGATTTTTCTCCGATCAAAGGTCCGGAAGGAAATATCGAATATCTTCTTTTCCTGCAAAAACCGGTTGGGGCGGAGCAGGTACAGCTTTGCTTAAACGAAGAAAGCGTCGGTCAGGTGGTGCAAAACGCCCACGAAAGTTTGTCTTAAGTGGAGGGTTTGCACGATGAATATTTTGCTGATTCCCAATCTGGGGAAAAAAAATGCCTACGAATGTACCTGTGAAGTCATCAAAAGGCTGACCAACTACGGCTGCAGCTGCTGGATGTTTGAGGAGCGGCTGGCAGATTTTGTCGGACAGCCGGTGCAGATGATGACGCCGCAACAGTCGATGGATTTAATCATCTCGATTGGAGGGGACGGGACAATTATCCACAGCGCGCACCATGCGCTGCAGCTGGATTGTCCGGTCCTAGGCATCAATGCAGGCAGGCTGGGCTTTTTAACCGAGATTGAATACAACGATCTGGACCGGCTGGAGGATGTGGTGCAGGGACGGTATACCATCCAGCCCCGCATGATGCTGCATGCCACCGTCATCAAACCGGACAGCCGGTTGGAATTTTCGGCGCTCAACGATGTTGTGCTGACCACCGGGCCGCTGGGGAAAATGGTGGACATCGATGTGGAGATGAAGAGTGGATTTTTAAACAGCTATCGGGCGGATGGCCTTATCTTTGCTACGCCGACCGGATCGACCGCCTACGCGATGAGTGCGGGTGGACCGATCGTTTATTCCTCCATCGAGTGCATTTCCATCACGCCAGTTTGTCCACATTCGCTCTTTTCCCGCACAATTCTGCATTCTCCGGATGAGATTTTCACAGTCCGAGGCAAACACATCAACAACTCCGAAATTTTATATCTGTCGGTGGATGGAGAAAACCGCCTGCGCATCGATCCGGGCGACTGCGTTGTAATCTCAAAGGATGAGAAGTACGTCAAGTTTATCAACTTTGGCTCAAAAAATTATTATGAAAAGCTGAACAAAAAGATTTTGGGGAGATGATAAAATTGAAGAAATCCAAGCGCCATGAGAAAATTTTGGAGCTGATTGCGCGGTATGAGATTGAAACGCAGGAGGAGCTGCAGGATCGCCTGAACGAGGAAGGTTTTTCAGTGACGCAGGCAACCGTTTCGCGCGACATCAAGGATCTGCGCCTGATTAAAACAGCTTCGCTCAATGGCGGCTATCACTACACCGTCAACCATTCGGGGAAGAGCGGGCGGGAGGAGCTGGCGTTTAAATTTCATGCCATCTTTGCCGAGGCTGTCGAAGGGATTAAATCCGCGCAGAATCTGGTAGTGGTCAAGTGCTATACCGGCATGGCAAACGCGGTGTGCGCGGCGCTGGATAGCCTCTCCTGGCCTGGCCTTGTGGGGACAATCGCCGGAGATGACACCATCCTGCTGGTGATGCAGGACAATCAGTCAGCGGAAAACATCGTGGCCGAGCTGTACAAGCTGGCGCAGTAAAAAGGAAGATTGCAAGATGCTCTCACAGTTGTACATCAAAAATATCGCTGTCATCTCGGAGGCTTCCATCGATTTTGGCCCGCGCTTCAATGTCTTTACCGGTGAGACCGGCGCTGGTAAAACGATTCTGGTTTCTGCCATCAACGGAGTGCTGGGCGCACGGATGAGTCGGGATATTATCCGCAGTGGGGAGGACAGCGCCTATGTTTCGGCACTGTTTACGCAGCTGCCACAGGATGTCTGCGCCAAAATTGAGGAGATGGGCTTTGAGATGCAGGATGATACCCTGCTCATCGCGCGGGAGGTGGGCAGCCGCAACCTCTGCAAGGTTAATGGCCGCCCAGCGACGGTGCAGCTGCTGCGGGAGATCGCCTCGATGCTGATTGATGTCCATGGACAAAAGGACAACCACCGCTTGCTCTCACCGGAAAACCACATCGCCTACATCGATGCCTTTGGCGGATTGGAGGATTGCCGCCGGGAGTATCAGGTGTTGTACGAAAAGATTCTAGAAGTGCGCAACCAGCTGGAGCGAGTTAACCGGCATGACCGGGAAAAGGAGCATCAGGTCGACCTGCTGACCTATCAGATAGGCGAAATTGAGTCCGCAGCCCTGCATCCCGGCGAGGAGGAAGAACTCCTTTTAAAGCGCGACCAGATCGCCAATGCCGAGAGGATCATCCGCCTGCTCAGCCAGTCCAAGCAGCTGCTGGATGGGGAGGAGGAAGTCTCCGGAATTTTGCAGATGTTCGAGGAGCTCACCAATAACTTAAGCCAGCTTACGCACTTCCTGCCACAGATGGAGCCGCTGGCTATGCGGATGGAGGAGATCGGTTACGACCTTTCCGACTGCGCGGGCGATTTGGGCAACTATCTGGACCAGATGGACTATCAGCCGCAGGAGCTGGAACAGGTGGAGGAGCGCTTGGACCTGATCTACCGGCTCAAGCGCAAATATGGCAACTCGGTCGAGGAAATTTTAGAGTACCTGGAAAAGAGCCGCGAACAGCTGCAGCAGCTAAACCTGTCAGAAGAGAAGGCGCAGGAGTTGCAGGAAGAATATCTGCACTTAAAGCCGCAGGTGCAGCAGGCGGCGGACCTGCTGACCAGCCGTCGGCACAAGGCGGCCAAGGAATTTTTATCGCGGGTAAAAAAAGAGCTGGAATTTCTCAACATGCCTTCGGTGCGCCTGAGTGTCAGCGCAGGGCGCAGCGGCTGGAAACCGGACGGGCAGGACGAGCTGGAATTTTTAATCAGCTCCAATGCAGGCGAAGAGCCGAAGCCGCTGGCAAAAATTGCATCGGGCGGCGAGCTTTCCCGCGTGATGCTCTCGATTAAAAATGTGCTGGCGCAGAAGGACCGGGTGGGAACGGCGGTCTTTGACGAGATCGATACCGGCGTCAGCGGCAAGGCGGCGCAAAAGATCGGGCAAAAGCTGCAGGAGGTTTCGCACAACCGCCAGGTAATCTGCGTCACTCACCTGGCGCAGGTGGCGGTCTATGCTGACCACCATCTGCTGATTGAAAAGTCCGAGGAGGATGGCAGGACCTACACCCGCATCAAACCATTGGACCGGCAGGGCAGGGTGGAGGAAATTGCCCGGATGATTTCCGGCGAAAACTTGACCGAAACCGCCATGCAAAACGCCCGGGAAATGCTTTCCCTGGCAGATCAAAACCTGGTAAACAATGAGAATAACCCCTTGACAATCGAAAGATGATGGGTTATAATACCAATCAACAGCATAGACGGGAACAAGTAGCAGCCTGCAAAAGCCTCCCAGAGAGCTTCCGGACGGTGCAAGGAAGCGTGGCGGCGGGTGTGCGAATACCTCCCCGAGCTGCCGCCCGAACCGCTTGTGCGCAGTAGGCGCGGCCGGTCAATCTCCGTTATGGGATTAGGGTATCAAGCGGCTTTCTCGATAGAGAAGTCCGGTACCTGCTGAGGCCGTCCTTCGTGAGGAGGCGGTAAATAGAGGTGGTAACGCGTTTTTTCGCCCTCTGCTTTTTGAGCCGGAAGATACCGGCAGAGAAAGCGGAGGGCTTTTTATTTTGGTTCCTCCGCAAAATTTCACAAATCGAACTGGAGGAAAAGAAGATGACAATCTACGACGAGCTCAAACGTCGCGGCCTGATTGCACAGGTGACCGACGAGGAAGAGATCAAGGAACTGATTAACAGTGGCAAGGCGACTTTTTACATCGGCTTCGACTGCACGGCAGATAGCCTGACCGCCGGCCACTTTATGGCGCTGACCCTGATGAAGCGCCTGCAGCAGGCGGGCAACCGTCCGATCGCGCTGATTGGCGGCGGCACCACCATGATCGGCGATCCATCTGGCCGCACCGACATGCGCAAGATGCTGACCAAAGAGGACATTGACCACAATGCTGAGTGCTTCAAGCGCCAGATGGAACGCTTCATCGAATTCGGTGAAGGCAAAGCGATGATGCTCAACAACGCCGACTGGCTGATGAACCTGAACTACATCGAGCTGCTGCGCGAGGTGGGCGCCTGCTTCAGCGTCAACCGGATGCTGACCGCGGAATGCTACAAACAGCGCATGGAGAAGGGTCTCAGCTTCCTGGAATTTAACTACATGATTATGCAGAGCTACGACTTCTACCACATGTTCCAGCACTACGGCTGCAACATGCAGTTTGGCGGCGACGACCAGTGGAGCAATATGCTTGGCGGCACCGAGCTGATCCGCCGCAAGCTGGGCAAGGACGCCTACGCCATGACCATCACCCTGCTCACCGATTCCCAGGGCAAGAAGATGGGCAAGACCGCCGGCAACGCGGTCTGGCTGGACGCTAACAAGACCACCCCGTACGAGTTCTTCCAGTACTGGAGAAACGTCGACGACGCGGACGTCATCAAGTGCCTGAAGATGCTGACCTTTATCCCGATCGAGGAGATCGAGGCGATGGAAAGCTGGGAGGGCGCGCAGCTCAACGTCGCTAAAGAGAAGCTGGCCTTTGAGCTGACCGCGATGGTACACGGCGAGGAGGAGGCGCAGAAGGCTCTGGATGCTTCCAAGGCGCTGTTCAGTGCGGGCGGCAACACCGAGAACATGCCTTCCACCCAGCTGGGTGAGGCGGACCTGGACGAGAACGCTTCCATCCAGGTGGCGGATCTGCTGGTCAAAACCGAGCTTGCCCCGTCCAAGGCGGAGGCCAAGCGCCTGATTAAGCAGGGCGGCATTTCGGTTAACGATGAGAAGGTGACCGCTTTTGATGCGGCGCTGACCAAAGAGGATTTCGCGAAGGGTGAGATCATTGTCAAGAAGGGTAAGAAGGTTTTCCACAAGGTAACCTTGGCATAAAAACAGGCAATAAAAAAGGCACGGGCAACCGTGCTTTTTTTATTGCCTGTGATTGCGCTCCTCCAGCAGCAGGTCGATGAAGCGGTCCACCAGCCGCCGCTCCGAGGGCGTGCAGAGCATCAGCTTTTGCTGCACCTCGGTTTGCAGGTAGTCGGTCATGTTCTGGCTGGTGCCCAGCAGCAGCTCGTTGGGAGTGATCTCCAACGCGGCGCACAGCTTCATCACCGTTTCCAGGCTGGGAATCGAGCGGGAATTTTCGATGTGGGAGATGTAGACAGTAGAAAGCTCTGCACATTCGGCCAACCCTTCCTGCGTCATTCCTTTTTTATGACGAATATATGCTATGCGTTTACCTAATACTGAATAATCGACACACAAATTAGCACCACCTCTGGAACAATGGTAGCGAAAATTGATGAAATATAACATAAACCAGAAGTATATTTGTACTAAAAGTATATTGATTAGACTATAATTTGAGAGTAAAATAGATAGTGTACAAGAATAATGTGAAGATTCAATTTAATCGAAAAAAATAGGAGGTAAAAGCAATGAAAAAGAAACAGACCCTGGCTGTGCTGCTTGCTGCCGCGATGGTGCTGAGCATGCCGGTTGGGGCGTACGCGGAGGAGCTGGATGGAGTGGAAAATTCTGCTGGCTTGGTGGAGCCGTATATTGTGGACTCAGAAGCCCCCAAATTAAATGGGATGACCCTTAGCAGTGATAGTGTCAAGGGTGGAGAAGAATTAACAATCACAGTTGATGCGACAGATGAAATTTCTGGTATTAGGGGTTGCCAAGTAACCTTTGTGAATAAAGAAACCAAAAGACAACTTACTGCTCATCCAAGTGATTTTGAAAATCCTACAGTCCTGACGTTAGAAGTATCGGAATACGAACCAAGTGGAACATACGAATTGTTAGATGTTCTTCTTAGCGACAATGCAGGAAATAGTATATGGTACGACAAAAATCCGTCCGGTGACTTTGTAGATGATACTTCTTGGGGTGAACTTACTTTTACTCGTTCCTTCACCGTCATCAACGACGACCCCGTAACCCCTCCGCCAACCGACCCGGAGACACCGAGCAACCCAAGCAACCCCACCACCCCCTCCCGCCCCAACAGCTCCACAACCACCGCGCCCGGAACCCCGATCAACTACGAGTCCGAGAAGCCGGACCCGGCGGACGAGCAGGCGGTGGAAGCGTACAACTTCTGGCAGAATACCAAGCGTGAAATCCGCGTCTACGAGCGCGCGGGCAGCCTGCGCGTCTATGTCCCGGCGGACGTCACCTACATGCCGGCCAGCGTGATGGAAACGCTGCGGGTGGAAAATGTGCCGGTCGTCCTGCAGTGGCAGGGCCACCGCATCGAAATCCCGGCAGGAAAAGCCCAGCCTAAGCAGCCGCTCAAAGCCTACTGGCCGATGAAAACCCTGTGCGAACTTTACAACGCATAAAATTCCAACAAAAAAGGAGCCTTTCGAAAAAGGCTCCTTTTTGTTATGCGCTTAAATCACTTCGGTAGCGTGCCGGGTGGCGTGGCAGCCCAGGCTGACAGCGACCGGCAGGCAGGAAACGTGGGTGGGGTAGGAGAGGATGTTGACGGCCAGCGCGGTCACGGTGCCGCCCATATTCTCCGGGCCGATGCCCAGCCGGTTGACCCGGTCGAGGATCTCGCTCTCCATGTCGGTGTAGAGCAGCTTCTTGTTGTAGGTGAACAGGTCGCGGCACAGCGCCTTTTTGGCAAGCAGGGTGGCCATCTCGCTGTCGCCGCCGATGCCCACGCCGACAATCAGCGGGGTGCAGGATTTGCCGCCGTTTTCCTGTACGCAGCTCACCACATAGCGGATGATGTCCTCGCGGGTGGCGCTGGGGTGGAACATCCGCAGGCTGCTGGCGTTTTCGCCTCCCGCGCCCTGCGGAACAACGGTGAGCGAGATGCTGTTGCCCTGCACCAGCCGCACATGGATGATGGCGGGGGTGTTGTCCCCGGAATTGACCCGGTTCAGCGGGTCATAGACCACCGATTTGCGCAGGTTTCCCTCGTTGTAAGCCTGACGCACGCCCTCGTTGACGGCGTCCTCAAACAGCTCGCCCGCGATGTGTACATCCTGACCGATCTCGGCAAAGACCACCACCATGCCGGTGTCCTGGCAGATGGGCAGGCCGGTATGCTGGGCTGTTTTGTAGTTTTCAATGATGCTGTTCAGCGCACGCTTGCCATTGGGCGAGATTTCATAGTCGCACGCGGTGTCCAGCGTGAGCTTGATGTCAGACGGCAAAAATTTATTGGCGCGCAGGCAGAGATTTTTGACTGTACGCACAATGGTTTCGGATGTAATCGTTCTCATCATGCTACCCCCTTACGATTTTACCATTGATAACAACCATCTCCGGCTTGGCGGCGATGGTCAGTGGATCCTGTGAAAAGACCGAAAAGTCGGCATCCTTGCCGGCTGCAAGCGAGCCGACCCGGTCGGCAATCCCGACAATCTGTGCCGGATGGATGGTGATGGCGGCCAGCGCCTGCTGATAGTCCATCCCTTCCCGCACCGCCATCCCTGCACAGATGGGCAGCATCCCGATGGGCATGACGTTGTAGTCGGTGCAGATGGCGGTCTTGACGCCGTGCCGGGAGAGAATGCCCGGATTTTTGTCAGTGGCGTTGGCAAGCTCCGGCTTGGAGCGGGTGGTCATCAGCGGACCGGTGATGGCGCAGACACCCTCCTCTGCTAAATCCTCGGCGATCAGGTGTCCCTCGGTGCAGTGCACCAGCACGAAGTCAAGGTCAAATTCCTTTGCCAGCCGGATGGCGGTGAAGATGTCGTCGGCGCGGTGGCAGTGAATGTGGGCTTTGAGCTCCCTGGTGATGACCGGCACCAGCGCCTCGCATTTGGCGTCGAAATCCGGCGGATCGGTATCCTCATCCTCCTGCGCTTTGCAGCAGTCCTCGTGATAGCGCTGGGCCTTTCTGAGCTGCTCGCGAATCAGGGCAGCGGTGGCCATGCGGGTCATCGGGGTCTCGGATTTGTCGTTGTAGCAGCCCTTGGGATTTTCTCCAAGCGCAAATTTCATCGCGACCGGCGCTTTGAGCATCATGCGGTCGACGTTGTGGCCAAAAGTTTTGATGGCGCAGAACTGGCCGCCGATGGCGTTTGCGCTGCCAGGCCCGGTGATCACGGTGGTGATGGCGGCATCCACCGCCTCGGAAAAGCTCTTGTTGAGCGGGTTGATGGCGTCGATGCCGCGCAGGTGCGGGGTGACCGGGTCGGTCATCTCGTTGAGGTCGTCGCCCTCAAAGTTCAGCCCTTCCTCGGCCAGACCCATGTGGCAGTGGGCGTCGATAAAGCCGGGGTAGACCGATTTTCCTTCTAGGTCGTACACCTCCTGCGCGGGAAAATCCGACAGCGCGGGGCACTGGGACATCGGCCCCAGATTCTGGATGCGGCCGTCCTGTGTCAGCAAAAAGCCGTCCTCAATTGTCAGGAACCCTGTCGGGGTGGGCTCCATGGTCATCAGGTGAGCGTGGATAAAAAGCATGGGAAACCTCCGATCACTGTAACGTGTAAAATAATTGGTTCTATTATACTACAAATTTTGATATTTGCAAACCCGGAGATTGTCAGTTTTTTTGCCTTTAGATATTGAGAGATTTTCGGCGGTGTGATAAGATATAAAATGGTAGATTTTAAACAGAAAAAAGATTGAGGTTATATCATGATTGTATCACTCGAACATGTTTTTAAATATTACGGCGCGGACTGCATCCTGCGGGATGTCAACGCCGCCATCAACGAAAAGGATCGCATCGGACTGGTCGGCGCAAACGGGGAAGGCAAAACCACCCTGCTCAATGTGCTGACCGGCGGGCTGGATTATGAGGAAGGCTCGGTGAGCCTGACCAACGGCAAGGTGATCGGATATCTGCACCAGAACAGCGGGCTTTCCAACGGCAGGACCATCCAGCAGGAGATGGAGGCGGTCTTTGCCGACCTGATTGCACTGGGACAGGAGGTGGACGCGCTGCAAAAACAGATGGCGCAGGTCCACGACAACCCACAGGAGTACGAGCGCGTCTCTGCAGAATATCAGAAAAAGCTGGCCCGCTTTGAGGCCAGGGACGGCTACCAGATTGAGGTCAAGATCAACACCGTCCTCAACGGTATGGGCTTTGGCAATTATGACCGCAACATCGTCACCAACAACCTCTCCGGCGGCGAAAAAACCAGGCTTGCCACCGCCCGCCTGCTGCTCCTGGAGCCGGACCTACTGATTCTGGACGAGCCGACCAACCACCTGGATTTCAAGACGCTCAACTGGCTGGAGGATTATCTCTCCTCTTACAAGGGCGCACTGCTGGTGGTCTCGCACGACCGCTACTTCTTAAACCGACTGGTCGACCACATCTGGGAGCTGGAGCGGACGGTGCTCACTACCTACCGCGGAAACTATTCCTCCT
Organism: uncultured Oscillospiraceae bacterium; assembly: GCA_900547455.1. Classification (GTDB taxonomy): domain Bacteria; phylum Bacillota; class Clostridia; order Oscillospirales; family Ruminococcaceae; genus Negativibacillus; species Negativibacillus faecipullorum. The sequence goes on from URGV01000001.1 coordinate 182,390, forward strand.
ATGTGGTGCAGAAAAAGGAGCGGGTGGAGCGGCAGCTCAAGGAATATGAGCAGCAGCAGGAGCAGATTAAATCGATGGAGGAGTATGTGGCCAAAAATATCGCCCGCGCCTCTACCTCCAAGAGCGCCAAGTCCCGCATCGCTGCGCTGGAGCGGATGGACCGCGTCGAGAAGCCGGTGATTTGGGAGAAAAAAGCCGCCTTCCGCTTTACCTACGACGAACCGCCGGTCAAGGATGTCTTCCACGGGGAAGGCATGAGCATCGCTGTCGGGGAGGGAGAAAACCGCAAGGTCCTCTGCCGGAACATGAAGCTGGATGTGATGAGAGGGGAGAAAATCGCCATCATCGGCCAGAACGGTGTAGGAAAATCCTCCCTGCTCAAGGCCATCCAGGAGATGATTCCGCTGGAAGCAGGACACTTTGAGTGGGGACAGAAAGTAAAAATTTCCTACTATGAGCAGGAAAACCGCCAGCTGCACCCGGACAAGACGGCTATCAACGAGATTTGGGATCGCTTCCCCAATATGTACGAGGTGGAGGTGCGCAACATTCTGGGGCGGGTGCTGCTTTCCGGCGATGACGTCTACAAGTTGGTGGGCAGCCTGTCCGGCGGTGAGCGCGCAAAGGTGGCCTTTGCGATCATGATGCTGGAGCGCGGCAACGTGCTGATTTTGGACGAACCAACCAACCACCTGGATATCGGAAGCAAGGAGATGTTGGAGGACGCGCTGGAGGAATTCGATGGAACCATCATCATGGTTTCGCACGACCGTTACCTGCTCAACCGCATCCCGACCAAAATCATCGAGATGACCCCCTCCGGCTATGAGACCTACAATGGCAAGTACGACTACTATGTCGAGCACAAGGTGGAGCCGCAGGTTGTCAAAGAGCAGCCGTCCGAGGAGAAGAAGCAGGCGGCACAGAAATTTTACCGGACAAAGGCGGACCGCGCCCGTCAGGTTGCGGCCAAAAAGCGCATCGCCTTTTTGGAACAGAAGATGGAGGAGAACGAGCAGACAATCGCTCAGCTGACCGAGCAGATGGGCGATCCGCAGATCGCGTCGGATTACCAGAAGGTGGAGGAAATTTGCCAGCAGATCGAACAGCTGAAAAATGAAAGTGAGGCCTTCGGTGAGGAGTGGCTGGAGCTTTCGGAGGAAGAATAACGGTAGAAAATGAGGAGGATACTTCGTTTTTATTAAGAGAAGGGAATAAAAGCAAGACAGAAAGGATGGGAACAGACCAGTGAAATTACAGCCAAACAAGAAGTACACCACCATCGCAATCTACGCGTTTCTTGTGATTGCGGCAGCGATCGCGCTGTTTTATCTAATCAACGAACATGCCACCGTCGGCAGGGTGATCGGCACCTTTGTCAGCCTGATGATGCCGTTTATCTACGGAGCGGCGCTGGCCTATATTTTGAATCCGGTGCTGAACTGGCTGGAGAAAAAGGTTTTTCCAAGGCTGTTTGGCGAGAGACTTTCCCGCCGCGCCCGCAGGAGAATCGGGGTGCTGATTTCCTTTATCTTTGCGGCAGCGGTGGTTGCAATCTTCCTGGCGATTCTGATTCCGCAGATTGTGGAGAGCATCAACAGCCTTGCGCAGTCGATTTACGCCTTTTTGCCGCAGGCGCAGCAGACGCTCAATGAGTGGACAGCAAAATATGGCTCCAATGAATTGCTCTTAAATGTTCTGGAAATTTTGGGGATTGATGTCTCTGATCCTTCGCTGGCCTTGCAGCGTCTGGCTACCAGGAGCTATACCTTCCTGACGCAGGTGCTCCCCAATCTGTTCGGCGGCGTCATGCGCTTCACAAGCGGCTTGCTGAACGTGGTGGTGGGCATCATCATTGCGGTCTACCTGCTGCTTTCCAAAGAGGTGTTTTATGCGCAGGTTAAAAAGCTGATGTTTGCCTTTTTCCCGCGCAGGGCAGCGCAGGCAGTGCTCAACCTCACCCACGACAGCAACGCCATCTTCTGCGGGTTCATCTCCGGCAAGATTGTCGATTCGGCCATCATCGGTGTGCTTTGTTTCATCGGATGCAGCGTTCTGCAGATGCCTTACACGGTGCTGGTTAGCTTTATCGTCGGCGTCACCAACGTCATCCCTTATTTTGGTCCCTTCATCGGCGCCATTCCCAGCATCTTCATTATCATGATCGACGACCCGATCAAGTCGCTGATCTTTGCGGTGTTTATTCTGATCCTGCAGCAGCTGGACGGAAACGTCATCGGCCCGAAAATCCTGGGCGATTCTACCGGCCTGTCCGCCTTCTGGGTGCTGTTTGCGGTCACCTTCTTTGGCGGGTTGTTCGGTTTTGTAGGCATGCTGATCGGCGTTCCGACCTTCGCGGTGATCTATTCGCTGATCCGCAATATCGCGGAATACAAGTTGGGCAAAAAAGGAATGAAGACTCAAACGCCGGACTACGCCGCGCAGGATTGCCCCATCTTCCAGAAGGTGGACTACCACGAGGGAGAGATGGCTCCACGTTCCTGCGTGGAGGTCTGCGACCTGGATGGCAAGCATCCGGAGACGCCCGAGCAGCAGGCCGCTTACATGGCGGACAGCTCCAAAGAGGAGGAAGACAGATAGTAGCATGCAGCAAACTATTCTGGAATATTTAAAGGAACAGTTTCATCTGAGTTTTACACAGCAGCAGCTTCAGGCCATCGAGACCATCGACGGCCCGGTGCTGCTGCTGGCCGTTCCCGGAGCGGGCAAGACGACGGTGATGGTCAGCCGGATTGCCAGCATGATCTATGAGCACGGCATTGCGCCGTCCTCGATTTTGACCATCACCTTCTCCAAAGCAGGAGCGCGGGACATGCGGCGGCGCTATGAAGGATTATTTGGTCAGCTGGAAAAGGAGACGCCCCTTTTCTGCACCATCCACTCCTTCTGCTATCAGGTGGTCGGCAGCTACTGTCAAGCGACCGGAGGCGTTGCTCCCCGGCTGATTGAGGCAAGGGAGCGCAGCGCCGCCCTGCGGGAGATTTATCAGCGCATCAATCAGGAGTTTTTGTCGGAGGATCTGGAGGAGGAGCTGGTCTCCAACCTGAGCTTTATCAAGAACGCGATGCTGCGGCAGGAGGATGTCGAGCAGAACGAGAAACAGCCGGCGGAAAAGCGGGTTCTGGAGACCCAGATCAAAAATCTGTGGAGCATCTACAAGGCCTACAGTAACTTTAAGCGGGACAACGGTTTGATGGATTTTGACGATATGCTCAGCTATACCCTGACCATCCTCAAAAAGTACCCGCAGATTTTGGAATACTATCAGGATCGCTATCCCTATCTCTGTGTGGACGAGGCGCAGGACACCTCCAAGCTGCAGCACGCGGTGATCGGCCTGCTGGCTCAAAAAAGCCAGAATCTTTTCCTGGTGGGGGACGAGGACCAGAGCATCTACCGCTTTCGGGGGGCTTGCCCGGAAAACCTGCTGGAATTTCCAAAACAGTATCCAAAGGCAAAGCTGCTGAAGATGGAGGAAAATTTTCGCAGCACCGGGGAGATTGTGGAGCACGCCAACCGCTTTATCTCCTTTAACAAGCAGCGCTACCCCAAAAACATGTTTACCCACAACGAGAGGGGAGGGCCAATCGAGGTAAAAAAACTGCACGATTTTGCCGACCAGTACCATGCGGCGATCGAGGCGTACCTGGCCGAGCCGGACACGACCGCCTTCATCTACCGCAACAACCTGTCGGCTGTCCCCATCGCGGACATTTTGGACCGCAACGATGTGGATTTTTATATCAAGGAGCACAAGGCAAGGCTGAAAAATAACTATGTCGTTTCGGACGTGCTGGCCTTCTTTTCGCTCAGCTTTGACCCGAAGGATTTTGCGGCCTTTTCCCGCATCTTTTACAAGACCTCCTCGTGTCTGAAGCGCAACATGCTCAGCCGCATTCCGCAGGGTCCGCTGATGGAGGGAGAGAGCTATTTCGACCGGATGGTGACGCTGTGCGACGAAAACCAGAACACCGGAAAAATCCGGTATATTTCTATGATGGTCGAGCAGCTGCACAAGATGGAGCCGGTCAAGGCGATGGAGTGCATCCTCTATCAGATCGGATATCTCGGCTATCTGGAATTCACCAGCGGGGCGGGCTACTCGATGCAGGCGCAAAAGCTTAACATTTTGATGAGCCTTGCCTCCCGGGTGAGCACCGTCGAGCAGTTTCTGGATCGAATCGACGAGCTGGACGAGATTGTAGTGCAGCACGCCCAGCGCCCGCAGGCACGGCTGACCCTGACCACCGCCCACTCGGCCAAGGGTTTGGAGTTTGATACGGTGGTCCTGCTTGACTGCATGGACGACATCTTCCCGGCCCATTCGGCGGTAGAAAAGTGGAAGCTGGGCATGGAGGAAGAGATGGAGGAGGAAGCAAGGCTGTTTTATGTGGCCTGCACCCGAGCGCGCAAAAGGCTGGTGCTGCCCTACGCCAATTTTTCCGCCAATACACCAGCGGTCCCTTCCCGCTTTCTGTCCCGCCTGATGGAGCCGGAGCAGAAGGAGGAGCAGACCAAAGCGGATGGTATCCGGCTGTATCCGGGGCTGATGATCGAGCACAAGAATTTCGGCTGCGGCCAGGTGGTGAGTGTCAACCGAGAAAGGGGAACCTTTACCGCTTTCTTTGGCAAAAACGGGACCCGCACCCTGACCATCCAGATTTTAAAGACGGACACAGTGCGGCCGCTTGCTTCCCAAAAGGCAGGGAAGCGATAAAAAAAGGACGGAAGAATGGTTCTTCCGTCCTTTTGCTCTGTTTAGCAGATAATCTTGATCGAGACCGTTTGGTTGCCGGCGGCCATCTCCACCGCTTCTACGGTGGTGTGGGTCATCCGGTGTGCTTCGATGCGGGAGAGGATGTACTCCCGATATTCGCCGGGAACAAAGCCCAGACATTCTCCTTTGTCGTTCGTGACGCCGATCTGCTCCTTGTCCAGTCCCATGTAGGGCCGCAGATAAAGCTGCTGGCCCTGCTGCACGACGGGGGAAGGGGAGGAGAGGGTGAACTTCATCTGATAAAGGCTGTCCTCCTCTTTGGATTTGCTGGGGATTTTTTTGACCAAAATCAGCAGCGCCGCCGCGATGAGACAGGCGATGAAGATGGCGACCTCCACGGGGCTCATCTGGGAAAAGGAAAAGTTGTTGTGCAGCAGCACCGGAAAGGCGCCCAAAGCGACCAGCAGGATGGCAATCAGAATGCGCATGATGGAACATCTCCCTTCTAAGATAATTGGTTAGGATGCCTGCTGTGTAAATTCGAGGTTGTCAAACGAGTCGGCATCCGCAATTCCATTGGCAGAGAGGAGATAGCTGACCGAGACCCGGTCGCCTGGCTGGGTGAGGGCAAGTTCCGGGCTGACCGACGCCTGCGCTGTGAACAGGATGTCCTGCGGGCTTTCCAACAGGAATTTGTAGATGGTGCGCCCGTCGCTGTATTCGCTGGCGATGCGCAGAATCACGCCTTCCACCGTCTCGGTTTCTCCACTGAGATTGCTGATGGTGGTCACGCCGTCGCTGACCAGCTTGCTTTCGTAGTCGCGCAGCGCGTCGCTGACCGACTCGCCGGTGCCGACGGTGGAGTAGTTGGTGACCGAGACAAAGGCGTACTGCTTAATCAGGCCGATATCGTCCTTGAGCGTCATAAAGTAGGTGGGCTGGGAATCGATGTTGAGGATAATCGGGAAGCTGGCCTGATACCCCAGGTCCTGCACCCGGCCCTGTGCGGAGAGCTGGCCCGCCTCTTCGGTTGCACCGCTCATCTCGTACATGATTGGCTCCTTGGTGACCATGTCCACCATAATGAATCCGATTGCGCTGTCGTCCGCCCCGACGCTGGTCAGGCCGGTGAACAGATAGCATTCCCCATTGTTGTAGACGATGTTGTGGCCGTCGCTGGGGCGATACTTGTCCTTGTTGGCAAAGTTGAAGATGCCGTGAACATAGTTGCCGCGGTTAGTGATCTGCTCGATGACAAAATCTTCCGGCTGCACGCGGTCCACCCACTCCGGGATGTTCTCCATCGTGTAGCGCTCCATCTGGCCGGTGGTGGCGTTGAGCAGGATGATGCCGTCCGCCTCTGGCAGTGAGAAGCCGCGCAGGTTGTGATAGGTGGAGACGACCCAGTAGGGCTGTCCGTTGTCGTCCAGCTCAAAGGAGTAGTCGGTGATGCCGGTCAGCAATCCGGGGCCAAAGCGCACCTTGCGCGCCACGTCAAACAGCAGATAGCTGCCGGGGTGGTACTTGATTTTGCTGCCCTCGACATAGCGCACGTCGTTGGTATTGGTCGCGGAGACGACGATGTAGCCAGGCGTGCCTTCCATATTGGTGAGCCACTTGAAAAAGCCGGAATGGTACAGCGGAACCACCCACACAAGCTCGCCGTCCACCATCTGAATGGTGGCGGTCTGCAATTCCACCTGGGAGCCCAGCGCCGGGCGTTCGCCCAGTTTTTTCTGTGCCAGCTGCAGGGCCAGAGGCTCGTCCACAATCGGGATTTGGGAGATGTCGATGGTCTGCACCTCGCTGTCAAATGTTTTGATCTGCGGCTCGCCCAGCTGGTCGCGGTAGGCTTTCCACTGGAAGAAAACCGAGCAGACAACCAGCACTACGGCGATGATGACCCAGGGAACGGCGATGATGATGGCCGGGACCTTGGGAAATTTTGCCTTGGCCGAATAGGAAAAGTTGTTGAGCTGGATGGTAAATTCGCCGATCTTCAGCAAAGTCGCCGACCCCACATAGGCGGTGATCAGCACCGCCCAGAAGAGTGCGCCATCCAGATAAAGCGGGCTTAAGTTTGGCGTCTCCACAAAGACGTACAGCGCCGCCACAATTGTGATTGCAAGAAAAACGAACCACTTTGTCTTTTTCATAATCTCACCCTCTTTGTTACTTTGACATAGGGCAAAGGGCGCCCCGTGTTGTAAAACAGTATAGCATAAAAGGGTGCGTTTGGAAAGGTCAATTTTCTACCTCGTCGCGAACGCTGCCGTCCTCAAGCAGGTGGATGCGGTAGGCGGAGTCGAGCGTGTTGGGGAGATATTCCTCAAACCATTCAAAGGAAAGGTCGTTGATGCGTTCAGCCTGTGACACAGGCAGCAGAAAAAAGGCTGGCTGATTGGGGACAGAAAATAACAGATGCGCGTCCAGCTGCGACAGAATGGAAATTTCCTTCATGAGAATCCTCCTTTATTTTGGTTGTTGTCGAATGAGATTTGCTTACAGGCAAATTATAGCAGAAATGAAAGGAAGAAATTGTTGAAAGATGTCGTGGAATTTTGTGGAATATAGTTGAAAAGTAGAAAAAAGGCTCCCTTTTGCAGCGAGCAGGCAGAAAGGAGAGAAGAAATGTTCTCGAAAAAGGGAGGAAAAGAAAGAGGCTTGATGGCGATAAAGGGGGTTTTGCGCATATTTTTGTAGGAATCATCCTCTAAACAAATATGCTAGCAGTTGATTTTGGGGAAAGACCCTCTGTTGAAAGAGGAAAGCGGTTTTATAAAAAATTGTTTCCACGCTGGACGCAAGTGCCAAAAGCGGAGGATGGACAAGACTGTTCTTTGCGTTGCTCGCGATAAATATGCAGAATATTTATTCCGGTTTGACAAGGTGATTCGGCTGGAAAGAAAGGAAAATACTTCTTGCCTGCTTTAAACTGCTAAAATATTTTTTGCGAAACCTATTGACAAACTTCGCCTGGTGGGATATGATAGGAACATCAAGAAAAAGGAGTTCGCATTTATGCTACACGTTTCGTTTACAGCACGATATTACGCTTACCGGGGCTTGATTGGCGCTGGTTGTTTGTGCTGCGCGGATAAGAAACGGTAATCCTGCTGTTCTTGTAAAATGGATTTTTGTATATCCACCACGCACTGCATCAAGGTTTGATCGACCGCCGGCGCTCCCCAGAGCGCCGGCTTTTTTGTTGCTGTGCATTGCTGAAAGATCAGATATAAAGGAGAGTTTACCATGATTGTTATTGTCAAAGATTCCGCCCGTCCCGAGCAGATTGAAAAATTAAAGGAAAATTTTGAATCGATAGGCCTGCAGGTCCACTTTTCCAAGGGCATGAACACCACCCTGCTGGGCCTGGTGGGCGACACCACCAGCGTGGACATCGGGAAGATTGCTTCGCTGGATATCGTTGAAGAGGTCAAGCGCATCCAGGAGCCGTACAAAAAGGCCAACCGCAAGTTCCACCCGGAAGACAGTGTCGTCGATGTCAACGGTGTGAAGATCGGCGGAGGAAGCTTCCAGGTGATTGCAGGCCCCTGCTCGGTCGAGACGCCGGAGCAGATCTGCCTGGTGGCAGAGGAGGTCAAAAAGGCAGGCGCTGGCCTTCTGCGCGGCGGCGCGTTTAAGCCGCGCACCTCTCCCTACTCCTTCCAGGGCCTGCACGGGGAGGGCATCAAGCTGCTGCTGGAGGCCAAAAAACAGACCGGCCTGCCGATTGTCACCGAGATCATGAACTACGACGACATCGACCTGTTTGAGGAGGTAGACGTCATCCAGGTCGGCGCCAGAAACATGCAGAATTTTGAGCTGCTCAAACAGCTCGGCAAGCTGAACAAGCCGATTCTCTTAAAGCGCGGCCTTGCCAACACCATCGAGGAATGGCTGATGAGTGCCGAGTACATCATGGCAGGCGGCAATGAGAAGGTCATCCTCTGCGAGCGCGGCATCCGCACCTTTGAGACCAAGACCCGCAACACCCTCGACCTGTCCGCGGTGCCGATGATTAAAAAGCTCTCCCACCTGCCGGTCATCATCGACCCAAGCCATGCGACCGGCCTGCCGTGGATGGTGGAGCCGATGACCCTGGCCGCCATCGCCGCGGGTGCGGACGGCGTGATGATCGAAGTCCACAACGACCCGCCGAAAGCGCTGTGCGACGGCGCACAGTCGCTGCGTCCGGACCAGTTTGCCGAGCTGATGCAGAAGGTGAAAAAACTGAGCGCCTTCATGAAAACACTGTAAGTGAAACAGGGAAGGGGATGTGACGGCATGGGAATGAAGGTCGGAATCGTGGGCCTGGGCCTGATCGGCGCCTCGCTTGCCAAGGCAATCGAAGAAAACACCGAGCATACCGTTTATGGCTTTGACATCGATGAGGAGACGATGCACCGGGCTTTGGAGGAGCACTGCATCGATGGGACGCTGGAAGGTTACAGCCAGCTGGACCTCCTCATCGTGGCGCTGTTTCCAAATGCGGCGATTGACCTGATCCGGCAAAAGGTGGAGCAGCTCAAAAAGGGCTGCATCGTGATGGATATCTGCGGCGTGAAAAAGGCGGTCGCCTCCCAGGTGGCACAGCTTTGCAAGAGCCACGGGGTGGAATTTATCGGCGGGCATCCGATGGCGGGCAAGGAGCGTTGGGGATACCAAAACGCAACCGGAACATTGTTTCGGGGAGCCAGCATGATTTTGACCCCCATCTTCACCGATTCCTGGGCGCTGGACATCGTGCAGAAGCTCTGCCAGGAGATTGGTTTCGGGCGGATTGTCTTTACCGACCCGGAAAGCCATGACAAGATGATCGGCTATACCTCTCAGCTGGCGCACATTCTCTCCAGCGCCTACATCAAAAATCCGCTCTGCATGAACTACAAGGGCTACACCGGCGGCAGCTTCCAGGACTTGACGCGGGTGGCGCGCCTGAATCCGGTGATGTGGAGCGAGCTGTTTTTGCTCAACCGCCAAAACCTGCTGGACGATCTGGACATCCTGATTTCCAGCCTGCAGGAGTACCGGCACGCCATCGCCGAAAATGACGGCCAGCGCCTGACCCAGCTGCTGGCCGACGGCAGCCGCATCAAGGAGGCGCTCAACGAGGAGCAGGAAAAGAAATGATTTCGGTAAATTAAAGTTTACCGAAATATAAATAAGGAGGAACCCGACATGGAACATAACGAGCTGGATTTGTCGCAGCTACGCCAGCGCATCGACCAGCTGGACCACGAGATCGCCCGGCTGCTGACCGAACGGATGGAGATCAGTGGCAAGGTGGCCGCCTACAAGAAGGCCAACAACCTGCCTATCTATCATCCCGAGCGGGAAAAGCAGGTCATCGAGAAGGTCTGCGCCCTGACCAAAGCGGAGTACCGCGAGGCGCTGGCCAAAATTTACCAGTGCATCATGGATCAGAGCAAAGAGGCCCAAAAAGCACTGATAGAAGGCGAAAAATAGATTCAAAGGTAACGCTCTATCGGGCGTGAAAACTTTAGCGGCCTAAATTTTTTTGCAAAACCCTCTTGACAACGCCCGGCAAAAGTGCTTTAATGGGCTCAAGCAAAACATACCCCAAACCGTTGACAGGGAGATAAAACTGACCACGACCTCACAGAGAGCCGGAGCAAGCTGAGATTCCGGCAGGAAACGAATCAGACAAATGGACCCTGGAGGGCAGGGCGAAAGGAAAAGGCTTTTTCCGAGTATCCCCTGACGCAAGGCCGGCGTTATCGGTCAGGAATGTGTTGGCATTCTGTTTGAGGTGGGCGTCCTGTTTGACGTCAATCAAGGTGGTACCGCAGATCACAAGCATCTGTCCTTGTATTTTTACAGGGATGGGTGCTTTTTTTATTGGATGTATCCCACCAGCAGACAAAAGCCGGCTCAAATATTGGGCAGAAAATGCCAGAAGGAGTTGCGTTTTATGAAAAAATTAATTGGTGTTTTGTTGGCAGGACTGTTGGCAGCTGCAATGGGCGGCTGCTCGGGCACAGACAGCTCGACCGCTTCCGCAGGCGAAAAATTGCAGGTGGGGATCGTGCAGATTATGGAGCACACCTCGCTGGACACCATCCGCGAATCGTTTTTGCAGCAGATGGAGCAGCTGGGCTACGGCGAGGACAAGGTGGACTACGACATTCAAAACGCCCAGGGTGAGCAGACCAACCTCGGCACCATCTGCCAGAAATTTGTGGGGGATGGGGTGGACATGATTGTGGCGATTGCGACCCCGACCGCGCAGACCGCGGCGGCCAGTACCAGCGAAATCCCCATCCTCTTTTCGGCGGTGACCGACCCGGTTGAGGCAAAGCTCTTGACCGACCCCCAGCACCCGGACGGCAACGTGACCGGCACCTCCGATGCGATTCCGGTCGATCAGGTGATGCAGCTCTGCCAGGAGCTGACCCCCGAGGTTCACAAAATTGGCTTTATGTACACCACCTCGGAGATCAATTCGCAGGTGACCACCGAGCAGGCGATGGAAGCGGCCGAACAGATGGGATATGAGACCCAGCTGATGACCATCAGCGAGGTTTCGGAGCTGCAGCAGGCGGCGCAGTCGCTGGCGCAGGAGGTGGACGCCATCTATGTCCCCATCGACAACACCATCGCCCAGGCAATGCCGGTGCTGGCACAGGTCGGCGTCGATTTTCAGATTCCCATCTACACCGGTGCGGACTCGATGGTGCAGGACGGCGGCTTTGCGACGGTCGGCATCAACTACACCCAGCTGGGACAAAAGACCGCGGAGATGGCCGCGGCGGTTCTGGAGGGGACGCCAATCAGCGAGCTGCCGGTGGAGACGCTAAGCGAATTTGGCACCTACATCAATCAAACCACCGCCGAACAGATCGGCGTGGAAATCCCGCAGGAGATCGCAGAGACGGCGACCATCCTGTCGTAAAATGTGGGTAAGATGATTTTGGAAGAAAGGGAGCCAACCGATATGAAACAGATTATTTTAACCGGGGACCGTCCGACCGGGCGCCTCCATGTAGGCCATTATGCAGGGTCGCTCAAAGAGCGGGTGAAGCTGCAGAATTCCAATCGTTACGATGAAATCTACATCATGATTGCCGACGCGCAGGCGCTGACCGACAACGCGGAGCACCCCGAAAAGGTTCGCCAAAATATCCTTCAGGTGGCGCTGGACTACCTGGCCTGCGGCATCGACCCGGAAAAATCGACCATCTTTATCCAGTCGATGGTGCCACAGCTGACCGAGCTGAGCTTTTACTACATGAATCTGGTCACCGTCTCCCGAGTGCAGCGCAACCCCACCGTCAAATCGGAGATTCAGATGCGCCGCTTTGAGACGAGTATCCCGCTGGGCTTTTTCTGCTACCCCATCAGCCAGGCGGCGGACATCACCGCCTTCCGTGCAACCGCTGTCCCGGCAGGGGAGGATCAGGAGCCAATGATCGAGCAGTGCCGGGAGATTGTCCGCAAGTTTAATCAGCTGTACGGGGAAACATTGGTGGAGCCGGAGATTATCCTGCCGGAAAACGCCTCCTGCATGCGTCTGCCGGGGCTGGACGGCAAGGCCAAGATGAGCAAGTCGCTGGGCAACTGCATCTATCTTTCGGACGAACCGGATCAGATCGAGAAAAAGGTGATGTCGATGTACACCGACCCCAACCACCTCAGTGCCAGCGATCCGGGCAGGGTGGAGGGAAATCCGGTCTTTATCTATCTGGACGCCTTTTGCAAACCGGAAGATTTTGCGGCCTTTCTGCCGGAATACAGCGGCATGGAGGAGCTCAAAGAGCACTATCGCCGCGGCGGTCTGGGGGATGTCAAGGTTAAACGGTTCCTCAATCAGGTGCTGCAGGAGGAACTGCAGCCCATCCGTCAGCGTCGTAAGGAATGGGAGCGTCACCTTCCGGAGGTCTATGACATTCTCAAGGAGGGCAGCAAGGTCGCACGCAAAAAGGCCGAGCAGACCCTGGAGGATGTGCGGCACGCGATGCGGATCGATTATTTTGACGAGGACAGCCTGCTGGAGCTGGACGACGAGGGCGGTGAGCGAAGATGATGAGCCTGTATTCCTTTTTCTCGGCCATCGAACTTGGGCTGATCTATTCGCTGATGGTGCTGGGGCTGTTCATTTCCTACCGTATTTTAAACATCCCGGACCTGACGGTGGACGGCAGCTTTACGCTGGGCGCAGCGGTCGCGGTGGTGGCAACGCTGGCGGGACACCCGGTTTTGGGGCTGCTGCTGGCCGCGCTTGCCGGGGCGGCCGCCGGATTTGTGACGGCGCTGCTGCAGACCAAGATGAAAATTCAGCCTATCCTGGCGGGCATCATCACCATGACGGCGCTGTATTCGATCAACCTGATGGTGATGGACAACAAGGCAAACCTCCCGTTAGCGCAGGGCGAGAGCATCTACCACAACCTGCCGGGCATGCTGCTTTCCGGGCTGGCAGCTATCGGTGTTGCAGCGGTGCTGGTGCTGTTTTTGCAGACGCCGGCTGGGCTGGCGGTGCGGGCGACGGGGGACAACGAGGCGATGGTGCGCTCCTCCTCGATCAACGCCGACCGGATGAAGATGGTGGGCCTGAGCATCGCCAACGCCTGCGTGGCCCTGTCGGGTGCGCTGATTGCCCACTACAACTGCTACGCGGAGGTGCGGATGGGCATCGGCATGGTGGTCATCGGGCTGGCTTCGCTGATTGTTGGCGAGATTGCGGTCGGGCTGCTGGTGCGGCGCGCAACAATTCTTTCCGGCGCGGTTGCCGCCATCGTCGGCTCCGTCTTGTACCGGCTGATTATTGCGCAGGCGCTGGAGTGGAACTTTTCCTCCTCCAGCCTCAAGCTGATTACCGCCATCATTGTAGCGATGGCCATGTCGGTGCCGGCGGTGAAGGAGTTGCTGCGGCTGGCAAAACAGAGAAGGGCAGGGATGCGCTGATGCTGCAAATTTTGAGTTTAAGAAAAACATTTTATCCTGGAACGGTCAACGAGCGGCTGGCGATGGATGACCTGAACCTGTCGGTGCAGGACGGCGAATTTGTCACCATTATTGGCTCCAACGGGGCGGGCAAATCGACCCTGTTCAACCTGATTGCGGGCAGCATCCTGCCGGACAAGGGCAAAATTGTGCTCGATGGGGAGGACATCACCTTCTGGCCGGAACACCGCCGGGCAAAACAGATCGGGCGCATCTTTCAGGACCCGATGCGGGGCACGGCGCCCTCGATGACGATAGAGGAAAATCTGGCGCTGGCCTATCTGCGCTCCCGGCAGGGACACTTTGGCATCGGAATTCCTAAACAGGAGCAGGAATTTTTCCGTGACCAGCTGGCTTCCCTGGGATTGGGGCTGGAGGAGCGGATGAAAACGCCGGTTGGACTGCTTTCCGGCGGGCAGCGGCAGGCGGTTTCGTTGCTGATGTGTACCATGACCCCGCCCAAACTGCTGCTGCTCGACGAGCACACGGCGGCGCTGGACCCGGCGACAGCGGACAAGGTGCTGCAGATTACTCAGGAGATCGTCCAAAAACACCGCATCACCACCCTGATGATTACCCACAACCTGCAGCTCTCGCTGCGGATGGGCAGCAGGACGCTGATGATGAGCGAAGGGAAGATACTGTTGGATCTTTGCGGGGAGCAGCGGGAACGGATGAGCGTGTCGGAGCTGCTGGAGCGTTTTCAGCAGGCGGGCAGCTGTGCGCTGGACAATGACCGCATCCTGCTGCAGCCGGTTGGTTTTGGTCATTAGAGGGAATATACAGGAATGTTTTTCGGCGAAAGAGAGAATTTTCAAGGAAATAAATCGAAGAGATTGAAATATTCCACAAAAAAAGCTATAATAAAAAGAGAATCTTTCCCTTTTATTTTAAAGGGAAAGAACTGGCGTGAAAAACGATCAAGCATGGATAAACAATAAGAAAGGGAATGAAGGAATATGAACTATGAGGCAATCACTTCGATTTTAAATGATGGCCTGGTCCTGGCGACCGGCTGTACCGAGCCTGGAGCGCTGGCTCTGACTGCGGCAGCGGCGGCCGCGCATCTGGGCGAGGAGGTCAAATCCATCCACACCTTTGCCAGCGGCAATATCATTAAGAATGCCTACTCGGCGGGCATCCCGGGTACTGCGCTGGTTGGTATCGAGTACGCGGTGGCCATCGGCGCCATCGTTGCGCAGCCGGAAAAGCAGCTGCAGGTCATCAATGGCATCACCTCCGAGCAGCTGGAAAAGGCCTGCGCTCTGGTGGACGCCAAGGCGGTCAAGGTGGAGCTTGCAAAGGTTCCGGAAAAGCTGTACATCGAGGTTGAGGTCAAGGGCGAGCACAACACCGCAAAAGCCATCATCGCCAACGTCCACACCAATATTATTTATATAGAAGAAAACGGCAAAGCGGTTCTGGACAAACGCCATGAACAGGGCAACGCGGACGGCGGCTACTCCGACGCGGACATCAAGGAAATCCTGTCGGTTGCCAAAATCTTCGAGTACGCCACCACCGTCGATCTTTCCATGTTGGACAAGATCCGCCTGAGCATCGATGTCAACTCCGCCATCAGCGAGGAGGGCATGCGCAATCCATACGGCCTGTGCATCGGACGCGGCATCAAGGAGGATATGGAAAAGGGTTATCGCAGCGATTCCCTGATTACCTACGCGATGCAGATTGCCTCCGCCGGTGCGGATGCCCGCATGGCCGGTGCGGACGCTCCGGTTGTCTCCAACTCCGGTTCCGGAAACCAGGGCATCGCCTGCACCATGCCAGTGGTTGCGGTTGCCAGAAAGTTGGGTGTGACCGATGAGCAGATGATGCGCGCGGTCACCTTGAGCAACCTGATGGGCATCTACATCAAGTCCCAGTTTGGCCGTCTGTCTGCCTTCTGCGGCGCGACGGTGGCCGGTGTGGGCTCCGCCTGCGGCATCGCTTACCTGTTGGGCGGCGGTCTCAGAGAGGTGGAAAACTGCGTGTTCAACATGATCGGCGACGTCACCGGCATGCTCTGTGACGGTGCAAAGGCGGACTGCGCGCTGAAGATTGCCACCTGCACCAACGCGGCCATGCAGGCTGCCCTGATGGCGATGCGCGGCATCCGCGTCCTCTCCACCGACGGCATCGTCGAGGACGACGTCGAAAAGACAATCAGCAACTTTGCCGAGCTTGGCAATCAGGGTTCGGTCACCCTTGACCAGATCGTGCTGGACATGATGCTCAAAAAAGAAAAGAAAGCAACCAGATAAGTTTTATTTTGAAAGAAGGGTGCCCCGGCGGCATCCTTCTTTTTTAGGAGGAAGAACATGCAATCGCCAAGGGAGGTGCTGCGCCGCTTTTTTGCGGCGGAAAACAGCAGGGATTGGGAAACGTATCAGACCTTTTTGGACAGCGAGGTTGTCTGGCAGCTGCATGGAACGAGGGAGCGTACCATCCGTGGAATCGAAGAATACCTTTCGGTCATGCAGCAGGCGTATCGGGACAGCGACGTCACCTTTGCCTGCATCGCATTCTACCAGAGTGAGGACAAAAGCCGCGCCGTTGCCATTTTAAGAAACTCGCTCGGGGAGATTTCCTGCGACATCTTTTCTTTCCGGGACGGCAAAATCTGTGCGGAGGAAGAATTTTTGCTGGGACGGGCGGAGACAGAAAATAAGGCTTGTCCCTCCGGCAGTTTTGTGCTATGATAGTTTTCGAAAAAATGGTTGGAGGCATTGTATGAGAATCAGAAGAAAACCCTGGGCGCGCCCGGAGCTGGCGGCCTGCCCATTTTGCATAGACGACCCGGAAAACCACATCGGCCACTGGCACGAGCTGTTCCCAAAGCGGCAGCCGCTGCACCTGGAGCTGGGCTGCGGCAAGGGCGGCTTTATGGCGCAGAAGGCGCTGCAGAACCCACAGATCAACTTTTTGGCGGTGGACATCAAGAGCGATATCTTGGGACTGACCAAGCGCAACATCGAAAAGGCGTATGAGCAGGCCGGCAAAGAGGTGGACAACGTGCGCATCTTTGCCTACGACATCGAGCGCATCCTGCAGGTGCTGGACAGAGACGACGAGGTAGAGCGCATCTACATCAATTTCTGCAACCCCTGGCCCAAGAAAAAGCACAAGAAAAAGCGCCTGACCTACCCGCGCCAGCTCTTTTTCTACCAGGAATTTTTAAAGGACGGCGGCGAGATCTGGTTTAAGACTGACGACGACGAGCTGTTCGAGGAGTCGCTCGATTACTTTGCGATGTGCGGCTTCACCCAGGAGTTCATCACCTACGACCTGGCGGCCAGCGGCTTTGCGGAAAATATTGTGACCGAGCACGAGCGGATGTTCATGGACCAGGGCATCAAGATCAAATTCCTTATCGCTAAGAATCACGGCCGGGTGAGTGCCCTGCCGCCAGTGGTTCCCAAGGAGAGTACAGAGGGAGAAAAGGACGAATAGAATTTTACACACGCGGCCAGCGGAAAGGAGAGCATTTTTATGAAAGCAATTTGCGGCGGAAGACTTGTTCTGCACGACCGGATTGAGACCGGCAAGGCGGTGCTGTTTGAGGAGAAGATTGTCGGCATCGTGCCGGAAGCAGAGATCCCAGCGGGCACAGAGCGCATCGAGGTGCAGGGGGCTCTGGTGACGCCGGGACTGTTTGACGTGCACATCCACGGCTCCGGCGGATGCGACACGATGGACGGTACAGTGGAGGCGCTGCACACCATCGCTTCCACCGTCGCCCAAAACGGTGTGACCCGCTTCCTTGCCACCTCGGTCACCCTGCCGCTGGAGCGGACGGGAGAGGTTTTTGACACCGTGCGTACCGTCGTCGGAAAGAGCGGCGAAGGGTGGGACGCGGCCGTCATCGAGGGCATCAATATGGAGGGACCGTTTATTCACCCGGCCTACAAGGGAGCGCATGAGGAAAGCTACATCGCGGACTTTGATTTTGATTTCATCAAGCGGTACAGCGACGTCATCCGCATCGTCACCGTAGCTCCGGACAAGGAGGGCGGCATGGAATTTATCCGCAAAGTCACCTCCGAAACTCCGGTGCGCGTCTCGATCGGACACACCGCCGCGACCTATGAGCAGGCGATGGAGGCAATCGCCTGTGGCGCGACTCAGGTCACCCATCTTTATAACGCGATGACCCCGATGCACCACCGCAAGCCGGGCGTCGTCACTGCCGCACTGCGCTCGGATGTCTATACCGAGATGATCTGCGACACCATCCATGTCCACCCGGCAATGTTCCAGTTTGTGATGGACTGCAAGAGCAGGGACAAATTTGTCCTTATCACCGACTGTATGCGTGCCGGCGGCATGCCGGCGGGCGAGTACACGCTGGGCGAGCTGGAGGTGGTGGTGGACGGAACCAGCGCGCGCCTGCAGGACGGCACGCTGGCGGGCAGCATCCTGACCCTCAACCGCGCGATTGCCAATGTCCACAAGAACACCAACAAGCCGCTGTGGGAGATTGTCAACGCTGCGACCTTAAATCCGGCGCGCGCGATGGGGATGCAGGACCGCATCGGCTCCATCCGTCCCGGCTGCTGCGCGGATTTTGCTGTCTTTGACGACAGCTTCCATACCCGGATGACCATTGTCGATGGCAGAATCGTTTATCGCGCGGACTAAAGAATCTTTTTTTCGGTAACCGCAAGGGTGCGGGAAAAAGGCAAATGCCTTTTTCCCGCACCCTTTTTCTTTGCAGTTCTTTTTTGTCAGCGCGGCGCATACAATAGGGGTATCAAAGAGGAAGGGGAGTGGACAAGGATGGTCAAAAACGCGGCAATCGGACAGTTACAGCAACTGTTAAACAAGCTGCCGCCCGCCCTTGCCGGCCAGTTGGAGGCTTTGCCGGAGAGCTGCTGGGACAGCTTGCAGGAGATTCGCCTGCAGGAGGGGCGGGAAATCTGGCTGATCTTCCCCGGAAAGATGCTTTCGATCGGGCAGGTGATCCCAAACGGAAAGAGCGTTTCCCGCGAGGAAATCGAGCAGAGCTTTGCGTCGCTGTGCGATTACTCGGTCCACACCTTCCTGCCGCAGATTGTCCACGGCTTTCTCACCATCCAGGGGGGCCACCGCATCGGCCTTGGCGGGACAGCGGTGGTGCAGGACGGGAAGGTCACCTCCATCCGGGAGCTGAGTTCGCTGAACATCCGCCTTGCAAGAAAACAGGACAACCCGGAGGAGGTTGAGAAAATTGCCCGCTCGCTGTTTGACCGGGGGCTTTGCTCGGTGCTGATTGCGGGGGAGCCGGGCAGCGGAAAAACAACCCTGCTGCGCGCGCTGGCTTTTTTTCTGTCCCGACGCTGGCGGGTCACGGTGGTGGACGAGCGGGGGGAGATTGTGGACCGCGGCCTGCTTTCCTTGGGCGGATGCCTGGATGTGCTGCGCGGCTACCCCAAACCGGCGGGGATTTTGCAGGCGGTTCGCACCCTTTCACCACAGGTGGTGATCTGCGACGAGCTTGGCACGCTGGCCGAGACCGAACAGCTGCTGCAGGCGGTCAACTGCGGCGTGCGCTTTGTCGCCTCCATCCATGCGGGCAGCTTGGAGGAGCTTTTTCGCCGCCCGCAGTTTCAGCTGCTGCAAAAAGAAAAGGCGTTTGAGAAGGTGCTGCTGCTGCGGGGAGCGGATCTCCCCGGTCAGGCGGCGGGGATTTTTGAGATAGAGGATTGGGAAAGGCAGGTGGAAGGATGAGCGCGATGACCTTGAGCGTGCTGGGGCGGGCGATGCTGCTTGCCGGCTGCACGGCGGCGGGCTTTTATCTGGCGGGACGTTCAGGCCGCAGACGGAAGGAGCTATTGCTGGCCGCTTCCTTTCTGGGGGAGGTGTGTTCGCGGCTTGCCTTTTGTTTGCAGCCGGCGGGGGAGCTGATCGAGGAGCTTGGAAAGGAAGCGGCTTTTCGCTCGCTGCCCTGTTTGCAGCTTTTTTTGCAGCGGGGAGAAACCTTTCCCAAAGGATGGCGGGCGGCGGTGATGGATTGCGGCGGGGAGCTGCAGCGCGCCGACCGGGAGGTGCTGTCCCGGATGGAAACAATTCTGGGCGCCTATGAGCTGCAGATTCAGCTGGAGGAACTTTCCCGCCTGCGCGCCGCGCTGGAGCGTTCGGCGGGACAGGCTGCCGGGGAGGAGGAACGGGAAAGAAAGCTCTATACCCCGCTGGGGCCGCTGGCGGGCCTTGCGCTGTGCATCCTGCTTTGATGGGGACAGGCCACAAAAACAACAGGAGGGAACAAATGATGGATGTCGATTTGATTTTTAAGATTGCGGCAATCGGGATCATTGTCTCGGTGCTCAACCAGGTGCTGATTCGCTCGGGGAGGGAGGAACAGGCCACGATGACCACCCTGGCGGGGCTGATTGTGGTGCTCATGATGATGATCGAGCAGATCAGCACCCTGTTCGATACGGTAAAGACGGTGTTTGGCCTGTGAGAAGGAGGGAAACGGGATGTCGCTTGGGGCGGTGATCGGCTTTAGCCTGTGTGCGGCGGCGCTGTGCGTGCTGCTGCGGCAGTACCGGCCGGAGATTGCGCTGGTCATCTCCATCCTATGCGGGGTGGGGGTGCTGCTGTGGCTGCTGGAGCAGCTGGCACCGGTGTTGGAGCAGCTGCAGCAGCTTTCCAATCTGGCGCTGGGGTCGGGCGGCGAGGCGGCGCAGGTACTGCTCAAGGCGCTCGGCATCTGCCTGATTACGCAGGTCGCCTGCGACACCTGCCGGGACATCGGGGAGACGGCCATCGCCGCCCGGCTGGAAACGGCGGGCAAGGCCGCGATGCTGCTGCTGGCGATGCCGGTTTTCTCAGAGTTGCTCCAGCAGGCGCTGCGGCTGATTGGAACATAAAGGGTGAAGGATGATGAAACAGACAGGACGAAGATGGATAGGTTGCACGCTGGGGATGCTGCTCGCGGTGTTGCTGCTGGGGACAACCGCCTTTGCCGGCAGTGAGGACGGGGCGCTGGGCAGCTTTGTGCAGGACAAGCTCAATGAGCTTTTGGAGGAGCAGCTTCTTCCCAACGTCCCCGACCAGGCACAGGGCATGATGGACAGCTTGACGCAGGAGAAGGAAGACGGCGGCCTTTTTTCGCTGCTGTCGATGACCCCGTCGGAGCTTTTGGCGGCGATTAAGGACGCGGCGCTGCAGCAGGTTTCCGGGCCGCTAGAGGTGCTGGGGAGGCTATTGGCGGTGGCGCTGCTGTGCGCGGTTTTGAGCGCGGTGCGACAGAGCGCAGTCAGCGCGCGGCTGCAGGGCATCTTTCTGGTGGTGGCGACGGCCTGCATCCTCTCCTTTTTGGAGGAGCCGGTCTTTGCCTGCATCGATCAGACGGTGCAGGCGCTGCGGGAATGTTCGCTGTTTGTGATGTCCTTCACGCCGGTGATGAGCGGGATTTTGATTGCGGGCGGCAATCCGGCTTCGGCGGGAGCATACAATCTGATTCTGTTTTTTGCCGCGCAGATTTTGGCCGAGCTTGCCGCGCGCACCCTGATTCCGCTGCTCAACATCTACCTTGCGCTGTGCACCGTCGCACCGATGGCCCCGCTTTTGCAGCTGGATAAGGTCACAGCCGCCATCAAATCGGTGGTTTGCTGGGGGCTTGGCATCATCACGACCCTCTTTGTCGGGATGCTCTCGCTGCAGACGGTGATCGGCAGCGGAGGGGACACGCTGCTGCTCAAAGCCTCCAAGTTTCTGGCCGGCAGCATGATTCCGGTGATTGGCGGGACCATTTCGGAGGCTTTGGGCGCGGCAAAGGGCTGTGTCCAGCTGCTCAAGGGCGCGGTCGGTTCCTTTGGGATCCTGGTTGCGGTGCTGACCTTTCTGCCCGCGCTGCTGCAGGTGGGGATGTGGTATCTGTCGCTGAAAGCCTCGGCGTGGGTCAGCTCCATGCTGGGCGCGGGGGAGGTTGCAAAGCTGCTCGAGTCGATTGTGCAGGCCTTCTCCATCCTGCTGGCGCTGATCGCCTGCTTTGCGCTGTTGATTTTAGTCTCGACGGCACTGATGCTCCTGCTGACGGCAGGATAGCTTGCAGAAAAGGAAGGGAGGGTCTTTGATGCTGGAAGCCATCCGCCAATGGGCGGCGAGCCTTTGCTTTGCGGCGGCAGCGGCAGGGCTTTGCCAGATGCTTGCGCCCGAGTCGGGGCTGGGAAGGATGCTGAAGGTCTGCGTCAGCGTTTTCTTTCTATGCAGCGTGCTGCTGCCGCTGGGCTCTTTAGAGCTTTCCTTTTCGGACTGGGAGAGCCAGCTGCCCCAGCAGCAGGCGCAGGAAATTTCCCGGCAGATGCAGCAGCAGAGCCAGCAGGCCGGGTTTGAGGCGGTGCAGGGACAGCTGGAACAGGAGGTGGACAATTTTCTGCGCCAGCAAGGCATAACCCCTGTCCAAATCCGCATAGATATGATGCAGCAGGAAGATTCCATCCAGATGGAGCTGCTGCTGACGTTGGGGGAAAAGGATCGGGACAGGGAGGAATGGCTGCGGCAGAATCTGCAGTCGCCCGCCCTGTCGCTGCAAATCGACTACCAGGAAGGAGACGTGAAAGATGCGGGAGGATTTTGATCGGGTCCTGCAGCGCCTGCAGGCTTTTTGGCGCTCGCTTTGTGACAGCCAGAACCGGGTGCGCCTGCTGGTGGCGGTGGGCCTTTTGGGGATGGGGCTGATCCTGTGTTCCGAATTGCTGGCGGGGGAGGAACCAAAGGAGAGCGAACCGGCCATGGAACAACCGGAGCAGCAGAATGCGCAACAGAGCGAACAGCAGCTGCAGCAGCGGCTGGAGGAGATTATCAGCCAGATCGACGGCGTGGGGGAGTGCAGCGTGATGCTCACCTTTGAGGAGAGCGAGCGAAGCGTCTACGCGGTGGAGGACAGCGTCAGCCAGGAGCAGGACCGGCAGACAAACTCCGGCTCCAGCTCCAGCCAAAAAAAGCTGGTGCTCGTCGAGGATGGAGAGGGGGGAAACCAGCCGGTTCTGGAAAAGACGGTGCGCCCGCAGGTAAACGGCGTGGTGGTGGTCTGCCAGGGGGCGAAGAGCATGACGGTCTGCCAGCAAGTGACCGAGGCGGTGACAACGGTTCTGGGAATACGCAGCACACAGGTCTGCGTCTGCCCCGGCCGTTCATGATAAAGACTTTTTTACAGATCTTACAGGAGGGAAAAATATGAACATGATCGTAGGAAAAAAACAGCTTGTTTTGGCGTCGCTGGTGGTTGCGCTGGGGGTGGCGGTTTATCTGAACTATCAATTTGCCGGGGAGGATCTGGATTTGGTGACGGCAAATGCACAGCAAACCACCCAGGAGCTTTCCACCGAGGAGGGCGAGCAGGAAAATTATGGCGACGCACAGTTTGTGGATACAAAGGAGGTTTCCAGCGAAGAGACACAGGAGACCAGTCTGCAGGCCGAAAGTGCGGTGGGGGACGAGGAATATTTTTCGCAGGCAAGGCTGACCCGCACCAAGACCCGCGACGAAGCGCAGGAGGCGCTGCAGGTGATGCTCTCCGACGTCAACCTCGACCAGGAACAGAAGGATGAGCTGACCGCACAGGCCAGCGCGATGGCGCAGTCGATCGAGACCGAAGGCAAGATCGAAAACCTGATTAAAGCCAAAGGCTTTGCCGAGTGCATGGTCTACTGCTCCAACGAGAAGGTGGACGTCATCGTCAAATCCCCAGAGCTGCAGGAGGGGGATGTGGTGCAGATCCGGGACATCGTTCTGGAACAGACCGAGGTCCCGGTGGAGAATATCTCGATCGTTTCGGTAGAATAATCGAACAGGCAAAAGCGTTCCTCTTTTGATAGAAAAGGGGAACGCTTTTTTGTGTTGTCCGAAAGATTATCGGGAAAGGAAGAAAAAGGGTCTGTCGAAAAGATAGAAAGTGTGGTACAATAGAAAGAAAAAAGCAGGGGGAGTTTGGATGCTGATTCGGCAGGGGGAAAAAATTGTCTTTTTTGGTGACAGTTTAACCCAGCGCACCGATTTAAACGAATCGGAGCATCCGGCGCGGCGGTACAGCCTGGACTATGCCGGAAGCTATGTGGACATTCTGGTCAAGCGGCTCCTGATTCATTTTCCGCAGTTGGAGTTTACCTTTTATAATAGAGGGGTTGGCGGGGACACCATCCGCCACCTGCTGGAACGCTACAGCCGTGACGTCGCGCCGCTTCACCCGAGCATGATGATCCTCTGGATTGGGCAGAACGACGCCAAGGCGCTCGATCCGGCACACTTTGAACAGGGGTTGCGCTGCCTGCTGGAATGGTGCGGGCAGGATCGCATTCAGGTGGTGGTGCTCTCCACCTCCGCCCACCGCAGCCACGAAAAGATGGTTGCTTTGGAGCAGGTGGACAACATTTTAAGGCGGGTAAGCGGGGAGAAGGGGCTTCCCTTCATCGACGTCAAGTCCCCGATGCTGGCAGTGATGGAGCATAACCGCCAGGCGATCTGTCCCACCCAGCTGTTCACCACCGGCTCCCACCTGTCGGAGTTGGGCAACATGCTGGTGGCGGACACTGTATTTGATTATCTTTGCGGGCACGAGCTGCCTTTGTAAATAATGGAAGAGGGAGAATTGGATGAAACAAGGGCGATATTGCGCGCTGGCGCTGGGATGCGCGCTGCTGCTGACCGGGTGCGAGTCCTGGAGAAGGCTTCCTTCCCCCGACGCGCCAAAGGAGGTGACCGCGGCCTCCATCTGGCAGCAGGAGGGAGAGCAGCCGGATGGCCAGCAGGAGCAGGATGCGGGAGGACTTGCAGTGGAGCAGAGCACGGTGACTGACATGTTGTCGGCGTCCATCACCGCCCGGGGCGAGGAGGAACCGGGCTGGAGCAGCAGCGACGAGATGCTTTCCAACAAGCTCTACAGTCTGCTGACCCATAAAAACGAAAAGTTTATGGAAAACTTTGATGACCGCGAATACGACTACCTGGCGCAGCTGACCGATGCGCAGGGGAAGGAGCACCAGTTCTACCTCTGGGTCAACTTTGAGCGGGAGAACGAGGTCATCGTGGAGGACGAGCAGGGCAGCCAGTGGGATCTTTCGGTGGAGGACAGCAACCAGCTGCGCGCCATGATTGTGGGGCTCGGCTAGATTTGCAGTTGACATCCCCCGCGCAATCCTTTACAATACATATGGAAATAAGCGGGAAAGAAAGGGGGAGACAAAGCTGGAAAAACCGGATTGGATCGCGCAGCAGGAGGCCTACATCTATGTGGGTCAGCAGAAGCTGCGCAGAGGATACACAACGGGAACCTGCGCGGCGGCGGCGGCCCAGGCGGCGGCAATGGTCTTATTTGGTGGGGAGCCACCGCAGGCGGTTCGCCTGACCGTCCCTAAGGGATTGGAGCTCCATATCCCGGTTCACTCGGTGCAGGTGGGGGACGGATGGGCGCGGGCCAGCGTCTGCAAGGACAGCGGCGACGATCCGGACGCCACCGACGGCATCGAGGTTTTTGTGCGCCTGGAACCGGCAAAGGAGGCGGGCATCGCTATCCTGGGCGGTCAGGGCGTGGGCCGGGTGACCAAGCCGGGGCTGGAAATGCCGGTCGGCGAGGCCGCCATCAACCGGGTGCCGCGCCAGATGATCCGCCAGCAGATTGAGCTGGTCCGCCAGGACTATCCCGCATGGGAGGGCGTCGGCCTGCGCGCCACGGTGAGCATCCCGCAGGGGGAGGCGGTGGCCAAAAGGACCTTTAACCCAAGGTTAGGTATCGAAGGGGGGATTTCGGTCCTGGGCACCAGCGGCATCGTCGAGCCGATGAGCGAGAAGGCGCTGACCGACTCGATCAAGCTGGAGCTGAGCATCCTGTGCAAGGCCGGACACACCGGTGTGCTCATCACCCCCGGCAATTACGGACAGGCCTTTTTAAACAGCGGCACGCTGGAGGGACTTTCTTCCTTAAGCGAGCGCGCGGTCAAGTGCTCGAACTATGTGGGGGACACGCTGGATATGTGCGTGCAGCAAGGCTTTGAGCGAGTGCTGCTGGTTGGGCACATCGGCAAGTTCTGCAAGCTGGCGGCGGGCATCATGAACACCCACTCCCGCTACGCCGACGGGCGGCTGGAGGTCTTTACCGCCCATGCCGCTCTGTGCGGAGCAAGCAGGGAGACACTGTTTGCCCTGATGGACAGTGCGACCACCGACGAGGCGATTGCGCTGCTGGACAGGGAAGGGCTGCGCCAGGATGTGATGCAGAGCATACTGCAAAGAATAGAAGAACATGTG
The DNA here is from genome assembly GCA_900547455.1 of uncultured Oscillospiraceae bacterium. Lineage (GTDB taxonomy): Bacteria > Bacillota > Clostridia > Oscillospirales > Ruminococcaceae > Negativibacillus > Negativibacillus faecipullorum. Next base: position 208,323 of record URGV01000001.1, read on the forward strand.
CGTGCGCGTGCCGGAGAGACGCTGCAGACCGGCGTCATCCTCTTTTCCAACGCGCACGGATTTTTGGGAATGACGCAGGGCAGCGAGCAGATTCTGCAGCGCCTGCTGCAAGAATATCAATCGGAAGGGGACAGATAAGGATGGCAGGGAAACTGTATGGAATCGGTGTCGGTCCGGGCGACCCGGAGCTGATGACCCTCAAGGCGGTGCGCCTGATCGAGGAGTGCGACATCGTGGCGGTGCCAAAATCGGGCGAAGGCGAGGGCATCGCCCGGCAGATTGCAAAGGGTGCGGTTAAAGATTTTGAGCAGAAAAATGTGATCGAAGTCTCGATGCCGATGACCCGTGACCCGCAGGTGCTGGAACAAAGCCACCAGGCGGCGGCTCAACTTATTGAGGGTTACTTAAAGGAAGGAAAGTCGGTTGCCTTTTTGACCCTGGGAGATCCGGCGATCTACTCCACCTACATCTACGTCCACAAGCGGGTGCAGCAGCACGGCTATCCGGTCGAGATGGTGCCGGGTGTGCCGTCCTTCTGTGCGGTGGCGGCCAAGCTCAACACCGGCCTTGCCGAAGGTGCGCAGCCGCTGCACATCATCCCTGCATCCTATCAGGGCGTAGAGGAAGGCCTGGAATGGAGCGGGCCGAAGGTGCTAATGAAGACCGGCCGCTCAATGAAGAAGGTCAAGGCACTGCTGGACGAAAAGGGCCTGTTGGACAAGGCGATGATGGTGCAGAAGTGCGGCATGGAGGGGGAGGAAATCTACCCTTCGATGCGGGGTGTGGACGAAAACGCAAGTTACTTTTCGGTGATTGTGGTCGAGAAATAAACGGGCAACAGACAGGGAGGAATTCGGGATGGTATATTTTGTTGGAGCCGGTTCGGGCGCGGTCGATCTGATCACAGTGCGCGGGCAGCGGCTGCTGCGTCAGGCGGATGTGGTGATCTATGCAGGGTCTCTGGTCAATCCCCAGCTGCTGCAGGAGACACGGCCGGACTGCCGGCTGTATAACAGCGCCAAAATGACGCTGGAGGAGGTGCTGGAGGTCATCGGCCAGGCAGAACGGGAAGGGGCGACCATCGTCCGGCTGCACACCGGCGACCCCTGCCTGTACGGGGCAATCCGCGAACAGATGGACCAGCTGGATGATCTGGAGATCGCTTATGAATATGTGCCGGGCGTCAGCTCCTTCTGTGCGGCGGCGGCGGCTTTAAATGCGGAATATACCCTGCCGGATGTCTCCCAGACGGTCATCATCACCCGCATGGCCGGGCGCACCCCGGTGCCGGAGAAGGAGGAGATTGCAAAGCTGGCGGCCCACCAGGCTACCATGGTCATCTTCCTGAGCACCGGCCTGCTGGAAGGGCTGCAGGAGCGGCTGATGGCCGGCGGATACAGCGCCGATACCCCGGCGGCGATTGTCTACAAGGCAAGCTGGCCAGACGAGAAGGTTTTCCGCTGCACCGTCTCCACTCTGGCGCAGACCGCAAAGGAAAACAACATCACCAAGACTGCGCTGATTCTGGTCGGAAACTTTTTGGGCGGCAGCTATTCCCGTTCCAAGCTCTACGACCCGAGCTTCACCACCGAGTTCCGCCAGGCAAAGCAGCAGGAGACAAGATGAAAACAACGCTTTCGCTGATCTGCTTTACCCAAAGCGGGGCCGCAGCAGCCGCCCGGCTGCTGAACGCTTTGGGGGAGGATTTTGCGGCGACCGGCTTTGTGCGCTCCCGCTTTGCAGGGGACTGGGACACAAAAAATCTGACCGTTTGGCAAGGCTCGCTGCACGATTGGACGGTACAGCAATTTCCAAAGTCCGACTGCCTTGTCTTTGTGGGGGCGTGCGGCATCGCGGTGCGGGCGATTGCGCCCTTTGTCGCGGACAAGCTGCACGACCCAGCCGTGGTGGTGATCGACGAAAAGGGCCAATTTTGTATCCCGCTGCTCTCCGGCCACGTCGGGCGGGCAAACGAGCTGGCCGGATACTTTGCTAAAATACTGGGCGCGCTGCCAATCATTACCACCGCCACCGATTTAAACGGGCTGTTCGCGGTGGATGCCTTTGCGCAGAAAAATGAGCTGGTGCTGACCGACCGCGCAAAGGCCAAGGCCATCTCCGCAGCGCTTTTGGCCGGGCAGAAGGCGGCTCTTTTCTCCGATTTTCCGATTCGGGGAAAGCTGCCCGAGGGCGTGACCATGATTGGGCAGAACGCCGGGGACTGGCGCATCTGTATTAGCTTTTGCAATCCTGACCGGCCCGACACTCTCTGGCTGCCGCCAAGGCGGCTTGTGTTGGGAATCGGCTGTCGCAAGGGCGTTTTGGAAAAGACGATAGAAGTGTTTGTGTCGGCGGCCCTGCAGAAAGCGGGCGTCCCGCTCGAAGCGGTGCGTGCGGTCTGCTCGATCGATTTAAAAAAGGAAGAAGCGGGGCTGCTTGGTTTTTGCCAAAGCCATCACCTGCCGCTGACGACCTATTCCGCCGAACAGTTAAGTCAGGTGCCGGGGACCTTTTCTCCCTCCGGTTTTGTCAAACAGGTGACTGGGGTGGACAACGTCTGCGAGCGTGCGGCAGTGCTGGGCGCCGGCGGCGGGGAGCTGCTGCTGCCAAAACAGGCGGGCGGCGGCGTGACGGCGGCGCTGGCAGTCGAGAAGGAAATTACCTTGTCCTTTTCGAATCAAGATTAAAATAGAAAGAAGGAAATTGGGATGAAGCTGTATGTTGTGGGAATCGGTCCGGGGGAGCTCAGCCAGATAACGCCGGCGGCGATGGCGGCGATGGAGCAAAGCGACATCATCGCGGGCTACACCGTCTATGTCGACCTGGTGCGGGAGCGTTTTCCGGGAAAGACCTTTTTGACCACCGCCATGAAGCAGGAGGTCGACCGCTGCCGCATGGCGATTGAGCAGACGGTCGCGGGAAAGACCGTCTCGATGGTGTGCAGCGGCGACGCAGGCGTTTACGGCATGGCGGGGCTTATCTACGAGCTGGCCCAGCAGTATCCGCCCATCGAGATTGAGGTGATTCCCGGCATCACTGCAGCGATGAGCGGGGCGGCGGTGCTGGGTGCGCCGCTCATCCACGATTTTGCGGTCATCAGCCTGAGCGACCTGCTGACCCCATTGGAAAAAATCATGACCCGCGTCGAGCTTGCGGCGCAGGCCGACTTTGTACTCTGCTTTTACAATCCGGCCAGCAAAAAGCGCGCGGACTACCTCAAGCGCGCCTGCGAGCTGATCTTAAAGCACCGCAGCCCGGATACCCCCTGCGGCTATGTGCGCAACATCGGCCGGGAGGGGCAGGAGGCCCATGTGATGACCCTGCGGGAGCTGCAGGACGCGCAGGTGGATATGTTCACCACCGTCTTTGTCGGCAACTCCCAGACCAGGCGCATCGGCGACAAGCTGGTGACCCCGCGGGGATATAAAAATGTATAAGGCGCTGCTGTTTGCCGGCACCACCGAGGGGCGGCAGCTGGCGGAATATCTGGCGGCGTGCGGGGTGCAGACAACCGTCTCGGTTGCCACCGAGTACGGGCAGACGCTGATTGCACCGTGCCCCAACCTTTCAGTCCATGCAGGCAGGCTGGACGAGGGGCAGATGGAGCAGTTTTTAAAGGAAAACAGATTTGATTTTGTCATCGACGCCACCCACCCCTACGCGGCGGTGGTGACGCAGAATATCTGCAGGGCCTGCGCGGCGGCGGAGGTGCCGTGTTACCGCTGCCTGCGGGAGGAATCGCAGCTGCAGGCGGGCAACCTTATCCGGGTGGAAACCACCGAGCAGGCGGTGCAAAGGCTAAACGAGATACCGGGCAACATCTTGCTGACCACCGGCAGCAAGGAGCTTGCCGCCTACACGAAGGTTTCGGGATTTGCCGAGCGGGTCTATCCCCGGGTGCTGCCGCTTGCCAATGTGGTGGAAAGCTGTCTGAAGTTAGGGGTGCCTGCCTCCCACCTGATTGCGATGCAGGGGCCGTTTTCGGAGGAGCTGAACCTGGCAATGATCCGCCAGTGGAACATCGCGTGCCTGGTGACCAAGGAATCCGGCAGGGCCGGCGGGGTGGACCAGAAGGTCAGCGCCGCGCAGAAGGCGGGAATTGCCGTCCTGCTGATCGGCCGCCCGCAGGAGAGCGAGCAGAGCTTCCCCCTGGAGGGGCTCAAAGCGCAGCTGCGCGACCGCTGGGGAATCTGCCCGCAGCAGGAGCCAAAGACGAATCTTCCCTACTTTCCGCTGTTTGTCCCTTTGGCGGGCAAGCGGGTGCAGGTGTTTGGCGCGGGGAAGATTGCGGCCCGGCGCATCCGTTCGCTGCTGGGCTTTGGCTGTACAATCGAGGTGATTGCCCCACAGCTGGACGAATCGCTGGAGCAGGACGCCCTGCAGGGCAGAATGGTCTGGCATCAGCGCCCCTGGCAGCCCGGAGACTGTGCGGGCGACCTTGTCCTGGCGGCAACCGACGACCATGCGGTCAACCGGCAGATTGTGCAGGAGTGCAGGCAGAAGGGCATTTTATCCAACCGGTGCGACTGCCGGGAGGACTGCGATTTTTATTTCCCCGCTCTGGTGCAGGCCGAGGGGTTGACCATCGGCCTTTGTTCCAACGGGGAGGACCACAAAAAGGTAAAGGGTGCGGCGGCATGGCTGCGGGAAGCCATCGCCCAGCGTGAGAAGAAGGAGTAAGGAGCAAATGGCCAAAAGAATCATTCGGGTCGGCAGCAGGGAGAGCACTCTTGCGGTCGCGCAGACAAGGATTGTGATGGAGCAGATTCAGGCGCATCACCCGGAGCTGGAACTGGAACTGGTGACGATGAAAACCACCGGGGACAAGATATTGGATAAGGCTTTGGACAAAATCGGCGGCAAGGGGCTGTTTGTCAAAGAGCTGGACCGCGCGCTGCGGGAGGGCCGGATCGACATCTCGGTCCACAGCCTGAAGGATATGCCGATGCAGACGCCGGAGGATCTGCCCCTCCTGGCCTACGCCAAGAGGGGAAATCCCTTCGACTGCCTGGTGCTGCCCGAAGGCGTGACCGAGTGGGACAAGACCCAGCCGGCCGGCTGCTCCGGGCACCGTCGTCGCATCCAGCTGCAGGGGCTGTATGGGGAGGTGCCGGTCAAGGGCATCCGCGGCAACATCCACACCCGCCTGCAAAAGCTGGACAGCGGGGAATACGGCGCGCTGATCTTAGCCTGTGCCGGGCTGGAGCGCGTCGGGCTGCAACGCCGCATCCATCACGTATTTTCTCTGGATGAAATGATCCCATCTGCAGGACAGGGCATCCTGTCGGTGCAGGGCCGGGCGGGGGAGGACTACTCCTGGCTTAAAGAAACCGATGATTTTGTTTCCCGCACCGAGGCCCTGGCGGAGCGCGCCTTTGTCCGGGAGCTGGACGGCGGGTGCTCCTCGCCGATTGCCGCCTTTGCGCAGGTGTCGGGGGAAGAGGTGCTGCTGACCGGGCTTTACTACCACGAGGAGCAGCAGGCCTATGTCACCGGCACCAAGACAGGCCGCTGCGAGGACGCGGAACAAATCGGCGTGGAGCTGGCAAGGGAGCTCAAGGGCCGCTTTCTGGCCGGATGTGTTTTGACCAAATAAAGAGCGGTTCGGCTTGCAGGCACATTCCAAAGAGAAAAAAGAATCCAATCAGAAAAGACGAATATACAAGCTGCGGGCAACTTGGAGCCGCCCGCATGGAAGGAGCTGTTGTCAAGATGGAAAAACAGGGAAAGGTGTGGTTGGTCGGCGCGGGTCCGTCCGACCCGGGGCTGCTGACCCTGAAGGGAAAACAGCTTCTGGAGCAGGCGCAGGTCGTGGTGTACGACGCGCTGGTCTCGGCGGCGATTTTGGCGATGATTCCAAACGATGCCGAGCTGATCTATGTCGGCAAGCGGGCGGGCAACCACCCTGTGCCGCAGCATCAGATCAATCAGATTCTGCTCGCCAAGGCGCAGGAGGGCAAAAGGGTGGTCCGCTTAAAGGGCGGCGACCCGTTTTTGTTTGGTCGGGGCGGGGAGGAGCTGGAACTGCTCGCTGCCCACCATATCCCGTTTGAAGTCGTACCGGGCATCACTTCCGCCTTGGCGGTGCCCGCCTACAACGGCATCCCCGTCACCCATCGGGACTACTGCTCGTCGGTCCACATCATCACTGCGCACAGCAAGAAGGGCGGGGAGCTGAAAATCAACTTCCCGGCCCTGTGCGCGTTGGAGGGGACGCTGGTCTTTTTGATGGGCGTCACCTCAATGGAGATGGTCTGCGAAGGGCTGGTGAAGGCGGGGATGGACCCGCAGATGCCGGCGGCGATTCTGCAGGAGGGCACCAGCGCGGTACAGCGCAGGGTGGTTGCCACCGTCTCCGACCTGCCGCAAAAGGCGCGCGAAGCTAACATCCAGGCACCGTCGGTGCTGATTGTCGGCAAGGTGTGCGCGCTGGAAAAGACGCTGAGCTGGACGCAGAACCGACCTCTCGATGGGGTGCGGGTGGTTTTGACAAGGCCGAAGGAGCTTGTCTCCCGCATGGCGCACAGGCTTTACGAGCTGGGCGCGGAGGTGATCGAGCTGCCGGCCATCTGTTTGGAGCCGTATGCGGAAAATCCGCAGCTGTCGAAAGCGCTCTCCCACATCAGCGACTATCAGTGGGCGGCCTTTACCAGCATCACCGGGGTGCGCGTTTTCTTTGATTTTTTGCAGAAAAATCGCTGCGACCTGCGCGCCCTGTCCCACCTGCGCTTTGCTGCCATTGGGCCGGGCACCGCAAAAGAGCTGGAACGGCACGGCATCTTCGCCGACCTGGTGCCGGAGCGGTACTACGCAAAGGATTTGGCCGAGGCGCTGGCCGCACAGATGCAGCCGGGCCAGCGGGTGCTGCTGCCGCGGGCAAAGATTGGCTCGGCAGAATTGACCGATACGCTGCGGGAGCGGGGCATCGCCTACACCGATATCCCCCTTTACGACACGGTGTATACAAGCCAAAACAGCAGCGCAGTCCAGAAGCTGGTGACGGAGGGGAAAATCTCCTGTGTCACCTTCACTAGCGCTTCGACTGTGAAGGGATTTGCCGCAGCGATGCAAGGAACCGACCTGACCGGACTGTTGGCAGCCTGCATCGGGGAAAAGACCGCCCAGGCCGCGCGGGAAGCAGGGATGCAGGTGCTGATTTCCCGGCAGGCAACCATCGACAGCCTCTGCGAGCTGCTGGTGGAGCGGGCGGATCAATTAAAACTGAACAGAACAATCACCGATTGATGAGATAAATGGAGGCTTATAAAATGGAACTGTTACACAGACCAAGACGTTTGAGAACCAGCGAGGCGGTGCGCGAGATGGCACGGGAGACCCGCATGTCCAAAAAGGCGCTGGTGTACCCGGTGTTTATCCGGGAGGGCAGCGGCATCCGGGAGGAGATCCCCTCGCTGCCGGGTCAGTACCACTACAGCCCGGACACCATCTGCGAGGAGATGGAGCGGCTTGTCAAAGCGGGCATCAATAAGATTCTGCTGTTTGGAATCCCGGCGCACAAGGATGAAATGGGCTCCTCGGCCTGGGATGACAACGGCGCGGTGCAGCAGGCAATCCGCGAGATCAAGAAAAACTTCCCGCAGATCTACTGCATCACCGACGTCTGCATGTGCGAGTACACCTCTCACGGGCACTGCGGCGTGCTGGATGCCTGCACCACCGTCAACAACGACAAGACGCTGGAGCTGCTGTGCAAGGTTTCGCTCTCCCATGTGCGGGCGGGGGCGGATATGGTCGCGCCTTCCGACATGATGGATGGCCGTGTGCTGGCCATCCGCCACGCGCTGGACAGCGAGGGCTTCACCCACATCCCGATTATGGCCTATTCCGCCAAGTACGCTTCGGCCTTCTACGGCCCGTTCCGCGATGCGGCGGGCTCCGCGCCCTCCTTCGGCGACCGCCGCTCCTATCAGATGGACATCCACAACCGCAAAGAGGCGCTCAAGGAGATCGACAGCGACGTCGAGGAGGGCGCCGACATCGTGATGGTCAAGCCCGCCATGTCCTACCTGGACATCATCTGGCAGGCTTCCCAGCGCACCAACCTGCCGTTGGCGGCCTACAGCGTCAGCGGCGAGTACGCGATGATCGAATCCGCGGCCAAGGCGGACCTCATCGACCGCGACCGCATCATCGGCGAGGTGGCGGTCAGCATCTTCCGCGCGGGTGCGGATATTCTGATCACCTATCATGCCAAGGACATCGCCCGTCTGATCGACGAGGGAAAAATCGGCTAAGTTTTAAAAAGGAAAGCGGGGGAACCGGATGCGGCAGGTATATTTGATTGGAATCGGGATGGGCAATCCCGATCTGCTGACGGTGCGGGCCAGAAAGATCATTGAAAGAAGCGACTGCCTGATCGGCGCCAAACGGATGCTGGAGGCAGTGCAGGAAATTTGCCGACCGGAGGCGGAGCGGACAGCTTCCTTTCAAAATGAGGAGATTGCCCGCCTGATCGACCGCCAGCCGCAGGGAAGCTTTATCTCGGTGCTGCTCTCCGGCGACGTCGGCTTTTACAGCGGGGCAAAAAAGCTGTGCGGCGCGCTGCGGGAGATGAAGGAGGTTTCGCTCGAGCTGATTCCGGGAATCAGCTCGCTGCAGTATCTCTGCGCCAAGCTGGAAACTGCCTGGGACGATGTGACAGTTGTCAGCGTCCATGGCAGGGAAGGGAAGGTTGCCAGCGCCCTGCGCCAGGCCGGAAAGGTCTTTGTGCTGACCGGCTCCAACCAGACGGCCGGTCAGGTCTGTGATGCTCTCTGCCGGGAAGGCTTGGGAAAAGCGCAGGTCTGGGTGGGGGAACACCTCTCCTATCCGCAGGAGAAGCTCACCGGCGGTACGGCGGAGGAGCTGGCCGGGCGGCCGTTTGACCCGCTGGCATCGATGCTCATCACCGCAGCCCCCACCCCGTCCCGGAGTTATCCTGCCATCGGGCTGGACGACGCGGAATTTTTGCGCGGCGACGAGGGCAAGCCAATCCCCATGACCAAGCAAGAGATCCGGGCGGTGGCGGTGTCCAGGCTGCACATCCAGCCCGCATTTTGTGTCTATGACGTGGGAGCGGGAACCGGCTCGGTCACGGTGGAGGTATCGCTCCTGGCCCGGGGAGGCCGGGTGTTTGCCGTCGAGAAGAATCCGAAAGCGGTCGAGCAGCTGCGGCGAAACCTCAAACATTTTTCCCTCACCAACGTCGAGGTGGTCGAGGGGACAGCCCCCGACGCCTTGTCCGATCTGCCCGCGCCGGATGCGGTCTTTATCGGCGGCTCGTCGGGGAACATCGGGGGGATTGTCCGGCTATGCCTGGCAAAAAATCCGCAGGTCCGCATCGTGGCAACCGCCATCACACTGGAGACGGTGGCGCAGCTGCTGGAAGCGGCGCGCGGGCTGCCTGAAGTTTCGCTGGAAATCTCCCAAATCAGCGCCGCGCGCGCAAGAGCACTTGGCAAGGAGCAGCAGATGCACCTGATGATGGGGCAGAACCCCGTCTTTGTCTGCTGCCTGACCCCGCAAAAGGAGGAAGGATGATGAACACCCCACGACTGATGCTGGCGGCGGCCTCCAGCGGCTGCGGCAAGACCACCGTCGCCTGCGCCATTTTGCAGGCGCTGAAGGTGCGGGGAATTTCCTGCGTCTCCTACAAATGCGGACCGGACTACATCGACCCGATGTTTCACCGGCAGGTGCTGGGGATTGCCTCGCGCAACCTCGACCTGTTTTTTGTCCCCGAGCAGACTGCCCGCTTTCTGCTGCAAAAGAGCTGCCGGGGGGCGGACCTTGCCTTCATCGAGGGCGTGATGGGTTACTATGACGGCATCGCCTCGACCAGCACCGCCTCCTCCTGGCATCTGGCCCGCGCGACCAGGACTCCGGCCGTACTGGTGCTCAACTGCCGGGGGATGTCGGTCTCGATTGCGGCGCAGCTTGGGGGGTACCTGAACTATGAACGGGAGAGCGGCATCCGGGGCGTCATCTTAAATCAGCTAAGCCCCAGCCTCTACCCGGAGATCAAGGCGCTGATCGAGAGCCGCTATTCGGTCGCGGTCTGCGGCTACATGCCCAAGATGCCGGATTGCTCACTGGAGAGCCGGCACCTCGGGCTTGTGACCGCGCAGGAGATCGCCGACCTGCAGGAGCGGATTGAACGGTTGGGCGAACAGGCGCTGCAAAGCATCGACCTGGAGCTGCTGCTCAAAATCGCCGGCGACGCGCCGCCCCTTGCCGAAGAATCGCTCCCGCTGCCCGAGCCGGCGCAGCTGCCGCTTAAAATCGGCGTGGCGCGGGACAAGGCGTTCTGCTTTTACTATCAGGATAATCTGGAATTGCTGGAGGAACTGGGCGCGCAGCTGGTGCCCTTTTCCCCGCTTTGCGACCCGCTGCCGCAGGGGGTGGATGGGCTGCTGCTGGGCGGCGGCTACCCGGAGTTGTATGCCGGGGAGTTGAGCGAAAATGAGCCTTTGCACAGCTCGCTGCGGCAGGCTTTGGAACAGGGCCTGCCCTGCATCGCCGAGTGCGGCGGGTTCCAGTATCTGCAGCAGGCGTTAGAGGGAGAGGACGGCGCCCTTTATCCCATGGTGGGATTTTTAAAGGGAAAGAGCTTTCGCACCGGCGGCCTGCGCCGATTCGGGTATGTCAACCTCACCGCGCGCAAGGACAACCTGCTCTGCAGGGCAGGGGAGGGGTTTGCCGCGCACGAGTTCCACTACTGGGACAGCGAGGTGACCGGCGACGGCTTTGTGGCGCAAAAGCCGCTGCGCAGGTCGCACTGGGATTGCGTTGTCTGCGACGAACATTTCTGGGGAGGCTATCCCCATCTGTTTTTCTACAACAATCCGCAGATGGCGAAGAACTTTTTGAACCGATGTGAACAGTATCATCGACAGAAGGAAGGAATTTAAAGATGGAGTTGGAGGAAGAACTGCGGCGGAAAATCGCACAGATTCAGCCGCTGGATGAGCGGGCAATGGCCCTTGCAAAAAAAAGATGGGACAGCATCGCGCACCCGCTGCACAGTTTAGGGCTTTTGGAGGACGCGATTGTCACCATCGCCGGCGCGCAGGGAACCCATCAGGTGGAATTAAACAAGCGGTGTGTGACGCCGTTCTGCGCCGACAACGGCGTGGTGGCGCAGGGCGTGACCCAGTCCGGGCAGGATGTGACTACCATCGTCACCAAAAACTTTTGCAGCGGCGAGGCCAGCGTCTGTGTGATGGCGCGGGTTGCGGGCGCGGACGTCATCCCGGTTGATATCGGGGTGGCGCAGGATGTCACCGATCCGGGGCTGCGCGTCCACAAGATTGCCTACGGAACCGCCGACATCACCCAGGGACCGGCGATAACCCGGGAGCAGGCGGCGGACGCCATCCTTTACGGCATGAACCTGGTCAAGGAGCTCAAGGAGGAAGGCTATCGCCTGATCGCCACCGGTGAGATGGGCATCGGCAACACCACCACCAGCAGCGCGTTGCTGTCGGTTCTGCTTCACCGTCCAGTCGAGGAGATGACTGGCAGGGGAGCGGGGCTTTCCAGCGAGGGACTCAAGCGAAAAATAGACGCAATCCATCGCGCCATCGAGGTCAATCAACCGGACCCGGACGATCCTTTGGACACTTTGCACAAGGTCGGCGGTCTGGACATTGCGGGGCTGGTCGGGGTGTTCCTGGGTGGCGCACACCACCATCTGCCCATTGTGATCGACGGGGTGATTTCCGGAGCGGCAGCTTTCACGGCGATGAAATTTTGCAAAACTGCCAGCGATTACTGGATTGCCGCGCACGTTTCCAAGGAACCAGCAGGAAAGATCGTTCTGGACGCTCTCGGCAAGAAACCACTCATAACGTGTGAGATGTGTCTGGGCGAGGGAACCGGTGCGGTCGCGGCCTTCCCGCTACTGGATATGGCCAACGCGATCTATTCCCAGATGAGCACCTTCTCGGAGATCGAGATGGAGGAATATAAACATCTGGTCTGATGGAGGGATAGGATGCTGATCTTGGTGAGCGGCGGCAGCGCCAGCGGCAAGTCGGAATTTGCCGAATCACTGGTGCTGCAAAGCGGCTGTGACAGGCGGTATTATCTGGCGACCATGATTCCCTACGACGAGGAATGCCGCCGGCGCATCTCGCGCCACCGCAAAATGCGCGCAGCCAAAGGCTTTGAGACCATCGAGGTGCCGGTCAGATTGCGCGGTATTTCCTTTCCTTCCGCTTTAAAGGAGGGGCGCTGCGCGCTGCTGGAGTGCATGTCGAACCTGGCCGCGAACGAAATTTTTTCCTCCGATGGGGAGATGAGGGACGGCAAGCAGGTGGTTCAGGAAATTCTGGAAGGAATCGACCGGCTGCAGGCCCTGTGCGAACAGGTGATTGTCGTCACCAACGAGCTGTTTTCGGACGGGGCGCGGTACGACCCGGGCACCGAGCAGTACCTGCGCGCGCTGGGGGAGATTAACTGCCGGATTGCACACCGGGCCGACCGGGTCTACGAGGTGGTGGCCGGCATCCCTATCCTGTGGAAAGGGGCAGAAAGATGAAGTTAAGGGAGCTTGCGGAGTCGGTGGATGTCGCTTTTTCGATGTATTCGGCCATCCCGATGCCGCAGATTGAGTGGAACGAAAAAAACATGAAATATATGCTGGCCTTTCTCCCGCTGGTGGGGGTAGTCCAGGCGGCCTTGCTGCTGGGGTGGACGGTGCTGTCCGGATGGCTTGCGGTGAACGGGGTGCTGTTTGCGGCGGTGGCGGCGCTGATTCCGTTGCTGGTGACCGGAGGCATCCACATGGACGGCCTTTGTGACACCGCCGACGCGCTGGCTTCCCACCAGACCCGGGAGAAAAAGCTGGAAATCTTAAAGGATTCACACACCGGCGCCTTTGCGGTCATCGGTTGCTGCGCCTACCTGCTTTTGACCTTTGCGCTGTGGACCCAGCCGGAGGGGGCGCAGCGGTGGCTGGCGGCGGAGACCGCGGCGGTGGGGGCGGTGCTTTCCCGGGCAATCAGCGCCTTTGCGGTGGTCAGCATCCCCTGCGCCAAAAACAGCGGCCTTGTGCACGTCTTTTCCAGCGCGGCGCAAAAAAGCAGGGTCCGCGCGGCGGCGGTTGTTTTTCTGCTGCTCTGCGCTGTCCTGCTTTTGTGGCGAAACCCGCTGCTGGGCGTGTGCGTCCTGGCGGGGTGCGGGCTGCATCTGATCTACTTTTATCAAATGATCCAGAAACAGTTTGGCGGCATCACCGGCGACCTGGCAGGGTACCTGGTGCAGATGACCGAGCTGCTGATTCTGCTGTTGTCGGTGCTTTACATGCTGGTGGGAAATATCGTAAAATAGGGGAGACAGGGACATGAGGTTGATTATTGGCGGCGCCCATCAGGGCAAGCTGGACTGGTATCTGCGCACAAGCGGACGGTCAATGCAGCAGGTGGCGGACGGTGAAACGCTCCCGCTGGAATCGCTTCCCGACCGGCCGGTCTTAAACCACCTACACCGCTGGGTCTACCGGATGGTGCGGCAGGGGGAGGACGTGCAGGAAACGATGGAGCGGTATTTGCAGCGTTTTCCCGATGCGGTCATTCTGTGCGACGAGGTCGGCTGCGGCGTGGTGCCCATCGACCCTGTCGAACGGCAGTGGCGGGAGGAAACCGGCAGGCTGTGCTGCCTGCTGGCGCAGAGGGCGCAGCGGGTGGAGCGGATCTTCTGCGGCATCGCGATGACCCTAAAGGCAACGGAGGAGGATGGGCAGAATGAAGATCACACTGGTGCGGCACGGTAAAACCCAGAGCAACCAGGAACACCGATATCTCGGTTGGACCGACGAGCTTCTGTGCAGAGAGGGGATTGCATTGCTCCTGAAAAAAATGCGGAAGGGACTGTATCCTCAATCTCCAGACCGGGTGGTGTGCAGCCCCATGCGGCGCTGCATCCAGACGGCGGCATGGATCTGCCCGAAGGGCTATCCTTATAGGATAGAAGACGATCTCCGGGAAACGAATTTTGGCATCTTTGAGGGCAAGACCTATGAGGAGCTAAAGGGGGATCCGGACTATCAGCGGTGGCTTGCTTCCAACGGGGAAGGGCCCATCCCGCAGGGGGAGTCCCGGATGCAGATGTGCGCGCGCTGCCTTGCCGGGTTTGAGCGGCAGGTGACCTGCGCGCTGCAGGAGGGGAAAAAGGAGCTGCTCTTTGTGGTCCACGGCGGCAGCATCATGGCGATTCTGGAGCGGTATGCGCAGCCCGCGCAGCCGTTTTATGCCTTTCATGTGGACAATGGGGACGGGTATATTTTGGAAATCCCGGACGGACAGCCGCTTCATGGGCGGTATCCGGTGCAAAAACTGGGCGAGGAGGAAAACAAATGAAGACTGTTTGGCTGCTGATCGGGGCGGTGGCGCTCGATCTTATCATCGGCGACCCGGCCTGGATCCCGCACCCCATCCGGGGGATCGGTTGGCTGATTGCCAAGGGGGAGAAGCTGCTGCGCGCCCTTTTTCCCACAAGGCTGCGGCTGGCGGGAAAAATCCTGGCGGTGAGCGTGCCGCTGGTCACCCTGCTGATAAGCTGGGGGCTGCTGTGGATTTTGTACCGCATCCACCCGCTGCTGGGGTTTGCGGCGGAGCTATTGCTGGCGAGCTTGACGCTGGCGGCAAAGTCGCTGAAAACCGAGAGCATGAAGGTGTATGCCGAGCTGCAGAAGGGCGACCTGGAGGGCGCGCGCCACGCGGTATCGATGATTGTGGGGCGGGACACGGAGGTTCTTGACCAGACCGGCGTGACCAAAGCGGCGGTGGAGACGGTGGCCGAAAACACCAGCGACGGTGTGATTGCCCCGATGATCTACATGGCGGTTGGCGGCGCGCCGCTGGCCATGTGCTACAAGGCGGTGAACACGCTGGACTCGATGGTGGGATATAAAAACGAAAGGTACATTGATTTCGGCCGCGCTTCGGCCAAACTGGACGACCTGGTCAACTGGATTCCGGCCAGAATTTCCGGGCTGCTGATGGTGCTGTCCGCCTTGTTAAACGGGCTGGACGGCAGGGGGGCGTGGCGCATCTTTTTGCGGGACCGGCACAACCATGCCAGCCCCAACAGCGCCCAGACCGAGGCGGCCTGTGCCGGTGCGCTGCAAGTACAGCTTGCCGGAAATGCATATTACTTTGGAAAATTGTATGAAAAGCCGACGATAGGCGACCCGATCAGGCCGGTTGAAGCGCAGGATATTGTGCGCGCAAACCGGCTTTTGTACGGCTGCGACCTTGCTTGCTGCGTCCTGTGCTGTGTGGTTCGGCTGTTGCTGGTCAATCTGTTTATCTAAAAAAACGGCGTTATTAAGGCGAATTTTAACTGTAAAGGGGAGTACCTTCACATGATAAAACTGGTACATGGCGGGGATATTTACTCCGCAAAAGAACGAATCGAGGGGGAAATCGTCGACTTTTCCGCCAACATCAATCCCTTGGGCCTGCCGCAGTCGGTGAAGGAGGCCCTGGGAAATGCGATGGATGCCTTTTCGCACTATCCGGATCCGATTTGCAGGGAGCTGGTAAAAAAACTTGCAGAATCTGAGCAGGTGCGCCAGGAGCACATCCTGTGCGGCAACGGCGCGGCAGACCTTATTTTCCGGGCCGTGTGGGCGATGCGTCCCCGCTCAGCGCTGATTGCGGTACCAACCTTTTCGGAGTATGAGCAGGCGCTGACTGCCTGCGGGTGCAAGATCGACTACTTCGAGCTCAAGGCGGAAAACGGCTTTCAGTTGACCGAGGAGATGCTCGAGCACATCCAGCCGCAGACCGATATCGTCTTTCTCTGCAACCCCAACAATCCGACCGGCCAGCTGGCTGAGCAGAAGCTGCTGGAGCGCGTCCTGGCCCGCTGTGCCTCCTGCGGCGCACTGCTGGTAGTGGACGAGTGCTTCCGAGATTTTCTGGACGAGCCGATGCAAAACAGCATGAACGGTTGGGTGGAGTCCTTCCCCAACCTGATGATTCTGCGGGCCTTCACCAAGCACTACGCGATGGCCGGCCTGCGGCTGGGCTACTGCCTGTGCAGCAATCCGCCCCTGTTGGAGAGGATGGCACAGTGCGGCCAGCCATGGAGCGTCTCGGTCCCGGCGCAGATTGCGGGGCTGGCAGCGCTGCAGGACCGCGACTATCTGGAAAGGAGCCGGGAGCTGATCACACAGGAGCGCAGATATCTGAAGGAATCGTTTATGCGGCTGCAGATCCCGGTGATCGGCTCGCAGGCAAACTATATTTTCTTCTACCTGCCGGAAATCCCTGAGCTGCAGCAGGAATTGGAAAAAAGCGGCATCCTGATCCGCTCCTGCGACAATTACCGGGGACTGGAAAGGGGCTATTACCGCATCGCTGTCCGCACCCATGCCGAGAACGAGCGGCTGGTTGCGGCGCTCGAAGCGGTTTTGCAGCCGCCGGTCATCGAGCCGGTCGCTGCGGAAACGGTGACCATCACGGTGGAGCAGGCGCAGCCATCGTCCGAAGCACAGGTGCCGCCACCGGAGGAGGAAGTTCCTTCCCAAGCGCAGCTGGTGGAGGAACAACAAGTAGAAGAAAATTCGGAGGGCGAGAAGCCAGATTCTGCGGCAGAACGCACTGCTGAATCTATTGCCGGCCAAGCAAAGGATCCGGACTGCCCTGTTCTGGAGACCACCCCAGCAGAGGTACCGGAGCCGTCCGCAGCGCCGGAGGATGAGCGGGAGATGAAGATTCCCCAGCAGGACAGTGAAACCCCGCCCAGCGCCGAGCAGAAGCGCCAGTACCGCTTTCTGCGCGACCGCCAGAAAAAATATGACTGGGAAGGAGAGGAGGAAGCGTAATGGCCAAGGCAATTATGGTGCAGGGCACCATGTCCAACGCGGGCAAGAGCTATCTGGCAGCGGCGTTGTGCCGCATCTTTCACCAGGACGGCTATCGGGTTGCCCCTTTTAAGTCGCAGAACATGGCGCTCAACTCGTTTATCACCGAGGAGGGGCTGGAGATGGGCCGCGCCCAGGTGATGCAGGCCGAGGCCGCAGGCATCAAACCCTCGGTGCTGATGAATCCCATCCTCTTAA
Organism: uncultured Oscillospiraceae bacterium; assembly: GCA_900547455.1. Lineage (GTDB taxonomy): Bacteria > Bacillota > Clostridia > Oscillospirales > Ruminococcaceae > Negativibacillus > Negativibacillus faecipullorum. The sequence continues at coordinate 225,394 of URGV01000001.1, forward strand.
AGCCGACCAACGACACCGGCTCCCAGGTCATCGTCAACGGCGAGGTGCTGGGAAATCTGTCCGCCAAAGAATACTACAGGCGCAAAAGGGAGATGATCCCCCACATCATGCAGGCTTACCGTCAACTGGATGAGCAGTACGACATCATCGTGCTGGAGGGGGCGGGCAGCCCGGCGGAGATCAACCTCAAGCAGGACGACATCGTCAACATGGGGATGGCAAAGCTGGCTAAAGCGCCGGTGCTGCTGGTGGGAGACATCGACCGCGGCGGCGTCTTTGCCTCACTGGCGGGCACATTGATGCTGCTGGACGAGGACGAGAAGGCGATGGTCAAGGGCCTTGTCATCAACAAATTCCGCGGCGACGTCTCGATTTTGGAGCCGGGATTGCGGCAGATTGAGGACATCACCGGCAAGCCGGTGGTCGGCGTGGTGCCGTACATGAATCTGGATTTGGAGGACGAGGACAGCCTTTCCGAGCGGTTTACCCGCCAGGACAAGGCCGCCGCCATCGACATCGCAGTGGTGCGCTTGCCGAGAATCTCCAACTTCACCGACTTTAACAGCCTGGAGTGCATTGAGGGCGTGGCGGTGCGCTACATCAAAACTGTCAGCGAGCTGCGCGTACCCGACCTGGTGATCCTGCCAGGTACCAAAAACACGATGGAGGACCTGCTCTGGCTGCGTCAGAGCGGGTTGGAGGCGGCCATCCTCAAACTGGCCGCGCAGGGAACGCCGGTCTTTGGCGTCTGCGGCGGCTATCAGATGCTGGGGCAGGAGCTGCGCGACCCGCTGGGCATCGAGCACGGCGGAACACTCAAGGGTCTGGGGCTGCTGCCGCTGGTCACCACCTTCAGCGCCCAGAAAACCCGCACACAGGTCAGCGGCCGCACCGGCGACCTTGCCGCCACCGCGTTGCCGCAGCTTTCCCATCGGGCCTTCAGCGGGTACGAGATTCACATGGGGCAGACCGAGCTGTGTGGTTCGAGCGGTTTGTGTGAATCACATAAACCAAACAAAGCAAATAATTCAAATACAATTCCCTTCGGCGTCATCGAGCGGCGCAACGGGGAAGCTTGCGCGGAACAACAGGGCTTTTGCTGTGGGAATGTGTTTGGCACCTATATCCACGGCATCTTTGACCAGCCGCAGATGGCGCAGGGCTTGATCGAAGCGCTCTGCCTGCGCAAGGGCTTAGACCCGGGGAAGATTGCTGCGGTGGACTTTGCGCAGCACAAGGAGGAACAGTACAACCTGCTGGCGCAGGGCGTGCGCGAAAGCCTTGACATGGATGCGATTTACCTCATATTAAAGGAAGGGATCTAGATGGCAGAAAGACAGACCGGCCTTGTCCACCTCTACTGTGGGGACGGCAAAGGCAAAACCACCGCCGCCATGGGCCTTGCGATGCGCGCGGCGGGGCGCGGGCTGCGCGTGCTGATCGTGCAGTTTTTAAAGAGCACGCCGACCGGGGAGCTGGAGATTTTAAAGCTGCTCCCGCAGGTGAAGGTGCTGCGCTCAAGCGAACAGCTCGGCTTTACCTTTCGGATGAACGAGGAGCAGAAGCGCCGCGCCGCTGTCATCCAGCAACAGCTTTTTGCCGGGGCAAAGGAGCAGATGCGGGACACTGACCTGCTGATTCTGGACGAGGTGATGGCCGCCATCAACGCCGGGATGCTGCAAACCGAACAGGTCACCGGCCTGCTGCGCGAGCGGCACGCGGGATTAGAGGTGGTGCTGACTGGCCGCAATCCGCCGCCGGAGCTGATAGAGCTGGCGGATTATGTCTCCGAAATCAAAAAGGTCAAGCACCCCTTCGATAAGGGAATTGCGGCGCGGGACGGGATTGAGCGATGAAGGCGGCGGATACGCTGTCGGTCAGCTCTCCTGTTTTTGCGCCGGATGGGACCATTCCGCTGTGCTGCACCGGGTTTGGCGAGGATGTTTCGCCGCCGCTGCACCTGTCGGGGCTGTGCAAAGGGGCGGTGAGCCTGGCCGTCACGATGGTGGATCTGGACATCCCGCTGCTGCGGGAATATCCGCACTGGTGGATCTGGAACCTTTCCCCGACGCAGGAGATTCCGGCGGCAATCCCGCCTGGAGAATCTTTGCCAGAGCTTCACGATGCGGCGCAGGGCGTTGCCTACGGCGTTCACCGCTACCGCGGTCCAAAACCGCCGCTTTGGGTCCGCAATACCCACAGTTACCGGTTTGACGTCTATGTGCTGGACTGCCGGTTGGCGCTGGACAGCCAGGCCAGGCTGAGAGATCTGCGCAGGGCGATGAAGGGACACATCCTCCAGCGGGGAAGTTTGATAGGAAAGTATCGCCATTCCCAACCGTTTGGAAGCAGGACGCTGACGGGAGAAAGATCGATATAAAAGGAAGGATCGTCTATGGAAAAAATTCAGCTGCAGCGGGTGCTGCCCAATGAAATCGAACAGAGGAGCTTTGAAATCATCACGCAGGAGCTGCGTGAACGGGGAGAGCAGGACAAGATTCTTCCTGAAAACGAGCTGGTGGTCAAGCGAGTGATCCACACCACCGCCGATTTTGACTATGTGGACAGTTTGTGCATTTCCGAGGGCGCGGTGGCAAAGGGAATCCGGGCGCTGCAAAACGGGGCCTGCATCGTCACCGACACCCAGATGGCCAAGGCCGGTATCAACAAACGAAAGCTGGCGCAGCTGGGTGGGGAGGTTTTCTGCTTTATTTCCGACGAGGATGTGGCGCAGAAGGCAAAGGAGCAGGGAAGCACCCGAGCCACCGCCAGCATGGAGAAGGCAGCCGCTCTGAACCGGCCTCTCATTTTTGCCATCGGCAACGCCCCCACCGCCCTGGTCAAGCTCTATGAGCTGATTGAGGAAGGAAAGCTCAAGCCTGAGCTGATCATCGGTGTGCCGGTCGGCTTTGTCAATGTGGTGGAGGCAAAGGAGCTGATCCTGCAAACTGGCGTGCCGCACATCGTGGCCCGCGGCCGCAAGGGCGGCAGCAATGTGGCGGCCGCCATCTGCAACGCCATGCTCTATCAGATCTGAGCGATATTTTCACACCTCCCAGCTTGGACATGGTATTGAAAATAAAAAGCTCTCTTTAAAAAACTTTGGGAGAGAATATAGACCGATTTGTCCACAAAATAAGGGGGCAAATTGGTCTTTTTCTTTAGCAGAAACGAATCCGGATAGAGATGTTAGTGCACCAGGAACGGGAAGTAGTTGCATACCAGTGATCCCAAGGTCTCAGTCCCCCCACCTCAAAAAAGAGATTTTAGGAACCCTCTTTCCTGAAAAGACCTGTTTTGCATAAATTGTTTTTAAATCCTGCAGATGCTTTATTTGGCTGAATTGACAAAAAAATCTCAAAAACAAGTCTTTACGAACAATTCTTTAAGACATTCTATGCAATATCAAACTCATTAATCAGCATATATCACAAAAATTTCATTGCAGTATTGAAAAATATTCATCTTTTCACTATAATATTTATAAATCGTTCACGAAAGGACAACAATGAACTCCTGGCGGAGGCCGTGAAAGAGGGTCTGCCGCCATTATCCAAACCTATTACAAGGAGGGCAATTGCATGAAAAAAAAGATGACCAAATTGCTTGCACTGGCTTTGGCTGCAACATTTGCGCTGACTGCCTGCAACACAGGCGGGGAAACAACCGAACCTGCTCCGTCCGAAGGCGGCGAGACTGCCGAGACAACGACATCGGAAGGGGAGGGCACTGCGGAAGCAACTTCTGAAACGGCCGAGCATGAACCGATCACCGATCTGTACATGTCCCAGACCGTTATCAACGAGATGGAAACCTTCAATATGCTCTATTCCCAGAGCCAGAAGGAATTCGATGTCCTGTGTAACAACTGGGACGGCCTGCTGGAGGTTGACACCCACGGTGTTCCGATTGCCGGTATTGCCGAGGACTGGGGCAGCGAGGACGGCGGCCTGACTTGGACATTCAACCTGCGTGAAGGGGTCAAATGGGTCGATGTCAACGCGGAAGAAAAAGCCGACTGCACCGCCTGGGACTTTGCTTCCGGTCTGGAGTGGGTGCTCAACTTCCATAAGAACGACTCTGCAAACACCTCAATGCCGCTGGAAATGATTGAGGGCGCTAACGAGTACTACGAGTACACCAAGACACTGAGCAAGGAAGAAGCTTACGCGCTGACTGCGGGCGAAGGCTCCACCTTCCTGGAGATGGTAGGCGTTGAGGTTCCGGATGATTACACCATCGTTTACCACTGCATCAACCCGAAACCATATTTTGACTCGGTAGCAACCTACGCCTGCCTGTTCCCAATCTCTCAGGCAATGGTCGATGAGCTGGGCGGCCCGGACGGCGTGCGCGCGATGAACAACGAGACCATGTGGTACAACGGACCATACCTCATGACCTCCTACATTCAGGGCAACGAAAAGGTACAGTCCAAAAACCCGAAATATTGGGACACCGAGTGCACCCTTTTTGACACAGTCACCATCAAGATGGTAGAGTCGACCGATATCGCTTTCCAGCTGTATCAGGCAGGGGAATTGGATTATGTTGCACTGACCGAGAGCAACCTGACCACCATCTATAATGATGAAAACAACGAGTTCCATGACTATCTGGTTGAAAAATTGCCGACCAAATATTCCTGGCAGATTCACTTCAACTTTGCAAAGAACAACGAAGACGGCACCCCGGACAACAACTGGAATCTGGCAGTTGCCAACGAGGCCTTCCGCCTCTCCTGGTACTATGGGCTCGACCTCAAGGAGTACTACTCCAGACTGAACGCCATCAACCCGATGAGCTGTGAAAACAACGCCTACACCATGAAGGGTCTGGTTTACACCTCCGACGGCACCGACTATGTCGACCTGGTAAAGGAAGAACTGGGCATTCAGGAAAACGGTGAGACCCTGGCCAGACTGGACGCGGACAAAGCAGAGCAGTATAAGCAGCAGGCCATCGAGGAATTGACCGCCGCCGGCGTTACCTTCCCAATCGGTATCGACTACTATATTTCCGCATCCAACCAGACCGCTCTGGACAGCGCGAACGTCTTCAAACAGTGCTTCATCGACAGCTTTGGTGAAGATTATGTTCAGCTGAACATCAAAACCTACGTTTCCAGCGCAACACAGGAAGTTTACACTCCACGGCTGCACTCCATCGCCCTCACCGGCTGGGGCGCTGACTACGGTGACCCGCAGAACTATCTGGGCCAGGAAACCTACGGCAACGACAACGCTTACTTCTCAGCCAGCTACAACTACATCAATGAAGTAGAAGCGAACGAGAACACCCAGAATCTGATCGACACCTTCGTCACCTTCACCGAAATGGTTGAGGCCGCGGACGCAATTCACGACGATCTGGATGCCCGCTACCAGGCTTACGCTGAGGCGGAGGCTTACATGATTCAGCACGCGATCTGCATTCCGAACTACTACGACGTCGGCTGGTGCTTGAGCAAGATCAACCTCTACAGCCAGCGCAACGCGATGTTCGGCTGCCAGAACAACAAGATGAAGAATTGGGAAACCTCGGTTGACGGCTACACCACCGAAGAGATGGAAGCTTTCAAACAGGCGTACCTCGCTGAATAGTTTTTAATAATTATCAAAAAGGCTCCTCTGCAAAAGGGGAGCCTTTTTTTGTGCTGTGTTTGGTACAACAAAAGTTGAGTTTGTGATTTTATTGTGAAAAATATACAATTCTGGTATGAATAAATGCCCGAAAGAGAGAAAAGCGATTTGGCGCACCGATGGCTGCTTGACGGAGCAAAAATATTTCCGTATAATGATTTTGCAAGGGTTGTTTTTTTATTAACAACGAAAATTTAAACAGTAAAGGAGACATGAAAATGAAAGGTTACGCAATGCTCAAAATTGGCGAATCCGGCTGGATCGAGAAGGACAGACCTGCCTGCGGTCCAATGGACGCAATCTGCCGCCCACTGGCAGTTGCCATCTGCACCTCGGACGTACACACCCTTTGGGAAGGCGCGATCGGTGAGCGCCACAACATGATCCTGGGCCACGAGTGCTGCGCGGAAGTAGTCGAAGTCGGCTCGTTGGTCAAGGATTTTAAACCTGGCGACCGCGTACTGGTTCCAGCCATCACCCCGGACTGGAATTCGCTGGAAGCGCAGGCCGGCTACTCGATGCACTCGGGCGGCATGCTGGCTGGCTGGAAGTTCTCCAACTTCAAGGATGGCGTTTTCTCCGAATATTTCCACGTCAACGATGCGGACGGTAACCTGGCTCTGCTGCCTTCCAACATCACCCCAGTGGATGCCTGCATGCTCTCCGACATGGTTCCAACTGGCTTCCACGGCGTTGAGTTGGCCGATATACAGTTTGGCGACAGCGTTCTGGTCATCGGCATCGGCCCGGTTGGCTTGATGTCGGTTGCGGGCGCAAACATGCGCGGCGCTTCCCGCATCATCGCGGTCGGCACCCGTCCGGTCTGCGTAGAAGCAGCCAGAGGCTATGGCGCCACCGATTTCATCAGCTATAAAAACGGCAGCATCGAGGATCAGGTTCTGGCGATGACCGACGGCAAGGGCGTGGACAAGGTTGTTATCGCGGGCGGCGGCTGCGAGACCTTTGAATCCGCCATCAAGTGCCTGAAACCGGGCGGCAAGATCGGCAACGTCAACTACCTGGGCAGCGGTACCTATGTCACCATCCCGCGCGTCGAGTGGGGCGTCGGCATGGGTCACAAACAGATCAGCGGCGGCCTGATGCCGGGCGGACGCCTGCGCATGGAGAAGCTGGGCTCGCTGGTAGCTGCCGGTAAACTGGATGTCCATCCGCTGGTCAGCCACGTCTTTGAGGGCTGGGAACACCTGGAGGAGGCCCTGTTCCTGATGCGCGACAAACCGGCCGACCTGATCAAACCGGTTGTCAAAATCGCCGACTAAGGGAAGATAGACGATGAGAATTCTGGTCGTTTCCGGCTTTTTGGGCGCCGGCAAAACAACCTTTATCAAGGAACTTGCCCGCCGCACGCGCGAAGATTTTTCCGTTATGGAAAATGAGTACGGGCAGGTCGGCATTGACGGGCAACTGCTGGCCGAAAAGGAAATGCCTGAGAGCGGGGAAGAGGATGCGGGCAAGCTGAACATCTGGGAGCTGACCGAAGGGTGCATCTGCTGCTCGATGAAGTCGGACTTTGCTTCCTCCATTTTGACCATCGCCAACACCATCGACCCGGAATATCTGATTGTGGAGCCGACCGGTGTGGGGATGCTCAGCAACGTGATGAACAACATCCGCCTGATTCAGTACGAGCGAATCTCCCTGCTGTCGCCCATCACCATTCTGGACGGCAATTCCTTCGACCGCTACTGTCAGGAATTTCCGGACATCTATCGGGATCAGATTGCCTCTGCGGGCTGCGTCCTGGTTTCCAAGATGGAGGGGGCGGACCGGCAGACGCTGGAGCAGCTGGAGCAAAGCATCCGCCAGATCAACCCGGCCGCGGAAATTTTTACAACCCACTATTCCGCCAATCCCCATTCCTGGTGGGAAAGCCTGCTGTCGCGTCCGGCGGACCCCGCTCAAAAGCTGCCCGGCAAAGCAGAAACGCCGGATCTGCAAAATCTCGGCCTGACCGAAGTTTCGCTGCCCAGCGGCAACCATCTGTTGCTGTTTTTACAGGGCGTGGTGGCCGGCGTGTTTGGGGATATTTGCAGGGCGAAAGGATATCTCCCGGTCGGCTCCGGTGAGCAGACCGCCTGGCTGCGCTTTGATGTGGTGGACCACAACTACAGTATTACGGGAATCGAAGCGATGCCCGACAGCCGCGCGGTTCTGATCGGAAAAGGGCTGAAGAAAAATTGGCTGCGGGAGGTTTTGCAGAAAAATCTCTGGGTTACTGAGAAAAAATAATTTCAGAGGCCCGGAAAAGCCTGATATGACTGGGTTTTTGAAGGGTTAAGGCCCTCCGTGGCAACGATTTGGCAACACTTTTTCATTATTCATAAAAAGAGAGCTAACTGATTTTGATTAGTCAGTTAGCTCTCTTTTTGTTTTTATTATTATTTTGTGCAACAAACGGCCTCTCCCGTGGCCTACAAGTGAGAGGGTCAAAAGAGGTCCTGGGGTGGCACCTTCACATAGGCCTGAGCCTTGTCAAACTCCGGGTAGTGGTAGCGCCATTTATCGTAATCCTCTTTGGAGATTTCACCCGCCTCCAGCATGGCAGCGGCCTGTTGCCAGGAGCAAAGCATCTCATGCAGCCGAGCAGCGTCCTTGCTCTTCCGCACATCGACCTTCAGGCAGACTTCTCCATCCATCTCGCTGATCTTGAGCCCATAGTTGTCCTCCAGGGTAAACAGGGTGTGCATGAGCCCTACATAGGAGTCTATATCCGGGACAGAAAGAGCATGGGGTGAGACATCCAGTACCTGCGCCAGGGCAGCAGTCAGGTCCGCTTTGGGGGTTCTTGATCCTGTTTCGTACTGTGCAAGGCGCACATCGGCGGACTTCTCCGGGAAGCCCAGCGCCATGCCAAGATATTTCTGAGTCATCCCCCGCAGGAGACGGAAAAAGTGAATCCGTTCGCCAA
>URGV01000002.1 GCA_900547455.1 uncultured Oscillospiraceae bacterium
TGACTGCGTCGCTGTGGAAAATGAGGTGGCAAACAGCATGTACCAGCGGTCAGAACTGGACTGGCTGATCTATAACGATCCGCTGGCCTATGCCGAACTGATTTTGAATGGGGACCCTGAATTATATCTAAAAGCAGTAACACAGAAAACTCCGTTAGATTGATGGTAAAGAAAATCCGCCAGAAGCAGCACTCTAAAGGGTACGCCTCTGACGGATTTTTTACATCTTATCGATCAAAGCAAATACAACAGCCTGCTGTTCTTCACTTAGCCTTGACCAGCGTTCCAGAAGCTTTTTCTGCGCCTCAGTCAAGGAAACAGGTGCATCTTCTTCGGCAAACAGTTGAGACAGCGTAATGCCAAAGGCTGTGCAGATTTTCTCCAGGGATGGAATGGTCGGAACCATGTTCTTGCGATACCATGAGGAGATCGTGGATTGCGGCAAACCGGAGCGTTCTGCAAGCTGATACTCTGTCCAGCCCCGCTCCTCTCGATACGCGGTTATAACCGAGAGAATATCCTTCACCTGCATCACTCCTTTGCTTGTGTTCTTCGTAAATTATACTTTGATAAATCGTTGTGATTTAATCATTTATATCGTATAATTTTAACGATAAATACAACTACAAAGGAGGAAAAACTTTGGAAGGAAAAAGCTGTTTTTTCATCGGGCACAGAGAGGCTTCAGAAGAGATCTATCCGGTATTATATGCGGCTGTGGAGCAGCACATTTTGGACTATGGCGTCACAGAATTTATCGTTGGTCACTACGGCGGATTTGACCACCTTGCAGCATCGGCAGTCAAAGAAGCCAAGTATTTTTACCCAGAAGTGAAGCTCACTTTGCTGCTGCCATACCATCCGGCGGAGCGGCCCATCCCAACTCCAGATGGATTTGACGGAACATTCTATCCGACTGGAATGGAGAGCGTTCCGCGCAAGGTTGCAATCGTGAGGGCAAATCACTATGTTGTAGATCATGTGGACTATCTCATCGCCTATGCTTGGCACCCCGCTAGCAACGCGTGGGAGCTGGTGGAATATGCCCGGAAAAAACTACGAACTCTCTGTCTTTCCATAACACTGATACAGCCTGATAATTAGATATAAAGTTGAATTTTTCACGAAAATGTGATAAAATTAATATAATCAAGGAGGTGCAGAATGGCGATTTGTTATGATAAGCTGTTTCACTTACTGATCGATAAAAGAATGTCAAACTCGGAGTTAAAAGAAAAGGCAGGCTTTAGTGCTAATATTATTACGCGATTAAAACGCAATGATTATGTATCTATCGAAAGTATTGAAAAAATTTGTAGAGTTCTTCATTGCCGAGTAGATGATATTTTAGAATTTGTACCAGATACACATACAGACGGTATTGAAAAAAAGTAAAACAGTAGTTGGTGATAAGATTATGGATTATACAGTTATTGAAACGGCAGTAAAACCCGATAAAGCCCCTGATAAGTTTTGCGTTTATAAGTTTAAGGGTGAAGAATATGTGTTTTGCCCTATTAGGAAAAAACTGTATAAGGCAAAGCCTGAAGAGAAAGTTCGCCAGTGGTGGATTTATCGCTTAAAAGAAGTATATGGCTACAGCTTTTCTCAGATCTCTGTAGAAGTAAAGGTTATTGTTGGTTCTACAGAAGCCAAGAAAAGAGCAGACATTGTTGTCTATATGGATGACAAAAAAGCTACACCAAGAATTTTTGTGGAAGTGAAAAAGCCAGAGAGAAAAGATGGACTAGAACAGTTGAAAGTATATTTGAATGCAACTGGTTGTAAGCTTGGGTTGTGGAGCAATGGAGATTCTCCACATGTGTATTTGCTAAGAAACGAACCCAAGGCTGGTGAGGAAGAAGCCTCTTGGCGAGAGTTGCGAAATATACCTGCAAAATCTGAGAAATTGGCAGATGTAGATAATCCGATTACCCGTAAAGAATTGGAGCCTTTAACAGATTTTCTTTCCATTATTCGCGAATGCGAAGATTATATTAAAGCTCATGAAGGGACAAATCCTTTTGATGAGATTTTCAAACTGATCATTGCAAAACTATATGATGAAAAAGCTAATTTGAAAAATGATAACTCGCCTGCCAAATTTCGGGTTGGAGTTTTTGAGTCTCCAGAGGAGGCACGTATAAGGATAGATAAATTATTCAGTCAAGCAACTACCAGATGGAAAGGTGTATTTCAAGATAACGAATCCATTCTTTTGACTGATGATAGCCTTGCATATTGCGTGTCTGCATTACAAAAAGCGTACTTACTTAAATCGCCAGCTGATATTCTTGGATCAGCGTTTGAGGTGATGGTTAATCCAGATATGAAGGGGGACAAAGGGCAGTATTTTACTCCGCGGCATGTTGTGAAAATGTGCATCGACGTTCTTCAACCCAAGGATGGAGAAAGTGTGTTTGATCCAGCTTGCGGAAGTGGTGGTTTCTTAATCGGCGCATTAGACTATGTTTACAAACAAATTGAACACGATAGAGATAATGAGAATGATATTATTGAAAATAAAAAGGATTATGCGTCCGAATGTGTGTTTGGCATAGACTACGATAAAACTATAGCTAAAGTCGCAAAAGCATATATGCTTATTTGGGGAGACGGCCGCTCTAATATAGCGGCGTGTGATGGCTTGAACTCAAACAATTGGGATGATGATGTCCTTGCGAAGTTTACAGTTGGGCATGGTAAGGAGAAAAAGCTACGGCAGTTTGACATCATCGTTAGCAATCCACCTTTTGCTGGAGATATATCATCAGATGATACTCTTTCTCAGTATGAGTTAGCATTTAAAATTGATAAAAATGGTAGCAGAAAACGCCTAAATAAGATTGGAAAAGAAAAACTGTTCATTGAAAGATGCATTAATATGCTTGTTCCGGGGGGAAGAATGGCCATTGTTCTTCCGAGAGGTATTTTGAAAAATTATTCGGATGAAAGGATAAGAAGATATATCCTTCAACATGCAATTGTTTTAGGCGTTGTTGGTTTAGGTGGAAATATGTTTAAGCCGTTTACAAATACAAAAACAATCGTTCTGTTTTTGCAAAAGCGGTATAAAGAGTTTACATCAATTGAAGAAGTTCATTTGGCTGATAAGGAAAAGCATATAGCTTACTGTGTAACAGAAATGTCTGGAAAGGACAAAACAGGTAAAATTATTACTGATGCTGAGGGTGTAGTATTGTCCGATTTGCCAGAAATAACTGAGTATCTATTGAAAAATATCAGGTTCCGCTCAGAGAAAGAGCTTAAGGACGAATATGAAAAGATTAAGGCAATCAAAGCGGAAAACTGAGGTGATAATATGGCTCTAACAGCAAAACATTTATTTTCCGATTCTATGCTCAAACTGCTTAATCCAGAGCAAGGAATGTATACAATAAATCATATTTTTGAACCTGAATACCATCAAGATATTTATGTAAAAGCATGTGACGATACAAAAAATGCTACTGGGTCGTTCCAGGTGGGTGATATACAATACCTAGTTAGACCGATTAATCGTGGAACCCAGCCCAGTTATGCTGATGACGAAAATGATCCTGAGACTTTGCGTTATGAAGGCATGATTTCTTGCGATGGAACTAGATTAATAGATGAAAACCAGACATTGAACGTTTGTGCTTTGAAATCAAATTGTATACGAAACGGGTACATAGACACCAGCCTGGCACGTTCTGTTGGTAGAACATTCTATAAAAAAGTTGAAAGCAGAGCAGCGGTGCAAAAGAATGATATTCTTATTAACTCTACTGGTGATGGTACGATTGGCCGTGTTGCTGTTTACAATTATGATTTCCCCGCTGTTGTAGACGGGCACATTACCATTGTTCGCTATAAGAATCCAAAGTTAGCTTGGTATGTTGCTGCTTTTCTGATGACAGAGACTGGACAAAATCAAATTTATCGCTACATCAATGGTTCTAGCGGACAGGTAGAGATATACCCACAAGATATTGCTAGAATTTGGGTAAAGCCTGCTAGTTCAGAAGTAATAGAAGAAGTGTATAAAAACTATAAAAATGCCTGCGATAAACATGATGAATTTTACAGAGATCTAACAGCAGCGCTACATAAAATATAGTTTTATTAATTCCATTAAGCTTTTTTCCTACATTTTGTGTTTAGCATAAGAGTTTATGGGGGGAGTGAGACGCAATGCTTAGTGGGCATTTTGAAAACTGTTATGGATTAAAACTGTTTAATCTACCTAATATCAATTTTTCTCGCTGTAACAAAGCTATGATATATGCGCCTAACGGAGTAATGAAAAGTTCGTTAGCAAAGGTATTTGATGACATTTCAAAAGGAGCGGAAACAAGTGACCGTATTTTTCAAGATGCGGTTAGTAGTTACTCGGTAACACATTATACAAGTCAGTATATTTTTAGTTCAGCCAATGCTGCGACAACTCTAACGCCAACGGATAGAATATATGTTGTCAATACATTTACTGATTCATTTGAATTTACTAAAGAAACTGTAAGTACTTTATTGGCGGATGAAACTACAAGAAATGAATATAATGTTCTTATGGCTCAGTTTAGTGGCGAAATTCGGCAAATTGAGGATAAACTGAGGACTCTGACTGGTTTAACTAAGCCCCAAATTAAAGGAAAAATAATTGCTGATTTAGGGCTGGACAACACTTCCGATTGGACGGATATTTTTGAAAAAATACATGAGCTCATTGAAAATCGACAGGTACTCGATTATTTGAATGATTGTACTTATTCAGAGTTGTTTAACGATAAAGTGCTGGCCGTATATAGTAAGCGAGAATTTGTTAGTTCGATTGAGGAATATATTGAGAATCTTAACAATCTTTTGGAAAATAACCCTATATTGAGTGACGGGTTTACCGATAGAAATGCAGAAACTCTCGGCAAAGAATTGGCAAAACATAATCTCTTTAATGCACAACACACTATTCACTTAAAAGACGGAATTACAGTTATTCATTCACTTGATGAGTGGAGAGCTGCAGTAGATGAGCAATTAGAGTGTATTTATGCAACACCTCAATTAAGTACAGTTTTTCAAAAACTAAAAAAACTACTTACTGCTAATGAAAATGTTTCGCGACTCCGAGATATTATTATCTCCCATCGCGAAATAATTCCTGCGTTGAGAGACATCAATGCCTTAAAGATTCAAACATGGCTTGATTGCTTTTCGAAACTTGACACTCCCTTTGCTGATTACTATGGTAGAATTTCGCAATATACAATTCAAATTCGGGCGTTGTATGAACAGGCTGCTGCACAATCGGCAAGATGGCAAGCGGTAGTTAATGAGTTTAATAGGCGATTTCGTGTTCCATTTGAGGTTCAGATTGAAAACAAAGCTAACTTCTTGCTAAAAGATGAAGCACCAAATCTGTCATTCAAATATACTCGAGGGGTTACTGCACAACAGAGCGCTACGCTAAAAAAAGATGATTTAATGGGATCATTGAGTACTGGCGAAAAAAGAGCACTTTATCTGCTGTATATTTTGTTTGATCTTGAAAGAATTAGGCAACAAGCGAGTGCTGGTGGCGGACAGTTCTTAATAATTGCAGATGATATAGCAGATTCGTTTGATTATAAGAACAAGTATGCCATTATTGAGTATCTTAACGACCTCGGTAACACCTCTGGTATTGATTTGCTTATTCTCACACATAATTTTGACTTTTATAGGACAGTAAAACTAAGATTGGGTGTAAATCGCTCGAATTGTTTTATTGCACAGCGTGATGAAGAAGGTGTTACTTCAGTTACAGAATTCAAGTATCAAAAGGACTTTTTTAAGAATGTTGTGATTTCCGGCATCAAAGATGGAAACATTAATAACGATGAAAAGAAGAAACTTTTAATATCAAGTATTCCATTCTACAGAAACTTGTGCGAATATAGTGAAATGGACACCGGACCTACCAGTAGATATGCGAAACTAACCTGTTTCCTACATTTGAAAACCACACCACTTGATACGCAATCTACGAGGGTCTCGGATTTGTGGAATCTAGTCAGTCATTTTCTTAATGGAGTTCCCTTTTCTGGTGTTGATGAGAATTACTATTCAGCAATTATTAGAATCGCAAACCTTTGTGTTGCAGATAATACTAACGAAGTGCTTTTGGATCATAAATTGGTTATTGCGATTGCAATTCGGCTTTTAACAGAAAAATTTATGCAGAATATAATTACAGCAAATGGGCAAATCTGCGTAGATGCAAGCAGTAATCAAACAAGAGAATGGTATAAACAAGCAGAGCCGTTCTTAACATCAGAGCAAAAAGCTATAATCGAGGAAGTAAATCTTATCACGCCTGAAAGCATACACTTAAATTCTTTTATGTTTGAGCCACTAATAGATATTTCTGATTGGGCATTAAAGGAACTCTTCACCAAGGTTAAAGGACTCTGATTTGCCTTTTCTTTGGCAACACCATGGCAACAAAAAATCAGATAGCCTCTACTATCTGAATAATGAAAAGAATACCAATACTCTGAGCTAAATCCCATAAGCAAATCTGTTTAGAAAACTTCTGACAGGAGCGAGAAAAAATAATGCTGAAACGGCTGCGAAGGGAATCTTCGCAGCCGTTGTTTTTTTGCACTATAGTTCCAGTAGAATAGGGAGATGGTCTGAATAGTTGAGCCACGCGGGATCACAAAGAACCTGGAAATCCTTGATTCGCTCCCTTTCTATAAAACAATAATCAATGTGGTATCCTTTGACCAAGTGCCGGTATAAGTAAAATGTAGGTTGTTTTTCTTCTCCCTGTTTTTCATGATAAACCTCATGATAGGCAGAAATCAAATTTTTCTTTTCCAGTTCCTTCACAATATTTGTATGGTTTCTTATGCTGTGCGTTTTATCCCATATTTTGTTGCTGTTAAAATCTCCGATTATAATTGTTTTATCATTAAATTTTTCTATATTTATGCACTGGTAAATGTAATATTCTTCAATATAAGGCTTGCAGGCCCAAACTCCAAGCAAATCAAAATCATGATTTACTTTGACAGAAAGGAAATTCCTTAAGCAATAGGTTTCCCAACGATTGTTTTCGATCAAAATGCCTTCCTTTGCAAAAATCCCCAAACCTTTATTTTTATTTTCCCCGTTCCAGATATCGTTTTTGGCAAAGTCGCCATATGCGGTACCGACATAGTTCTGTGGATCTTCACATTCTTGAATAACATAGATATCAGCATTCAGTTCCTTTACTTTCTCAAATTTTTCACGAAACTTGCCGTTGCAGTTCCAGCTTACGATTCTCATAAACGCCTCATTGCTTTCAAAGATAGATGTAAAAAATATCATAAAAATATCCAGAACCACAAAAGTGATTCTGGAACGCGTGGGGTATGTTGACAAAAAATAGGCTTTAAACGAGAGTTGCAGGGCAAAAGAAAAAGGCCAGCCCGGAACGCAAATTGCGTCCAGGCTCAGCCTGGTGCCGGTGGTGGGACTTGAACCCACACGTCATTGCTGACAACGGATTTTGAGTCCGTCGCGTCTGCCATTCCACCACACCGGCAAATTACTCAAATATTATACACGATCTTTTAGAAAATTGCAAGAGGGAATGAACCCTTTTTTTAAATTTTATGAAATCTTCATCCCTGATTTTGGACTTGCTGTGCTGTTTTAAAGTTACTTCCAAAAAAATTAATCCGAAAAAGGTAAAAGTTGCATCCTGAAATGCAACTTTTGCCTTTTTTGGGGGTATTGGTGAAGGGGGCTTTTGTAAAGAAGCCTTTCCCAATGAAAATGACAGGTTGTCCCCGAAAGTTTTCTGGATTGTTGGACAATCAACAAGGAGGTGGATGATACAGATGAAGGGGAACAGTACCGAGCTGACTCGGTTTGAAAATAAGTTTTTTCTTTATTAAGAAACAACCATAACTCCCCCGAAAACGGCTAAACAGGGAGAAAGGCGACTTGGGCCTTACGGCTTAAAACGGTAGCCGGCCCCCCAAACGGTTTGGATATACCGTGGCTCGGAAGGTGTTTTTTCTATCTTATCACACAGGCGGTTGATGTGCACCGCCACGGTCGCATTGTCTCCCATCGCGTCGTATCCCCAAATTCGTTCGTACAGAGTTTCTTCGCTGAATACAATATCTGCATTCAGCATCAGGAACAGCAGCAGTTCATACTCTTTGTTTTTCAGCTCAATTTCTTTTCCGTCCACAAAAACCCGACGGCTATCCTGTTGGAGCAGGATGGAACCAAGCTGGATTTGAGAGCGATTTCCACCTCCCGCACCTTTCAGTCGGTCATATTGGGCGAGGTTTGCCTTAATCCTGGCCACCAGCACATTGGGAGAAAAGGGCTTGGTGATATAATCGTCCTCCCCCATTCCCAAACCTTTAATTTTATCAATGTCTTCCTGCCGTGCCGTCACCATTAAGATGGGGATATCCAGCGTTTCCCGAAGCCTGCGGCACACGTCAAAGCCGTCCATGCCGGGCAGCATCAGATCAAGCAGGATCAAGTCATACCGGCCCATCCGTCCCATGCGGATACCGTCAGGGCCACATTAGAATCAGACAGCCAGTCCGTTGCAAGCTCCAGCACATGGCCGCGCATTTCCATTAGCTCCTCATGCAGACTAAGCCGGTATTCCGCATGGGGAAAGGCCAAAACGAAAAAGAAAAGCAGGGAAGCCATCAGCGTGATCACAGCCAGTGCAGCAGGAATAATCAGCATCAAAATGTTGGAGATAAAGAGCCTTCTTTTGATGGTCATGTCCACCCCTCCTTACTGAACATTATACATCATACACCCCAAATATAAAATAAAATTAAACTGTCATCTAAAAGTGGGCAAGGAAAAACCATCCGGGATTCCACGGGCCCAGGATGGTTTTCCTTGTCATATGAGAAAAGAGTTTTAGAAGATGTCAAATGGATGGAAACACCGCGTATCATTCCAACAAGGGGAAAGTTACGATATCCTTCTCTTTGCGCATGCTTCTGGACGCTCTGCGCTGTCTTGATCAAAAAGGTTTTTCCTCCGGTCCAAGCTTCGAATCAGTAAGCTGATTCCCCGCTCTGCCAGAAAACTCAAGGGAATAAATCCAGCCAGCAAAAGCAGTGTCAGACTGGTGGGAAGCGAAACCTGCAGCATTGAATGGAACAGGAAAACGGCCAGATAAAATCCCGCTGTCATAGTGCAGCAAAGGAAGGTGCGCAGACGGTTCAGCGGCCAGCTTGCCTTAAATACAGCCTGGATTCCTACCGTCCCTACCAGCAGGTAAAGCAGCAGGTCAAATTGAGCGGTTGGAATGGCATAACCCATGAAAGGGCAAGCAATACAACAAAACAGATCAGGATAGAAACAGCGTTGGGAAACGCGCGCCGCAAGACCGAGGGAAGGAAGCGGCCGGTTATCCTCCTGTTGTCAGGTTCAAAGGAGATGAAGAAGGCAGGATAGCCTTCAATGATGAGGTCGATAAGGGTGATTTGGATCGGCATAAATGGAAATGGAATGTTCAGAACAAGGCATACAAGGGACAACAGCACCGAATAAATGGTTTTTACAAAAAACACGCCAGCCACACGGGTGATGTTATTGACCACCCGCCGCCCCTCGCTTAACACAGAGGGAAGGGCGGAAAAGTCGGAATCCAGCAAAACAACCTGGGAAATCTGCCGCGCGGCGTCGCTGCCCTGCGCCATTGCGATGCTGCAGTCTGCCTGACGCAGCGCCAGCAGATCATTGACACCGTCCCCGGTCATGGCTACCGCGTGTCCTTTTTTCTGCAGCGCCTGCACCAACTGCTTTTTCTGAAGGGGAGAGACGCGGCCGAAGATAGAATAGTCGGTTGCGGCCTTTTCGATTTGACCTCTTCCGTAATGCCGGTCATGTCCAGATAGCGTTCCGCTTCCGGAAATCCCACCTGCTTTGCCAGCGCGGAAACAGTCACCGGGTTATCGCCGGAAATCAGTTTCAGTGCAACCCCTTCCTTCTGAAAATAGGCCAGGGTTTCTGCGGCATTGGGTCGTATGGAGTCGGAGGTTACAATGTAAGCAAGCTCCTGAATGTGAGGCAGGGGACTGTTTTGATCCAGCGGTTCTTTGGTATATCCTGCCAGCAAGAGACGTTTTCCGGTCTGTTCATCCCTTTCCAAGTATGGGGGAACGGAGGCGCCCAGCCGTTCCGGAGCGCCGATCACAAAGGTTCCAGCATTTTGGAACTCGATGGCGCTCCATTTTCGCTCAGAAGAAAATGGAATCTTGTGGATGGGGGAAAATACGTCACTTGCGGCAAAGTGCGCTTTCAGTGCCTGAAAAGTAGCATTGTTGTCGTCAGTGTACTGCAAAAAGGAACCTATCAGTTCTTCAAACAGCACTGAACCCTGCGGCTCGGCTGAGTATACTTTTTCCACCTGCATCTTGCCCTGCGTCAAGGTACCGGTTTTGTCCAGACACAGGGTATCCACATGGGCAAGGGTTTCTAGGGCAAACAGCTCCTGTACCAACACCTTTTTCCGGGAAAGGGTGATGATTCCAACCGCAAGACTGATGCTGATGAGCAGTACAAGCCCTTTGGGAAGCATCCCCAGCAGGCCCGCCGCGGTGGTGACGACAGCGTGGTTGAGCGTGTCACCCCGCAGCAGAAAAGCTTCCAGAAAGAGCAGAATTCCCAGCGGGGGGATCAGAAAAGCGGTAAAGTGGGTGACTTTCCTCATGGAGGAAAGCAGCTCAGAATGGATGCCGCGCAGCTGTTTTGCCTCGCGTGCAATTGCCGTCGCGTAGTTTTCCGCTCCCACATGTTCCACACAGGCCCGGCACCTTCCGCTGACGATGAAGCTGCCGGAAAGGAGGTGGCTTCCTTCCGGTTTCAAAACCGGATCGGATTCTCCGGTTAAAAGAGACTCGTTTACCTCCGCCTCTCCTACCAGTATAACGCAGTCGGAGCAGACTTGGTTTCCCGCTTCCAATTCGATGACGTCCTGCTCCACCAACTCATGGATAGGGATTTCCGAATGCTTTCCGTCACGGATTACCCTGACGGTGGGTGCAGATAAAAGCGAAAGCTTTTCCACCAGTTTTTTGCGTGCAGTTCCTGTACAATTCCGATCAGGGTGTTGACTGCGATAATGCAAATAAACATCATGTTGGACCATGCACCCACAAGGGCCAGTGCGATGGCAATCAACACATTGAACAGATTGAACAGGGTGCAGATGTTATCCTTTAAAATCTGGCTTGTCGATTTGGTGGATTTTTCCGGCGGCAGGTTCTGTTTCCCACTTTCTTTTTTCTGCTGGACCTGCGCGGCGCTGAGCCCTGTCAGACAGAATGGCTTATCCGGATTTCCCATACAAAACATCTCCGTTCTTGCTCAATTAATAGTTCCAATATCAGTGTATCTGTCAGTGTTAAAAACAAAATAAAGGAATCTTAAACAATTCATAAACTGGCCTTGTTCCTTGAGTTTATTAAAATGTTATCTTCTGGCAAGGTTTGATTTAATATTTTCCTGTATGCCTGTATGTATGAAAGATAGCTGATGAGGAAGAAAGCGCTCTCCTTTTGGACATGACTGGTACTGCACATGTGGATGCGTTTTGCTGCTCTTTAAGTGATGCCTTTTCTCAATCTTCCTTTTTGGGAAGAGATCTGACAACTTGGGCTCACAAAAAATCATCACAGCAGACTGCAAAAGTGACAGCAGGCAGAAGGCGATCATCAAAACGGTGGATACATTCAACCCTAAAAAATTCATGTATGGGTTATACCAGTCTAAAATCTCAATCACGATGAAGATGAGGGCAAGTACAATCAGCGTATGCGGAAGAATTTTCAATATTTTTTTCATATTTACGCAACCTCCCCAAAATATAAACAGTCTACGATTTGATGCCCCGGCTTGTATGGACGGTTCACCACCTGGTCTCCTATAGTCATAAAGGTCGAATGGCCGCCGTCTAGATTGTAGGCGGCAGAGCAGCCAAGGTCCTCAAAAACTCGTGCCAGCTCCGGCAAGGTCATTCCTCTGGAGTAGCCCGACTGCCGTCCGTCCACGACCACAAAGCAGTAATGGCCAGGCTCGTAATAACCGATGGCGCTTCTGGGGTGGGTTTGCCGAATATAATCCCAGGTGTTGAAGGAGCTCAAAGCTTTTCCGTTTTCATCCAGCAGATTGGGGCCGAAGGTCCAGGACTGATAGGCTCCATCCTGCATTACCTGCTGAACATCAAATTGATCGGGAGAGTAGGTTTTATCTCCCCGTTTCGGTACAGGATACAGACATCTGAGGTGGTGGGCTCCGAACGGTAAAGCATCCCATTGCGAATCAGGACTCCGGCGGTATGCTGGCGGTTGTAGCAGTAGGAATCGCCGTTTATGGCAAGAATGGAGTGGATGTCCCGGCTCATCTCGGTCAGGTGTTCGGTGTATCCCGCACCGTAGGTATCCTGCGCAAAGTAGGTGTGAAAGCAGTTAATATCAGAAGTATAGACATCCGCTATATAGTAGGTGATCGTGTTTTTGCCGGAGCCCATCTGGTGGGATGTGACCTGAATAGAAAGGTCCTTGCTCCGATAAGAATTTGCGGTTGAAACGACCTGATCTGAAAACTGGGCAGCAAATTTGCTGGCAAGGTCAGAACCGGTATTGTTTTTTCCCTCGCTGCCTTTTTGGCTGCCCAACGTTGTACTTCGCTGGGACAGATCCTGGCCGGTCGAGCCGGAAGCGGAAAGCGCTCCGCTTCCATCTGAAACCGCTGCGCTGTTGTACACGATGTGAGAGGTGTCAAAGCGGTGGGGAACAAGATAATTAAAATAGTAGATCGAAAGGAGGATGGCCGCGGTGACGATCAGATCCAGCAAAAGAGTCAATGCGGTGCGCAAATGCTGTTTATACGGCCTTTCTGAAAGTGTCCGAATCATATTTTTTCACCTCTGTTTTCTGTGATTTGTGGTGAGTGTCTTTTTTAAAAATCAGTGTTGTCTGTACAGTAAGGCTGATCAAAAACAGCGTAATCTCCGTCAGGATTTTGGCCAGCCATACCGAAATTCCTAACACATAGGTATAAAATGAAAGCACGACGTTGTTTGCCAGCAGGATTCCGGTCGCCAGAAGCAGATAGCCAAGAAAGGTTTTGCGGGCGTTCTGCTGATCCTTGAAAACCAGATTCCGGTTCAGGAGATAATTAAACGTTCCGCTTCCCAGCCTTGCGATGACGTTGCTCATCAGTACCCCGTATTGAAATCCCCGGGTGACTGCCGCCAAGGCCATAAACAAAACATAGTCCAGGGCAAAGCTCGCCAGAGAGGAGGAAGCGAATTTGAAGATGGTCTTTAAAATTTTAATGGAATCCCGGAAGGGATGAAAGTGAGAACTGGAGTTTTCTCTGTCCAGATAGACCGTCTTGATGGGAATTTCCACTACCGGAATACCGTTTCTGTGACAGTGCAGCAGCATATTCATTTCGTATTCATACCTGCTTCCCTCTGTCTGCAGCATATAGTCGAGCAGCGAAAAGTTAAAGGCGCGCAGTCCGGTCTGTGTATCGGTAACTTTGGTGCGGATGACAATGCGGAAAACGGTCCGGGTTATTTTGTTCCCCAGTTTGGAGCGCAAAGGGATATCTTTATCAAAGTTGTGCACTCCCAAAACAAGAGAACCCGGATGAAGGCGTGCCGCCATGATGGTGCGTTCCATATCTTCCGGCAGGTGCTGACCGTCCGCATCCATCGTAACAATATAAATTGTAGTGTCTTCCTGCTTGCGAATATAAGCAAACGCCGTTTTCAGAGCCGCTCCCTTTCCGGTGTTTTCAACGTGATGCAGGACAACCACACCGGACAGATTATTTAACTGCTCAAAAATCCACTGCTTATCCGGAGCGCTGCCGTCATCCACAACAATCACGCCGTAACCGGCGGCAACCACCTTTTTGACAAGATCCGGAAGCATCTCTGAGGGCTGATAGGCGGGAATTACCACAATATCGACCCCACGAATTTCCATTGAAAACTCATAAGGGAACCTCCTTTGCTTTGATACTTCACAGTTTACGGGCGGAAAATGACAGGACCATGAGAAAAAAAATGAGTTTTTTCTCATGTTAGCCGAAGGGGAGAGCCTTTTGGAGGAGAAGAAAGTCCGCATTTTCCAATTTTTTTCTCATCAAATTCTCATTTTAACAGAATAAAATAACAGCAACCCAATATAGAAAGGTGGAAAAAATCATGAGGATATTGGTAGTCGAAGATGACAAGGTTCTTCATCATCTCATTGCAAAGCGATTGAAGGAAGAAGGTCACTCGGTGGATGACTGCTATGATGGCGAATCCGGATTTGATTACGCGGACTCGATGCAGTATGACTGTATTATTCTGGACCTCATGCTTCCCAAAAGGGACGGAATCTCCATCCTGCGGGAGCTGCGGAACAAGGGAAATGCTTCCCCGGTGCTGATTTTGACAGCAAGGGACTCGATTGATGACCGCGTTGTTGGCCTGGATGCCGGAGCGGATGATTATTTGGTAAAGCCCTTTGCTTTCGACGAATTTTCTGCACGGGTTCGAGCATTGCTGCGCCGTGGAAGCGACACCAAAAGCACCGTTTTGTCCCTGGCGGACTTGACACTCAACACCACCAACCGGAAGATAGTCCGTGGAGAACGCAATATCACCCTGACCTCCACCGAATATGCTCTGCTGGAGTACCTGCTGCGCAATCAGGGACACGTTTTAACACGTTCTCAAATTGCCGACCATGTTTGGAATTATGACTTTGAGTACGATTCCAATGTGGTGGATGTTTACATCCGGTACTTGAGGAACAAGATCGACCGCGATTTTCCTGTGAAGCTGATTCACACTGTTCGTGGTACCGGGTATGTGATGAGGGTGGAAGAATGAAACTGACAATCAAGCGGCGCATCATGCTTCTCTACACCTTGCTGACCACAATTTTGTTGGGGATTCTGCTGCCGATTGTTTATGTTACGGTTTCCGCCTCGCTCAACCTTGACATCCAATCGCGGCTGAACAACGCCATCGCACAGGTACTGATTGCGGTAGACGACCAGGACGAAAAATTTGTGCTCAATGACCAGGTGGATCTCCCGGACTATATCTCCATGTGTGTGACGGATGGGAATGGAAAACTCATATTTTCCACGCCCGGAGGCGAATAGCTCCCACAGGTCTCCACAGATACAACCGGGAATACCATATACCGGAACGAAACCTACACAGTTTTGAGAGAGAAATTCAAAATCGAGGAAAACACCGTCACCGCTTTTGCTGCAATTTCCTCCGACTACGCATTGCGGTCTCTGAATATTCTCAAGCTGCTCCTCATTATCTTAACGCCAATTTATCTTGTTTTTTCGGTTGCGGGAGCTTACATTCTGGCCAGAAGGGCAATCCGCCCCATTGCGGAGATCACCAAAGCGGCAGAAAGCATCAATGCTAAGGATTTATCCAAACGAATTACCGAAATTACCACAAAGGATGAGGTACAGGAACTGGCAGACACCTTCAACATCATGTTGGATCGGCTGCAGGAATCCTTTGAGCGGGAGCGGCAATTCACCTCAGACGCCTCCCACAAACTGCGCACTCCTGTAGCTGTCATTTCCGCCTGCGCCGAGGATTTGAGAGGCTGTGTGCAGGACAGTGACAGCAGACAGAGTCTGGAGGCAATCGAAAAGGAAAGCGAGCGCATGAATAAAATTATCTCGCAGCTTCTTCTGCTCACCCGCGGCTATGAGGGAAGGTACCACATGGAGAAGGAGGTCCTGGAACTTCATGAGGTGGTGGGTTCTGTCATGGCTGAGCTGTCAGAGATGGCAGCTGATTCGCAGATCCGACTGTTCAATAAGGTTCCGGAAAAGAGCACCGTCTTTGCGGATCAAAGCCTAATCACCCAGCTCCTGATTAATCTGATCGGAAACAGCATCAAATATGGGGTGCGCGGCGGCAAGGTGACAGTCAGGGCCTCCAATAGTGAGCGGGGCTGTACCTTTACCGTTTCAGATAACGGCATCGGTATCCGGGAAGATGAACTGGAACATGTGTTCGAGCGATTCTATCGCGCTGATAAAGCCAGGGACCGTTCCGGTTCCGGCCTGGGGCTTTCCATTGTAAAGTGGATTGTGGCACTTCATAACGGGAAAATTTCGATCCGCAGTCAGTACGGTAAAGGGACGCAGGTGACGGTTGCTCTTTCCGCCAGGAAGCCTTAGATAAGATTCTTCTATCCCTGCTAACCGGTGAAAATCCCACAAAGCCCTTGCCTTTGTTCCCGAATAATTATATAATAAGAACAAATCATTGCCCTTTTACGGGGCATTTCCCTGCAAAGGGGAAGGGAGGAATTGAGATGCAAAGAATCACGATGGAAGATTTTGGGAACATCCACTGCCTTTCGCAGCTGCAGTATGCGCCGGACGGAAAAGCGGCGGCCTTTGTGGTGACACGGGCCGACGTCAAAAAGAACGAGTACCTTTCCGAAATCTGGCTGATGGAAAAGCAGCAGGATGCCTTCTCCGCGCCGCGCAAGCTGACCGCGGGCGGCAAGGAGAGCAGCTTCCTCTGGCTGGACGGGCAGAACCTGCTGTTCCCCGGCGACCGCAAAAAGGCCCACGAGCCAAAGCCGGGCGAGGCGGTCACCGTTTTTAACCGCATCAACATCCACGGCGGCGAGGCCGAGGAGCTGTTCTGCGTCCCGATGAAGGTCAAATCCATCCGCAAGGTGGGCGAGCACGAATTTTTGCTGGTCGGTGTCTACGACCACAACGCCATCGCGCTCGACGGGCTGGAGGGCGACGCGCGCCAGCAGGCCATCGAACAGATTGAGGAAGAAAAGGACTATGAGGTGTTCGACGAGCTGCCGTTCTGGTCCAACGGCAAAGGGGTTATCAACAAGCTGCGCAACCGGCTCTACCGGTTTGACAGCGAGAGCGGGGAATGCAAGCCGCTCAGCCCGGCGTTTATGAACGTCGCCGACTTTGACTACCACGAACCGACCGACACTGTCCTCTACTACGGCCACGACTATGAGTGGATGGATGACCAGAAGGATGACATGTACCTGCGCCAGCTGCACGGCGAGGGCTGCATTCAGGTCGATTTGCAGCACCGCTATGGGGTGGACGCCGCTGCCTTTGCCGGAGAGAAGGTCATCATCGCGGCCTCAACCGGCGAGCGATACGGCACCAACGAGAACCCGACCTTCTTCACCGCCGACCCGCAGACCGGCAAGCTGAATAAGCTCTGCGACCTCGACCCAAGCATGGGCTCCAGCGTCGGTTCGGATTGCCGTCACGGCGGCGGCATCCGCCAGAAAGCTGTCGACGGTGCCTGGTACTACAGCGAGACCCGCGGCTTTGATTCCTGCATCGTCCGCCTGGACCTGCAGCAGGGGACCGAGACGGTCGTTTCTCCCGGCAAGCACGGCAGCGTCGACTGCTTTGACTGCTTTGATGGGGAGTTTCTCTACGTCGCCATGCGGGACAACGGCCTGCAGGAGATCTACACCTGCAAGGAAGGGGAGGGCGAAGAGCACAAGCTCACCGACTTGAACGGCGAATTTCTGCGCACCCACTCGGTCTGCCCGCTGCACCGGCTTTCCTTTCTTGACAGCGACGGCGTCGAGATCGATGGCTGGGTCATCGAGCCGGTGGACTACGACCCGGACAAGACCTATCCGGCCATTCTGGATGTCCACGGCGGGCCGAAGACGGTCTACGGCGAGGCCTTTTTCCACGAGATGCAGCTTTGGGCCAACGAGGGCTACTTTGTCTTTTTCTGTAACCCGCGCGGCGGCGACGGCAAGGGCAACGAATTTGCCGACATCCGTGGCCCGCGCTACGGCGTGCTGGACTACAACGACCTGATGGAGTTCACCGACGTGGTGCTGGCAAAATATCCGCAGATCGACCCGACCAGAGTCGGCATGACCGGCGGCAGCTACGGCGGCTTTATGGCCAACTGGATGGTCGGCCACACCGACCGCTTTGCCGCGGTGGCCTCCCAGCGCTCCATCTCCAACTTTATCAGCAAGTGCCTGACCACCGACATCGGCTACTACCATAACCTGAGCGCGGTGCAGTCCGACCCATGGAACAGCCCGGAGGAGATGTGGAACCGCTCGCCGCTCAAATATGCCGACAAGTGCAAGACGCCGACCCTCTTTATCCAGTCGGACGAGGACTACCGCTGCTGGATGGCCGACGCCTTGCAGATGTTCACCGCCCTACGGATGCACGGCGTGCCGACCAGGGTCTGCCTGTTCCATGGCGAAAATCACGAGCTTTCCCGCTCCGGCAAGCCGAAGCACCGCGTCAGACGCTTAAAGGAAATCACCAACTGGTTTGACCACTACCTCAAGCACGAATAGAACGACATTATAACAAGGAAGGAAAGGGAAGAAACCATGCAGATCACCACCAGGCCTTTCCAGGACACAGACCTTGGGCGCTGTCTGGAAATCGAGCGCGCGGCGGTGCGTTCCAACCACTATCTAAACGATGTCATCGACTACTACCGCACCACCAAAGGGGAGTTCACCCTCGCGCTGGCCGATTCTTTCCCGGCGGGGATGGGCAAGCTAACCGTCCTGTATGACGGTTCGGCCTGGCTGGAGCTGCTGCGGGTACATCCGGATTTTCAGCGGCAGGGGATGGGCAAGGCGATCTACCGGCGCTATCTGGAGCAGGTAGCCGCCTTTGGCTGCCCCGCCGCACGGATGTATACCGGCGTCAAAAACGTCGCCAGCGCCGCCCTGGCCGAACAGTTTGGCCTGCACCGCGGCCCGGAATTTCGCGGGATGAGTTTGCCGGTGCAGGACGATTCTTTCCAATCGCAACCAAAACCGCTGCACCTGCTTGGTGGCGAAGAGGCTGCGGAGTATCTGCTGCCGCTCCAGGAGAAAACCGGCGGATTTTTGAGCATCAACCACACCTTTTACAAGCTGAACCGCTCCACCTGCTTTGGCTTTGCGGCGGCGGGCTGGGTTTATGGCGACGGGGAGGGTAGCGTCCTTGTCTGTGGGGCGCGCTTTCAGCCGCAAAAGGCGCTGTACATCGCGGCCCTTGCCGCCCCCGACAAAGCCAAAAAGGAGAACGCGCTCTCCTTTGCCTGCAACCTTGCGGTAATGACCGGCGCCGAAAAGCTGACCGTCCATTTCCCGAATCAGGACCAGAAGGAGCAGGAATTCTATCAGGCGCACGGCTTCACCGTCGACCCGTCGGACGACGTGGTGTATGAGCGGTAAACGACAGAAAGGAGCATCCGATCGATATGGAAGGAACGATGATGGCGCTGGTCTACAGCGGGGAGGGGAAGCTCTCCCTGCGGGAACGTGAAGCGCCAAAACTCCAGCAGCCCCGCGACGCCATTGTCCGGGTGACCCGCTCGGCCATCTGCACCAGCGACCTGCACATCAAAAACGGTGCGGTGCCGCGTGCAAAACAGGGCGTCGTGCTGGGGCACGAATTTGTGGGGGAGATTGTCGAAGCTGGCAGTTCTCTTTCCCACCTGCGTCCGGGCGACCGGGTTGCCGCCAACTGCATTACCTTCTGCGGCGAGTGCTGGTTCTGCCAGCAGGGATTTATCAACAACTGCGAAGATGGCGGCTGGGAGCTGGGCTGCCGCATCGACGGCTGCCAGGCTGAATATGTCCGGGTTCCCTTTGCCGACAGAGGACTAACCAAAATCCCCGACAGCGTTTCGGATGAGGACGCGCTCTTTTTGGGCGACATCCTCTCCAGCGGCTACTGGGGCGCGCAGTTGGCCGAGATTTCGCCCGGGGACAGCGTGGCGGTGATCGGCGCAGGCCCGGTGGGGATGTGCGCCATGCAGTCCGCCCGGCTGTTCGGCGCGGGAAAGGTCATCGCCCTCGACCTTTCCCAAAAGCGGCTGGACTATGCGATGGCGCAGGGGCTGTGCGACGATGTTATTTTGTGCGGCGAAGGATCGGTGGAGCAGCAAATCCGCAGCCTGACCCAAGGCAGGGGAGCAGACGCCGTCATCGAATGTGCCGGAAATGCGGACAGCTTTCAGACGGCGTGGCAGATTGCCCGGCCCAATGCGGTGGTCGCCATTGTCGCAATGTACGAGCAGCCGCAAACCCTGCCGCTGCAAAGGATGTACGGCAAAAATCTGATCTTCAAAACCGGTGGGGTGGATGCGACCCAGTGCAGCCGCCTGATGCGGCTGATCGAAACCGGTAAGCTTTCCACCGGCTTTTTAATCAGCCACCGCGCGCCGCTCAACGACATCCTGGAAGGCTACCGCGTCTTTGAGCAGAAGCTCGATAATTGTATCAAATGGGTCGTCACACCGTATGAGCGTTAAGGCTACAATCGTCTTATCTGAAGAACACCCTCAGTTTCACGCAGCCCTGCGGCGGCGGGGGATACACACCCTCGCCGTGCGCTGCTGCGATCTTCTGGACAGCCCGGTGGCGTCCCACGCCGACATGCAGCTGCTGGCGCTGGACACCAAAACGGTGCTGCTTTCGCCGTATCAGCCAGAGCTGAAGGTGCAGCTGTCTCAGCTTGGCCTGACCGTCCTGACCGGCCCGGCGCTGGAAAAGGAGTATCCGCGGGACGTCCCGTACAACGCGCTCCGTCTCGGAAACCATTACATTTGTAATCACAGGACAGTTTCGGCTGTGGCCAGAAGCCATTGGCAGAAACTGGGATGCCGCGAGATTGCGGTCAAGCAAGGTTACGCCAGCTGTTCAACCTGCGTCGTGGACGAGCGGTCGATCATCACAGCCGACGCTGGGATTGCCAGAGCCGCAACCGCCGCGGGCTTGTGCGTTTTGCAGATTCGACCAAGATTTATCCAAATCCCCAAATACGACACCGGATTCATCGGCGGCTGCAGTGGCCGGACCGATGACGCGGTGATCTTTACCGGCAAGCTGGAATCGCATCCGGACGGCGCACAGATGCGCAGCTTTATCAGAATCCGCAATCTGCAAATTGTGGAGCTGGCCGACGGCCCGCTGATCGACATCGGCGGCATGATTGTATTTTCATTTTAAATGAATTAAATGAAACTGGAATGGGATTTTGATTGGCTTGCAATTTCTCATGTTATCATCCACGTTATCATGTATGCGGACGCTGATCGGCCTGCGGGTTTGGAACCGGTTTTGATTCACCCTGTATTTCGCTAAATTTTCATTTAGCGAAATCTGGTGTATCCAAAAATGGGCCTTCCCTCAAGCGGTTTTACTTTTATTTTTGGGGATTGCCGGTTTTTCGGTTTTTCAAGGAACCGTTTTATTTTGCAAATCCCAGGATTTCAATGTTTTAATCGCAATTTTATCCGCCATTTTGGCAAGCTGCGCCGCGTCAAATTTCAAACTCGCTGTGAACTGCCGCGCTAAAAAATACAACCGGAGGTGAAAAATTTGGACCAACATATCATGTTCGATTGTCCCGACATCCTGCGGGAGTTTTTGTTCTACCTGGAAACCATCCAAGGACGTTCTCCCAAAACGGTCAACGGCTATTACATCGAGCTGCGCACCTTTTTGCGGTATCTCAAATCGGTCAAGGTGCTCAAAAAGCTGCCG
Source organism: uncultured Oscillospiraceae bacterium (assembly GCA_900547455.1). Taxonomy (GTDB): domain Bacteria; phylum Bacillota; class Clostridia; order Oscillospirales; family Ruminococcaceae; genus Negativibacillus; species Negativibacillus faecipullorum. The sequence goes on from URGV01000002.1 coordinate 21,576, forward strand.
CAGGATGCCGAGGAGCTTGTGCAGATCAAGATCGACGACGTCACCAAGGAGCTGGTCTGCTCGGTGACGCTCAGCGACATCTACGACTTTCTCCATTTTTCGCTGGACGTCCTGGGCAACAGCACCGCCAGCCGTTCGCGCAAGATTGCGGCCATCCGCGCGCTGTACAAATATCTGACCACCAAGACCAACTACCTGGAAGAAAATCCCGCCAAGAATCTGGACACGCCCGCGCAGCGCAAGTCGATCCCCAAATACCTGACGCTGGAGGAGTCGCTCAAGCTGCTGGACAGCGTGCAGGATGAATCCCCTGCGGTCACCGCGCGGGACTACTGCATGCTGACACTGATGCTCAACTGCGGGATGCGCGTCTCGGAGCTGGTGGGCATCGACCTCACCGACATCCGCGACAACACCCTGCGCCTGCTGGGCAAAGGCAACAAGGAGCGGGTCGTCTATTTAAACGACGCCTGTCTTGCCGCGCTGGAAAATTATCTGAAGTTCCGCAAGCCGCCGGAAACCGGGACCGACCGCAACGCCCTCTTTCTTTCCGCGCAAAACCGCCGGATGACCACCCGGCGGGTCGAGCAGATTGTGCAGAAATATTTGAAAGCTTCCGGCCTGGACGGGCGGGGCTATTCCCCGCACAAGCTGCGCCACACCGCCGCCACTCTGATGTATCAGCACGGCGGGGTGGACATCCGCGCGCTCAAGGAGATTTTGGGGCACGCCAACATCGGCACCACCGAGATCTACACCCACATCTCCAACCAGCTCATCGAGCAGGCCGCCAACGCCTCCCCTCTCTCGGAGGTCAAGCGCCGCCGCACTGAAAAGGAGCTGCTGATGGAGGAGGTAGAAAAACAGAATCAGGCGCAGGAAAATGGGACAAAGGATCAATCGGTATCATAAAAACAGAATCTTTTGAGAAGGAGTAGGAAAATGGATTTAAAAGAAAAGGCACTGCTGGCGGTGGACGCGCTGGAAAAAGAATACCCCGAGGCGCAGTGTTCGCTGGAGTACGACCCCGACAAGGCATACGAGCTGTTGATCTCCACCCGGCTTTCCGCCCAGTGCACCGACGCGAGGGTCAACATCGTCACCAAGGACCTGTTTGCAAAATATACCAGCCTTGCGGACTTCGCCAACGCCCCGCAGGAGGAGATGGAACAGATGATTAAAACCTGCGGCCTGTTTAAAACCAAGGCCCGCGACATCATCGCCATGTCCAAGATGCTGATCGAGCAGTACGGCGGGCGGCTGCCCGACACGGTGGAGGAGCTGACCAAGCTCCCCGGCATCGGCCGCAAGACCGCCAACCTGATTGTGGGCGACATCTACCACAAACCGGCGGTTGTCTGCGACACCCACTGCATCCGCATCACCAATCTCCTGGGCCTGAGCCACGGCACCAACCCGCTGCAGGTGGAAAAACAGCTGCGCGCGGTGCTGCCGATGGACCGCGCCAACGATTTCTGCCACCGGCTGGTCCTGCATGGCCGCGCAGTCTGTGTCGCCAACCGTCCCCAGTGCGACAAGTGCTGCATGAAAGCCTTCTGCTCCTTTGCTAACGGGGAGATCGAGCCCCCGGCAAAGAAGAAAAAAGCCAAGGCCGAGGCTTAAAATGAAAACGTAAAAAAACAGGATGGATCCCCTAAACCGATCCATCCTCTTTTTCTTGCTCTTTTAAGCCCCTGCCAGCGCCGCGGAGAGCGCCTGGCTCAGGCTGGAAACCCCGATCAGCTCGATGCCGGGGTCAAAGTTGATGGCGGAAAGCGAACTTTTCGGCAGCAGGCAGCGTTTAAAGCCCAGCCGCCGCGCCTCCTTGATGCGCATCTGCACCCTGTTCACCGCGCGCAGCTCCCCTGCAAGGCCGACCTCCCCAAAGGCAATCAAATCCTCGGGGATGGGCTTGTCGGTCAGGTTGGAAACCAGCGCCAGCGCCACCGGCAGGTCCGCTGCGGGCTCGTCCAGCCGCAGGCCGCCGACCACATTGATGTAGGCGTCCAGTGTCCCGAAAAAGTAGCCGCACCGCTTTTCCAGCACCGCCAGCAGCAGCGCCAGCCGGTTGTAGTCGAAGCCGGTCGCCATCCGGCGCGGCGAGGGGTAGCCACTCTTGGAAACCAGCGCCTGCACCTCGGCCAGAATAGGCCGGGAGCCCTCGATGACGCAGGCCACGCAGGTGCCCGAGACATTCTCCGGCCTGCCTTCCAGCATGGCCTGGGAGGGGTTGCTCACCTCGTCCAGCCCGCTGTCCCCCATCTCGAAGACACCGATCTCGTTGGTGGAGCCGTACCGGTTTTTGATTGCCCGCAGGATGCGGTAGGAAAGGTTGCGCTCCCCCTCAAAGTAGAGCACCGCGTCCACCATGTGCTCCAGCACCTTCGGGCCGGCGATGGCGCCGTCCTTGTTGACATGGCCGACGATAAAGACCGGCACCTCCATCGACTTGGCCAGGTTGATGAGCAGCTGGGTGCACTCCCGCACCTGGGTGACGCTGCCGGAGGAGGAATTGAGCGCCGACAGGTTCATCGTCTGAATCGAGTCGACCATCACGATGTCGGGCTTTTCGCGGCGGATCATCTCCACCACCGCTTCGATGTCGGTGGTCGAGCTTAAGGCAAGATTTTGTGTCGTTACCCCCAGCCGCGCCGCGCGCAGCTTGATCTGCCGCAGGCTCTCCTCACCGGAGACGTACAGGATGCGCGCCCCGGAGGAGATGGTCTGGCAGATCTGCAGCAGCAGGGTGGATTTGCCGATGCCGGGGTCGCCGCTGAGCAAAACCACCGAACCGGGCACAATGCCCCCGCCCAGTACCCGGTTGAGCTCCCCCATCCCGGTCAGGTAGCGCTGCTCCTCGCTGGAGTCGATCTCCTCCAAGCTGCTGGCCTGCGCCACCGAGGCGGGAGAGCGTCCCCCGCCCGCTGCGGCGGAAAAGCGGGAAACCGGCTCCTCCACCTGTTCGATTAAGGTATTCCAGCTGCCGCAGTCCGGGCACTTGCCCATCCACTTGGGCTGCACCGCGCCGCACTGCGTGCAGACATAACTTGTCTTTGTTTTTGGCATGTTGTATTCCTCTTGTAAAATAAAAAATTTCGGGCTATTACTCCGCCGCCAGATAGTCCATCAGACCGCAAAAGATGGTGAAGGCCACCTGCTGCTGGTAGGTCTGGTCCTGCAAAAGGGACGCTTCCTGCGGGTTAGAGAGAAAACCGCACTCGGCCATCACCGCCGGGATCTGCGCCTCGTAGAGCAAAAAGAGGTTGTTTTCGGCCTGCTTAATCTGGCGGGTGTTCTCCGGCTGCAAGAGGGAGACAAACGTCTCCTGAATCGACTGCGCCAGCTTTTGGGACTCCGGGTTGTTGGGGCTGAAAAAGACCTGCGCCCCGCGCGAGGAGAGCTGTTCAAATTTATTCTGATGGATGCTGACAAAGATCGCCTCGGGGTGATCCTCGATGATTGCCAGGCGGTTGTACAGGTCGGAGCGCTTTTGCCGGCTGATCTGGGTGATTCCCTCGTCGTGGATCGAGCGGTCGTCCTCCCTGGTCATTATAACACGAAATCCCTGCGCCGACAACAGGTCCCGCAACTGCAGCGAAATGGCGAGGTTGACCTCCTTTTCGCTGACGCCGTTGGCCTGCGCCCCGCCGTCGACGCCGCCGTGGCCGGGGTCGAGGATGATGGTGGGGCGCTGCCGGAGGCTTTGCACCGAGACCATCTGCACCTGTTCCACCCGCCCGATGCCCATCGCCGCCAACAGCAGCACTGCACCGCATAAAAAAGCGGCCGCCAGCTTGCTTTTTCGATTCATTGTTCTCTCTCCTTCTCCAATTTAATGGGACTTCCTTTCGACTTCCCTTCTGGAAAAGCATATGAGAAAGCAAAAACGAAAATGCGCTGGGCAGCAAAAAAGGAGCGGTTTTCACCCCTCCTTTTTTGAAAAAGCTATTTGTTGTAGAGTTTGATCAGCGCCTGGGTGCCGTCGTTTTCCAGTCCCTGATCGGCCATCTGCTCGTACATGTGGAGAACAGCGTTGAGCATCTGCAGCTCGACGCCCGCCTTTTCGCTCTCCTCCTTGACAATCTTCATGTCCTTGATGAAGTGCTTGACAAAGAAGCCCGGCGCAAAGTCCCCGGCCAGCGCGCGCGGCGCCATATTCTGCAGCTGCCAGCTGCCCGCGGCGCCCGCACCGATGGCTGCCAGCATCTTCTGCGGGTCCAGGCCAGCATTTTTGGCGTAGACCAGCGCCTCGGTATAGGCTGCGGTCGCGCCCGCCACCGCAATCTGGTTGGCCGCCTTGGTGTGCTGCCCGCTGCCTGCCGGGCCCATCAGGATGATGTTTTTGCCCATGCACTGGAAGAGCGGGAGGGCCTCTTCAAAGTCCTTTTTGTCGCCGCCTACCATGATCGAGAGGGTGGCGTTGCGCGCGCCGCTGTCCCCGCCGGAAACCGGCGCGTCCATCACGCGGATGCCCTTGGCCTTGCCCTCCTCATACAGCCGCTGCGCCAGCGACGGGGAGGAGGTGGTCATGTCGATGGCCAGCGCCCCGGGTTTGGCCGACTGGAAGATACCGCCCTCCCCGCAGAACACCTCCTCGACGTCGCTTGGATAGCCGACCATCACAAAGATGTAGTCCGCGTCCTTCACCGCTTCGGCGGTGCTGTGGCAGGGATGGATGCCAAATTCCTTCTCCAGCTCCAGCAGCTTTTCGTACTTGTGGGTGTAGGCGCTGACATCATAGCCGTTTTTGGCCAGATGGCCCGCCTGCTGGCTGCCCATTACGCCCGTTCCAATCCACGCAACCTTTTTGTTTTCCATCATTGGTTCCTCCTTTATCTGTTCGTTGTTTCCCCTGTCCCCTCCCCTTTCATCGCGGGGAAGGGAGCGGGAGGGTTTATCTTTTGGCCGGCAGCTCCCGCTGCATGATGTAGTCATCCATCACATAGCCGTTGCCGATGTCGGTGACCGCCGAATCCACTATCCCAAATCCAAGGTGCCGGTAGGCTTCGATCGAGCCGATGTTGTATTTGTTGACGGTGAGGTAGACGCTGTGGAGCCCCTGCGAGCGCTCGAGCACCTCCTGCAAAAACTGCCCCGCAATTCCCCTTCTCCGGAACGATTGGCGGATGTAGATTTTGCTGACAAACATCCTTCCGTTTTCTTCTTCCCGGTGGTAGCCGCAAAAGCCGCAGGGGGTATTACTTTCCGTGTCGACCGCCAGCAGATAGCAGTAACCCTGCTGCTCAATCTGTTCGGTCAAAGCCGCTTCGCTTTGAAAGTGCTCGACCATGTAGTCAATCTGATCCGGCTTGAGGATGCCCTGATAGTGCTGATGCCAGATCTCATCGGCCAGCTCCGCCACCGTCTTGATCTGCTGCGGAGTCTGTACCTCGATCAGTTGGATTGCCATCTTGATTCCCTTCCCTTTCATTGGCTGCTCTGCGCTGGGGCGTTTTCAGCTGCAGTGTGTGGCAGGCAATCCCTGCCTTTTCCAAAATTGCCCGCTCCCGGCTGTGACAGCTGAAGAGCAGCACCTGTGTTCCCGCCTCGTCCCGCTGCCGCAGATAGGCCAGCAGCCGCGCGGTGCGCAAATCGTCCAGCTGGGCAAAGCTGTCGTCCAGCAAAACCGGCACGCGGGTTTGTCCATCCTGGTCGCACAAAAGCTCCAACAGCTCCAGCCGCACAATCAGATACACCAGGTCGATGGCGCCGTTGCTCAGATCGGACAGCGCCACCAGCCTTCCTTGTTCCCTGTCCTCCAGGCGGACCCCCAGCGACTGGTCGATAACCACGCGGGTGTATTTTCCGCCCGTCGCCTTGGCCACCGCCTGCGAAACGCGCGCGTTTAAACGGGGCGCAAAATCCCGATGCAGCTGCCCGCCCAGCGAGAGCAGCTTCTCCTTTGCCAGGGCCAGCGCGTCCAGCTCAAACTGGCAGCGGTCGCAGCTCTGCTGCAGCTGCTGTATCTCCGACTGAATCTGCCCGGAGGGGCGCAGGCTTTCCTCCCTGCCCTGCCGCAGTCCGGCCAGCTGGGAGGCCTTGGCGGAAAGCTCGGTCAGCTGGGTGTTGACCAGCTGCAGCTGCTGGCGCGCCAGTTGGCGGTCGGGCGAGATGGCGGTTGCGGACGGTTCCGACGGATTTTTGACGCGCACCGCCTGTTCCAGCTGCTCAAAGCTGTAGCCGCCCAGCGTCTCGGTCAGCAGCTCCTGCTGCATCTGCAGCTCGGTGTGCAGGCTGTCATAGCGCAGCTTTCCCTGCCGGCAGCGTTCCAGACTGTCCGAGGCGGAGGGCTCGGCAGCTGCTTCTTTAGATGCAGCCGCTTCTTTGGCCGCGGCAACCACCGGCGCAATCGACTGGTCGATCTGCTCCATCTGGTTTTGGCAGTTTTCCTCCTCCTGCTGCAGCTGTTGATGCTGCAGGTGCAGGCGCTGCAGGTCGCCTCGCAGCCGCTTTGCCTGGCTGACCGATTCCCGCAATGCTTTGAGCCGCACCTCGTCGGCGCTCTCTGTTTCCCTGCCGGTCAGGCGGCACAGGTACTGGAGCATTTCCTGCCGGCGCTGCTCCACCTGCTCGCTCTTCTGGGCAAGCTCCTGGGCCAACAGCTCCTGCTGTTCGCTCACCTGCTGCCGCCGTCCGCCGCTGACCTGCGCCTTGCGCAAAAGTGCTTCCAGCTGCGCAGCCGGATCGTCCGCAGCGTCAAGGCCGTACTGCTCGAGGATGTCCTGCTGAATCTGCCGGACATTTTGCGGAACCCGGCGGGCAAGGTAAAGCGAGTACCCATTGAGCCCCGCGCCCACGCCGAGGCACAACAGCCCCGGAACGATGCCCAGCACCTCCCGGCTCAGCGCGCCCCAGATTAGTAGGATCGCTCCCAGGACACACAGCAAAACCGCAGCCGGGAAAATCCAGCTGCTTTTGGCCGGGCGGGAGCGGCTTGCATTCTCCTCGAGCTGGCGATAAAGCCGCAGATCCCCTTCCAGCTTTTCCGCGTCGGTCTCCGGCAGCGTCTGCAGATGGGCGGCAAGCATCTCCTGCTGGGTGTACAGGCTGCGCAGCTCCTCGCGCAGCTGGCCCAAAGCAGCGTACCGCTCCATCATCCGATCAAATTGTTCCAGATCCTTCCCCTGTGCGCCGGAAACTTCCAGCGTGCGGTAGAGGGTTTCCAGCTCCCCGGTCCGCTTTTCCACCTCCGAGATGGCCCGGCGGTATTTTTCCAGCGTCCGGCTGATCTGCGCCCGCGCCCCAAGGCGATGCAGCGCCTGTTCGACCTGCGTTAAATCCATCCGGGCGTAGGGCGCGCAGCGTTCCTGTTCCTTTTGCAGCCGCTCGATGCGCACCTGCAAATTCTGCGCCTTGAGGTACCGACCGCCCAGCTCCTGCGCCGCACTCTGGCGGATCTGCGCTTCCAGCTGCTCCTTTTGTTGCTGCAGCTGCTGCACCTGGGTTTGCAGCTCCTTTTCCTCCCGGCACAGCCTGATGTACTCTGCCTCCCCCTGCAACGACTGCTCCAGCTCCTGCTCCAATTCCTTTAGCCGCAGGGCCATCTTGCCGTAGGGGGTCTTGCTCTTTTTGGGGGAGCCGATCAGCCCGGCGCGGCGGTCCAGCTCCTGCAGCGCGCTGTTCAGCGACAGCCCCGCGTCCGCGGTCTGGGTCATCGCCAGCAGGCGGTCGCTGACCTCGGCGGCAAATTCCTGCCGGGCCACCCCGGCACTGCCCAGCTGCGCGATGTTGGCCGTGCCGTCAAAGGCGGTTCTGCTCAGCCCCAGCAGCGCCTGCCCCACCTGCGCCTGCCGGGTCACCGGGTCATAGGGGAAGCTGTCGGTGAGGTCCTCCCCGGTCTGCCCATCAAAGACCCGGACCCGCTCGGTGTCCTTGTCAAAGTCCCGCTCGATGCGGTAGGTCCGCTCCCCCTTGCGGCAGACCAGCACCCCGCGGTAGCTGCCGCCGTCCCAGGGGCGGTAGCGTTCCTGCAGGGCAGTGTAGCTGCGCCTCTTGGCTCCGGGCTGAAAAAAGCCGTAAAACATTCCGCCGATAAAGGCCTGCAGGGTGCTCTTTCCCGCCTCGTTTGCGCCCTCGATCAGGTTGAGTCCCCCCTGCAGCTCGAAGGTCTGGCCGCGAAACTTGCCAAAGCCGTTGAGCTCCAGCCGGATCAGTTCCAATTTTTCCATCAGAGCTCCCCCTCCTTTGCTGCAGGGCCCTGAGCGCGCAGCGTCTCAATCCCCAATTCCAGGGCGCGCTGTTCCAGCTCGGTCAGCTCCCTGCCCTGGAATGCCTCGATAAAATCCCCCAGCAGGTTGCCGCGGTTTTCCCGGTACAGCTGCTCCAGCTGGTAGGCTGACCGGGTGTTGTCGATCAGCTGACAGCAGTATTCCTGCGCGCGCAACTGCTCCTCGATGCGCTCCAAATACCATCCGGCCGCATCGGGGTGGGAGCCGGTCAGCTCCACCGTATAGATGTGGCGCGGGTCCTGCCGCAGGATGGCGGCGCCGATACGCCGGGCAATCGCGACCTCGGCATCCTGCGCATCGGTCTCCACCTGGATGGTGCGGTATTCCCGCCGGGCAAAGGGGATAAACTGAAAGCGCCTGCGCTCCCCCTCCATCTCGACCAGCATGAAGCCGTGTTCGCCGGTCTCGCCAAAATCCAGCGGCTCCAGCGACCCCGCATAGCAGACATTTTCCGCCGGGCACTGGTGCTGATGGATGTGTCCGAGCGCGACATAGTCAAACCCTTTTGCCGCCAGCGCCCCGGCATCCACCGGCAGGTAGCGGCTGTTTGGGTTCTGCGTGTCGGCGTGCAGCATCAGAATCTGGTAGGAGCCGCCGTTCTGCGGCCTGATTTCGGACAGCTGCTGCGGCAGCTCCAAAATCTCCTTGGTGTCCCAGCTGTGGTAAGTGATGATGGTCTTGTAGGAGGACAGCGCCACCCTGCCCACGCCCGGCGGCACAAGGTAGAGGCGGCGGCTCCACTGGATTTTTTTGTAGGCGCTGTTTTCGGTCTGCGGGTCGTGGTTGCCGGAAATCGCCACCAGCACCGCCCGCTGCAGCCGGTCGATGATGGCGTTGATGTTGCGCAGCTCCTCCACCCGCAGTTCCTCGCTGTTTAAAAAGTCGCCGCTGCACAGGATAAAGTCCACCTGGTTTTCGTTGACATAGTCGATGAGGCGGCTGAAGGAGTCCAGCAGCTCCTGCCGGCGGCGCGCCGCCAACTGGCCGTAGCGCGCAACCGGGAATGTTTTTCCCAGATGAAGGTCGCTGATATGCACAAACCGCATGGCAAATCCCCCTTATGAAACCCGCCAAGTGCGGGGAATATTCTAAACCTGATTATAGCATAAAGCGCATCGTTTGACAAATCCATATCCAACAAAAAAAGGACGCTCCCGCGTCCCTTTTTCGCCTTTATCCAATTATCCCAGCACCGGCATCAGTGCCGCGCCGCACAGCAGCGTCAGCACAATGAGCACCCCGGCATACTGGGCCACCGCTTTTGGTCTGAGCGCCTGAGCGAGCATGATGACGCCGGGCACCGAGATGACCATCGCGGCCAGAGCGAAGATCACCGCCACGGTGTCGGACAGATCCATGAGCAGCAGCAGCACCGGCGCGATGCTGAAGATGTCCGAGTGGATCGGGAACCCAATCAGCGCGGCGATCAGCCCGGAGAGGACAGTGTGCCCGCCAATCAGCTCAGACAGGCTTTGCAGCGGGACATAGGCCTCCAGCGCAGCCGCCAGGGCAACGCCCAGCAAAATCCACGCCCAGCTCTTTTGCAGGACGCGCAGGCTGTCGGCCAGTGCCCTTGCCGCACGCTTTTTGGCGTTTGCCGGGCGGGCATCGTGGTGGCAGTCCTCCCCGCAGCAGCCGTCGTGGTGTTCGTGGTGGTGATGGTCGTGACAGTGTTCGTGGTGGTCATGCGCCAGCTGAAAATCCCGCGCCGCCCCCTGAAAGCGCAGCCGGGAAAAGATCACCGAGCTTGCCGCCACAATCAAAAGCGAGCAGCACAGGTAAACCCCTGTGAAGGCCGGGCCTGCGATGCTGTAGAGCGCGGTCAGCGCGGTCAGATTCATCAGCGAAGCGGTGGTGTACATGCACAGGCAGACCGCCACCGGCACCCCGGCAGCCACCAGCCCCATCAGCACGGGGATGATGCCGCACGAGCAAAACGGCGAGAACAGCCCCAGCGCAAAGGCCAGCAGATAGCCCCAGACACTTTTGAGCCCCGCCAGCTTGCGCTGCATCCGACCGGTGTCGACAAAGCTCTGCAGCCAGAACACCACAAACAAAATCACCAGCAGCAACAGATAAATCTGAAGCAGATCGGTGAACAGGTGGCCCAAAAATTCGACCGTCTTTTCCCCTCCCGGCAAAATGGGAGTTAAGCCTTCCAGCAGCTCCTCAAAAAAGGAATGGTCGTGCGACCCATGAAGAAATGTTGCGTTTTGCAAGATGTTGTTTCACTTCCCCTTCCTGTCTGTTTGCTTTTTAGTTTATCATGTTTTATCTATTTTGTCAAATATTTTTCTTTTTATATGAGCAAATTGCACAAAGTTTCATATGAACAATCCTTCATATCCCTTCCCGGCAAAAACAGAAGGAGGAGGAAAAAGGCGCGCTGCCCTTTTCCTCCCCCCGGGGGTATCACAAGAAACAGAATTATTTTCCTTCTGAATAGAGGTTGAGATGAACCGGAACGCCGTTGTTCATCAAAACGGAAACCTCGCCGCGAACCAGTGGGCGCAGATAGGAGAGCATCTCCTCGGTGACATCATTGCCCCCGGCGTTGATCCAGCTGTCCGGCACCTTCTTTTCCAGATTTGCAACCTCGGCGATGTCGACGGTGCTGTAATGGACGCGGTACGGCTCGTCGCTGTCGCGCAGCACAACCGCCATCTGTCCGCTGACGCCGCTGATGGCGCGGTCGGCTGCGGTCATGCCGAGCATCCTCGACTCGCTCAGGTCGTTGGCCGACGCCAGATGCGCCGCACAGCGCTGCATCAGATTGAGCTCAATCGACCGCACCTTGCAGCCGATGCGCTCCTTGACCAAGCCCTCCAACACCTTGGCGGTTCCGGAAAGCGCCGCGTGACCAAAGACGTCCACCCCGCGCCCCTTGCTCTCACTTAAGTAGGAGCCGTCCGGGTTTTTCACGCCCTCGCTGACCGCTACGACAACCGCGTTGCGCTTTTTCAGGCAGTCCTGCACGTCCTGCAAAAAGCGCTCGGTGTCAAAGGCACGCTCGCACAGATAGATCAGCTGCGGGCCGGTGCCGCCGTTCTCGCGGGAAAGGGCGGAAGCCGCTGTCAGCCAACCGGCATTGCGTCCCATCACCTCGACGATGGTCACCGCGGGGATGTCGTACACCTCGCAGTCGCGCACAATCTCCGAGAAGGTGGCGGCGATATACTTTGCCGCCGAGCCAAAGCCGGGACAGTGGTCGGTCACCGGCAGGTCGTTGTCGATGGTTTTGGGAGCGCCCATCACCGACAGCCCCTGGATGTTGTGCTTGCGGATGTAGTCGGAGAGCTTGTGGACGGTGTCCATCGAATCGTTGCCGCCGATGTAGACAAAGTAACCGATTTCCCGCTCGAGCAGCGCCTGCACAATCTGTCCCAGCTGCTCCTCATCGGCGTTGTTCAGCTTCAGCCGGCAGGAGCCCAGCGCCGCCGCCGGCGTGTGGCAGAGCAGCTCCAGCCGTTCCGGCGATGCCAGCTCCTCGGTCAGGTCGATGTAATTGCCGTCGATCACTCCCTTGATTCCATTGCGCGCGCCATAGATTCTGCCAACCTGGCCGCTGGTCATGCAGCGTTCCACCACGCCCGCTACGGTGGCGTTGATAGCTGCGGACGGGCCGCCCGACTGTGCGATTAACATGTGCTTCATTTGTCAATTCCTCATTTCCTTGTTTTGTTCCCTTATAAAACGGTGACGTTGTTCCGCTCGGCGTCCGCCAAGAGCATCGGCGAGGAGGTCTGGTCGGTAATCAGATAGTTGACGTCCTCCATCTTTGCAAAGGTGTAGGGCAGCATCTTGCCGAATTTGGTGCTGTCCATCAGGATGATGACGCAGCGCGCCTTCTCAATCAGCAGGCGGCGCAACTTTGCCTGCTCCTCATAGCCGCAGGTAAAGCCCCCCTCCTCCGAATAGCCGGAAGCGGAGATAAAGGCCACGTCCACATTCAGCCGCGAAATCATGTCCAGCGCCGAATAGCCAAACAGCGACAGATTTTTGTGGTTGAGCACACCGCCGCACAGCGTCACCGCCGGGCGCATCTTTTCTGCGATTTCCAGGGCAATGTTGGGCCCGTTGGTGGTGACGTTGATGTACATGTCCGGGATGATTTTGGCCAGTTCCAACATGGTGGTCCCCCCATCCAAAAAGATGGAGCTGCCCTCCTTGACAAACCGCACCGCCTTTTGGGCGACGATGTCCTTCTGCGATTTGTTGGAGATGTCCTGTACCTCAATCCCTTCCCCTTTCGGCTCCGTTTCCAGATACTTGGCTCCCCCGCGGATGCGCAGGATGAAGCCCTCCTTTGCCAAATAGTCCAAATCCCGATGCAGCGTCATGACACTGACGTCGTTAAATTCCTGGGTCAGCTGTTTGAGACTGACCACCTGCTTTTGCCGGATGAACTCCTTTAGCTTCTCTCTTCTCAAAATGTTCAAGACGAAAATCCCCCATCATCAGATCAATTGTGGATTTACAATTTTATTATAATCGAATCCTAACAAAAACGCAAGAGGAATTTGTTATGAAGTGTTATATTTATTCAGGTGTTTTGATAACAAAGTTATACGAATTTGTGATGTTTTTATCAATCTTGCTGCTTTCTTTCCTTTTTACCCTGTGAAAACAGCAAAAAAGGCAGGCGTTTTCCCTGCGTTCGGAAGATGCCTGCCCTTTAACCTATCACTTTTTATCAATTTTCTTCCCTGTTTTCGCGGTTCATTCGCTTGAGTTCCTTTTGCAGCCGCCGGATAATCCGCTTTTCCAGCCGGGAGATGTAGGACTGCGAGATACCGATCAGGTCGGCCACCTCCTTCTGGGTGTGTTCGCGCCCGCCCTTCTGCAGTCCGAAGCGCAGCTCCATGATGGAGCGCTCCCGCTGTTCCAGCCCGGCAATCGCCCGGTAGAGCATCGCGCGCTCCGACTCCCGCTCGATGCCGCTGCTCACCACATCCGGCTCGGTGCCCAGCACGTCCGAAAGCAGCAGCTCGTTGCCGTCCCAGTCGATGTTCAGCGGCTCGTCGATCGAAATCTCCCGCCGGCGGTTCTGGTTTTTGCGAAGGTACATCAAAATCTCGTTCTCGATGCAGCGGGAGGCGTAGGTGGCGAGCTTGATGTTCTTCTCAGGCGAGAAGGTGTTGACCGCCTTGATTAGGCCGATGGTACCAATCGAGATCAGATCCTCGATGTTGATGCCGGTGGACTCAAACTTTTTGGCGATGTAGACCACCAGCCGCAGGTTGTGCTCGATCAGCAGCTGCCGTGCCGACTGCTTCACCGGTTCATCGCAGGAGAGCAGGTCGGAAAAGACCTCTTCCTCCTCCTGGCGGTTGAGCGGCGGGGGCAGCGTCTGCGAGCCGTTGATGTAGTGAATCCCCTTTCTCCCGCTCAGCCAGGAAGCAAATTTTTGCAGGCGCTGCCGCAGCCAGCCTGCCTGCCGCCCGTCCCGTTTTTTCTTTTGTCTTTGCAAGACCTTCATCTTGATACACCGATCCTTTCCTTTGTTTGTTGGCGGGCTGCCCGGTGAAACGCCTGTTCCCCCACCAGCAGCTTCCAGGAGCCGTCCCCCAGCGGCTGCTCCGAGACAGCCAGATAAAATTCCTCCACCCGGTACTCCGTCCCTTCCCCCTGCGGGCGCAGGATCATCCACTCCCCCTTCACCGCCGGCAACAGTCCGTTTTGGGAGATGGTGGAAAAGGGAATCTGCCGGATCTGCGGCGCAGCGGGAAGGTCTGTCCGACCGCGCAGAAGCTGATGGACCGCCTCCAGCAGCTCCCAGTCCAGAAGCTGCGCAGCAACCCCCTCGTCGCAGACCACCACCGGCGCGCCGCTGAACGGCTCGACCAGGGCATTGCCGCTGTCGACAAATCCGGTCAGCTCTTTGCACTGGCCGCACACCTGCAGCTGCACCTGGCAGAGCCGCTGCGCCGGGGCCGCCGCGCGCAGCAGGCGGTCGATCAGCCAGACAAAGGCGTAGGCTCCGCACAGGCAGAGGACAAATGCCGGCGGCCGCACATGGAAATAGACGGCGTTGTGAAAGACAAACATCCCGGTCCCAGCATAAAACCGCTTGAACAGGCTCAGCACCGCGAACAGTCCACAGCTGACCGCCAGCAGCAGCACACACTCCTTACAGAAACGCCGCCATCCGCCCCAGGCAAAGCCCAGGCAAACCATCAGCATGCAGCAGGCCACCTGTAGCAAAAGCTGTCCCAAATCCTCATGCGGCAAAGGCGGCAGAAAGATGCTCAGCGAGAACAACGATCCTATCGCTGCCGCTGCCACCCTGCGCCATCCGCCCTGCGTCCCCCGCCCACCTGCCCGGGCAAGCAGACTCAGCAGCAGAAAGTCCACCAGGAAATTGCTGACTAGCAAAATATCCACATACACACCCTGCACCATCTGGCCTTCCCCCTTTGGTTTGTATTATAGTCTTTTTTTCTGCGAGACTTGTCAAAAGAGCTCCCCGAACGCAAACTCCCCTTTACCTTCCGAATTTTCCGTGTTATAATAGGGAACAGCTATTACCAAAAACACCACAAGAAAAGAAGGGTTTTGTTTGCAGTATCAATCATCCCTGTTTGGCCTGCTGCGCAAAGGTGCGGCGCTGCTGCTATGCCTGTGCCTGCTGGCAGGCTGCACCAATCAGCAGCAGGAACAGCCGCAGCTGGCCTCCTCCACCGGGACAGAGCCGGAACAAACCGAGGAAAGCACCAGCAGCCATGAGGTTGACGCCGAATATTATCTGGGAGAGACCACCTTCATCGGGGACAGCCGCACCAACGGCCTGCTGACCTATCAGCTGCTCCCGCCCGAGCAGGTATTTGCCATCGACGGCAGCACCCAAAAGACCATCCGGGAGGACGCCTTCATCCAGCTGGAGCCGGGTGGAGAATACCTTACTGTAGAGGAAGCGGTGGCTGAGCGCCAGCCCAGCCGCATCCTTATCGCCTTCGGGGTCAATGCCATCCCGCTGATGACCGACGAGGAGTTCATGGAAGAATACGACATCCTGGTCGACCAGCTGGTGGCCGTTTCGCCCGACAGCAAAATTGTCATCCAGTCGATTCTGCCGGTGGCAAACTGGAAGTATCTGGAGATGCCCTCGCTGACCAACGAGAACATCGACTACCACAACGCCCTGCTCGAAGACTATGCCGAGGAAAACGGCTACACCTTTTTCGATATCTCCGACTATTTTAAGGATGAGACGGGTGCGCTGGACTACACCTACGACGCAGGGGACGGGCTGCACTTCAACCAAACCTTCTACCACACCTATCTGGAGCTGCTCACCACCGAGATGCCTGCGGCGGCGGCATGATGCCGCACCCAATTCGCGAACTGGGCTCCTGCTTAACGATACTCAACGCTCTCGCGTAGGTCGCTTGCCTTCGGCTGCGCTCGTTTGCGAGAAGCCTTTCCGCCGCGGGTTGGTGCTTGGTTTTTGTAAAAGCCAAAGCGCGAAATTGCCTGTGGGCTCAGCCCACCGCGCAGATCGCTTGCCTTCGGCTGCGCTCGTTTGTGAAGGACCTTCCACCGTGGACAGCAGCTTGGTTCTTGTAAAAACCAAAACGCGAAATTGCTTGTGGGCTCAGCCCACTACAAAAACTCCCCGACGCTCCATTTGGAGCGCCGGGGAGTTGCTTTTATCCGCCAATTGCGGATTGGGTTTTACTTTGCTCTGGACTGCTCATAGGCCTGTTCGAACAGGCCGGGGTCCAGGTGGCAGTAGCCGTTTGGATTTTTCTCCAGGTACTTCTGGTGGTATTCCTCCGCCGGGTAGAAGTTGGTCAGTGGCAGGCATTCGACAGCAATCGGCTTGTCGTAGTGCTTGCCCAGCTCCTGCAGCTGCTCGCGGATCACCGGCTCCTCTGCCGGGTCGGTGTAGTAGATACCGGTGCGGTACTGGCTGCCGCTGTCCCCGCCCTGTCGGTTGACCGAGGTGGGATTGATGGAGCGAAAGTAAAATCCCAGCAGCTTTGCCAGCGGGAGCTTCTGGCTGTCGTACACCACCCGCACCGTCTCGGCGTGGCCAGTGTTGTTGTGACAGACCTCCTCATAGCTGGGGTGTTCGGTGCAGCCGTTGGCAAATCCGACCTCGGTTTCCAGCACGCCGTCGATCTGGTCCAGATACTTCTGGGTTCCCCAGAAGCACCCGCCCGCGAGATAGATTGTTCTGTTCATCGCATATTCTTCCTTTCTCAGCCGTATCAGTCCCGCCCTTTTTGCCCCTGCTGTTCCTGAAAGCGGAAATAGGCCAGGGCAATCTGCTCAAAGAAAAGCTCTTTGCTGCGGGCGGGCATCTCACTTTCAAACACATCCTGCGCCTGACGCAGCGCGCGTTCCATCTTTGCCTGTGGCGAGGAGGCTGCAAGCGCGCCCATCCCCTCCATCAGGCTTTCCGGCTGCACCCCCAGTGCCTGTGCAAAGCGTTCCACCACGTCGATTTTGGGCGCGCGGCTGTTCTTCTCATAGTTGTAGATCGAGCGCTCGGTGATGCCGGTTCTCCTTGCCAGCTCCGCCTGGGTCATCCCGATGGATGTTCGCGCCCGTTTCAGGTTCTCTCCAAAGGACATCCGTCCTCCCTCCCTTGTGATACAGGTTTGACCGGCGGCCACCCTCCCTCTCTAAAAAGCCGGCTGCCGTTACCGTTATTATAGCACAAAAGAGGGGGAAAGGAATATCCTTTCCCCCTCTTTTTTACAGTTCTTTCATTCTTATTCTTCGGTTTCTTCGTATTCTTCATCTTCATCGTCGTCCATATCCGGGACCATGCAGGCGCAGTAGCGGACAATCTCGTCCACCGCATTCAGGCTGAACACCTGCGCCAGCTTGACCCCGACGCAGATGCCTGCCAGGCTTGCGATCTGCCGTTCCTCCTCAATCCGGGCGATGGTGCGCTTGGAATATTCCTTGATCAGCGGGTCGTTGCGTTTTTTCAGCTCCTGGCGCGCCTCCTTGTATTTGGCTACACGCTTTTGAAAATCCTTGTTTTCGCTCAGAATGTGGTAAATCTGTTCCGCATAGTCCTCCAGCATATAGGAGCAGGCGTCCCCGATCTGCTCGGGAAAGCTCCTTTTCTCCTCCACTTCTTTCTGGTCCATATCCAGCTCCATCATTTTCACCATATAGTCGTAGGCCGTCAAAATCTGCCGCCTTCTCTCACCAAATTGTTCCAGGTCCGATGCTTTTACCATTGTGGTGTCTCCTTTGATTATGATTTATTTAGGGATAACTCCCTTATTAGTTCCTATTATACTCTTTTTTAAGAACTTTGTATAGAGCTTTTTCATAAAAAAAGCAGCCGCTTTTCAGACGGCTGCTTTTATCCTTGCATATTTTGTAACATCGCATCGAGTACATCAAGAACTAATTTTCGTTGTTGCGGCGTCAGCTCCGAAATTTTCTTTTCCAAATCGCTTGCTTTCATTTTATACTGTACCACAAGACTATCCTGAAGAGCTTCATCTGCGGACAGTTCCAACACATTGAGCAACCTGACAAAGGTTTCCATTTTGGGAATCTTTTCACCGCGTTCAATATCCGAGACATAGCGGTCACTAAGCTCAACCTTTGCAGCAAAGCTCCCTATTGAGAATCCTTTTGCGCTGCGTGCAGCTCTCAGCCGCTTGCCCAACTCGGCAGTATGAATGGGATGCTCATTTTGTTTATCCATCTGACCACCTCGCCTTTTTAGAGGAAATCTCCCCTATCTGTTCATGCTTTTATTATAATGAACAGATAAGGTGGCCAAAATGATTCATTAAGGGAAAATTCCCTAAATAGTTCCGTAAGATTTCGGGGCCGGGCCGTGGAGCAGAAGTGCAACCCACACTCCTGCCTCCAAAATGAAAGAAGAAAGGCCAATTTGCCCACCTTCTCTAAGTGACAAATTGGCCTTTCTCTGTACTACAAAAAGAGGGAATCTCGAAAGGAGATTCCCTCTTGAACAACTAATCCTTCATAAAATCCTTGAGCTTATCGAAGAACCCTTTTCGTTTGCGGTAGTTCTTGTCGCCGGTCAGCGAATCAAAGTCCTTGAGCGCGTCCTTCTGCTTGGCGGTCAGGTTGGTCGGCACCTCCAGGTTGACCTGGACATACTGGTCGCCCCGGCCCCGGCCGTTGACATACGGGATGCCCTTGTTGCGCAGACGGAACACCGTCGCCGGCTGGGTACCCTCCGGAATATTGTACTTGACCTTGCCGTCGATGGTCGGCACAACCACCTCGTCGCCCAGTACTGCCTGCGCGAAGGTAATCGGGATCTCGCACCAGACGTCAAAGCCGTCGCGCTCAAACAGCGGGTCTGGCCGTACGTTGGCGGTCACATTGACATCTCCCGCCGGGCCGCCATTGACACCGTGGTCGCCCTGTCCACGCAGCACAAAGGTCTGGCCATTGTCGATGCCCGCCGGGACATCCACCTCCAGCCGCACCGATTTGCGCACACGGCCCATGCCCTTGCACTTGTCGCACGGGGTCTTGATGATCTTGCCGGTACCGCCGCAGCGGCTGCAGGCCTTCACGCTCTGCACCACACCGAACGGGGTGCGCTGCTGCACCCGCACCTGTCCACTGCCGTGGCAGTCCGGGCAGGTCTCGGGAGAGGTGCCTTTGGCGGCTCCGGTGCCGCCGCAGTCCTCGCACTTAATCAGGCGGGAGAAGTTGATCTCCTTTTTGCAGCCCTTGGCCGCCTCCATGAAGGAGAGCGCGATGTCGATGTTAATGTTGTTGCCGCGGATCGGCGCGTTGGGGTTGCGGGTTCTGCTCGAGCCGCCAAAACCGCCAAAGCCGCTGCCGCCGCCGAAAAAGCTGTCGAAGATATCGCCGATGTCGCCAAAGTCAAAACCGAAGCCGCCTGCACCGCCAGCGCCGCCGCCATAGCTCGGATCGACGCCCGCATGGCCAAACTGGTCGTAACGCGCGCGCTTCTCCGAGTCGGAGAGCACCGCGTAGGCCTCGTTGACCTCTTTAAATTTGGCTTCTGCATCCTTGTCCCCCGGATTCAGGTCCGGGTGGTATTGTTTGGCAAGCTTGCGGTAAGCCTTTTTCAGCTCGTCGTCGCTGCAGCCCTTCTGCACGCCGAGCACTTCATAATAATCTCTTTTTTCCTCTGCCAAATGGTTCACCCTCTTTGATGTTTCCTTTGAATCCGGTTTCAGCACACTGCTAACTCTATGCGGTCAAAGGTTGTGATTTGATCAAAACCAATCTTCATTTTTTCATGCCATGAGGATTGGGAGAGCTCTCCCAATCCTCATACCAAACAATCGTTGATTATACCTCTTTGAAATCAGCGTCTACAAAGCCGTCGTTGTTCTGGCCGTTGTCGTTGCCGCCGTTGTTCTGGTTCATGTCCGGTCCTGGCTGGCCGCCCTGTGGGTTGACATTCTGGTAGAGTTTTGCAGATACGTCGTAGAATTTCTTCTGCAGATCCTCCTGTTTTGCCTTGATGTCATCCAGGTTGGAGCCCTTGACAGCCTCTTTGAGGGCGTTGAGCTTGGTTTCCAGCTCGCTCTTGTCGGCAGCATCGATCTTGCCGTCCAGATCCTTGAGGGTCTTTTCGGTCTGGAAGATCATCTGGTCTGCGCCGTTGCGGATGTCGACTTCCTCACGCTGTTTCTTGTCGGCCTCTGCATACTGCTCCGCCTCCTTGACAGCCTTGTCGATATCCTCTTTGGACATCGAGGTGGAGGAGGTGATGGTGATGTGCTGCTCCTTGCCGGTGCCCAGGTCCTTCGCGGAAACATGAACGATGCCGTTGGCGTCGATATCGAAGGTAACCTCGATTTGCGGGGTGCCTCTCATTGCCGGAGCGATGCCGTCCAGACGGAACATGCCCAGGGTCTTGTTGTCCTTTGCCATCTCGCGCTCACCCTGCAGGACGTGGATATCGACCGAGGTCTGGTTATCCGCAGCGGTGGTGAAAATCTGGGACTTCTTGGTCGGGATGGTGGTGTTTCTTTCGATGATCTTGGTAGAAACGCCGCCCAGGGTTTCCAGGCCGAGGGACAGTGGAGTAACGTCTAGCAGCAGCAGGCCTTTTACCTCGCCAGCCAGAACGCCGCCCTGGATAGCTGCACCAACAGCAACGCACTCATCTGGGTTGATGCCCTTGAATGGGTCCTTGCCGGTGATTCTCTTAACTGCATCCTGTACTGCTGGGATACGGGTGGAACCGCCGACCAGCAGAACCTTGTTCAGGTCAGATGCGGTGAGACCAGCGTCAGACAGTGCCTGGTTAACCGGGCCCATGGTCTTTTCAACCAGGTCAGCGGTCAGCTCATTGAACTTGGCGCGGGTGATGGTCATGTCGAAATGTTTCGGGCCGGTGGCATCTGCGGTGATGAACGGCAGGTTGACATTTGCCTGGGTCATGCCGGACAGTTCGATCTTGGCCTTTTCGGCAGCCTCTTTGAGTCTCTGCATCGCCATCTTGTCGCTGGACAGGTCGATGCCGTTTTCTTTCTTGAATTCTTCTACAAAGTAGTTGATCAGTCTCTGGTCGAAGTCGTCGCCGCCCAGTCTGTTGTTGCCGGCGGTTGCCAAAACTTCCTGTACGCCGTCGCCCATCTCGATGATGGATACATCGAAGGTACCGCCGCCGAGGTCGTATACCATGATCTTCTGATCGGTTTCTTTATCGACGCCGTAAGCCAGCGCAGCAGCTGTCGGCTCGTTGATGATTCTCTTTACATCCAAGCCAGCGATCTTGCCTGCGTCCTTGGTTGCCTGACGCTGTGCATCGGTGAAGTATGCCGGAACAGTGATGACCGCCTCGGTGACAGGCTCGCCCAGGTAAGCCTCCGCGTCCGCTTTGAGCTTCTGCAGGATCATCGCGGAAATTTCCTGTGGTGTGTAGGATTTGCCGTCGATGGTAACTTTATAGTTGGTGCCCATCTCACGCTTGATCGAGCTGATGGTGCGGTCTGCGTTGGTGACAGCCTGACGTTTTGCAACCTGGCCGACCATGCGCTCGCCGGTCTTGGAGAATGCAACAACCGATGGTGTGGTGCGCGCGCCTTCCGGGTTTGGAATTACAACCGGCTCGCCGCCTTCCATAACGGCTACGCAGGAGTTTGTAGTACCCAAGTCAATACCAATAGTCTTTCCCATAAAAAATTACCTCCATTTTTTGTTCAGCACTAAATATCGTTCTGGAAATGCTTTCCTTTGATCAATTTATTGTTAGTTTGCAACCTTTACCATTGCGTACCGGACCACCCGGTCGCCGATGCGGTAGCCCTTTTGCAGCACCTGCGCCACCACGTTGTCGCCCAGTGAGTCGTCCTCAATGTGCATCACCGCGTTGTGCAGGTCCGGGTTAAACGGTTCGCCCTCCTTGCCGATTTCCTCCACCGACAGCTCCTTCATCGTCTTGCAGAAGGTTTGGAAGATCAGGTCGACGCCCTTCTTAAAGGCCTCGTCGCTGCACTCGGTCTGCATGGCGCGCTCAAAATTGTCGATGATCGGCAGGAACTTTTCGACGGTGTCCGCCTTGGCCTGCGGGTAGATGGCATCCTTCTCCTTGATGGAGCGCTTACGGTAGTTGTCGTACTCCGCCAGCGTCCGCAACAGCCGGTCGGACTGCTCCTTGAGCTGTTCTTCCTGCTCCTGCAGCTTTTTGTTGAGCTCCTCAATCTGCTGCCGGAGCTGCTCTGCCGAAAGCTCTTCGGACGCAGACGCCTGCTTTCCATCCTCTTTCTGCTCCGGCGCAGTCTCAGACGCTTGCGCCTTTGTCTGCTCCGGCTCGTGTTCTTTTTTCTTTTTCTCCGGCACGTCTATGTCCCCTTTTCTTTTTATTTTAAATGTCTGTTTGCTCTTGTGGATTCTGCCGCCCCGGATGTGGCTCCATCGTTTCGCTGAGAAGCTCGCTGAGCATCTTGGCAAAATACTGCATATGCGGGATCAGCTTTGGATATTCCATCCGTACCGGGCCGATCAGCGCCAGTGTTCCGCACCGGGAATGCCCGATGGGGTATTTGACCGCGACCACTGCGGCGTTGGAAAGCTCCATGCTGTTGTTTTCCTTGCCCACTGTGACCTTGAGTTCGAAGTTTCCGTCCGGGATCAGCCCGATGGCCGACTGCTTTTCATCCAGCATCACCACCAGCTCCCGCGAGAAATCCTTCATCTCATCGTACCGCAGCAGGTTGGTCACGCCCTTAGTGCAAAACTGCCCGTCTCCCATCTCCTTGCACAGCGAATAGATCGCCGAGAGCAGGGTGGTGAACACCTCGGTGTAATCGCCAAAGGAATAGGCCACCGAGTTGATATAGGCCGCAGAGATTTCATTTAAGCTCCTTCCCGCCAGTCTGCCGTTTGCAAAGCTGGTGAAAAACCGGCAGATCTCCTGGGTGACGCTGAAGCTGACCCGGCAGACCTTGCTTTTCACCGAACCGTTGGAGGCGATCACCATAATAATGACCGTCCGCTCCGCGGCGGGGATCAGCTCGATGCGCTTGACAAAGACCTCCGGCGGCATGCTTGCCGACGAGATGGCAGCGCAGTGGGTGTAGTCTGCAAGCGCCTGCGCCGCATCCGAGAGCAGTTTGTCCGGGTCGGGATCTCCGACGTTGAACATCGCTTCGATAGCGGCCATCTCCATCGGGGAGATGGGGCTTGGCAGCATCAGGTTGTCCAGATAGTACCGGTAGCCCATATGGGAAGGCACCCGACCAGCCGAGGTGTGCGGCTGTTCCAAATATCCCTGCTCAAACAGGCTTGCCATCTCGTTACGGATCGTTGCCGGCGATACGCTGATATCCAGCAGCCCTGCTAGGCGCTTGGAACCCACCGGTTCCCCGGTTCTTGTGTATTCCTCAATGATAGCTTTGAGAATTTTCTGTTTTCGGTTGTCCAGTTCCAAAGCCATCGCCTCTTTTCTGTTTAGCACTCTCTATCTTCAAGTGCTAAACATAATTTACCACCATTTCTTCCCTATGTCAAGGGGTTTGTGGGCTTTTCATAATTTTTTTACATCTTTTTCATGGAACGGCTTTTTTTGCCTGCCAAATCCTTTCCTCATCCCAATTCGCAACGCCGTTTGCCCCAAAGGCAGGTGCACCCCTCCCCTTTTCAAGCCGGACGGATTGTGGTAAACTAGAAGGCAAAAGTAAAATAATCTCAACAAAGATAAAAAATGGAGGGATTTTGCATGGATCAACAAAAAGAATCGCCGCAGCAAGTTTTGCCGCCGCAGCCCCTGGATATGCAGCCTACCAAACCGCCACGGCGCCACACGCTTTTTTATCTGATTGTCGTCCTGCTGTCGGTTCTGTATCTGGTGGTGGGCTATCACCTCTTTGTCGACAAGGCCCAGCTGTTCCGCAACCAGATGCAGCTGGAAGAATCGGTCGCCCGCGTGGTGGAAATTCTGCACGACCGCAACGATATGGGGGAGATTGGCGGCACCGTCTACTATGAGCGGGTCATCACCTTCGAGGCCGAAATCCTCTCCGGCGAGCGGGAAGACGAGGTGGTCAAGGTCAGCCAGACCATCGACAACCTCTCCAACAACGGCACCCTGCCGGTCAGCGTCGGGGACAAGCTCTTCATCTTTAAAACCGACGCCGACCCGGATATCCCCTGGGAGGCCGGCGACTTCTGCCGCTTCGACTACATCCTGCTGCTGATCGGCCTGTTCCTGCTGGGTATTCTGGTGTTTGGCCGCAGCAAGGGGGTCAAGACCATCCTCTCGCTGGCCTTCACCTGCCTGGCAGTCTTTGTCGTCTTTGTGCCCGCCATCCTTGCCGGGTGCAACGCCTACATCACTGCCATCGTCACCTGCCTGTACACCATCGCGATGACCCTGGCACTGGTCAGCGGCCCCAGCAAAAAGAGCGTCTGCGCCGCCCTGGGCTGCGCTGGCGGCGTGATGGTGGCGGGTATCCTGTCGGTCATCATGGACCACCTGATGAAGCTGACCGGCTACCTCGACGAGGAGACGCTGTACGTCTCGCTGCTCAACGAGACCAACCCCATCGATTTAAAAGCGATCATCTTTGCCGCCATCGTCATCGGCGCGATGGGCGCCACCATGGACGTCGCGATGGACATCACCTCCGCCCTGTTCGAGATTAAACAGAAGGTGCCAGACATCTCGTTCTGGCATCTGGTGCAATCCGGCTTTACCATCGGCCGGGACATCATGGGCACCATGGCCAACACGCTGATTCTGGCCTACATCGGCAGCTCGCTGACCACCGTCCTGCTCTATATCTCCTACCAGGCGTCGCTGACCCAGATGCTCAACCGCGAGCTGATTATCGTCGAGCTGCTCCAGTCGCTCTGCGGCAGCATCGGTATCCTATGCACTATCCCCATCACCGCCTTCATCGCCGCCGGGCTGTGCTGCGGGCTCCCCGCAAAGCGCCAAAAAGAAAGCGCCCCGACAACCTCCCCGACCAAAAAATAACCATCTCCTTGCTCAGACGCAACGAAAAAGAGGCTTGATGAATCTTCATCAGGCCTCTTTTTTTAAAGAATATTTGCTTTTTCTCCATGCCTTTTGCAAGCGTCGCCCTTCCCCACCGGGCCGCCGCTAAAGGGCCTTGTAGACGATGATATCCACGTCGATCTGCGTCTGCAAACTGCCCAGCCGATGCAGGCGCTCCACACTCTCCACCGAGGACTTGTAATAGTAGGGGGTCATGGTGAACAGGTTGTCGATATCCTGCTGATTTGGCAGGGTGATGACGGTGTTCACCTTGTGCTTTTCGACCAACTCAAACCCCTCGTACTGGTGGTCGAGCTTCTCGTTTTCATAGGGTTCGTCGTAGATGGCGGACTTCAGCTCCCACAGATGCCTGGTGGAGGTCACCGCAAACACCAGCACGCCGCCCCTTTTGAGCACCCGGCGATACTCCGGGATGCAGACCGGCGCGAACAGATTGGTCACCACCTGGCAGGAGTGGTCCTTGACCGGCAGCTCGAACACGCTGGCCACCCCGTACTGCACACGGTCCTGCAGCTCCCTGGCCGATTTGGCCGCTGCCGCTACAGCAAATTTGGAGATGTCCAGCCCCAGCAGTGCAAAATCCAACCCGGCAGCGCGCAAACTTTCCGCCAGACGATTGGTATAGTAACCCTCCCCGCAGCCGGCATCCAACAGCTGCAGCGGCTTTTTTCTGCCCGCAATCTGCCGGCAGCAGGCCGTCACCACCTCATTTAAACAATCGCTGACCGGCTGATAGTAGCCTTTGCTCAAAAAGTCCCGGCGGGCCTGCACCATCTGCTTGTTGTCCCCGGGAATTTTGGCGCGCATCCGGTTGGACGGCAGCAGGTGCAGGTAGCCCGCCGCCGCCAAGTCAAAGCTGTGCCCGTTTTTGCAGGCAAAGCGCCGTTCCTCCTGCTCCAATCTCGACTTGCATATCGGACAGATCAAAACGCCCATCCCTTCACTCCCCTTCGCCTGTTTGCTGAGCCTATTATACCACATGAGCCGAGCGCTTGCCAGCCCCAGAGAAAAGAAAAGAGGAGGGCCCTGCGGCCCTCCCTCTGCTTCTCTTTTTTACAGCTCGATGTAAGCTTCTCTTTCTGCGCCGACCGAAACATAACGGATCTTGCAGCCAACTTCCTTTTCGATGTAGCGGACATAGTCCATTGCCTCTTTCGGCAGGTCCTCCGGCTTTCTGCACTTGCTGATGTCGCAGTTCCAGCCCGGCAGATACTCAAAGACCGGCTTAGCCGCATCCAGATCCGCGCCGAACGGGAACTCCTTGGTCAGGTTGCCGTTGACATCGTACGCCACGCAGACCGGCAGCTTGTCGTGACCGGACAGGACATCCAGCTTGGTCAGGGCAATCTCGTCTGCGCCCTGCACCCGCACGCCGTAACGGGAAGCCGGGATATCAAACGGGCCGACACGTCTTGGACGGCCGGTCGCCGCGCCGTATTCGCCGCCAGCTTCACGCAGCTTTTCTGCCTCCTCGCCGAACAACTCGCAGGTGAACGGGCCCTCGCCGACGCAGGTGGAGTAAGCCTTCATGACACCGACAACATTGTGCAGCTTGTGATTCGGGATACCGGAACCGATCGGCGCGTAGGCAGCGATGGTGTTGGAGGAAGAAGTAAACGGATAGATGCCGAAATCGATATCGCGCAGAGCGCCCAGCTGTGCCTCAAACAGGACCTTCTTGCCGTCCTTTTCCGCCTGGTCGAGGAAGAGGCTGGTGTCGCAGATAAAGTCTTTGACAGGGTTGCCATAGGTCTCCAGCCACTCCCAGATCTCCTCAAAGGTGACCGGCTTGCTGCCGTACACCTTCTGCAGGGTCAGGTTTTTCCATTCCAGAATTCCCTTCAGGCGGGCCTTGAGCGCTTCCGGCTGCAGCAGGTCGCCCATGCGGATTCCCTTCTTCATATATTTATCGCCATAAACCGGTGCAATGCCGCGGCGGGTGGAGCCATATTTGGCGTCGGCCAGACGCTCCTCCTCCAGGCAATCCTGCATCACATGGTATGGTAGACAAATAATAGCTCGATCAGAAATTTTCAGATTTTCCGGGGTGATCTTGACGCCTGCGGCGGTCAGCTTGCCCATCTCCTTGTGCAGGTGCTCCAGGTCGATGACCATGCCGTTGCCCATGACGTTGACAACCTCCGGACGCAGAATGCCGGAAGGCATCAGATTCAAAATAAATTTGCCCAGATGATTGATGACGGTGTGGCCCGCGTTGTTGCCGCCCTGGTAACGAACAACCACATCATATTTTTCGGAGAGCAGGTCAACCATTCTGCCCTTGCCCTCGTCTCCCCAGTTGATACCAACAATTGCGCTTAACATAACCTTAAAAAGCCTCCCTTTTCTTCCAGCCCGATTGATAGGCGGCAAACCGACCCCGCGGGCATAACAAAACCTTTTCGATTGTTATTATACTTTCCTTCAATTTATCTGTCAATTCTTTTTGCAAAAAACAGCGCGGCATCCTGCAAAACCAATTTAAAAAGCGAGAAAAGGGAAGCAAAAAATTGTGTGTTTTGACAAAATCATGCAAAGTGATATGTACTTTTCAAATAATTCATTGTATAATAAAGCTGTTATTTTCTGTATTATAACAAAGAGGTGGTCTTTTTATGGCGTTA
Organism: uncultured Oscillospiraceae bacterium; assembly: GCA_900547455.1. GTDB lineage: Bacteria > Bacillota > Clostridia > Oscillospirales > Ruminococcaceae > Negativibacillus > Negativibacillus faecipullorum. Next base: position 48,890 of record URGV01000002.1, read on the forward strand.
ACTGTAGGCGAAATTTTAAACATGGAAGAATTTCGGGAATACCGCGTGCTCTGCGGCAAAAAGGGCCTTGGCCGGGAGGTTTCCACCGTCACAGTGATGGACACCCCCAACATTCAGGACTGGCTGCGAGGCGGAGAGATTGTCCTTTCCTCCGGCTTTCTGCTACAGCAGCTGTCGCAGGATGAGCGGCAGCAACTGATCACGCAGCTTGCCGACAGCGAGGCCTGCGCTCTGTTCGTTAAACTCGGCACCTACATGCAGACGCTGGACGAAGAGACGGTCCGCGCGGCCAATGAGACCGGTCTTCCCATTGTCAGCGCCCCTGCCGGCTGCATCCTTTCGGACATCATCAGCCCCATCATCAAAAAGCTGATCGACATGCAGTCCTCCGCTCTGCGCCTTTCTGAGAACATCAGCACCTCCTTTATCAATACAGTCATCAACGATGGAGGCATCACCGACGTGGTCAACACCATTGCCACCCTGCTCAACCAGAACATCGCCTTTTACGATCTGGCCTTCAACAAAATCTACCCTTCCAAAAACACGTCGCTGCGGGACGGCTTCAAGGAGAGCTTTCTTTCCTATCCCCACCTGCGGGTTTCTTTGGAGGACAAGGACTATGGCTTCATCGTCATCATCGACGACAGCCGTCAGGAGCTGAGCGACTACGAGACGATGATTCTCACCCACGCCTCCACCGCCCTCAAGCTGATTGCCCAGAAATACATCTCCAACATGGAGATCGAGACCCGCTACCGCGACGGCTTTGTGCAGGACATCGTGCTCAACAACATCAAGAGCCTGCAGGAGGTGGTCAAGCGCGGCAAGATCTACGGCTGGGACCTGAGCGAAAAGTTCTACACCGCGGTCATCGTCGACATCGACGATTTCAAGATCCAGTATCTGAACATCCGCAGCAAGGAGGACAGCGAGACCATCGAGAAGCACAACGACGACATCTTCGACTACTCGCTGAAATTCTTCCGCCGCTTTTTCAAAACGGTGCTCTACACCAAATTTACCGACAGCACCGCCTTCATCATCAAGCACGACAAGCCCGACGAGGCCACCGCGCAGAAGATTCTCTCCTGCTGCAACACCCTCAAAGGGGAGCTGCAAGCTGCCTACAACTTCACCGTCACCATCGGCATCTCCGAGCCGAAGGGTTCGATCATGGACTGTCACATCGCCTATCAGGAGGCGCAGAAGGCGGTCAAGATCAGCCGTCTGGTCTACAAGCGGGACAACACCGCCACCTACTCCGCCCTCGGCATCTACAAATTCCTGGACGGCATCAAGGACAACCCCAGCGTGCAGGAGTTTTACAAGGGCTACATCGAGAAGATCTGCCGCCACGACGAGCTGCACAACACCGACTTTATGGAGACGCTGGTCAACATTGTGCAGAACGGCTGGAATCTGAAGCTCGCGTCCGACACGATGTTCCTACACTACAACACCATCAAGTACCGCTACAAAAAGATCGAGGAAATCTCGGGCCTGAATCTGGATCGCACCGAGGAGAAGCTGAGTATGGAGCTTGCCGTCAAAATCTACCTGATGACCCACATCTAACCAGGCTGAGCCTGGACGCAATCGCGTTGCCGGCTCCTGCTTGACGTTGCCCAACGCTCTCGCGTAGGTCGCTTGCCTTCGGCTGCGCTCGTTGCGTCATGATGCCGCGCAGGTCGCTTGCGAAGAATAAAGAATAAGGTTGCAATCGCGGGCTTCAGCTTGGTTTTCGCTAAAGCCAAAGCGCGAAATTGGGTGCAGGCTCAGCCTGCAAAAGAAAGCGAGGAAATAGACAATGCGAAATCCTGAAATTGAGAAGAAGATGTATGAGCTGGCGGTCGAGCTGATTGAAAAGCGTTACCCCACCGGCTGGGGCGGCGCTGCCGTCATCCACACCAACAAGGGCCACTACTTCACCAGCGTCGCCATCGAGACGGCAAACGCTTCCGCCGAACTGTGCATCGAAGTCGGCGCCATGTGCGAGGCGCACAAATACAACGAAAAGGTGACCCACTGCCTCTGTGTGACCCGCGAGGATGAAAATTCCCCCTACACCGTTCTTTCCCCCTGCGGCATCTGCCAGGAGCGGCTGCGCTACTGGGGCGAGGATGTTCAGGTTGGGGTCACCACCGGCGGCGACGAGCTGCTCTTTGTCGAATTAAAGGAGCTGCAGCCCTATCATTGGAGCAACGCCTACCCGGCAGAGGAGCTGGATCGGTATGTGGAGACCGATGAATCCCTCCATTCTTAAACTTTGAGCACAAACCAAAAAAGTCCATCCCCGCGGGGATGGACTTTTTCTTCTGTCGGGATTACAAATTACTTCTTGCAGCCCAGGTAGAGCAGGATCAGGTTGATGGTGTTCTCCAGTGCAGAGTAGTGGGTTCTCTCCATGCCGTGGGAAGCATGTACACCGGGGCCGATCAGTGCGCCCTTGATGTTGTTGCCGCCGCCCAAAGCCGCGCCGACATCGGAACCATATCTTGGATAGATGTCAACTGCGTATTTCAGGCCGTTTTCCTTGGCCAGCTCGATCAGCTTGCTGGTCATCAGGTAATCGTATGGACCGCCAGAATCCTTGGCGCAGATGGAGACGTCGTACTCGGTGCAGGTCAGGTCCAGACCGATGCAGCCCATGTCGACCGCGATGACCTCGGAGACATCGGACGGAACATACGCCGCTCCGTGGCCGACTTCCTCAAAGACGGAGATGAAGAATTTGGTCTTGTACTGTGGCTTGAGGCCCTTGTCCTTCATGATCTTCAGGCTGGTCAGCAGGCAGGCGACGCTGCCCTTGTCGTCGATGAAGCGGGATTTGAGGAAGCCGCTCTCGGTGACAACGGTCTTTGGATCGTAGCAGATGTAGTCGCCCGGCTGGATGCCCAGCTTCAGGACGTCCTCTTTGTTGTGAACCTGCTCGTCGATGCGGACGATCATGCTGTCCTCATCTCTTGCTCTGGTGCTGGCGTCCGGATGAACGTGAACTGCAGCGCTCTCGCAGAGGATGGTGCCGGTGTAAACCTTGCCGTCTCTGGTGTGGATGCGGCAGTATTCGCCGTCCAAGGTGGAGAGGATCGGGCCGCCGATCTTGGTGAATTTGAGGTTGCCGTCTGCGGTGATGGAGCGAACCATCAGGCCCAGGGTGTCGACGTGCGCCGACATCATGACGGTCTTGCTGTTGTCCTCGCCTTCGATGGTGATGATGCCGCAGCCCTTTTCGATCTGCTCAAACTGATAGCCCAGCTCGGTCGCGATCTTCTCGACCTCTTTGATAACAGCGTGATAATAGCCGCTTGGGCTGTCGATGCTAAAAATTGTTTTTGCGGTATCAAACAGATAATCCTTATAATTTGCTACCTGAAAAACGTCCATGTGTAAAACCTCCCTAAATATATATTCCTTATCGGATCTGCTCCGGTAAAGCCATTTGGTGACGCGGCTACTTGAGTTCCGCGATGGTGACGCCGTCCTCGCCCTCGCCGTAAACGCCCAGGCGGAAGGTGCGCACCGCTTTGTGATTTTTCAGATGCTGCTGCACCGCGCTGCGCAGGGCGCCGGTGCCCTTGCCGTGAATGATGGTGATGGTCTTGATGCCGAGCAGGGTACAGCTGTCGATGAACTGATCGACCATCATGATCGCTTCCTCGATGGTCTGCCCGCGCAGGTCAAGCTCGCTGCTCGCGCTGCGCTGGGACTTGTCCACCAAAGTCTTGGTCACGCCGCCGTTTTTCTTCTTCTCCATGCGGCTGAGCTGGCGGCGGCGCTTTTTATCCACCAGCCGCAGGCTGCTGACCGGGACCTTTGTCTTGATAATCCCCGCCTGCACCTGCACGTTGCCGGCGCTGTCCGGGTCAGAGAGCAGCACGCCCTCCTCTCCCAGCTGGGTGACCAGCACCAGATCTCCCTTCTTGAGCGGCCGCGGCGGGACATATTCTTCCTCTGACCTTCTGCCGATAACCGGGTTGGCGATATCCTCCAGGCGGTTGATGTTGGACTTATAGGAGGATTTTGCGCCCTGCACCAGCTTGGAGAACTCCTCACTCTCCTTCTGGCGGCGCAACTCATCCAGCTCGTCCAGCAGCTTCTGCGATTCCGCTTTGGCCGAGGAGACGATGCGGTTGGCCTTGTCCTGCGCGTTCTGCAGCTCTCTATCCATCAATTTATAGGTCTTTTGCTTGTACTGTTCGAGGTTTCGTTTGGAGTCAATCTGCTCTAATCGCAGGCGGTCAACTTCCTCCTTCTCCTTTTCCAGCTCCTGGCGGGTCTGGTCCAGCTGGGCCAGCACGTCCTCAAACCGGGTCTTTTCGTCGGAGATGTTGCGTTTGGCCGCCTCAATGATCTCCTCCGGCAGCCCCAACCGCTGGCTGATGGCAAAGGCGTTGGACTTGCCGGGGATGCCAATCAGCAGGCGGTAGGTCGGGCGCAGCGTCTCCACATCAAATTCGCAGCTGGCGTTGCGCACGCCCGGCGTCTGCAGGGCATATTCCTTGATCTCGGCGTAGTGGGTGGTGGCCGCCACCTTCGCGCCGTAGACCGACAGCTTTTCCATGATGGCGATGGCCAGCGCCGCGCCCTCCACCGGGTCGGTGCCGGCGCCCAGCTCGTCGATGAGTACCAGGCTGTCCGAATCCGCCTCCTCGATGATCGAGACGATGTTGGTCATGTGCGCCGAGAAGGTGGACAGGCTCTGCTCAATGCTCTGCTCGTCGCCGATATCCACCAGCACCTTTTTGTAGACCGAGACGGTGCTTCCCTCCGCTACCGGCAGCATCAGGCCGCACATCGCCATCAGGGTCATCAGGCCCAGCGTCTTTAAGGTGACCGTCTTGCCGCCGGTGTTGGGGCCGGTGATGACCAGCGTGTTAAATTCTTTTCCCAAGTTGACGTCGATCGGCACCACCTTCTGCGGGTCGATCAGCGGATGGCGCGCCTTCTTTAGGTCGATCTCGCCGGTTTCCAAAATATTCGGCACCGTCGCCTTCATCTTGTAGGCTAAAGACGCCTTTGCAAAGTAGAGGTCGATCTCGACCAAAGCGCGATAGCTGTAAATAATCGATTCGGCAAAGTCGCCGACCTTTTCGGACAGCTCCTGAATGATCCGATCAATCTCCCGCTTCTCCTTTGCCTGCAGGACGCGGATCTCGTTGTTTGCCTCCACCACCGCCATCGGCTCGATAAAGATGGTGGCGCCGCTGGCGGAGGTATCGTGGACAAGGCCCTTGATCTCCGAGCGGTACTCGCTCTTGACCGGCACCACAAAGCGCCCGTCGCGCATGGTGACCAGGGCGTCCTGCAAAAATTTACTCTGGGTCGGGGATTTAATCAGGTGATCCAGCCGCTCGCGCACCCGCAACTTTGCCTGGTTAATCTTGCGGCGCAGGTCGGCCAATTCCGGGCTTGCGCTGTCGGCCAACTCCTCCTCGGAGAGGACGGCGTTGTCGATGGTATTTTCCAGCTCCTTGTTGGGAACCAGCACCTCAAACAGGCCGTCCAGCGAGGTACTCTCCCCCTCGCAGCGTTTGCGCCAGTCCTTGACCGAGCGGATGTTGTGCAGCACGGCCGTAACATCCATCAGTTCCCGCAGCGAAAGGTTGGAGCCTTTCTGCGATTTGCGCAGCGCCGCTTCACAGTTTTTCAGCTTATGTAAAGCGGGCGAAGTGTATCTTGCACTGAGCATATAAGCGTCAGAGGTTTTCTGCATCAAAGCCCGAACGGTGTTGTAGTCGTCCGAAGGGGTAAGCCCCAGCGCCATCTGTTTGCTGTCGTCGCAGTTGGCCTGCTCGGCAAGCTTACTGAGCACCTTTTCCAGCTCCAGGGTCCGGAAATACCGCTGTGCCTGGTACATTGATTTCACATCCTCACTCTATCTCATCATGTTCCTGTATCTCTGTTGTCGGTTGCTTTTGCAACGATTGCTGCAGCGAGAGGGTAGTCTGCCGCAGCCGGTGATAAAAATCCAGTGACGAAAACTGCCGGTCCAGCTGGGCCTGCAAGTAAACCTCGGTGATTTTGCCGAGATTGCGCAGTCCCTGCGGCGTCATCTTAAACTGAAAGACCTTGTTTGCCTGCGAATAGATGATGTGCCGCATCGCCGCCAGCTGGTCCCTGGTCAGCGGGATGCTGCCCTGCGGGGGCGTCCCGTTGGCGCAGTGGCCGCACAGCAGCGTGCCGGTCGCGGGGGAAAAGAAAAACTGCTCCGCTTCATATTCCCCGCAGCCCTGACAGCCGACCAGGTCGGGCATGTAGCCGGACATGGTCAGCAGCCGCAGCTCAAAGACCGGCTTGATAAAATCCACCGTGCGCTTGTCCTCCTCCAGCAGGTAAAGGCAGTTTAAAAAGAGCTTGAGCTGCTCGGGCGCCGGCTCCCCCTGCGGGACCAGTTCCTCGGCCAGCTGCGCCAGATAGGAGGCCAGGCTTGTCTTTTCCAAATCCTCACGCAGGTGGTAAAAGATGCGCAGCGGCTCCGCGCCGTCGGCGGAGTACTGGTCCTTGTTGTAAAACAGGGTGAAACTGGAGTAGGAGAACAGGTCGGTGGCGGCCGCCATGGTGCCGCCCAGCTTTTTGACCGAACGCACAAAAGCCCGCACCAGACCGTGTTCCCCGGTCAGGATGGTCACCAGCCGGTTATCGTTGCTGAGCATCTTTTCCCGGATGACCAGTCCGTCCACCGTCATCTGCATGGCCTTCCCCTTCCCTGTTTTCCGGCGCACCGCTCACACAAAGCTGTCCGCAGTAGCGCAGATAGTCGCTGATCTTGCCGGAATGTTCAAACTGTTCCCAGCTGTTTCGCTGGTTGTTTCTTGTCTCATTCATCCACAATCCCTCCCGATTGGTATACACAAAGGATTGTTCCCGAAATGAGCCGCTGCTATCAGCGGAAAGTCTATCCAGCAAAAAATATTATTAATTAAACCCGAGGTCCCGGATGGAAAACTCGTTGTTGCGCCAGTCCTCGCGCACCTTGACCCAGCACTGCAGGTTGACCGGGCTGTCCAGAAACGCCTCGATCTCCTGGCGGGACTCGCTGGCAATCTTTTTGAGCATCGCACCCTTTTTGCCGATAATCATGCCCTTGTGGCTAGCCTTTTCGCACAGGATGGTGGCGTCGATGTCCATCATATTTTTTCCTTGCCGCTCACGCATCCGCTCGATGACCACCGCTGTGCCGTGGGGGATCTCGTCTCGCATGTTGCGCAGCACCTTTTCGCGGATGATCTCCGCCGCAATCACCTTTTCCGGCTGATCGGTCAGGGTATCGCTCGGGAAAAAGTGCGGGCCCTCCTGCGCCTGGTCCTGAATGAGCTTGAGCAGCAGGTCGGTGCCGTCGCGCTCCTTGACGCTGATGGGAACTACCTCTGTAAAGTCGTACATCTCGGACAGGGCCACCATCTTTTTGACCATATCCTCCTTGTTGGCCAGGGTATCGATCTTATTGATAACCAGGATCGCGGGCAGGTGCAGCTCCTTGATATTTTCGATGAGCTGGCGCTCCGAATCCACAATCTCTCCAAACGGATCGGTGACCAGCACGGCGCAGTCCACATCCCCCACCGAGTCGGACACCTGTTTGACCATATAGTCCCCCAGCTTATTCTTCGGCTTGTGCAGGCCGGGGGTATCGATAAAGACCAACTGCACCTCACCCTCGGTCAAAACGCCGGTGATGCGGGTGCGGGTAGTCTGGGGCTTGTCCGAGATGATGGCGATCTTCTCCCCCACCAGAAGGTTTAAGAGGGAAGATTTTCCCACATTCGGTTTTCCAACAATGGCGACAAACGCCGATTTTGTCATGTATATCCTGCCTTTCGTCTTTTCAGTCGTCTGTTTTCTTATCTGTTGCCGCGGTTTCTGTCGCTGCTTTCCCCTTCTCAAAGAAAAACACAAACCAGCCTCCTGCGGCTGCCGCCAGCAGCACAAGGAGCAGCCGGAGCGGGGAACGAAGGTGCAGCTCCACAACCTGCAGCAGGATCTGGGGCTGCCAGAACAGCCGCAGTCCCACCAGCACCGCCGCGATGGCGAGCACCAGCACCGCGCCCGCTGCCGCGTCTTTGGCGAGTTTCGCCAGCGGATTTGGATGCGGGCAACACAAATCCACCGCGCGCTCGACGGCGGTGTTGACAAGCTCCGCCGCAATCACCGACCCCATCGTCAAAAACAGGGCCGCATCCTCTGCGGCGGAAAAGGAATAAAAGCTCCTCCCATACAGCACCAGCGCCGCCGCTGCCAGGTGAAAGCGCAGATTGCGCTCCTGGCGGATGGCCTGCCAGATACCGCTGCCCGCCGCCGCAAAGGAACGCAAAAAACGGTTCTGGCTATTCCTGGACATCTTCCTCTTCCACAAAGCTCATGTCGCGCTGCAGGCCCAGACGGGTCAGCACCAGCTCTTCCTTCTCACGCATGCGAAGCGCCTCGAGGCCGCCGCCTTCGTGGTCATAGCCCAGCAGGTGCAGCATCGAATGAACGGTCAAAAAACCGATCTCCCGGCGCAGCGAATGGCCGTACATCTGCGCCTGCTCGATGGCGCGCGGCACCGAGATGACGATGTCGCCCAGCATATACGCGCCGGTTTCATTGTTGTAGTCGTAGACGCCGTTCTCTCCCAGCGGGAAGGAGAGGACATCGGTGGCGGCGTCCTTGTCGCGGAACTCCCGGTTGAGCTGACGGATCTGCTCGTTATCCACAAAGCTGACGCTCACCTCTGCGGCACCCTCAAACTTTTCCATTGTCAGCACTGCACTGCAGCAGCGGCGAACCAGCAGCCGGATGCCGGTTGGCACCTTGACCGCCTTCTGTCTATTCGAAATCGAAACCTTAACTCCATCCATAATCTTATCTGCGCGCCTCCCTGTTGTTGTACTTCTCGTATGCGGCAATGATGTCCTGCACCAGCTTGTGGCGGACAACGTCCTTCTCTGTCAGTCTCATAATAGCGATGTCGTCAATGTTTTTGAGCACCTTGACCGCCTCGACCAGTCCCGAGCGCCCGGCGTTGGGCAGGTCGATCTGGGTGACGTCGCCGGTGACAATCGCCTTAGAATTAAAGCCCAGACGGGTCAAAAACATCTTCATCTGCTCGGGCGTTGTGTTCTGCGCCTCGTCCAGGATAATAAAGGAATCATCCAGCGTGCGTCCGCGCATATAGGCCAGCGGCGCCACCTCGATGGTCCCTTTTTCCATATTGCGCTGGAAATTTTCCGGCCCCATCATATCAAACATCGCGTCGTAGAGTGGGCGCAGGTAGGGGTCGACCTTGTCCTGCAGATCGCCGGGCAGAAAGCCCAGCTTTTCGCCCGCCTCCACCGCTGGCCGGGTCAGGATGATGCGACTGACCTGCTCGTCGCGGAAAGCGCGCACCGCCATGGCCACTGCCAGATAGGTCTTGCCCGTACCCGCCGGGCCGATGCCGAAGGTGATGGTGTTGTTCTGAATTGCGTCGATATATTTTTTCTGCCCCAGCGTCTTGGGCTTTACCGGTTTGCCCTTGACGGTGATGGCGATGCAGCTGTTGTTCATCTGCGCCATGCTCTGCTCGCTGCCCTGTTCGACCAGGGTGATGACATAGCGCACATTCTGTTCGGAAAGATTGCCGTCCTTGGCGATCATGGCAAGCAGGGTATCCACTGTGCGCTGCGCCTTGGAGACTGCTTCCGGCTCCCCGGTGATCTTGACCTCGGTGCCGCGGCAGATGATGCTGACTCCGAAATGCTCTTCTATGATTTTCACGTTCTGATCCGCGTTGCCAAACAGGGTCAGCACGTCTTCGATTCGTTCGATCTGCAATACCTGTTCGATGAAAGTTCCCTCCAAATCGTCTGGTTTCTTTTTTTCATTTTTTCCCGATAACTCATTTTGTATTATAGCACATTTTTTTGAATTTTTAAATACTCTATCAAAATATGCAGTTTTTTTGGTAAGCCTGCACAAACCCGTCTAGTCTGACCGAAAGTTTCCCCATCATCTTTCCCTTTTTAGTGTGGAACGGATGATAAACGGAAGATTTTACTGCGTTTTTGCGTCCAGCAAGATCTCCTCCTGCTGCGCGATGTCCTCGCGGAAAACATAGTCCGCCTTCAGCACCAGCTCCCCGTCTGAGACCGTTTTGCTGATCCTGCGGCTGACGACCTCCCGCTCCGGCACCTCCTTTTCAAAGGCTTCGAGCTGCTGCATGGCAAAATACTCCGCCTTCTCCTGGCTAAGCTCCACCACCTGCTGCTGGGCGGGAATCACCTGCAGGATGGTCATGTCCAGCGGCAGGGTGATGCCAAAAATGCGGATGGGCCGGGTGAAGGCTCGCGAAAAACTCTCCTCCTCCCCCGCTCCCACGATGAACAGCGGCAGGCGCAGCGGGCCGATATTGAGGTAGCGGTAGTTTTCCATCCCGCCCTGCGGGACCTTGAGTGTCTGGGTCAGCGGGATAATGACCTCGTGGCTCTGGGAATATTCGGCCAGCACCTTGGCCTCGGCGTGGCGAAGGATAGTTTTGTTTTTGCTGTTGGCAACAACACCGCTGACCAGCAGGTCGCCCTTCTTCACCGTCTCGCCGTCCTGCCGCACGCGCTGCCCGTCATACACCTCCATGCGCACGATCTGTCCACCGCGCGCGGCCACCACGTTGCAGGGTTCATTGCTTTCGACAATCTCCTCGCCCTCCTGCCGTTCGTTAATTTCCACCTCAGCCACGCCGCCCACCAGATTGATGGCCGCCCAGCCGATCTGCTCGTACTGCTGCCGCAGCAGGATCGCCATCTTTTGGACGTCCAGGCTTTCCTTCCAGCTGCCGCGGGAGAGGCCCATTTCCTCCAGCGATTGCAAAATTTCATCGTCGGTGACCGTCTGGTTGCCGTTGATCTGAATCTCCCAGACAAATTGTCCGGACAAAAACAGCAGCAGCAAAAATGCCGCCACCCCCACCAGCAGCCCCTTTCGCCTTTTCCAGCGCCGTAGCAGAAACGGCAGGCCGCGCCGCTCGATGATGCGCACCCGCACATGGGTTTTGCGGGCAAAGGGGCGGATGGCAAAATACTTTTTCACCGTCGTCTGCGCCACAAAGCCCTCCTTGGTGTACCGGGTCTGAAAGACCGGGATGCCGCTACGGCTAAGCAGATTGAGAAAGCGCTCGGCAAACTTTCCCTCTACCCGGAAGCTGACGGTGCCGCGCACCCAGCGCAAAAAGCGGACAAAACTCATTCCCTCACCCCCTTCAATTGCAGTATTCCAGTCCCATGATGTACCCGCGGACAATCATGCCCTCCTCGGCAAGGCAGGCAATCTGCAGCCCGCGGCCCCAGATTTTCAGCTGCCCTTTGGTGATGTTTAGGCGGATGGCCTCCTCGTTGTACTCCACAATGCCCTGGCAGCCATCGATCATCGCCTCCTGGTTGCCGCACAGCTCCACATGCACCTCCCGTTCAAACAGCGCCCCACCCAGCGTCAGCGCCTCCTTGAGGTTGGATGCGGGGGTCTTGTCAGCCTTTGCGTTTTTTCGCGCTCTTTTGTTCATAGCGGTTCCTCCGTTGCTTTTTTGTTGCTATTTTATGAGCGGGCAACGCTTTTTAGCAGTCAAGACAAGCTGCCCTTTTGCATACAATGAAGCGTCAAAGAAAAAACAAGGACGGTGACTGTTTTCATGAAACAAACAGGACGATACTTCATCGCGCTTGGGTGCGTGCTCTGCGCGGCAATTTTGGTACTGGACGGGGATGTGGTGGCGGCCGGCGCCTTATCCGGCGTGCAGCTCTGCCTGCAGACGGTGATCCCTTCGTTGTTCTGCTTTATGGTGCTGACCGGATTTCTGATTAACAGCGGCCTTTACCGCCTGATCTCCCTGCCGTGGGGGCCGCTGACAAAGGGGCTGTTCTGCCTGCCGCCCTCGATGGGCAGCGTGGTGCTGCTGAGCTTGATCGGCGGCTACCCGATGGGGGCCAAATCAATTGCCGGCCTGCTGGAACAGGGCCGCCTTGACCGCGCGACCGCACAGCGGATGCTCCCTTTCTGCTGCTGCGCGGGGCCCTCCTTTATCATCACGGCGGTGGGCAGCGGGATGTTTGGCAGCGCGCAGGCCGGCATCCTTTTGTACCTTGTCCAGCTCTTTGTCTCCATTCTGCTCGGTGCGGTGCTGGGGATGCGGGAGCGCGGTCAGCAGCGGCGGATGCTCTGCGACCCCCTCCCCGCCCAGCGGACATCGGATTTCATGCCGATGAGCCAGGCCTTTGTCCTGTCGGTCAGCCAGGCGGTGTCAGCGCTGGGGCAGATGTGCGGCTTTGTCATCCTTTTTAAGGCGTTGTCGGACATCCTCTCCTCCACCCTGGAGGGCGGCGTGCTCTCCTGCCTGTTGCTCGGCTCGCTGGAGGTGACCAACGGCTGTCTGCTGGCAAGCGGGCAGCCGTTGGGGCTTTGCCTTGCCTCCTGCTTCCTTTCCTTTGGCGGGCTTTCGGTGGCCGCGCAGATTGCCGGCATCCTGCGCGGAACCGGCCTGCGCCTTCGCCCCTTTTTGCTGCTGCGGCTGGCGCACGCCATTTGCTCAGGCGGCATCGTCCTGCTTCTCCTGCGCCTGTTCCCGCAGGCGGTCGGCGTCTTTTCGAGCGCTGCAAGGCCGGTGCCCATCGCAAATGCCAACACCCCGCTGCTCACCGTCTGCCTTGTGATGATGAGCGCCCTGCTGCTAATCCAGATCCAGCCACTGATCCAAAAGGGCGCGCGGCATTTCCAACGAAAAGAGCGGTAAAAAAATCGGCTCCCCGTCCCAAAGGAAATGGGGAGCCGATTTTGGTTTTCTATTCTTTCTCTGCCATCCGCTGTAAAGCGTAACGGCCCTTGACAGTCAGGACCGCCTGACCCTTCTTTAAAAAGGCGCGGTCAAACAGGTAGTCCTCCCGTTTGCCGCCCTCCGCGGCCAGCTCCTGGAGCTGATGGAACACGGCGCTGTCGTGGAAAATCTGGTAATCGCTCTTGACATAGGAACTAAGACCATAGTAAAGAACGATCAAGCCCTTTTGTTCCAGCGACTTGAGCAGTGTGGCCCGCTCCTTGACCGGTTCGATCTGCTCGCCGGCATCCTGCAGATGCACTGCATCCAGCGCGACGCTGCAAAGTTCCCTGTCCTTGCTGCTGCGCAGTTCAAAGCGGCAGACCGGGTAGCGGCGAACCGCCCCGATGCTGCGCAGCAGCTTTTGTTCTTCCTCTGTCATTGTGGGTGAAACGGTATGGCGAATCGAAACGCTCATCCTTTCCCCCTCCTTTCCTTTTTATATCCGATCTTTTTTATAGCTGAATACTTGTATAGCCCATCTGTTTGAGCTGCTCGACAGTGATGACCTTGGAAACCGGCGGCTCTGGTTCCGGCTCCAGGTGGTTGAGCCCGGCGTTGCGGATGATGGTGGGGTAATCCTTGTAGCTGATGTTCTCATCCACCTTGCCGGAAATGCCGTTGATCTGCGCGTTCCAGGTGTACTGCCACATGCCGTAGGGCTTATTGAAGGTCGGCTGATTGACGCCCACCTGCGCAATCCAGCGGTCAAAGACGTCCAGCTGGCTCGAAGCGAGCTTGGTCTGAAACCAGTTGACCGTGCTGTAGATCATGGCGTAATATTTGTTTCTCTCCACCTCGTCGCAGAAGGCCTTTGCGATGGGGGCAAGGTCCGCAATCGGCTGCTGCTCCGGCGCCTCGATGTCCACCGCAAGCGGCAGGGTCAGCTTTTTGCCGACAACCTTCTGCAGGAAAAACTGCGCCTCCTTGCGTGCCTCCGCCGGGGTGGAGGCGCGCAGATAATGGTAAGCGCCGACATACAGCCCGCTGTCGGTGGCCTTCTGATAGTTTTTATCAAACGCCGGGCTGAGGTATCGCTCGCCCTCGGTGGCCTTGAGCATGACGCCCCAGATTCCGTCCGACTTGACCTTGGCAAAATCCACTTCGCCCTGATAGGCTGAAATGTCCAAAACACGATAATTCATTCTTCTTCCTCCTTTATCCAAGAGGCGTGATTTTGCCGCCTCGACGTCCGGCGACAAATTTCTCGCCTCCCTTCATCCTATGCGGCAGGAAGAAAAACGGTCTGTACAACCTGTTCGGCCGGTCCGCGGGGACCAGCCTTGTTTGTGATATAATGTTCCGGATTTTATCCATTATCCGCAGAATAATGGATTATTTTTTCTGTAAAGGCATTCTCCTTCACACTTAATTCCACCCACGCATCCCGGTATCCGCAGCTGATGGCGGTCTGTTTGGAGGCGATGTTGGACCAGGCGGTGCAGTAAAACGGCACCTTGCCCAGCCGCATGATTTCCCGGGTAAGGGTATCGACCAGCGCCCGGGCATATCCCCTGCCGCGGAAAGTGGGCAGCACGTCGATACCGACCTGCCACATCGTCTCGCAGTCGTCGCTGGCGCCCGCTACCCCGACAATCTCCGAACCCAGGTAACCCACCGCAGCGATGACATCCTTCTTTGGCTCGGTGCGGGTGTAGCCCAGCGCCATCGGGAAGCGTTTGTCTGGGTACAGCTGCAGCAGCTCGTCCTCATACAGCAGGCGAATCTGCAGATGGTCCGGCACCGGCACTGGCTGTTCCGACGGTTCCGGCAGGAAGTACTCCGCCAAAAAGCACAGCGACTGTCCGTGCTTTTTGGCTTCCTCGTGAAGGCAATTGATGTGCGGTGTGTCAAAGGCGGAAAACGGATACCGACAGTCCTGCAGATACTGGCGGACAAACCCCTCGATCGCTGGATTCACTACCGCCACTGTGCCGTGTCCGTAGGAAATCATCTGGCAAAAGTGACGGCCCTGATAGTACTTTTTCGCCCCGGACAATTCCTTTGCAGAAAGGACGGTGTTCTGCTCGCCCAACAGCTGCTCCACGGTGCAGCCGCAGTCGCGGGCCGACTGTTCCATCGCTACCTGCCAGATCCATTCGCGGCTCCAACTATTCAAAGTAGATCCCTGCCTCCTCGCGCGCACGCTTCATCACCTGGCTGACATTGAGCGCCAGGTGGCTGACATAGCGGTAGCGCGCCTTGTTCTGCTCGGGCTGCTCGATAAAGTCGCGGAAGGCCGCTGCCTCATAGGACATCTGCAGATATTTTTCCTGCGGCCCGCTCAGCGGCATCTCCTGCTCGCCCACCGGCGTCAGGGTCATGTTGATCAGCTTGGAGATGTGCGGGATGCGGATGACGCCGTCCTCGCCCTGTATCTCCGAGCCGATTGTCCCCTGCGCGGTCTTGGAGTAGGTCAGCACCACCGTCTTGTCGGGATACTGCAAGGTCACGCAGCCGCTGCCGTCTGCCCCGGTGCTCAAAAAGCGCGCGTGGGCGTGGACATGATCCGGCACGCCAAACAGCATGATGGCCGGGTACAGGCAGTAGATGCCCAAATCCATCCAGCCGCCGGTCGCCATCTGCGGGTTAAAGATGTTGGGCAGCTCCCCGCGCAGGTAGGCAGGGTATTTGGAGGAGTACTGAGAAAAATCAAACCGGGCCAGGTGCACCGGTCCCAGACGCTCCACCGCGCCCTGCAGTACCTTCATCTGCGGCAGATAGACGCCGATCAACGCCTCGATGTAAATCAAATTCTTCTGCTGTGCCAGCTCCTGCAGTTCCTGCAGCTCCTCCGGCTCCACCGTGATCGGCTTTTCGCAGATCACATGCTTGCCGTGCTGCAAAAACAGCTTGCTCTGTTCGTAGTGCAGGCGGTTGGGGCTGGCAATATAGACCGCGTCGATCTCCTCGTCCGCAGCCATCTGCGCAAGGTCGGTGTAGACTTTCTGCGTGCCCCATTGCTGTGCGAAGGCCTCCCCTGTCTGCTGGCTGCGGGAGTAGCACGCCGTGTAGCAGATGCCGCCCGCCTCCCGGACTCCTTTGAGAAACTCGCCAACAATCCAACCTGTTCCAACTGTTGCCAAACAAATCATACTCAGTCCTCCTATTCTGTTTCTTTTTTATTACATCCTCCGCGCGGTTCGATCCTACCGACGGAAACGATTTCCGGTATTTTGATAGACAATCATCCAGACAATCAGCGCCGCAAAGGCCACCCAGCTCAGTGCGACCAGCCAGTCAATTTCCAAAAGAGTGAACAGTGCTCCCAGCAATATCAGCGCAGCCAGCCCTAAAATGCACCGGCCGTTAAAGTGCAGCAGGCGTTTTTTATCCCAGCTTTGCTTTTTTTCCTTGGGCATGGTGTTCCAGCCGGCCAGCAAAAATCCTGCTTTTCCCTTACAGAACAGCACTCCGACTACGCCCAGCAGCAAGGCTGGCAGTGCATAAATAACCGCCGCAACAAAACGTTCCTCCATCCTCTCTTCCCTCCATTTGGCGCAAATCCTGGCGCCGATTTTTCAAGAAAATTATACCATACTTTTTTCGCTCGCTCAACCGTAAAAGGTGACAAGTCGCTCTTTATAGTAAAAACCTTTCTTTGTGGGACAAAAAGACAGCGCCCCATGGCGGAGCGCTGTTTTTGTTTTAAAATTGCAGTCTCGCCAAATCCGGCGCACTGGAGACAAAGGTCGAGAAATTGTACATGATAAAGATATCGTCAAAATCCTCCTGCATCAGCTCGGCTGTGCTCTTTGCCATATAGCGCAGGTCGACCACCACGATCTCGTCGTAGTTGTAGGTCAGGTACGGCAGCATGCTGTTGGCGTAGGAGTCCTTGAAGATCAGCAGGCGGCTGGTCTTGCCGTCCTCATGGTTGAGGTTATGGCTGCTCTTGATCTTGACATAGCCGCTGTTGCCCCACAGGAAGCCGGCGTATTTGTCGCGGGTGGAAAGCTTGCGCTCGTCCATCATGCTGTCCACCGACAGCAGCTCCAGCCCGTCTTCCTGGATGACCTCGCCGAGTTCCTTCAGTTCCGGGTCCTGCTGCAGGTTTGCCACAAAAGCAAATTCATCGACATCCACATCGTACCAGGTGATGGTGTCGGACTGCTGTCCCGGCCGTTTTGCCTTGGAGTAGAAGGTGCCGTAAAAATCCTCCACCGTCTGCGCCTGCGGCAGGTCGCTGAGCTCCACCGGCGTCAGGCCCTTCTGCTCGCAGTATTCGCGGTAGGCGTAGTAGGCGCCCAGGGTTGTCCAGTGATGGTCGGTCTTGTAGTAGATATACTCGTCCTTGTGCTCAGAAAGGGCCTCGGAAAAATCGACCACCTCCAGCTGGTCGTCCGCATCGGAGAGCTGGTCATAGATCTGCTGGCTGTAGCTCAGCTCGTCCACGCCGGGAAAGCCTTCCGGCAGCTTGTCCCCCAAAATGGCCTGGGAGTTTGGCACCAGCGAGAGGGTAACCTCCTTTTCGTACATTTCCAGGAAGGAGCGGACCATCCCCACCGCGCGGTTGACGCTGCTCTGCGCCACCACGTTTGTGGAAGAATTGACCTGCTTCTGCTCGTCACCCACAATCTGCAGCTTTTCCACCATGTAGCTGTCGTCCCCAAAGGTGACGCCGTGGCTCTCGACGCGGCCCAGCAGCAGGTCGGCCACCGCCTTCAGGCTGATCCAATCGTCGCGGCCCGCAATCTGGTCGTTGATGTACTCGACATAGTTGCTGCCGAAACTCCCGTCAAAAAAGCCGCTGATCGAAAAAGCCGGGCGGGTTGTGAGGACCGTATTTTCAAACTCGGAATAGCTTCTGTCCGGATTGAGGACATCCACCAGGAAAAACACCAGGATAAAGACGCCAAACAGGACAGCAACCGGGTACTGCAAAATCTTTTTCATCTGCCATCCTCCTTAGAAGTTAAAGTACAAAAACGGGCTGTAGGTGGAGTCCACCATGAAGGCGACACAGACGACCAGCACACCCGCCAGAAAGACGGTTCGGACCACCCTGTTTTTGCCGGCGGCGCTGTCCGCCAGCTTTTTAAAGAAGGGGGTGGAGGCCAGGATGCACAGGACAAACATGGCCGCGTAATCGCGCAGGTAGTACATCCAGTCGGTGCCGCCGTGCAGCGAGAACATCCGGTTAAACAGCGCGCCCATCTGGGACAGGTCGGACAGGGCGAAGATTCCCCAGCTGATGATAATGAAAAAGATCAGGTAAACGTGCGAGAGCACCTTGCTCTTTTCCAGGTGTTTGAGCAAAAAGCTCTTTTCAATCATCAGCAGCACAAAGAAGTACAGTCCCCAGAAGATAAAGTTCCAGGCGGCGCCGTGCCAGAAGCCGGTCAGGAACCAGACGACAAAGATGTTGAAAAACTGGCGACTCTTTTTGACCCGGTTTCCGCCCAGCGGGATGTAGACGTAATCGCGGAACCAGGAGCTGAGGGTGATGTGCCACCGGCGCCAGAATTCGGTGATGCTTTTGGAGATGTAGGGGTAATTGAAGTTTTGCGGGAAGAAAAAGCCCAGCATCCGTCCCAGACCGATTGCCATCAGCGAGTAGCCGCTGAAGTCAAAGTAAATCTGGAAGCTGTAGGCGATGATGCCCATCCAGGCAAGCGGGGTGGACACCTGCGAAAAGCCGAGCGTCTGCACCTCGGTCCACAGCGCACCGATGGTGTCTGCCAGAAGAATCTTGCTGGCAAGGCCCATGATGAACAGGCCCACACCCTCGTCGATCTGCGCCAGGGTGATCTTGCGGCTCTTGAGCTCCCGGCTGATGTCCGAGTACAGGACAATCGGACCGGCAATCAGCTGCGGGAAGAGCACGACGAAGGCGCCGAAGTCGATCAGGTTGTGCTCCACCTTGATTTTGCGCCTGTAGACATCCATCGTGTAGGCCAAAATCTGGAAGGTGTAAAAGCTGATGCCCAGCGGCAGGTGGAACTCGGCGGAATCCAGCAGCGGCAGGCTCAGCCCCAGCAGGGCATTGATGTTGGACAGGAAGAAGTTTGTGTACTTAAAGAAGAGCAGGAAGCCCAGCGTGACGAGAAAGGCGACCCAGAAACAAGCCTTGCGCGCCTTTTCATTGTGGTCATACCGCTCCATCAGCAATCCGGCAACGTAGTTGATGCCGATCGAGATGAGCATGATGGGGAAAAATTTAGTCTCGCCCCAGGTGTAAAAGAACAGGCTGGCCAAAAAGAGCACCGTGTTCTTTGCCCTAAAGGGTACCAGGTAATAGATCAGAAAGGTGATCGGAAGAAAACGGAACAAAAACAGCAGGCTGCTAAAAACCAAATTGTCTACCTCCAGACATCTTTTTTATTGATATGCCGTCCGCCCATTTTCCCGGTCAGAAAGCACTACCCATAACGTTAACAGATTTTGGCGAAAATATCAACCCCACTCCCCGCATTTTTAGAGTTGTAAGAGTTAATTTTCCAAAAATTCAGAAAAATTTTACCATCAAAATAGTGTCATTTTGGCCGCGTTTTATTCCACACTGTTTTCATTTTTTCAAAAAAAGAGGAAGCAAAGTCGCTTCCTCTTTTTTCTTACTCAAAGTAGCCGTCGATGATGTGCTGCGCGCGGTTCATCTCACTGTCATATCCCTTTTCGGAATCGCCGGCGATGACCAGAAACAGATAGTTGCCCTTCTGGATAATTTTGCCCGCCTGCGCCTTATCGTACTGGTCGGGCAGGTACTCCTCAAAGTTATCGACAATCTCCTGTTTGTGGCTTTCCAGCGCGGATTTCACCTCGTCCACCTTGCCATCCTTTACCTTGACGCCGATGATGTGGTCAGCGGAGGTGTTGACCGCGGAGTATTCGCCGTAATATTCCTCAATGTCGTCGGGGTTCAGGCCGAACACCTCCTGCAGGCTCTGCTGGTCCAGCTTTTCCGGCATGGTGATGCCCAGATTTTCCTCCAGCTCCATGATGACGTCCTGGATGCGGCTGCCCGCGGCCATCATCATGCCCTGCGCGTTCTCCATCATATCGCCGGTGGCGTCAGCGGTGTCGTCAGCTGCATCCTCCACCGCGTTCTTGGCGTCGTTCGCTGCGTTTTTGGCGTCCTGCGCCCCTTCTTCTATGACGTTTCTTCCGTCACGCTCTGCCTGCCCGATCATGCCGTCCTCGGCACAACCGGCCAGCAGAGACATGGTCAGCACGGCCACAAGGGCCAGTCCGGTTATCTTTTTCATCGTTTCTTCCTCGCTTTACCTGAAATGTTCACATCGCGCTTAGGACAAGCGCAGTATTATTGTATGTTTTCAGGTGCCCTTTTAATCGGGACTTTGGCTGGAAGCAAAACTGACAAAATTTTTTTATTGATTTTCCTGCTGCGTTTTTGCCATCTGCAGCAGCTGCTCCTCACTCAGCAGCGGGATGCCCAGCTCGTTGGCCTTGTCCAGTTTGGAGCCTGCTTCCTCCCCTGCCACCACATAGCTGGTCTTTTTGGAGACGGAGGAGGA
This sequence comes from uncultured Oscillospiraceae bacterium, assembly GCA_900547455.1. GTDB lineage: Bacteria > Bacillota > Clostridia > Oscillospirales > Ruminococcaceae > Negativibacillus > Negativibacillus faecipullorum. The sequence goes on from URGV01000002.1 coordinate 69,185, forward strand.
GACCTTGCCGCCCAGCGACTCGATCAGCTCCTTGGCCTCGCTGCGCTTTAAGGTCGGCAGGGTGCCGGTCAGCACAAAGGTCATACCCGCAAAGGTGTCCCCCGCCTTGACCTTTTTGCTCTCCATGTTGATCCCCGCCCGGGCCAGCCGCTCGATCTGTCTGCGGTTGCGCTCCTCCAAAAAGAAGCTGACAATGTTCTGCGCCACCACTTCGCCAAAGCCGTCGATGGCGGTCAGCTCCTCCAGCGTCGCCCAGGAAAGTTTTTCCATCGTGCCAAACTGCTGAGCCAGCAGCGCCGCCATCTTCTCGCCCACCTCCGGGATGCCCAGCGCGAAGATGACGCGGGAGAGGTCGTTCTGCTTGGAGCGCTCGAGCGAGGCCATCAGGTTGGCCGCGCTCTTTTTGCCCATCCGGTCGAGCTTGGCGACCTCCTCCTCCTTGAGCTCATAGAGGTCGGCCGGGGAATGAACCCAGCCCGCGTTGACCAGATTTTCCAGAAGCGCCGGGCCAAGGCCGTCGATGTCCATCGCGTCGCGGGAGGCAAAGTGGATGAGGTTGCGCATCAGTTGTGCCGGGCACTCGATGTTCGGGCAATAGATGGCGGCCTCTCCCTCCTCCCGGACCACCCGGGTGTGGCAGGACGGACAGTATTCCGGCAGGTGGTAGACCGGCTGGCCGCAATGCTCGGCGACGGTGACCACCTCCGGGATGATGTCTCCGGCCTTGCGCACCACAATCTTGTCCCCGATGGCAATCTGTTTTTCGTCGATGAAGTCCTGGTTGTGCAGCACCGCCCGGCTGACGGTGGTGCCCGCCAGTTGAATCGGCTCAAAGACAGCGGTCGGAGTCAGCGCGCCGGTGCGCCCCACCTTGACCTCCACATCCAGCAGGGTGGTGACCTTCTCCTCCGGCGGATACTTAAAGGCGACCGCCCATTTGGGGAATTTTGCCGTCGCACCCAGCAGGTCGCGCTGGGCAAGATCGTCCACCTTGACGACGGCGCCGTCGATGTCAAAGCTGTAGGCTCCCCGACGCTGGCCGATCTGCCCGATCTCCTCGATTGCCTTTTGGATGCTGTCCACCCGCAGATAGGAGGGCGACACCTGAAAGCCCAAAGATTTCAGCCAGTCCAGCGATTCCTTGTGGCTCAAAACTTCCTTTCCCTGCACCTGCTGCAGGTTAAAGACAAAGATATCCAGCCCCCGCTGCGCGGTGATTTTGGGATTTTTCTGCCGCAGCGAACCGGCCGCGGCGTTGCGCGGATTTTTAAAGGGCTTTTCCTCGTTGAGCTCCTGCTGGGCCACCACCTTCTCAAAGATGGCTACCGGCATGTAGACCTCGCCGCGCACCTCTAAATAGGGCACTGCTTCCTTTAAACGAAGCGGCACCGAGGCGATGGTGCGGATGTTCTCGGTCACATCCTCGCCGACAAAGCCGTCTCCGCGGGTGGAGCCGCGCACCAGCAGACCGTCCCGGTATTCCAGCGAGACCGAAAGGCCGTCAATCTTCGGCTCCACCACATACAGCGGATCCGGTACAGTCTCCCGCACGCGGCGGTCAAAGTCCTCGACCTCCTCGCTGGAAAAGACGTCCTGCAGCGAGCCCATCTGCACCACATGCTCCACCGGCGCAAAGCTGTTGGACGCCTTGCCGCCGACGCGGTGGGTGGGCGAATCGGGGGTGAGCAGCTCCGGGTAGGCTTCCTCGATGTCGATCAGCTCGTGCATCAGCTTGTCAAAATCGTAGTCACTGATGGCCGGATCGTCCTGCTCATAGTAAAGTTTGCTGTAATACTCAATCTGTTCCCGCAGCTGCTGCGCACGCTGCTGTGCGGTCTGAAAATCCATTTTTTTGCCTCCATCTCAGCCCAGCTTGCTCCATTCTTTTGATCGGAGCTGCGGGCCGCCTTCTTTTGTTTCGATTATAGCAAGTTTTCCCCCATTTTTCAATCACTATCCCGCCGCATTTTCCAGGTAAACCTGCGGCACCTCGCCGGCAATCAGCCGCTCCTCAATCAAAAAGGTGGTGTCCACCAGAGCGCGCGTCTGCTGGCGGCTCAGCGCCGCCTCCAGCTCCACCTGCACCCGCAGCTGCACCTGATAGAGGGTCTGATTGATGCCCGCTGCCGAAAAATGCTGCTCAAAATCCACCTGCGCAAAGGCGTAGGGCTCAACAACAAAGGGGATGCCCGGCCCGCGCCCGTTGAGCAGCGGCCCACCAAGGATGCTGCCGAGCGGAATGAAGATGGAACGCGCGGCGAGGTTGTCAAGTTCCTTCGTCAATTTTTGGGACAATTCCGCTTTGAGGAGATTTGCCTTGACCGCATCCAGCCCCACCGAAAGCACCCTGCCGTCCTCCGCCCGCTCGATGGTGGCAAAATCCCCGTCATAGTCTTGCAGAATCTCTACCACCTGCTCATTGACAAGCTCGGTCGCCAAATTTTGGGCGGCAATCTGCGCGGCACCATGAAAGGCCGGGGTCAGCTTGAGCTGGATTGCGTGCAGCAGCAGCAAAATAATCCCCGCCAGCAATAGACGGCTCACCAGCCTGTAATGCCGGTCCCACCATCCCGTTCCAAATCTGCGCAACGCCGCCACCTCCCTGCCTTTTTACTATCTTATGTCGGAGGGGCAGCGTTTGTGTACGAGAAAAGCAAAAAGCCCCGGCATTTCTGCAGAAATGCCGGGACGCGTCACCGATTACTGGTGTTTTTTCTGTTTATTTTCCATCGCGATCAGGGCGTCTTTTCTGGAGAGATTGATTCTGCCCTGGCTATCGATGTCGGTAACCTTGACCAAGATCTCATCGTCTACGTTGACGACATCCTCGACCTTTTCGACGCGCTTGGTGTCCAGCTTGGAGATATGTACCAGGCCCTCTTTGCCGGGAGCAATCTCAACAAAGGCGCCGAAGTTCATCAGGCGGGTAACTCTTCCTTTATAGAAGGCGCCGACCTCCGGGTCGCGGGCGATGGTCTCAATCATGCTGACTGCGCGGTCAACATTCTCCTGCTTGATACCGGAGACAAAGACGTCGCCGTTTTCCTCAATGTCGATCTTGACGTCGCACTCGGCGCAGATCTTCTGGATAACCTTGCCGCCCGAACCGATTACCTCGCGGATCTTATCGACCGGAATCTTCAGGCTGACCATCTTCGGAGCGTACTCGTTGACGGTCGGGCGCGGACGGTCGATGGCCTTGAGCATGATCTCGTCCAGGATATAGATTCTGGCCTTGCGGGTCTTTTCAAAGGCGTCGCGGATGATGTCGAGGGTCAGGCCGTCGATCTTGATGTCGACCTGGATGGCGGTGATGCCCTTGTGGGTGCCGCCAACCTTAAAGTCCATATCGCCGAAGAAGTCCTCGAGGCCCTGGATGTCCACCATGGTCATCCAGCGGTCGCCCTCGGTGATCAGGCCGCAGGAGATGCCGGCTACCGGCGCTTTGATCGGAACGCCCGCATCCATCAGCGAGAGGGTGGAGGCGCAGATCGAAGCCTGGGAGGTGGAACCGTTGGAAGAGAGAACCTCGGAGACCAGGCGGTAAGCGTACGGGAACTCCTCAACCGGCGGGATAACCGGCTCCAGCGCTCTCTCTGCAAGCGCGCCGTGACCGATCTCGCGGCGGCCGGGACCTCTGGAAGGCTTGGTCTCACCGACCGAGTAGGACGGGAAGTTATACTGATGCATATAGCGCTTAGTTTCTTCGTTGTCGATGCCGTCCAGAATCTGCGCATCGGAGATCGGGCCGAGGGTGGTGATGGTCATAACCTGGGTCTGGCCTCTGGTGAACATGGCGGAACCGTGTACGCGCGGAATCAGGCCAACCTCACAGGCCAGCGGACGAATCTCATCGATGCCGCGGCCATCAACGCGCTTGCCCTCATCGAGCAGCCATCTTCTGACGACGAATTTCTGCAGCTTGTAGATGCACTCGTCGATCTGTGCCTGCTGCTCAGGGTAAATTTCATCAAATTTTGCATGGATTTCCTCAACAACCGGCGCCAGGCGCTCTTCGCGGACGTTCTTGTCGTCGGTGTCCAGCGCAAATTTTACTTTATCAATTGCAAAGTCCTTGATTGCCTCGAACATGTCGTGGTCAACTTCCTGGGACTCGAAGGTAAATTTCGGTTTGCCGATCTCAGCCTGCACGTCGGCGATAAACTGTGCGATCTTTTTAATCTCCTCGTGACCTTTGGCGATGGCGTCGAGCATGGTCTCGTTGTCCACCTCGTTTGCACCGGCCTCGATCATGACGATCTTCTCGCGGGTACCGGCAACGGTCAGCTGCAGGTCGGAGCGGTTTCTCTGCTCCTCGTTCGGGCAGACGATGATCTCGCCGTCCACCAGGCCCACCTGCACGCCGCCGATTGGGCCGTTCCACGGAATGTCCGAGATGGACAGCGCGAAGGAAGTACCCAGCATACCGGCAACCTCAGGGGAGTAATCCTGATCGACCGACAGGACGGTCATGACAACCGAAACGTCGTTGCGCATATCTTTCGGGAACAGCGGACGAATCGGACGGTCTACCAGACGGGAGGTCAGGATGGCCTTCTGGGAAGGACGTCCCTCTCTCTTGAGGAAGGAACCGGGGATTTTGCCCACCGCATACAGCTTCTCCTCAAAATCGACCGAAAGCGGGAAAAAGTCGATGCCCTCACGCGGCTTTGGGGACGCGGTTACATTGACCAGAACGGTGGTGTCGCCGTAGCGCACCAGCACCGAGCCGTTTGCCAGGCAGGCCATCTTTCCTGTTTCAAAGGAAATCTTTTTGCCGGCAAGCTCTGTTTCAAACACTCTAAAATTTTCAAACATCTGTCGCAGCCTCCTTAGAAGATCTGTTATCCTTCGGGCGGCCGGGACCTTTCCCCTTTTAGCACAAAATCCAACCTCAGCGCCAGGGCTCCTGAGGCTCGATTGGATGCTAAAAACAGGTTCGTTTCCCAACCGCCTTTTGTTTTGTACACATAAAAGGCAGAAGCACCACGGATGGCTCCGGATACTCCCGCCCTTTTCCAGCAGCCTGGAAATTACTTTCTCAGGCCCAGTTTCTCGATTACCGCACGATAACGGTTGATGTCCTTTTTCTTCAGGTAGTTGAGCATGTTGCGGCGACGGCCTACCATTTTCAGCAGACCACGTCTGGAATGATGGTCATTCTTGTTGGCCTTGAAGTGGTCGGTCAGGTCGTTGATGCGTTTGGTCAGGATTGCGATCTGAACCTCAGCGGAACCGGTGTCGGTCTCATGCAGTCTGTTCTGCTCGATTACCTGTGTTTTTTCTTCTTTTCTCATCATGGTTAGATTCACCTCTCTAAAATATTTCACCGATAACTGGGCTCGGGGCTGGTGAAGTGCCTGATTACACGGCGGTCTCCCCGGACTAAGCTATGGTAAGAACTGTGAAAACCTGTTCACAGACAGGCTCACTAGATTATTATAACATACCCTTCCCTGTTTGTAAAGCCTCTTTTTTAAATTTTAAATCTTTTCAAAAATTGCCGGTTCCTGCGCACGGCTGTCCAAAAACAACATCTGCTCGATATTCTGTGCAACCTCCTGCGCCACGTCCTCTTTGTCCCGGGCAATCTGCTCCTTGAGTTCGGCGATCGAGCCAAATTTCTGCTCCGGGCGGACAAAGCGGAAGAAGTAAACCTCCACCGTCTGCCCGTAAAGATCGCCGGAATAGTCCAGAATGTAGGTCTCCGACAGCGGGCGGTCCGAGCCAACCGTCGGCTTAACCCCCACGTTTGTCACGCCGCCGTACAGCTTGCCGGCTACATTGACGACCGTGGAATAAACGCCGTAGCGCGGGACGATGTGGTGCTGCGGGAAGGACTGGTTGATGGTCGGGAAATCCAGCAGCCGCCCAATGCAGTTGCCGTGCTCCACCTTCAGCCGCAGGCAGAAGCGGCGGCCCAGCATGCGGCTGGCCTCGTCCATCTTTCCCTCCAGAATTGCCTGGCGGATGCGGGTGGAGCTGACCGGCTCCCCGTCCAGCGTGACCGGTTCGACCACATTGACCTTGACTCCGTGGCGTTCGGCAACCCGGCAGAGTGTCTCTGTCGTGCCCGCACCGCCTTTTCCGAAGGTAAAGTCGTAGCCGCAGCTGAGCTCCTTGGCGCCCATGCCCTGGATCAGCATCTTTTCGACAAATTCCTCCGGCTCCATATCTTTAAAGCTGGAAAAATCCGGCATGACCACCTGCTCAAAGCCCATCCGTTCCAGAATGGCGCACTTCTGCTCATCCGGCATCAGGGCAAGATAATTCTTTTTAATTTGGGGAACGAAGGAGGAGATGGTATAGGTAAAGACGCAGGGAGCCAGCTCCCTGTTCTTCAGCGCCCGCTGCAGCACCTTCGTATGCCCGATGTGGATTCCGTCAAACAGCCCCAGCGCCACCGACGCCGGCTTGCCGGAATCCGGCCTGATAAACTCCTTTGTCACCTTCAAGCTCTTGTTTCCTCATTTCCATATTGATGTCCCATAACATTATAGACAACTTTTGCTCCAATTGCAAGCCTTGCCGGCGGAAGGTTTTGGGTGGAGGCACACGAAATTTTATCTCAGAAAAATCAGGCGCTCACCTTGCTCCTCCCTATCTGCCGCAGGCACCAGATTGCCAGCAGAACAAATCCCAATCCGCCGACGATGCCCACCAGATTTGGCCCCACAAAGAGGTTGGCCGGGCTGTTCATAAAGAGGTCGGTCGGCTTCCACAGATCGATTCCATTGACCGCCGCGTGAAAGAGCACCGGTCCCCAGATCGAATCGGTCCTCCAAAACAGAAATCCCTGAATCACACCCAGCACCAGACAGAACAGCACCATTGCGGCGACGTTGGCAAGCGGATGCCCTTCCCCGTAATTGTAGCCCATCGCCACCACCGGCGCGTGCCAGAGGCCCCAAATGAGGCCGGTCAGCAGCACCGCGCGAAGCTGTCCAAACCGCTCGGTCAGCTTTGGCAGCAGCCAGCCTCTCCAGGCAAGCTCCTCGCCCAGGCACTGCGGCAGGCCCATCAAGGGATTCACAAGCACCGCCAGCGGAATCATCGTCGCCAGGAAGGCAATATAATCCGTACCCTGCATCCCCGACTCGACCGCCAGCGCCGATTGAAGGGTGAACTGCTGGGGAAAGAGCAGAAAATAAACCGCCGCGCCCAGATACGCCACCACCGGTGTCAGCAGCCACACCGCCAGATAGCGGCCCTTATTCTGCCGCAGACGAGGCTTCAGGTGAAAGTTGGCGAGCAATTCTTTCCACCCCGCTCCGGCCAGCAGGGTTGTCAGCAGCACGCTGACTGCCGGGGTAAACATCAGCACCGTCAGCGCCAGCGTGTCGCCCGTCTGCCAATAGCAGATGCTTCCTGCCGCCAAAAATGCCGCGGCAAACGCTGCAAAGATACAGAGCTGTTTTTGCAATTGTTTTTTCATCATCAATACCCCCTATCATTTTACTGATCATAACGGGGTATCTCGTCCAAAAACTTCATTTTAGCAAAAAAGGAAGGCTCTTCTTTCTTCTTATTACAATGTTATTCCACCGCAAACAACTTGCGGGTGCACAGCAGCCCCTGCTGCCGGTCGGCATAGCTGACCCCTAAAAAGGTGCCGTCCTCGCCGCAGATACGGATGTCGCCCGCCCAGTTTCCGAGCGCCGGCATGCCGTCCAGGCGGGACAGGTCGAGCCGGACGCCGTTGCGGTACATCCGCTCCTGCGCGGCGCAAAGGATAAGTTTTGGCAAACTCTCAAACACCGTTTCCACCGGCAGCAGATGTTCGATCAGCTTTCCCTGCTCGGCAAGCTGCTCAGCCTGCTCGAGGGTCAATCTGTCCGTAAGCGAGAAGCCCGCTGCTTGGGTGCGGCGCAGAGCGGTCATGGTCGCCCCGCAGCCCAGCGCCTCGCCGATGTCGGCGCAGAGGGTGCGGATATAGGTGCCCTTCGAGCAGGCGACGTCGATGACATAGCGATTTTCCTGCTCATCTGCTTCCAACAGCTCCAGATGATGGATGGTGATTGGACGCTTTTCCCGCTCAATCTCGATCCCCTGCCGTGCCAGGTCGTAGAGCCTGCGGCCGTTGATCTGGATGGCCGAGTACATCGGCGGCAGCTGCATGATCTCCCCGCGGAACTGCTCCAGCGCCGCCTGCACCTGCGCCTTGCCCGCCTGCACCGGCGTGCGGGTCAGCACCCGTCCGGTAGCGTCGAGAGTGTCAGTGGTGTAGCCCAGCTCAAAGGTCGCGGTGTAGCGCTTGTTCTGATCGGGCAGGATGTCGCAGCATTTGGTGGCCCTGCCCACAAAGATGGGCAGCACGCCGGTGGCCATCGGGTCCAGCGTGCCGGCGTGGCCGACCTTGCGGGTGCCCAGCAAGCGGCGCAGTTTTGCCACCATATCAAAGGAGGTAAAATCCTCCGGTTTGTCCATGATGATAATTCCGTCCAACTTTCTTCCTCATTCCTCGTTAGTTTCCTGCCAGCTCCTGCTCCACCGAGCGCAGCACCCGGCGGTACACCTCCTCCAGCGGCAGCTCCTCGACGTTGCATCCCGCGGCGCCCCGGTGCCCTCCGCCGTTTAAGCGTGCGCAGATTGCGCTGGCGTCGATAATGCCGTCGGTGCGCACCGAGACCTTGTAGCCGCGGTAGCTTTTATACTGACGCAGGGTGACGCCCACCTGCACCCCCTCGATCTGGCGCGGGAGCGCGGCGATGCCCTCCAGCTCGTCGGCGGCGACGCCCAGTGCGTTGATGCGGTCGCGCGGCAGTACCAGGATGGCACAGCGGCCGTCCAGCTCGTAGCGAATCTGCTGCATCGCCTCGACCAGCAGAGCGACCTTTCCCCTGCTAACACTCTCAAAGGCTAGGCGGTGGATCATGCGCATATCTGCCCCGGCCTGCAGCAGCTTTTCGGCCGCGCGGTGGCTGTCCACCGTGGTCGAGCTGTGGCGAAAGCAGCCGGTGTCGGTGACCAGGCCGGTGTAAAGGCAGTTAGCGATCTGCTCGGTCAGCGGCAGGCCCATCGCCTCCAGCAGGTCGAGCATCAGCTCGCAGTTGGCCGCTGCATCGGGGCGCAGCAGGAGATATTTTGCGTAGCCAGTGTTGGAGCCGTGATGGTCGATGCACAGCTGAACCTTGTCCGCAAAGCCGCGCAGCTTTTCCCCGAACAGCTTGGTGTCCGCGATGTCCACCGCCACCACTACCTGCGGGACAATTCCTGTTCCGTCCTCCCAAACAGCGTCGGTTAGCCCACCCATCAGGTAGGCATAGCGCGGCGGGATAGAGTCACTGCAGGCAAGCCAAACCCGCTTGCCCATTCCCCGCAGCGCGTGCAGCAGGCCAAAACCGCTGCCCAGCGTGTCCCCGTCGGGGGATTTGTGGGTGAGGATGAGGACATCCTGCGCTGCCTGCAAAAATTGCGCCGCCTGTTCCAGTGTCAGCTGTATCGCCATCCGGTTTCCTCCTCGGTTCGTCTTTGATTATTCTTCGTCCTCCGCCTCGTCCTCGTCCTGTTTGATCTCCAGGCTGTTCAGGATTTTGGCGATGCCGGCGCTGTATTCAGTGGAGTCGTCGGCGATGAAGTGGAAGTCCGGGATGCGGCGCATCTTGATGCGCGCGTTAACCTCATGTTTGATAAAACCGTTGGCGTGGTTGAGGCCCTTAGCCGCTTCCTTGGCCTTTTCCATTCCCTCCAACGAGCTGACATACACCTTGCAGTGGGACATGTCGTTGGAAAGATCGACCTTGATGATGGTGAGAATCGAGGAGACGCGCGGGTCCTTGACGTGACGAATGATGTCGGTCAATTCCCGCTTGAGGTCCTCGCTGGTTCTGTCGACTCGAAAGCCCATAACAATGCTCCTTTCCTGACAGGTGCGGACAAGCCCGCACCTGTTTTTGATCTTCATTTTTTATTCTATCAAAAAGTTTTATCTCCATCCATCCTGCCGCCATGCCGGCCGCAGATGGAAAATGAGGGGGCTTTTTAAAAGAGAAAAGCCCCCTGCCATTTTTCACTATTTTTCTTTCCGAAGTCGACAATCGTCCATAACTTCAAACGACCGACTACGTCCAGAAATTTAAAATTTACACTGAATCTATGAGCAGACTCAAACTAGCAACCGCGTCCAGAAAGTAACTCTCTGCTAAAACTACAGCGCGAATTGCGTGCAGGCTCAGCCTGCCAAGCCGCCCAACCGCGTCCAGAAAGCAAGTCTCTGCTTAAAACCACAGCGTAAATTGCGTGCAGGCTCAGCCTGCCGAACTGTCCGCGGCTTCAAGCCGCCTGCTAGTCGCGGTATTCTTCGATGGTGTAGGCCTCGAAGATGTCGCCGACCTTCAGGTCGTTAAACTTCTCGATGCCCATGCCGCACTCGTAGCCCTTGGCCACTTCTTTGACGTCGTCCTTGAACCGTTTGAGCGAGGTCAGGTGCTCGTCGGCAATGATGATGCCGTCACGCACAATGCGAATCTCGGCGTTGCGGGTGATCTTGCCCTCCAGCACATAGCAGCCGGCAACGGTACCGACGCCGGTGATCTTGAACACCTCGCGCACCTCCGCGCGGCCCAGCTCGACCTCGCGGGTCTTTGGCGCCAGCATACCCTTCATCGCGGAGGAGATCTCCTCGATGGCATCGTAGATAACGCGGTACATGCGCATGTCAACGCCTTCGCTCTCAGCCATGTCGCGGGCTACCGGGTCCGGACGGACGTTGAATCCAACAATGATCGCGCCGCAGGCCTGTGCCAGCATGACATCCGACTTGCTGACCGCGCCGACTGCTCCATGGATAACCTTGACGCGAACCTCGGCGTTGCTCAGCTTCTCCAGCGATTGCTTGACGGCCTCAACCGAGCCCTGAACGTCCGCCTTGACGATGATCGGCAGCTCCTTGGTCTCGCCTTCCTCAATCTGCTCGAACAGATTATCCAATGTAACCTTCTGGTAGGAGCTGAACTCCTTCTCCTTGGCCTCCTGGCGTCTCTTTTCTACCAGCTCACGAGCCAGCTTCTCGTCCTCAACGGCGTTGAATTCGTCGCCCGCTGCCGGTACGTCTGCCAGACCGGTGATCTCAACCGGCGTGGATGGGCCGGCGCTCTCGATCTTCTCGCCTCTGGAGTTGGTCATCACACGCACGCGGCCAACCGCTGTGCCGGCAATCACGCTGTCGCCGGTCTTGAGGGTACCGTTCTGTACCAGAATGGTCGCAACCGGTCCGCGGCCCTTGTCGAGTTTTGCCTCGATGACCGCGCCCTTGGCCAGACGGTCAGGGTTGGCTTTGAGCTCCTTGACCTCGGCAACCAGCAGGATATTCTCCAGCAGGTCCTGGATACCCATTTTTGTCTTGGCCGATACCGGAACGCAGATGACGTCGCCGCCCCACTCTTCCGGAACCAGCTCGTATTCGGTCAGCTGCTGCATGACGCGCTCCGGATTTGCTTCCGGCTTATCCATCTTGTTGATGGCGACGATGATCGAGACGCCCGCCGCCTTTGCATGGTTGATCGACTCGACGGTCTGCGGCATGATGCCGTCGTCCGCCGCGACAACCAGAACTGCGATGTCGGTGATGTCAGCGCCGCGGGCACGCATGGCGGTGAACGCCTCATGGCCCGGGGTGTCCAGGAAGGTGATCAGCTTGCCGTTGACGTTGACCTGGTACGCACCGATGTGCTGGGTGATGCCGCCCGCCTCGGTGGAGGTGACGTCGGAGTGGCGGATTGCGTCGAGGATGGAGGTTTTGCCGTGGTCGACGTGTCCCATAACAACAACAACCGGTGGGCGCTCTACCTTCTGCTCGTCCTTGTCCTCGCTGTCGTCAAAGAGGCGGTCCTCGATGGTGACGACAACTTCCTTCTCAACCTTCGCGCCGATTTCCATGGCAACCAGGGCAGCGGTGTCGTAGTCGATGACGTCCGAAACCGACTTCATCTCGCCCAGCATCATCAGGCGTTTGACAATCTCCGCCGACTGAATCTTCAGCTTCAGCGCGAGCTCGCCGACGGTGATCTCGTCCGGCAGGGTGATGTGCAATTTCTGGCGGCGCTCACGCTCCATCTCCAGACGTTTGAGCTTCTCCATCTCCTTGTCCTTCTTGGACATGAAGTTTTTCTTCTTGTTGTTTCTGCCGCCGATTTTCTGCTTCTTTACGCCGTCGTCCCGCTTGGACATATTCTCCGGCGCGATGTGCTCATAGCGCTCGTTGTATTTGTCCAGGTCGACATTGGCCGCGCGCATATCGACATGGCGGATCATCTTGCCGTTGACGTTCTCGTCCAGCTCCGGATTGATGGTCGAAGCCTGGCGCGGAGCCGGGGCCGGCTTTGGCGCCTGTGGTTTTGCCGCCTGCTTTGGACGGTCCTGCGGCTTTTTGTCGCCGAATCTGCCGCCGCGGTCGTTTCTCTCCGGACGGTCATTGAAGCGGCGTTCGCCCTGCGGCTTTTTATCGCCAAATTTTGCGCTGCGGTCTGTGCCGCGATCGTTTCTTTCCGGGCGATCGTTTCTTGGACGATCGGTGCGGCTGCGTTCTCCGGAGCGATTTTCATTGGCGCGGCTGTCCGCTGGACGGTTCTCCTGCGGAGAAGCCTTTTTGCGCTCGCCGCCGCGTGTTTCCGGTGCCGGGCGCTTGGGTGTCTCGCTCATATCCTGTTTCTCCCTCTCTGTCTGCGTTTTCTTCACGGGCATCTCCTTATTTTCCTCTTGAGGCGCTTTTCCTTCTGCGTGTTTTTCCAGAGCAGGCTGCTTTTCCGGCTCGGCAGCCGCGACTTGCTGTTCCTGCTGTGGCTGTTCTTTTACTTCTTTTTCTTCCTTCGGCTGTTTTGCGGCCGTTTTTGGGGCAGCAGCTTTTTCCTGTTTTACCGGCTGGGACTGGACCTTATAAGCGTAATAGCTGTCCAGATTGTCCTGCTGGTGCTGCTGTGTGTAGGTCTCAAACACAAAGTTGAGCTCCTCGTTTGTCAGGACTGTCGTGCGCTTTTTTTCTCCCGGAAAGTTTTTTTCCAGCAGATCGACGATATCCTTCATCTGCACATTGAGGTCCTTGGCGACCTCATTGACTCTATATTTATCGTTTATCACGAAAACATACGCCTCCTTTTCATTCAGGAATGCTTTTGTCCTGTACGCTGCTGGGCCAGAGCGGAGAGCTTTTTGGCAAATCCCTCATCGCACACCGCTATAACGCCCGAGCGTTTGCCGCAGGCCTGCTGGATTTCCTCCATCTGTACATCCAGAGCAATGGGCTGCAGGCAAAATTTTTGTGCCGCAAAGGAAAGCTCCTTGCGGCTTTTTTCGGAAAGGTCGGCGCTGTAAAAAACGCCCTTTACCTTTCCGGCACGCATCTCCTCCACAACCTTGTCAAAGCCGAGGACCAGTTTGCCGGCCCTTCTGGCAAGCGACAGGGTGGAAAGTTCCTGCTTTTGCATCCGCTCACCTCTTTTTTGGGGACGGCAGGTTATTGTTGCTGCTGTTCTTCCCGCGCGGCCAGCTCCTGTTCCAGCTTGTTATAAACCTCGTCGGGGATGGTGGTGTCCAGCGTCCGCTCCAACTGTCTGGATTTGCGCGCCCGGACAAGGCACTGGCTGTTCACGCACAGGTAAGCGCCCCGTCCCGATTTTTTGCCGGTAAAGTCGAGGCTGATCTCTCCCTCCGGTGAGCGCACCACCCGGATCAACTCCTTTTTGGGCTTATGTTCCCGGCAGCCAACGCACATCCTGACCGGCATCTTTTTGGCCGGCGCCGCGTTTGTTTTCATCCTCCCGCCTCCTTTGCCGCTTTCGTTTTACAATTACTCGTCCTGCTCTGCTTCTTCAGCCATTTCTTCTGGCTGCTCCTGCTGGATGAGCTCCTCTCCATCTTCGTCGTCAAACAGATCATCTACCGCCTGGTCAATCTGCTGCTGAACCTCCTGCTTGCGCTGTTCATACTCTTCCATAATCTGCTCAGCCTGGCTTTCCGGTCCGATATCGATCTTCCAGCCGGTCAGGCGCGCAGCCAGACGGACGTTCTGGCCCTTGTTGCCGATGGCAAGCGACAGCTGGCTGTCCGGCACGATGGCTCGGCAGGATTTTGTGCCCGCCGGGTCGATCAACACCTGGCTGACCACCGCCGGAGACAGGGCTGCAGCGATCAGCTCTTCCGGGTCGTCGCTGTACTTGATGACGTCGATCTTCTCGCCGCCCAGCTCCTCCACGATGGAGGAAACGCGGGTTCCCTTTGGACCGATGCAGGCGCCGACCGCATCGACGTTTTCGTCCTTGCTGTAGACTGCAATCTTGGTGCGGGAACCGGCCTCACGGGAGATGGCCTTGATCTCGATGGTGCCATCCTTGATTTCCGGAGTGTGCAGCTCAAACAGGCGCTTAATCAGTCCCGGATGGGTGCGGGAAATCATCAGCTTCGGATTCTTTCCGCTGGTCAGAACGTCCACTACATAGACCATGATGCGCTGGCCTTCCTGCAGCACCTCGCCTGGAACCTGCTCGCTCTTTGGCAGGATGGCCTCAGTCTTGTCGATCTCCACGGTAGCGTTGCCCTTGATCTCGTCGATCTTGAGCACCGGCACCGAGATAATCTCATATTTTTTGTCCTGATACTTCTGCACCAGCTGGCCCTTCTCCGCCTCGCTGATGCCCTGACGGATGACATGCTTTGCAGACTGCGCTGCGATGCGGCCAAACTGTTTTGTCTCCAGCGGGATCTCCACCACGCCGCCGACATGCGCCACCCTGCTGTACTTGGTGGCGTCGGAGAGGGTGATTTCAGTTTCCGGATCGGTCACTTCCTCCACCACATTTTTGCGGATGGCCACATAAAAGCGCTGCTTTTCCGGATCGATTTCCACAATCGCGTTTTCACTGCCGCCCATATCCCGCTTGACCGCGATGGCGATCGCGTTGCTGATCTTCTCAATCAGGTAGGATACCGGGATGCCCCGCTCCTTTTCCAGCATTGCCAGCGCCTCAAAAAACTCACTGTTCATTGTGTTCACCTTTTGCTTCCTCCTGTTAATCACTTAGCGGCCAGATTTCCAATCAATTTCTTCGTACAGGCGGATATAGGCCGCGTCCTTTTTGGAGAAAGAAAAGGACTCTCCCTCCAACTCCACCGTCACCGTCTGATCGTCGCAGCCAGTCATCGGCGCGACAAATTCCCGCAGGTTTTTCCCGTCCTGCGTCTTTACCGGGCGAATGAGCTTTACCTGTACATCCTGCCCCAAATACCGCTGAAAATGCCATGGGCGCACCAGGTCCCTGCCGATGCCCGGCGAGGAAACCTCAAAATAATAGGACTGGCTGATCGGGTCAGCATCGTCCAGAATCTGGTCCATCGCACGGCTTAAGTTTTCACAGTCGTCGATGGTGACCCCGCCCTCCTTGTCGATGAAAATGCGCAGGTACCAGGACGCGCCCTCCTTTTCAAAGCGGACATCCCACAGCTGCAGTCCCATCTGCTCCACAACCGGCTTTGCCAATGCGGTGACAACCTCCACGGTGTTTGGTTTTTTCGATGTTGCCAAAAGCAAATCCCTTCCTTTCCCGAATCTGCCCTTTTTTCAAAATCAATCCCGACTCTGACAAGGGCTATTTTGCCGCCTAACAAAACAAAAGAGCGGGTAAACCCACTCTTTGCTAGAACAACTTGCTGACACAAGGCAACAGAGACGCGCAGCCTTCCACGGCAAAGCTCCTAAAAGACAGCTGCTGCAACAGGCTCTCGTCCCCCTTTCCTCATTCTTCTTATAGACTACCATATTTTACGCGCTTTTGCAACCCCCCGAGCCCTATTTTTTTCGCCGCTTTGCCCCCACAAGGCGGATTGAAGGTGCATTTTCGGCGGCGATGCGGGCGTTTTTCCCCACCGGTGCACAAAGAAGGAGCCCCAAAGGGCTCCTTCTTCTGATTCTTCATTATTCTTTAAAAGGGACAACGTCCTTGACTGCGTCCTTTGGAGAGATGACAGCATCGCCGTTATCGATGTCGATGAGCTGATAACGGTCGTTGCCCATCTGCAGTTCCTTCATGTAGCTGAGCTGGCGCAGGCCGTGACGGCTTTCGATGCGCTCTACCAGATCCTTGTGGTCCTCCTCCTTCATCGCGTACACCAGGTCAACCGACGCCTGGTCGATGGCCAGGATGTCGCGGGAGGCCAGGATGCCGACATTTGGGGTGACGACCGGCGCAGCGGCGGTTCCCTCACAGTCGCAGGAAACCGACATATTGCGCATGACGTTGACAAAGGTGATGTGCTGGCCGAAGTGGTCGACCACCGCCTTGGCCGATTCGGTCATGCGCTCCATAAATTCCTCGTCGGAGATGTCCCACATATCGCTGGAGCCCGGAGTGGTGTGGATCATCGCCTTGCCGATGCGTCCATCCGCACAGCCGATGCCGATGTTTTTATTCGAGCCGCCAAAGCCGCCCTTGGAGTGGCCTTTGAAGTGGGTGAGAACAAACATCGAATCGTAGTTGAGGATGTTTTTTCCCATCTCCATCTCGGTGAACCACTTGCCGCCCTTGACCGGCAGCGATGCGGTTCCGTCCGCGTCCATGATGTCCACCGGACAGAAGGTCCAGCCGTTGACCTGCAGGGTCTCCCGGTGCTGCTCGGTGGTGTAGCGGCCGCCCTCATAGTAGGAGTTGGTCTCCACAATGGTGGCTCCCGGCAGGTCCTTTTCAATCAGCTCCTTGACCCACGGGCGCGGGATGATGTTTGGTCCGTGCGGTTCACCGGTGTGCAGCTTGATGGCAACCTTGCCGGTCATATTGCCGCTGACCCTGCTGAAGATTTTGCGCAGGCCCTCTGCAGAAAGATCTCTGGTAAAGTAAACTGCCGACTCTTCTCCCGAGCGCTGCTCGTACGGAACATAGTGGTCGCCGCCTGTTCCTGGAATTGGTTTTTGATTGGACATACCGTTTTCCTCCTTACGCTTGATGCCGCTTCTGGTATTTCTTTTGCGGCGTGGTCCCTCCCCTGCATCTGCAGGCTTTCTATTCTTTATTATAGAACCTGGAGTGCACTACAAGTCAAGAGGGAAGGGGTAAATTTTTCTTATTTAAAATGAAAAATCCCCCATACCAAACCAACTGGTACGGAGGATTTTTGTCATTATTTGCTGCCCCTCTTGACGCGCAGGCGGCTGAGCGCTCTGGCAAGATTTGCCTGTGCGGAGCGGTACTCCTGGATGCTCTTTTTCTGCAAAATCGCTTCCTTTGCCGCGTCGGCGTCCCGGCGGGCGCGGTTGGCGTCGATCTCCTCGGGGCGCTCGGCGGTGTCGACCAGAATCAGCACCTCGCCGTTTTCCACCTTTGCCAGCCCGTTGGAGACAGCGGCCTCCAGCGGCGCGCCAGGTACAATCTGGTACTGCAGCGTGCCGGGGATAATCGCGGTGATCATATTGCTGTGGTGGGCGTGGATGCCGTACATGCCCCGCAGGGTTGGAATCACCAGCGAGTAGCATTTTCCCTCATAGAAGGGGTGGTCTGACGCCAGGATCTTGACCTGGAATTCTTCCATCAGTTCTCCCCTCCCATGCTCTGGGCCTTCCGGATGACATCATCGATGGTGCCGACATTGAAGAACGCCGCCTCCGGATACTGATCCATCTCACCGTCGATAATCATTTGAAAACCGCGCAGTGTCTCCTTGAGCGGGACATAGGCGCCGGGGATGTTGGTGAACTTCTCCGCGACGTGCATCGGCTGGGAGAGGAATCGCTGAATCTTTCTGGCGCGCATGACCGTCTGGCGATCCTGGTCGCTCAGCTCATCCATGCCGAGGATGGCAATGATGTCCTGCAGCTCGTTGTACTTTTCCAGAATCTCCTGCACGCGGCGGGCAATCTGGTAGTGCTCCTCCCCGACCTTGCCGGGCTCCAGCAGGCGGGAGCTGGACTGCAGCGGGTCCACCGCCGGGTAGATGCCCTGCTCGGCAATCTTTCTGCTCAGAACGGTGGTTGCGTCCAGATGGGTGAAGGTGGTCGCGGTGGCCGGGTCGGTCAGGTCGTCGGCCGGGACGTAAACTGCCTGCACCGAGGTAACCGAACCGTCGCGAGTGGAGGTGATGCGCTCCTGCAGCTCTCCCATCTCGTTTGCCAGAGTTGGCTGGTATCCGACCGCGGACGGCATGCGGCCCAGCAGGGTGGAAACCTCGCTGCCCGCCTGCACAAAACGGAAGATGTTGTCGATAAAGAGCAGGACGTCTTTGTGCTGCTGGTCACGGAAATATTCCGCCATGGTCAGTCCCGCCAGCGCGACACGCATGCGCACGCCGGGGGATTCGTTCATCTGTCCGAACACCAGCGCGGTCTTATCCGCTACGCCGCTGCCCTGCATCTCTCTCCACAGGTCGTTGCCCTCGCGGCTGCGCTCGCCGACGCCGGTAAAGACCGAATAGCCGTTGTGCTCCATCGCGACGTTGTGGATCAGCTCCTGAATCAGGACGGTTTTGCCGACGCCCGCGCCGCCAAACAATCCGATCTTGCCGCCCTTCGGATACGGCTCCAGCAGGTCGATAACCTTGATGCCGGTCTCCAGAATCTCGCCGATCGGCTGCTGGTCCGCAAAGTCAGGCGCCTTGCGGTAGATGCTGTGGCGCTCCACCTCCTGCGGCAGCTCCTCCTTGCCGTCGATGGCCTTTCCCAGGACGTTGAACATCCTGCCCAGCGTCTGTTCGCCAACCGGCACGGTGATGGTCGAGCCGGGGGCGCATACCTGCATCCCGCGGGACAAACCCTCGCTGCCCGCCAGCATGATGCAGCGGACGGTGTCGTGTCCGACGTGCTGGGACACCTCCATGACCCGCTGTGTTCCGTTGACCGAGACGGTCATCGCCTCCCGGATCTTGGGCAGATATCCCGATTCAAAGGCGACGTCGACGACCGGTCCGGAAACCTGTGTGATGGTTCCATACTTCATCGCACACTCGCTCCTTTCTCTCTCTTTTTCTTCTGCGCCTTCGCGCCGGCGCTGATCTCGGTGATCTCCTGGGTGATGGCAGCCTGCCGCACGCGGTTATACTGCAGTGAGAGCTGGGAGAGCAGCTCCTCCGCGTTTTTGTTGGCCGCATCCATCGCCGTCATTCTGGCGTTCTGCTCGCTGCAGAAGCTGTCGATCAGCGCGCTGTAGATAAATCCTGTCAGATAGCTCGGCATGATGCCGTTGAGCACCGCCGCCACCGAGGGAGTAAACTCGAACGGCACCGAGACCTTCTTCTCGCTGGCCGGCGTGTCAAAGTAGGTTCGGTGGAACGGCAGCAGGCGGGTGCTGCGCGCGTTCATCGTCATGCCGTTTGGCATATCGGTATAGACGACAAAAATCTTTTTGAGCGCGCCGCTGTCGTACTGCTCCAGCAAAAAGGAGCTGATCTCCCGCGCGCGCTCCAGTGTCGGGTTCTGCGCGGTGTAAAGAAAGCTGCGCTCGATGGGGATGTTGCGCTGCTCAAAAAAGCGGCGTCCATACTCCCCCACCACAAAGAGCTTGGTGTCGCTGTGCGCGTCCACCAGCCGCTTTGCTTCCTTGATGACATTCTGATTGTAAGCGCCCGCCAGGCCCTTGTCCGCCGTAATCACCAGGCACCCGTAGGTGCCGCCAACGTGGTCCGCCGGGTCATAGTCCGGGGGATAAAAGTAGGGACTGTCCACATCGTTGACGGTGCGGAAGATGCGCTTGATCTCGCTGCGCAACTCATAAAAGTAGGGACGGGTGTTGTCCAGGTCGTTTCTGGCCTTGCGCAGCTTGGTGGAGGCGATCAGATACATGGCGTTGGTGATTTTCTGCGTCTCCTTCACGCTTGCAATCCTGTTTTTGATTTCCGATGTGCTTGCCATGACCGTTACCTCGTCTGCGGAACGTACCGCTCTGCGGTGCTCTGCTGGAACTGTTTTGCCAGCTGCAGAACCGACTGATAGTCCTCTTTGCTCAGCATGCCGGTCTGGTCAATCTGGGCACAGAGGGCGGAGGCAGCGTCCTGCATGTAGGCAAGGTACTCGCTGCGGAACTGGTCGATCTTCTCCACCGGCACGTCCTGCATCACATGGTTGAGCGCCGCAATCAGCAGGACAACCTGCTCATGCTGCTGCATCGGATGATACTGCGGCTGGCGAAGCAGGCGCATCAGGCCCTGACCGTACTGCAGCTGCTTTTTGGTGACCTCGTCCAGGTCGCTGGAGAACTGGGTGAAGACCTCCATCTCGCGGTACTGCGCCAGGTCCAGACGCAGCGCGCCCGCGGCGGTCTTCATCGCCTTGGTCTGGGCGTCGCCGCCGACACGGGAAACCGACAGGCCGACGTTGACCGCCGGTCGCTGGCCGGCAAAGAACAGGTCGCTCTCCAAAAAGATCTGGCCGTCGGTGATTGAGATGATGTTGGTCGGAATGTAGGCCGAAACGTCGCCGGCCTGGGTCTCGACAATCGGAAGGGCGGTCATGCTGCCGCCGCCCTTTTCGTCGGAGAGGTGGGCGGAGCGCTCAAGCAGGCGGGAATGCAGGTAAAAGACGTCGCCCGGATAGGCCTCACGGCCGGGAGAGCGCTCAAGCAGCAGGCTCAGCGCGCGGTAGGCGATGGCATGCTTGGAAAGGTCGTCGTAGACAATCAGCACATCCTTGCCGTTGTACATAAAATATTCGCCCAGCGCGCAGCCGGCATAGGGCGCGATGTACTGCAGGGTTGCGGAGTCGCTGGCCGAGGCGCTGACGATGATCGAATAATCCATCGCGTCGTGCTTCTTTAAGGTCTCCGCCAGCTGTGCCACCGAGCTTGCCTTCTGGCCGATGGCGACATAGATACAGATGACGTCCTTGCCCTTCTGGTTGAGGATGGTGTCCAAGGCAATCGCGGTCTTGCCGGTCTGGCGGTCGCCGATAATCAGCTCGCGCTGTCCGCGGCCGATGGGGAACATCGAATCGATGGCAAGCAGGCCGGTTTCCATCGGTTGATTGACCGGCTGGCGGTCGATGATCTCCGGCGCGGGCATCTCGATTGGGCGGTAGTCCGCTGCCTCGATCTGGCCTTTGCCATCAATCGGGTTACCCAGCGCGTTCACCACGCGGCCCAAAAAGGCGTCTCCGACCGGGATGCCCGCCATCCTGCCGCTGCGGCGGACAATACTGCCCTCGCTGACCTCCTCGGCGTCGCCAAAGAGGATGCAGCCGATTTCCCCCGGCTTTAAATCCTGCACCATGCCCTTGATGCCGGAAGGAAAGAACAGAATCTCTCCGTAGGCCGCATGGTCCAAGCCCGAGATGGTGGCGATATTGTCGCCCACCGCAATCACCTCCCCGATCTCCTCGGGGGTGACCTCAGGCGTCCAGTTTTCGACGCTCTCCTTCATCAGTGGGATGATGTCGTCGCGGGAGTTTGGCAGTTTTTCCAGCCGCTCCTTAAACTGACGCAGCCTGCCCTCGATGGTCCAGTCATAGATGTCGGTACCTACCTGCAGCAGAAAGCCGTCCTGAATGTGTTCGTCTTCCTGCCATTCCAGCTCCACATCCTGCTGGTAGGTCTTTTTGAGAAAGACAAGCAGCCGCTCGCGGTTTTTCTCATTCGGTGCAGCAGCGCTTCTTAAAATAGCCTTATTCTTTGGATTGTTCATGCGGCTTCTCCCCTTCCACCAAATTTAAAAATTGATCATAGGGATCGCCCTGATCCTTCAAAACGATCTTTTCCGCCGCGCTCACTGCCAGATCGGTCAGCTCCTTCGAGGCTTTGGAAAGCATCTGTTCGTGTTCGCGGTCGGCGCTCTCTTTGGCTTTCTGCAAAATTGCCTGCGCCTGTTTTTCCGCCTGGCTTACCTGCTGCTGGCGGAAAGCCTCCAGCTGCTTTTGCACGTCGGCTCTTTTCTGCGCAATCTCACTGTCTGCCTCGGAGAGCTTTTGCTGATAATCCTTTTTGAGCTGGTCAGCCTGCTGCTTGAGCTGTTCAGCCTGGTCGTTGATGCCCTGATAGTAGGCGTCGCGCTTCTGCATGAACTCCTTGACCGGGCGATAGAGCAGCAGATAAAGTCCGCCCGCCAGGATGGTAAAGTTGAAAAGATGCAGCAGAATCTGCTGCCAGTCGATATTCAAAGGAATATTCATACTGCACCCGCCTTTACAAAACGAAGATAATCAGGATGACGACAAGCAGGGCGTAGATAATTGCGGTCTCAATAAATACCAGATCCAGCATGAGGGTGGTGCGGATCTTGCTTTCCATATCCGGCTGGCGGGAGATACCTTCCGCCGCCTTGCCGCCGACGATGCCCATCGCGATTGCGCCGCCCGCCGCAGCCAGACCGATTGCCATGCCTGCCGCAATCGCCTTTAAGCCGTCGGTGCTGTCCTCCTGCTCCTCCTGAACCTGTGTCTGCTCTGGAGCGGCAGTCGTTGTGGTGGAAGCAAAAGCAGGAAGGGCCATCGCTACAACCAGCAGAACCATCATCAACATTACAGAAATTTTCTTTACAATATTCATTTTACTTACCTCCAATAAATATTACACAAGGTCAGGCGCTTCGGGCTTTTGCAGGGCCGCTTTTTTGCCATGCTTTTGCTTTGGCGGCTTGGGCTCGGACATCTCGCCGTAGAACAGCGCCGTCAGCATGGTCAAAACGTAGCTTTGAATCAGCGCGTGCAGCAATGTGAACAGCACGCCGACCACAACCGGCAGGACAAAGCTGAGATTGATGTAGTAATAAACCAGCTCGGTGACCAGCAGGCCACTGAGCAGCGCGCCGAACAGACGGAAGCTCATCGAAATCAGCAGCGAAACCTCCTTGAGTGCGCTGCCGATTCCCCTGATGCCGTTTCCGGCAATTGCACCGGAGAAGATGACGCAGTAGGAGAGCACGCCCAGCATGATCGCCGCGTTGACATCGGAGAGCGGCACCGGTAAAGCAATCGACAGTCCCTCGGTTGTGATCACCTGGAAGCCGAACAGCTCAAACAGCGTCCCAAAAAAGATGTAGGCCGCGGCGGCAAAGATGTACGCTCCCAAGAAGCTGTTCCGCCACGGGCTGTTCGATTTGGCCATCCCATCAAACATCCCAACTGCCTGCTCGAGCAGCATCTGGAATCTGCCTGGGACATATCGGAATTTGGGGATGACAAAGATACGGATGCACGTAGCGGCAATCAGCAATACCGCCGTCACCACCATGCCGGAGATCAGCGCCGGGTTGACGGTGCGCAGTCCGAAGAAGCTGATTTGGTTGGATTCATGCAGCACTGCGTCGCGCATTGTCTCCTGGATGGTTTCCGCCTTTCCCCCATCCGGCATGGTCAACAGGCTGCCGATCAAAAAGACCACTGCAATCCCCAGCCATACCGTCAGAAAAACCTTTTTGTTTTTCATGATTTTGTTTCCTCCTTTTTACAAAAGAGCGCTGGAAAATTTCCGCGCGCCAACCGCGCGGATATTACACAGAAATCATACTATCTTTTCTTTCAGCCGCTCCTTTTCCAGAGAATAAATGGATGTGTTTTCACACAGCCCTCCCTCCTCTCATCCTTAGTTTGATCCTTTTTGTTCAGGTTTCTATTGTAAATCAATTACGCATAAAATACAAGTGATTTTTTTGGTTATTTTTTGGTTAAAATTATGCAAAGTGCTGAATCACCTGCTGTCTTGTCACCTGCTTTTCAAGATTTCTTCTCTAAAATAACCAATCCATTTTTCCATTCCCCATCCAATTTTTCTTTTCTCCTTTATTACATAAGACAATCTACAATAAGCGGAAGGCACACCATACCGTGTGCCTTCCGCTTTATAAATCCTCTTCAATTCTTTCAAAAAACTTCCGCAGAATTTCCTTCGGCTCCTCCTTGCGCCAGAAGGCCGCCTGCCAGATCTGCAGCGGCTCTCCTGTCTTTTCGCTCACAAGCAACCTGCTTTCTTGGTTATCAAGAGCACTTGTCAGGGCAATCTGGCGGTTTGCCTGTGCTGTCGGCAAAACCATGTCCGGGTTATCCAGCAGCCGCAGCTTTTCTTCCTTCTGCTTTTGCGCAATTTCCGGACAAACCGTCTGCAGATATTCCCACAGTTCCCAGCTGAAATAGAGCTGTTTATCCTGTTGGAGAAGCTGCTCCAAATCGACAGGACCCTCCGGCAGATCTGCACCCCAAACATAGACCGGCTGCGGCGCAAGCGTTTTCTGCATAAACCCTTCCCAGGCCGGAGAGGCGTATCCCCAAAACAGATCGCACTCTCCGGAGCGAAGCTTTTCCCGAGCCTGGCGGACACTGTACTGCTCGATACACACCTCCAGGCCATCGTGCTCCTGCTGCAGAAAGAGCTGCTGCAGCGCCTGCAGATTATGCATGCTGTTTACCCCCACCTGCAGGCGTTTGGCCATCTGCGTCTGCCGGACCGCGGTTCGATACTCGGTCTGCAGCCCCTGTGCCTTTTGATAGAACAATTCTCCCTGCCGTGTCAGGACCACACCTCTGCCTTTACGCGCAAAAAGCGAGAACCCGACCTCCTTCTCCAGCGAAGCAATCTGCTGACTGATGGTGGACGGCACTACGCCGCACTCCTGAGCGGCCCTTGTAAAACTCCCACAGCGCACCGCGCTTAAAAAGTAGTCCAGCCGTTCAATCCCCATCACGTTTGTCCATCTCCTTTATGATATCCAGCAGCGCACCGACCAATGGATTGACCTTCCCTCTGCGAAAAAGGGCGCGCCAACTTCCAAACTCGCCGCAGCCCTCAATCCTCCGGGCGACCAGGTGGCCGTTTTCCTGGAAGGCGCCCTGCGGGCCAACCGTGATGCCCGCTCCGCTTTCCAGCATCAAGAGCATGCTGGCGGCGTCCTGTGCCAGGGCCTTTCTTCCCATTTTAACATGAAGCTGCTCCATCCGGCGCAGATAAAACGCAGTAAAGTCCCGGCAGTGCTGACACACCGGCACGATCATCTGCACATGGCTGAGCTGTTCGCGGGTCAAAACCGGGTTGACTGCCAGCGGGTGTCCCTCATACAACAGGGCGACCGCCGGGCGCGACAGCAAGACTTCCTCCGCAATGCCTCCCGGCAGGTTGGATTGTTCGCCCCAGGTAAAGACCACGTCGCAGCCATCCTCCGCCGAAAAGGTTTCCGGAGCAAAGGCGCAGGCGGTTCGATACTCCACCCGGATAGAAGGAAAGCGCTCCTGCAGCCTGCGGACCGCCCCAGAAAGCAGCCGCGGGAGGTTAAAGTGGTTGACGCCGATCACCAGGCTTTTCTCCTGCAGCGAGGTGCGCACCTCGCGCAGGCTCTGTTCATAATTCTGAACAAAGCGGGAGATATTCTGGTAAAATACCTCGCCCGCCGCCGTCAGCCGGATGCTGCGTGCTCCTCTCTCAAAGAGCTGCACCCCCAATTCCTTTTCCAGGGAGCTGATCTGCTCGCTGATGGCCGGCTGCGCGATGTGGCATTCCTGGGCAGCGCGGGTAAAGTTGAGGTGTTTTGCCACGCTCAAAAAATAATACAGCTTTTTTATCTTTAAAATCTTTCCCCCAGATCATGCATTCTTTTCTTATTATCTTACCATGTTGTGACAAAATAAACCAATTCCTTTTATCGATACAATTAGTTTTCATCATTCAAAAAATCAATCTGCCTTTGCACTGCACTTTTCAAAATGTGAGGAATTGCGCGGCTGGCGCGTTTGTTTTTTTCTATGAAGAAATGATTTGTTCATAAAGTTTATCTATAGCGTTTACAATTTGTTGGCTTTCTGTATAAAAAAGTTTCATCTGAACGCATTTCTTCTCTCTTTATTCAGAAAAACCTATCGCTGTTTCATTTTTTTCTATTTCAAAAATGAAGCCCTTTGTATTATACTGTTTTTGCATTTTAGCCGGGGCATTTTGTACCAAGTAACCAAAACCGGCCATTTCGATCTTGTCTCGGATTTTATACTAAAGAAAGAGAGTGTGATCTGTTTTTATGGGCAATCAAGCATCTACCGCTCAAAAGACCTCCAGACAGACAGAGCTGGAACAGCTCAACCGCCAGCAGCTCCAGGAGCTGGAAGAAAAGGAGAAAACCCCTTTCCAAAAATTTCTGGACTGCGTGATTGTTCTTTTCCCGATCTTGTGCGGCGCAATCGCTGTCGCGGAGTATCTGCTTGTCCCGGATTCCTTCACCAACAGCAATCCGAACACCTACCTGTACCTTTTGGTCATCCTGATCGCGCTTTACACCGTGCGCGCCATCGTCGCGCTGGTCAAATATGCGATGAACGACAAGCCGTTTTTCCAGAAGGTCCGCTATAAAGCGCCTTTGCATGCGGCTTTCTTTCTGCTGCTGACCGCCTATGATTACCTGACACTGAAAACCGGCATTCTGGATCAGCCATTTATTCCATGCCTGAACAGCATCCTCAACATCGCCTGGGAGGATCGGGAGATGCTGATTGTCAGCACCCTGTATACCCTGCGCCTGCTCTTCACCGGCTACTTCATCGGTTCTTTCTTTGGCCTCATCACAGGCATTACCTGCGGTTACAGCAAACGGATGCGTTATTGGGTAGACCCTATTATTAAGTTTATGGGTCCTATCCCAACCTCCACCTGGATTCCAATTATGATGGTTCTCCCCATCACCCTATCCGATGGTGCGGTTTTCATCATTGCTTTAGGCTCCTGGTTTGCCGTCACCGTCGCTTCGATGACCGGCATCTCCAACGTCGACAAGGACTACTTTGAAGCTGCCCGCACCCTGGGCGCAAATGAGAGACAGCTTGTCTTCCGCGTCGCTATCCCGCACGCCATGCCAAGCATCCTGCAGGGCATGACCCAGGCGATGAGTACTGCCTGCACCGCCATCATGATTGCGGAGATGATGGGTGTTGAGGCCGGTCTGGGCTGGTACATGACCTGGGCAAAATCCTGGGCCGCATACAACAAGATGTTCGCCGCCCTGTTCGTCATCTGCTTTATCTTTACTATCGTAACAAAGGCCCTGAATTTGATCAAGCAGCGCGTACTGCGTTGGCAGATTGGAGTTGTGAAATAAATGGCAGATTCCGTTGTATTAAAACTGGACAATGTTTCCAAGAGCTTTGCCAAGGTGGAGAAGGACGAAATCACCCACGCTTTGAGCAGCATCAGTCTGGAGATGAAAAGCGGGGAATTCATCAGCCTGGTCGGCACCTCGGGCTGCGGTAAATCCACCATCCTGCGCCTGATTGCCGGGCTCATCACCCCCACTGTAGGTACTCTGAGTGTAAATGACAAAGAAATCACCGGCCCAGCCCCGGACCGCGGCATGGTGTTCCAGCGCCCGACTCTGTTTCCATGGCTGACGGTGGAAAAAAATATCGGCTTCAGCCTGAAGATGCAGAACAAGCTCAAGGGCAACGAGCAGCGGGTAGACCATATGCTCGACCTGATTGGTCTGAAAAACTTTAAGGACGATTATCCGGGACAGCTCTCCGGCGGTATGGCGCAGCGTGTTGCGCTGGTGCGCACCCTGATCAACGAGCCGCCTATCCTCCTGCTGGACGAGCCTCTGGGCGCTCTGGACGCCTTCACCCGCATGAACATGCAGGATGAAATCCTCTCCGCCTGGAGAGGCCGCAATCAGCTGGCCGTCATGGTCACCCACGACGTCGACGAGGCCATCTATATGGGCACCCGCGTCATCGTCATGGAACCCAGCCCCGGCCGCATCAAGGCAGACATTCCGATCAAACTGGATTATCCCCGCAATCGTAGCAGCGCGCAGTTTATTGAGTACCGCAACCAGATTCTGGAAATGCTCAATTACGGCGTCAAGGAATAGTTCCCTGCTAAACTTTGCGGAAATAATAAATTCATACAAAAGGAGTAAAGGATCCAATGAAGAATTTAAGAAAGCTGATTTGTGTCCTGCTGGCATCCGCAATGATGCTGTCGATGGCAGCCTGCGGCGGTGAACAGACTTCCACAGAAGCCAACACCACCACACCAACCGAGACAGAAGCGGAAACCGAGGACACCACCTCCGCGGAAACAACTGAGACTGCCGACGATTCGGACCGTCCGGAAGGCGTTTCTGCAGAGGACTGGGAAGCCATGAAACAGGAACCTGCGTTTGGCACCGAGCTGACCTACATCTACAATGGAGGCAACTGCGTATCCGCCAAATACATGGCTGACGTGCTGGGCTACTATGAGGAGTACGGCATCAACGCCAAAATTGTACAGGGCGATTCCACCTACATGGCGGTCGGCACCGGACAGGCTATGTGGGGCATCGACCACATCGCGACCATGCTGGTTCCGATCACCAACGACGTAAACTACACCTTTGTTGCCGGCGCGCATGTCGGCTGCAAAACTATCTTCGTGCTCAACGACAGCGACATCCAGACTGTTGAGGATCTGAAGGGCAAGACCGTCGCTATCCACGATGGTCTTGGCAACTCCGACCACAACATCGTTGCCCGTCTGCTCGACGAGTATGGCGTTGACCCGAACAACGACATCGAACTGCTAAACGTTGAGACCTCCGCAACCATCGCGGCGATGGAAAACGGCGAAGTTGATGCTTCCATCTTCAGCGACATCTGGGCTTACGACATGGTGCAGGACGGCACTCTGCGTCCGATCATCTCGCTGACCACCGACCCTGCTTTCCAGGACGAGCCTTGCTGCGTCATGGCGATGAACAACGACTTCCTGGAGGAGAACCCGGTTCATGCAAAATACATCACCATGGCTGTTAAGCGCGCTGGTATGTACAACCGTCTGAACGCCGAGGACGCTGTCAACTTCATGATCGAGGACGGCAAGCTCTCCGGCACCTACGAGAAGAACATCGAATGCTGGAACTCCCTGCACTTTGGCCTGTCCGACGCCTTCACCGAGAGAGCGCTGCGCGAGATCACCGAGGACTATCTGCGTCTGGGCCTGATCACCAACACCGAGCTAACCGTTGACGAGATCATGGAGAAAGCTTGGACCCCAGTTTGCCCGGATGAAATCATCCCGGACTACTCTGTAGGCGATCCTGTTGAAGTTGAGGGCTGCACCGTTCCGATCGTACAAAATGCCGTTGCTGTGACCGACACCATGCTGTGGGGCGAAACCCGCACCCAGGAGCTGGCCGGCACCGTTGCGGACAGCGCTTCCGCTTCCAGCGAAACCGCTTCCGCTGATTCCGAGCACATGAACTCTTTCGAGGCTTCCACCTCCGGCCAGTGGGACAAGATGTTTGTTCCGCTGAGCATTGACGGCCGCGCTGAGGAAATCGGCGACCTGGCTCCAACCGCTGAAGAGCAGGCTGCTATGGAGGCAGAGCCCGCTTATGGAGATCCGATCCTCTACTACATGTCCGACGGCTGCACTTCCGGTCCAACCGTTGCGGATTACCTTGGCTACTATGAAGAGGCCGGCCTGACCGCTGAGGGCTTCAAAGGTTCCTCCTACACCGAGGCGCTGGGCACCAACCAGGCGCAGGTTGCAGTAGGCCACATCGCCACCATGCTGGTTCCGGCCACCAACGACGTTGACCTGACCTTCGTCGGCGGCGCGCACATCGGATGCAAATCCCTGTACGTTCTGGCTGACAGCGAATACAACACCACCGAGGACCTGAAAGGCACCTCCATTTCCGTTCCAAACGGCATCGGCGCTTCCGACTACAACATCACCTGCCTGCTGCTGGATGCGGACGGCATCAACCCACAGACCGACGTCAACCTGATGCAGGTCAGCACCGACGCCTGTGTCGCTTCGATGGAAAATGGCGAAATTTCCGCCGCGCTGCTCTCCGACACCTTTGCCTACAACATGGTAAAGGAAGGCAAGCTCAAATGCATCCGCTCCCTGCTGGACGAGGACTTCGCCGACGAGCCATGCTGTGTCATCGCGATGAACGCAACCTTTGTAAAGGAGAACCCAACCATTTCCAAGAAGGTTGTACAGTGCGTCCAGAAGGCACATCAGTGGATGCGCGAAAATCCGGAGGAAGCTTCCCAGGTTCTGATCGACGAGGGCATGAACAGCGGTGATCTGGAAATGAACACCATGCTTAACAACTCCCTGCAGTTTGGTCTGGATGAGGACTTCACCTCCACCTCCCTGCGCACTGTTGTTGAGAAATACATCCGCCTTGGTCTGATCACCGCCACCGACGATGTCGACGCGGTTATGGAAAAGGTTTGGACACCGGTTCTGGACGAATAAAGCTGACAACTAACATCAAACGATACATTCCAAATCAGCAGAAAGCCCCTTCCCTAAATGGGAAGGGGCTTTCTCGATTGTTTTTTCTCTTTATGCAAAGAGCGAAAGCGGGTCGAAGGTGTAAAATTTACTGAGGATAAAGGTGTCCATGATGATCTGCTGATTGCAGTAACGCATGCCGCCAAAGAGATAAAAGACAAGGCGGAGCAAAATGCAGACCAGATACAGGTTTACCGACGCCTGCAGCAGCCCCACGACACTGCCCAGAAAGCGGTCGATCGGCAGCAGAATGGGGGAGTGAAAGACAAAATGGATTGCGGAGGTCAGCAGCCGCACCAGCCCTCCCAGCAGGGCAAAGCAGACGGTAAACAGCAGCACCGAAACAAATCCCAGCACCGCAGGGCCGATTACGGCCTCCTCCAGAACACTGGCAAGACTCGAGGTTCCCTGCGAAACCGCCTGGGTGATGGCGTCCACATCCAGCGCCATATCCAATACGTTGCCCAGCACCTGCGGCAGCTGGTCCAGGCCAGCCTGCAGCTGGGAGATAATCTCAGCGGCCTGCCCTCCCTGCAGATTGCGGTTTAAAAAGGAGGTCACCTCGGTCTTTAAAAAGCTGTCGTAGATGATGGTTGCCCCTTCCCTTGCCACAAACAGCGCGCCAAAGAAGGCAGCCAGGCGCCCTACCAGCTGAAAGATGCCGGTGGCAAATCCCTTCTGGGCGCTGCGCGCCATGGTCATCAGGATAATCAGCACCGCGCCCAGGTCATAGGCTAACACGATCACTTTGTCCATTCCTATCATCCTCTCTATTGTTTACTGCGCCGGACGGGAGGAGAAAAATCCACCCTGATCCTGCTGCGAATCGTCCTGCTCCTCCTGCGGGGATTTCGTCTGATCCTCGCTGGAATATTCCGGCTGGCTGTCCTCGTTCTGCACCGTCACATGGGAAGGCTCCTGGTTCGATTGCTCCGTTTCTTCTGCAGGCGATTCCTCCTGCGCCTGCTGTTCGCTGTCCGTTGACGGTTCGCTTTGTTCCTGCTGCTCCTCTTCCGCAGGCAGCTCACTCTGAGTTTGCTCTTCCTGCGTTTGCTGCTCCTCTGTCTGCGTTTGCTCTAGCTGCTGTTCGCCGGACTCGCCCACCGTCAGCTCATCGCTCTGCTGCTCCATCCCATCCAGGATGCTCTGCAGCAGATCCAGCTCCTCCTGCGTCTGCTGTTCCTGCTGTGCATCCTCCGGAAGCTGCACCTGCTCCTTATTGGAGAAGAAAGACAGGCGGTTCGGTGTTTCAAGCGTCAGGCGGACAATCTCAGTGGTAGTCATTGCGTAGACCGAGTTGCCCAGCGGCTGGATGTCGTAGTAGGACTCCCCATCCACCTCCTGCAGCAGCGAGCAGTCGTAAACGCTGTATTCCTGAAAGGTGGAGCCGCCCAGAATCAGGATGGTCCCCTCATAGCACTTGATCTTCTGCAGCGTGTCCTCCAGCGTCGCCGTGCCGTTGAGGGTGACAAAATCATCCGCTACCGAAGCCAGGGTATATTTTCGATCCTGTTCATAGTTACCGAACACCAGCGCGATGCCGTCATCGTGCATCGCGTAACCGGCCAGCGAGCGGCCGTTATAATCAAACTGGCCCAGCACGCTGCCGTCGCTTGCCAGCAGGATGGCGCTCTTGTCGGTGACGCAGCGCACATTGCTGCCGTCAAACTCAATGTCCAGAACCAGCTGATTTGCAAGCTCGTACCTGCCCTGCTCCTGTCCGTTGCGCAGCACCGTCACCACGTTTTTCAGCTCCCCTTCCTCGACGTAGGAGGAATCGATTGCAATGCTGGAGCCGTTGTCCGAGATGGTCATCGCCGTCACCACATTGTCGCTTTTCCAGGTATACTGCTCCCGCTGATGGGAATCCAGCACCGTCACGCGGGACTGTGCGTTGTCGGTTTGGGTGGCGATGGCGATGCAGCCGTTGCTGGAGATGTCCCCACAGCGGATAGCGTCGTCGGTGGTTGCGCTGTAAAACAGATTGTTGCGGCTGTAGGCTGCGTAGCTCTTGGAACCGCGGTCATAGTTGAGCAGCATGTTGCCGCTGGTCTCCACCTGCGGGTTGCTCATCCGGTGAAGCTCGCTGTAGACCTCGCTGCCGCTGGTATTATAAAAATAGATGGTCGTCTCGTTGAGAAGCACAACGCTGCTCCCGTTTTGGTACATGCCCTTTACTTTGCCGCCGGGAGCGTCGATCGGGTAGCCCGGTCCGCCCTTAATCATGTCCAGCACCGAGGACAGTCCCGCAAAGCTGGGGGTATTGACGATACTGGAAAACAGATAGGCCGCCAGCAAAATCAAGGCGACCAGAACCAGCAGCTTGACGCTGCGCCTTCTGGCTTGCCGTTTTTTGAGCGTTTTAAAATCGGTCACCTTTGCCATGTTCTCACCCCTCTGTCCGCTGCTCTAAGCGCTCGCTGTCATAAAAGACCTGATCCAGGTAAAGCCCCCATGCCGGTGCGGTAAAGCCGGCCATCGCGCGGTCGCGGCTCTCGATAATCTGCGAGATGCAGCCGGGGGCCTTGATACCCGCCGCAATCTCCAGCACTGTCCCGACCATGATCCGCACCATGTTGTACAAAAAACCGTCGCCCTCCACAAAGAAGGTCACCCGCTCCCCTTCCCGCCGCATGCCGCAGGCGGTGATGGTGCGCACCCGGTCCTCGACCGAGGAGCCCGCCGAACAGAAGGCCGAAAAATCGTGGGTCCCCACAAAATCCTGACACTGGCGGTTGCAGAGCGCGACATCGATGGGATAGCGGTAATCGTAGACCAGGCGCCAGGCAAAGGGGTCCTTCACCTCGCTGTTGTTGATTTGATAAAGGTAACGCTTGCCCCTGCAGTCGTAGCGCGCATGGAAATCGAGCGGCACCTGCCGGCAGCCGGTCACCGCGATGTCGTGCGGGAGCTTGACGTTGAGCGCGCGCACCAGGCTCTGGCAGGGGATGCGGCTCTGGGTGCGGACGCTGACACAGAACATGTTGGCGTGCACGCCGCTGTCGGTGCGAGAGCAACCCTTGATGTCCTCGCGGCGGCCCAACACTGCCTCCAGCGCGTCCTGCAGCACCTGCGAGACGGTGAGGGCGTTTTTTTGCACCTGAAATCCATGATAGTTTGTCCCCTGATAGCGTATGGTCAGGAGAAGATTGCGTTGATCCTGCATACTGGCTCCTTTGATCTGCTGCTTTTTGTTTCTCTGACATTCTTTTATTATAGCAGAATTCCCGCCATTTGTCATTATTGCGGCGCCAAATAAACGGTAAATTCTTTTTCAGGTCCGGGAAAAACCTTTCCCATTCGACAAAAATCTCCAGGAGAGCAGGATGCCTCCCGGAGATGATAATGGACTTAGATCATTGGCGGAAAATAGATGTTGATGACGATGACCGCCGCCAGGCACAGCAGCATGAAACCCAGCGCCACAAAGTCGCGGCTTTCATATTCCAGCTGCTTCATTCTGGTTCTGCCGACGCTTCCGCGGTAGCAGCGGCACTCCATCGCCAGCGCCAGTTCGTCGGCCCGGCGAAAGGCGGAGACAAACAGCGGAATCAGAATCGGGATCAGCGCCTTGGCCCGCTGGGTCAGGCTGCCCGTTTCCATATCCGCGCCGCGCGCCTTCTGCGCGTTCATAATCTTGTCGGTCTCCTCAATCAGGGTCGGGATAAAGCGCAGCGCGATGGTCATCATCATCGCGATCTCATGTACCGGCACCTTGATTTTTTTCAGCGGCCCCATCAGCACCTCGATGGCGTCGGTCAGCTCGATCGGGGAGGTGGTGTAGGTCAGCAGCGAGGTGCCGGCAATCAGGCACATGATGCGCACCGCCATCATAATCGCCATCGCCACGCCCTCTCGGTAGATGCGGATAAAACCGACGTGCAGCAGCGGGTCGCCCTGGCCGGTGAGGAAAAAGAGGTTGAGCACCGCGGTGAAGATGATGATCGGCACCACCGGCTTGAGGCTCTTGACAACCATCTTGGGCGAGATTTTGGAAACCGCGTACATCAGCACCACAATCGCGATGCCAAGCGCCAGCCCTAAGGGGCGGGAAGCGACAAACAACACCACGATGTACAGCACCGCCGCGATGATCTTCATGCGGGGGTCCATCTTATGGATGAAGGAATGGCCCGGGAAATACTGACCAATGGTAATATCTCTAAGCATTTCTGCGGTCCTCCTTTTCTTTTTGGTCAAACAGGTCCAAAATCTGCTCCTTGGCCGCCTTGATGGTGTAGGTGTGGGGGTTGACCGGGTAGCCCATCTCCGCCAGGCGCATAAAGACACGGGTAACCTGCGGCACCGCAAGGCCCATCTGCTCAATTTCGGAAGCGTGAGCAAATACCTTTTCGGTGTTGTCGTACATAAACACCCTGGCCTGGTTCATCACCAGCACCTTTTTGGCAAATTTTGCCACATCCTCCATGCTGTGGGAGACAATCAGCACGGTGTTCTTCTGGTCCTGCTGGTACTCCTGAATCTGACCGAGAATGCGGTCGCGGCCCTTGGGGTCCAGTCCCGCGGTCGGCTCGTCGAGGATCAGCACCTTCGGCTGCATGGCCAGCACGCCGGCGATAGCTACCCTGCGCTTCTGTCCACCCGAAAGCTCAAAGGGGGATTTTTGCAGCAGGTCCTCGGTGATGCTGACAAAGGCGGCCGCTTCGCGCACGCGGCGGTCGATCTCCTCCTCGCTCAGGCCCATGTTGCGCGGGCCAAAGGAGATGTCCTTGTACACCGTCTCCTCGAAAAGCTGGTACTCCGGGTACTGGAACACCAGCCCCACCTTAAAGCGGATGTCCCGCAGCTTGGTTTTGTCCTCCCACATATCCTGCCCGTCGATATAGATTTTGCCGGAGGTTGGTTTGAGCAGACCGTTGAGGTGCTGGATCAGCGTCGATTTTCCCGAACCGGTATGGCCGATAACGCCGACCATCTCTCCTTCCTCAATGGAGAGGTTGACGTCCTGGATGGCCATTTTGACAAAGGGTGTCCCCTCCGAATATACATGACTCAAATGCTCTGTCTTGATGACTGCCATTTTCTTCTTACTTCATTCCTTTCATCGTGCCGCCAAAGGCGGAAGGTACAGCTGCCTTCTTTTTTACTGAACGGGATGCCGTCTACACGATTTGCTGCCCGTCCTGCTGTGGCTGGGCAGCTTCCTTTTTGGGCTTGATCCCCTTGCGGCGGAACAGGGTGGTGATCGCCTTGATGCACTCGTCCTCGGTCAGGACGTCGTTGGGGAGGTTGTAGCCCTCCTTTAAAAATTCATAGATCAGCTCGCTGGTCTGCGGCACATCCAGGCCCACCGTCTTTAACTCCCGCACGTGGGAAAAGACCTTTTTGGGGGTGTCGTCCAGGATGACCTTGCCAGAATCCATCACGATGACCCGGTCGCACTGCGCGGCCTCGTCCATATAGTGGGTGATGAGGACAACCGTGATGCCGTATTCGCGGTTGAGCTTCTGGATGGTCTCCATGACCTCACGGCGGCCGCGCGGGTCAAGCATGGCGGTCGGCTCGTCGAGGACGATGCACTTTGGCCGCATGGCGATGATGCCGGCGATGGCAACGCGCTGCTTCTGCCCGCCGGAAAGGCGGTGCGGCGCGTGCTTTTTGTACTCATAGATGCCGACATCCATCAGCGCGCGGTCCACACGCTCCCGGATCTCCTTGGGTGGGACGCCGATGTTCTCCAGGCCGAAGGCGACGTCCTCCTCCACCACGGTGGCGACGATCTGGTTGTCCGGGTTCTGGAACACCATCCCCACCTCCTGGCGGATGTCGTACAGCCGCTCCTCGTCGGCGGTGTCGATGCCGTCCACATAAACCTTGCCGCCTGAGGGCAGCAGGATGGCGTTGAGGTGCTTGGCAAAGGTGCTCTTGCCCGAGCCGTTGTGTCCGAGCACCGCGGTCATCTCACCCTGATGGATGTCAACACTCAAATTTTCAAAGACGTTGACGGGAGCCTGTCCCTCCTCAACGTGATAGCTGAAGCTGATCGACTGCGCTTGGATAAAATCGTTCATCCGTTTTGTAACCACCTTTTTCTGATTTGCAGAAGATGCAATCCAGCCCGCAGGCCGGTATCGCTCCCCTTAGGGTTCCCCGCTCCTGGCCGCTGTCTTTTGGTCAAAAGCAGGATTTGTCTGGCCCAAATTTGTTAAAATTCACCATTAGTATAATCAATTTTAGCGAGAAAGAAAAGAGGAAATCGGAAAAAATCTCCTTATTTACAAAATATTCATATCCCCTTTTCCCAGTGAGAAAAGGCCGCAAAGCAAAAGGCGCAGGCTGAGCCCGCACCCTGTTGCCCTGTGAACTGAATCCACAAACAATTCGCACCCAACTTTGTTTTCAAACCTGCCCTCTGTCCGCGGCGCAGAGCCTCAACCAACGAGCGCAGCCGAAGGCAAGCGGTGGACTGAGTCCACAAGCAATTCACGTCCAACTTTGTTTTCAAACTTGCCTCGTGCCCGCGGCTCGAAGCTTCAACCAAAGAGCGTAGCCGAAGGCAAGCGACCTGCGCGAGAACGTTAGGCTCCACTAAGAAGAAGCTAATTACGCGAATTGGGGCGGCATCATGCCGCGAGCGCAGCCGAAGGCAAGCGATCTGCGCGAGAACGTTAAGTATCGACATGAAGGAGCTACGTTCGCGAATTGGGGGCGGCATCATGCCGCCGCTCCCAGATAGCGGTGCTGCCGCAGGGCAGTACAAAGCCGCTCTTGGTCACCGGCAGGCCAATCTCCGAGGAAGAAAGCTTGCCCGGATAGCGTCTCCCCACTGTCACCCCTAAAATGTACTGCATGACCGACGGAGAAAGGCCGGTGGTGTAGGAGTTGAGCAGGAAAAACAGCGGGTCGTCCGAGAGCACCCCCGCGCAAAGCTCCACCAAATCATAGATCGAATCCTCCAGCTTCCACACCTCACCCCCGGGGCCGCGGCCGTAGGAGGGCGGGTCCATGACAACGCCGTCATAGCGGTTGCCGCGGCGAATCTCCCGCTCCACAAACTTTTTGCAGTCGTCCACAATCCAGCGGATCGGCTTGTCCTGCAGGCCGGAAAGCTGGGCGTTCTCCCGCGCCCAGCTCACCATCCCCTTGGAGGCATCGACGTGGCAGACCTGCGCACCCGCCTGCGCGCAGGCTAAGGTCGCGCCGCCGGTGTAGGCAAAGAGGTTGAGCACCTTGACCGGCCGCCCCGCGCGGCGGATTTTGTCCGCCATAAAGTCCCAGTTAACCGCCTGCTCCGGGAACAGGCCGGTGTGCTTAAAGCCGGTGGGACTGATCTTAAAACTCAGCTCCTTGTAGTGGATCACCCACTGCTCCCGCGGCATGTTCTTTACTTCCCAGTGCCCGCCGCCGCTGGTGGAGCGGCGGTAATGGGCGTTGGCCCGCTTCCAGTCCTCCCCCTTCGGGGTGTTCCAGATGACCTGCGGGTCGGGGCGCGCCAGAATCACGTCGCCCCAGCGCTCCAGCTTCTCCCCGGAGGAGGTGTCAATTACCTCAAATTCTTTCCAGTCCTTTGCAGTCCTCATTGTAGCCTAACCTTTCGATGATGATCTGTTCCATACTCTTGGCCGCGTTCATGATGGCTTCCCTGTCCAGTCCCTCCACCATGATGCGGATGACCGGCTCGGTGCCGGAGGGGCGAACCAGAATTCTACCGTTGCCATTCATGCCCTCCTCCAGCTGCTGCTGGCGTTTGAGCACGCCCTCATCCACCTTGACCATCCGCTTCATCTCCTTGTCGGCGCGGACGTTGAGGATGACCTGCGGATAAACCTGCATCAGCTGCGCCAGCTCCGAGAGCTTTTTGCCGCTCTTTTTGATCGCCCTCAGCAGCTGCACCGCGGTCAACTGCCCGTCGCCGGTGGTCATGAACTCGCGGAAGATGATGTGTCCCGACTGCTCACCGCCGATGCAGTGGCCGTGCTCCAGCATGTTCTGCAGCACATATCGGTCGCCCACACTGGTCTTTTCGACGTGGATGCCCGTCTGCTCCGCAAATTTAAAGAAGCCCATGTTGCTCATGACGGTGACGACAGCGGTATTGTTGGCAAGTTTCCCCTCCTGCTTGAGCTGGGAGGCAAAGATGGCGATCAGCTTGTCGCCGTCGACCAGTTCGCCGCTCTCGTCCACCGCAAGGCAGCGGTCGGCGTCCCCGTCGAAGGCGACGCCGAGATCAAAGCCGTTTTCGCGAACATATTTTCCCAGCACGTCGATGTGGGTGGAGCCGCAGTTGTCGTTGATGTTGACGCCGTTTGGCTCATCGTTTAAGATGGTGACGTCAGCGCCCAGCTTCGCAAAGATCTTTGCCGCCGTCGCGCTGGCACTGCCGTTGGCGCAGTCCGCCGCCACCCGGATACCGGAGAGGTCCCCCTCAACGGTGGAGACGATGTGGTCGATGTACTGCTCCACCAAGGTCTCACCGCTGCGGATGACGCCCAGCTCGTCGTTCCATTTTAAGTCGTACGGCAGGACGTGGTCAAGCACAATCTCCTCGATCTCCATCTCCTCCTCGTCGGTGAGCTTAAAGCCCTCCGCGCCGAAGATTTTGATACCGTTAAACTCGTATGGATTGTGGGAGGCGGAAAGCATGATGGCGGCATCCGCGTCGGAGTTGGCCACCAGGTAAGCGACCGCCGGGGTCGGCACGGTGCCCAGCGTCACCACGTCCGCACCGACCGAGCAAAGTCCCGCCGCGATGGCGCTTTCCAGCATATCGTGCGAGATGCGGGTGTCGTGTCCAACCAGAAAAACCGGTTTTCTTTTATGATGATCCCGCGCGACCACCATCGCTGCGGCGCGGCCGATGTCCATCGCCAGGGTACAGCTGATTTCGGTGTTGGCAACGCCGCGCGCGCCGTCGGTTCCAAAAATTCTTCCCATGAGATTCATCTCCCTGTCTTTTCTTGATAATCGATTATATGCACCGTTTGGGCCGTTCTTTCAGGCCCTGATTGTTGTTTTACAGTTCCAGCTGTTCAAAGCGCAGCTGATCCTCGTCCCGCGTCGGGGACGGAAGCCCCAGGTGCTCATAGGCCAGCGGTGTGACACAGCGTCCCCGCGGGGTGCGCACCAGAAAGCCGATCTGCATCAGGTACGGCTCGCAGACATCCTCGATGGTGACCGTCTCCTCCCCGACTGCGGCCGCCAGCGTTTCGACGCCGACCGGGCCGCCGCCGTAGTTGCGGATGATCGTCTTGAGGATGCGGATATCGTTGGAGTCCAGTCCCAGCTTGTCGATCTCCATCCGGTCGAGGGCGGCGTCGGCAAGCTCGCCGGTGATTCTGCCGTCCCCCAGTACCAGCGCGTAGTCCCGCACCCTTTTCAGCAGGCGGTTCGCAATGCGGGGGGTGCCGCGGCTGCGGCGGGCAAGCTCCATCGCGCCCGCATCTTCACACTCGACCCCCAGGATCTTGGCGCTGCGGGTGATGATCTGGCACAACTCCTCCGGCTTATAAAGCTCGAGGCGAAGCAGCATGCCAAAGCGGTCGCGCAGCGGCGAGGTCATCTGACCGGCGCGGGTGGTGGCGCCGATGAGGGTAAACTTGGGCAGGTCGATGCGGATCGAGCGCGCCGACGGGCCCTTGCCGATGATGATGTCCAGCGCGTAGTCCTCCATCGCAGGGTAAAGGATCTCCTCCACCGCACGAGAAAGACGGTGGATCTCATCGATGAACAGGATATCCCCCTGGCTCAAGTTGGTCAGCAGCGCGGCCAGGTCGCCCGGTTTTTCGATGGCCGGTCCGGAGGTGACCCGCAGGTTGACCCCCATCTCGTTGGCCACGATGCCGGCAAGGGTGGTCTTGCCCAGACCCGGAGGGCCGTACAGCAGCACATGGTCCAGCGCCTCGCCGCGCAGCTTGGCCGACTGCATGAAGATCGACAGGTTTTCCTTGGCCTTTTCCTGCCCGATGTATTCCCCCAGCGTCCTGGGGCGCAGAGAGGTCTCCACC
Organism: uncultured Oscillospiraceae bacterium; assembly: GCA_900547455.1. Lineage (GTDB taxonomy): Bacteria > Bacillota > Clostridia > Oscillospirales > Ruminococcaceae > Negativibacillus > Negativibacillus faecipullorum. The sequence continues at coordinate 109,311 of URGV01000002.1, forward strand.
TCCGCGTCCTCCATCGAGGCATATTCCGGGGCGATGATGCGGTTTTCAAAGTCCATTTCATTTTCCAGCACAGTCCGTCATCCTCCTTCCCGGTTATCTGGCGCCGGACAGTTTTTTCAGTCCCACCTTGATCAGCTCCTGCACGCTTGCCTCCGGCGGCTGACCGGCCACGGCGCGCGCCGCCTCGCTCTGGCTGTAGCCCAGAACCACCAGTGCGGACACCGCCTCGGCCACATTGCCGGTGCCGGAAGCGACCTGCTCACCGACCGCGCCGACCTGCTGCAGCTGTTCGCTGAGCTCCTCGTTTTTGACCTTATCCCGCAGCTCCAGCAGGATGCGCTCCGCCAACTTTTTGCCGACGCCCGGCGCGCGGGTCAGGCTCTTGACGTCCTGCGACACCAGGCTGAGCATCAGCTGGTCGGGTTTAAGTTCGGACAAAATCCCCAGCGCCACCTTTGGTCCCACGCCGCTGACCGAAGTCAGTTGCCGGAAGCAGCGCTGCTCGGCCAGGGTGGAAAAGCCGAACAGGTCCACCGCTCCCTCGCGGATATTTAAATAGGTATACAACATCACTTCCGAGCCTTTGGGAGGCAGGGAATTTAAGGTGGTGCGGGTGGTGCTGCACAGGTATCCCACGCCGGCACATTCGACCACCGCGGCGCTCTCCCCAACCTCGATCAGCTTTCCTCTCAGGCTATAAATCATGGATTGTCCTCCTCAGCTCCTGTTCATACCGCAGGCAATCGCTCCACCCGCTGCCCGCGCAGTGGGCGTGGCAGATGGCCAGCGCCAGCGCGTCGGCCGTATCGTCCGGCTTGGGCACCGCAGGCAGGCGAAGCAGGATGCGGGTCATCTCCATCACCTGCTTTTTTTCCGCCTTGCCGTAGCCCACCACCGACTGCTTGACCTGCATGGGCGTGTATTCGCTCACCTGCATCCCGCTCTGGGCGCATGCCAGCAGGATGACGCCCCTGGCCTGCGCCACATCGATGCCGGTGGTCTTGTTGTTGGTGAAGTACAGCTTTTCAATCGACAGGACATCCGGGTGGTATCGCTGCAGGATGGTGTTCATGTCCTGATAGATCATCCGCAGCCTCTGGGGAAAATCCATCCCCGCCGGGGTCGTGATCGAGCCGTAGCCTTTGATGGCAAACCGGCTGTCCCGATAATCCAGCACGCCCCAGCCCACAATCGCGTAGCCCGGGTCGATCCCCAAAATAACCAACTGTTTCCCTCCCGTCTTGGTTTGCATACTGTCTTATTATAGCACAAACTTTGCCGCTTCACAATCTCTGTTTGCTGTTTTTGGGGGATAGGTCATAAAAGAGTAAAAAAAGAGGGAGTCAATAACTCCCTCTTTTTTGCTCTTTGGATGTGTTCTCATTGTATTTTGGAAGCTTACTTGCAATCGGCAAACTGTGCTGCGATCCGCTCAAACGCGGTCTTTAAAACCGAGCGGGCGCACGGAACGCAGACGCGCTGGAAGCACTGGCCCTCGTCCGGGTCGTGGACAAGGCCGTCCTGCAGCAAAACCTTGGCCTTATTGTAGATGCGGTCGTGAACCTCCTCATCGGAAAAGCCGTAGGCGCGGAAATCCAGCCACAGGGTGTAGGTGCCTTCCGGACGCCAAACCTTGACCTTCGGCATCTCCTTGTGCAAAAAGTCGATCAGCCAGTCGATGTTGCCATCGATGTATTCGTTGACCTGATCCATCCACTCGTCGCCTTCATTGTAAGCGGCAATCAGAGCTTGGATGGAGAACGGATTGGCCATACGCATGCCGTATGCCTTGCTGAATTTTGCGCGCAGCTCCGGGTCCTCGATAATCGCGTTGGAGCAGGCCAGGCCGGCCAGGTTAAAGCTCTTGTTGATGGCGGTGAGGACGATGATGTTGCTCTTGTCCTCCACAACCGAACTGAACGGGTGATGTTTTACCCCTTTGCGCAGCAGATCGCAGTGCACCTCGTCGGAGAGGACGAGGACATCGTGCTTTTTGCAGATAGCAGCCACCTTCTGCAGCTCCTCCACCGTCCAGACGCGGCCGATCGGGTTGGCCGGGGAACACCAGATGAGAATCTTGTTGTTGGGGTCGGCGCATTTTTCTTCCAGGTCCTTAAAGTTGATGGTGTAGTAACCGTTTTCGTCGGCAATCAGGTGAGAGGAAACCGGTTTTCTGTGCCAGTCGTCCACAATCGCCTGTGTAAAGTGCCCATAGACCGGACGGCAGATGATGATGCCATCGTTCTCATTAGAGAATGCGTTGACCGCAACGCCAAGTGCATCGAAAGTTCCGTTGGAGAAGAAAACTTCATCCGGTGTGATCTCCCAGTCGTGATGGACTTTAAACCAACGACAAACAGCCTGCGCATATTCCGGGCCCGCAATCGGCATGGTGTAGCCGAACATTTTCTGGTCAACCGTTTTATGTAAAGCCTCCAGAATCGGCTGCGCGGTCCGCAGGTCCATGTCCGCTGTCATCATTGGAATGGTTTCATCATCAATAGTTGCATTGACCATTCCAGCCTTCTTCATCATCGAAAGTGCATCCCATTTTGCACTGTAGGTTCCACGACGATCAATTACCTCATCAAAATTATATTTCATAACAGTCAACCTCCTTAATCAAAAATGATAACTGTTCTTCTTAAGTATGCAACTTTTTAGTTGCTAAATCAATTGATTTTTTTACTAAAAAATAAACTTCATTTTTTAGTTCTCCAATGTTGATTTTATGGAATATATCTATATTCCATGCAAACAAGTATGCTTGTTTCACAAATTTGACAGAAAGCTCTTGATTTTATATTTTTTTTGTCTATAATGCAATCAGAATAATTTAGCTGCTAAATTTTGAAAAACTTTTAACAAATTCAAAGGAGGTTCTTGTATGAGCGATGTTATTAGTAAAATGAACGGTGAGGTATGGGTCTTTGCAGCCATCCTGATCTTGTTCGTGTGTGTACAGGCATTGCTGTTCCTTCGGCTGGCTTTGCGGTTTAATAAGAAAAACCAGCTGGTGAGTAAACAGGAAATTTCTCAGTCTGCCAAGACCGGTTTCGTCTCAGTCTTTGGTCCGTCCATTTCCACCATCGTTGTTGCTCTATCTCTGATCACCATGGTTGGCTCCGGCGCTACTTTCATGCGCTGCGGCGTTATCGGAGCTCCTGCCTGGGAACTGCTGATGGCCAACACTGCGGCTGAGTCTGTCGGCGTCACCTTGGGCACCGCTGAGGTTACAGAAGGTATCTTCACCATGTGCCTGTTCGGCATGATTCTTGGCTCAGCCCCGTATTTCATCAACACCATCATCACCTTAAAGCCGTTGGACAAAGCGGTTATCAAGGCAAATGCTGCAGCTGCAAAGGAAAAAAAGGAATCTTTTATTCCTACCTTGGGCAGTGCAGCCATGATGGGTCTGTTGGGCTATTCCATCGTCGATTACCTTTCTACTGCTGCCTCAGTTGTCGCTCTGGTTGCTGCACTGATCGTTTCTTACATTCTGATGCAGGTTGCCAAAAAGACAGGTCAAAAATGGATTTCTGAGTGGAACATGGCTATTGCGATGGTCGCAGGCATGGCAGTTGGACAAATTTTCACTACCATGGTTGGTTAATCTATAGGAGGGAATTTTATGGCAAACGAGAACAAAAACCCGGAAAATATTCAAGCTGCAACAGCCAACAATGACGCTGCCAACAAAGATTACGCAGAAAACTTTATGCCGAACGTTCACCGAATCGGACGCTCCACCATGGCAATCGCTTTCTGCCTGTCTTTCTTACCTGTTGTCTACTTCATTGTCGTGCGCGGATACACCATGCCTATTTCCGCATATATCAACACCACCATTGCCATCTGCTCGATCGGCATCGGCATGTGGCTGAGCGAACCACTGTCTTACTGGCCGGTTCTAGGCTCTGCCGGAACCTATATTTCCTACTTTTCTGGCAATGTCGGGTCAATGCGTTTCCCAGTTGCGCTGAACGTACAGTCTACCATGAACGCTGATATCAATACCCCAAGAGGTCAGATTATCACCATTGTCGGCATTGTTGCCTCAGTTTTTTCCAACTTAATCATCCTGCTTATCATCGTTCTTGCTGGAAACTGGCTGTTGACCATTCTTCCAGAAGCTATCATCGCTTCGTTCAGCTTTGTTATGCCCTGCCTGCTCGGTTCGATGATCCTAATGCGATTTAACGGTAAATCCGGACTTGCCAAAGGCTTCTTGGACTGCCTGCCTTATCTTGCCACTGCAATCATCTGTAAGGTTTTGATCACTAACGTTTTCACCTTCTTGTCCAGCTTCGGCATGGCTATTTCAGTTATCCTCTCCATCTTGGTTGGTTATATCCTCTATCGTCGCCGGCTCTCTAAACAGGCCAGCAACGCATAAAAATCCCCCTCGGCTGGGAGACGCCCTGCTCAGGGTGTCTCTCGGTCATTATTTCGCAAGCTACAAATGATCAAATACAACCGGAGGTTTCCACAATGAAATTTATCGATATGCACTGCGACACCCTGATGACGACCTTTGGCCATCCGGACACGGACATGATGCACCTTCCCAAAGCGATGGTTGACCTGGCCCGCATGAAGGAAGGCGGCCAGCTGGCGCAGTTCTTTGCCATGTTCCTGCTGCCGGCCGGCGCCGAGAAGATGCTGGGCCTCTCCGAGCCGGTGGACGATGACGACTACATCAACCAGCTCCATCACACCCTGATGCACAACATCGAGCAGCACAGTGACATCATCGCCTTTGCCAAAAACGCCGATGATCTGGAGCAGAACGAAAAGGCCGGCAAGATGTCCGCTTTCCTGACCATCGAGGACGGCCGCTCGGTCAACGGCAGTATGGAAAAGCTGGAGCACTACTACAACATGGGCGTTCGCCTGATCTCCCTGACCTGGAACTTCCCGAACTGCTTTGGCTCGCCAAACTCCAAAGATCTCGCCGTTATGTCGCAGGGTCTGACCGATTTTGGCAAGGAAGCGGTTGTCCGCATGAACGAGCTGGGCATGCTGGTCGACGTTTCCCACCTATCGGACGGCGGCTTCATGGACGTTGCAAAGCTGTGCACCAAGCCCTTTGTTGCCTCCCACTCCAACTGCCGTGCGCTCAGCCCGCACCAGCGCAACATGACCGACGAGATGATTAAGATTCTAGGCGAAAAAGGCGGTGTCGCGGGCATCAACTTCGGCCCGGAATTCTTAAACGAGGACGTCGAGTGCAAGGACAGCACCGCCGCTTTGATGGTCAAACACATCAAACACTTTATCGACATCGGCGGCACCGAATGTGTTGGTTTAGGTTCGGACTTTGACGGCATAGCGGGCAACATGGAAATCGGTTCCTGCGACAAGATGCCGATCCTGTTCGATCTGCTGCACAAAGAGGGCATTAGCGACGACCAAATCGAGAAAATCGCTTGGAAGAACACCCTGCGGGTCATCCGTGAAAGCATGAAATAATCCGCACAAAAACAACCCCTCCTCAACATTGTTTTTGTTGCTTTGTTTGTATGGCAAAGAAGTCCGAAAGAATCATCTTTCGGACTTCTTTCTCCTTCTTTCTTTTTAGCAAAAAAGAAAGAAGCAAAGAAAAAGCAATCGCTCCACGCAGTTGACTGGAAGTTTCCATTTAAAAAAGTAATTGTTCCGCGCAGTTACACGAAAGCTCTGTTCAATCGAAAAAAGAGGCCACCGGATTTGACATCATCTTTCTCAACACCTTATATAGACAAACCCGGCAGGGAACATCTCTGCCGGGTTTGTTGTTTCTTCAGGAGAGCACGCCCTGGCACTGCAGGACGCCTTTTTCCATGGTGTAGTGGGTGACACCGGGGCGCAGGCAGCTCAGGTCGTGGGTGCTGATCAGGATGGTCTTGCCCTTCTGCTGCTGGCGTTGGAAGTAGTCAAGGATAATCTCGGTGTTCTCGACGTCGAGGTCGCTGGTCGGCTCGTCGGCCACCACCAGAATCGGGTCGTGGACGAAAGCCCTTGCGATAGCGACGCGCCTGCGCTCGCCGCCCGAAAGGTTATCGGGGTACTCCTGGGCCATATTTTCCAGGCCAAACTCCTTGAGCAGTTCCATCGCCTTTTCCTTCAGGTCCTCCTGCCAACCGCCAAGCTGATGCGGCAGGCAGATATTTTCCAGGACAGTGAAGTTTGGCAGTAGGCTGTTTCCCTGCAGGATATAGCTGATTTTCTGCGCGCGCACCTTTGCCAGCTCCTTGTTGGAAAGGCCTACCAGCTCCTGCTTTTCCAGCTGGATACTTCCCTGATCCGGGTGGGTGATGCCGCAGATCAGGTGGAACAGGGTGCTCTTTCCGCAACCGGACGGGCCGGTGATGACCGCCATCTCCCCCTTCTGCAAGGAGAAGCCGACGTGGCTGACCGCCTCGAAGGTTTTCTGCTGGCGGCTGTAGGTCTTGGTCAGGTCTTTTATCACAAGTAACATCATAGCTCTTCTCCTTTAATCAGATTGTCCAGACGGGTGCGGCTGATCTTCCACGCCGAATACAGCGAAGTCAGCAGCGACACCGCCACAGAGAGAGCCAGGCAGATGCCGCCCAGCGCAAGCAGATATGGCAGCGAGGTGTCGAGCTGCGGAATCTGCAGCTTGACCATGATCGGGTCTGCGAAGATCAGCAGGGCCACCGCCGCAAAGGCCGCGCCCAGAACGCCGCCGACCAAGCCGATAACCGCGCCTTCGGTGAGGACGATGCCGCCCAGCTTGCCGCTGCTGACGCCCAGCGAAGCCAGGATGCCGAATTCCTCGGTGCGCTCATTGATGGTGATGGTAAAGACCGACATCAGCGCGGCCACCACCAGGACGAGCATCACCACCAGCAGGACGGTGCTGTAGATGCTCATGCTCTGCACCGAATCGGTGACGCCACTGAAGATGCCGTTAGTGGTGTAGGCCGAGATGGGGGCACTGTCGTCCAGCGAGTAGTTGATCTCGCGGGCGACCGCTTTCGGGTCCTCCCCTTCTTTGATGCGGATCATCAGCGAGGAAACCATGCTGTCTGCGTCGTCGTTTTCCCCGCGGAAGATCAGCTGCCACTGCTCGCTGTCCATAATCTGCTGGGCGGTATCCCAGGTCATAAAGACGCAGGTATCATAGCTGGTGCCGGTCTGCTCCAGCTTGCCGAGCACCTCATAGTCCTCGTTGAAGAAGGTGATCTTTCCCGGTTCTGCGGGGGCCACATTGTAGCCAAGATACATCTGCCCCTCCTGCAGAGGCGGCAGGTCGTTCTCCTCCAGCCAGGGGATGATGATAAAGTCGGTCTCAGGGTCGATGGCGATCAGCTGGGTCTCGGCGGAGCAGCAGGAGGCTGCCAGCGACGCCATGTACAGCTGCGGCGTGGCCTGCTCGATCTCCTCAATCGAGAGCACCGTATCCACCCACCTGCTGTCGAAGGTAAAGTCGCACAGCTCTCCCAAAAAGAGCGAATCGGCCATCTCCCGCTCATATTCCTCGGGCACCACAATCACATCCGCGCCCATCCGGTCCACCGTTTTCTGCAGGCTGCCCTGCATGCTCTCCACCAGAACCGAGCTCAAAAACAGCGCCGCCGAAAGCATGAAAACAAAGAAGATCATGCACCAGGTGCGTACAGGGCGGCGGCGCAGATTTTTGACCGCCATCTGTTCTGTAACGAATTTCATCTCATACCCTCTCTTCTTATCGCTGGCTGTTTTTGGTGAAGGCGTTGATGGCCTGTACGATGATGCCGATAACGCTAATCGCGTAAACGCACGGGTAGGTCAGGACATTGCAGCTCATCTCCGGGTTCGCGCAGCCGCCAATCAGCGTTGCCGGCAGCAAAATGGAGCAGATAAAAGCTGCAACCGAGGCAATTGCCAAAAACTTTCTGCTCTCCTCCTGTTTGGCAAGCAGCTGCAATGCTCCCAGCACCAACAATATAATTGCAATTGGAATCAGCGCAACACAGCACCAGTGGCACTTCATGATGGTCTCTCCAACCGGGCAGGTCGCAAAAATGCTCCATGGTCCCACCCACAACAAGACGGCGGCCACCATAGAGACCCCTGTCAAAATTTTCTGCTTCAAATTGAAAACTTCCTTTCTTTTTTCTTTCTCTTTCTCGATCCTTGACAAATTGATGCGCAAACAAAATGTCAACCCAGGTTAACATATTTATTCTAGCATGGTAAAATTGCTGTGTCAATTGCGATAGAAATTATCAATTTTGAACAAAGCACATATCTGTTTTATCTATAAACCTTCCAATAAAACCGACATGTATAACAATTCACCAAATTATCAAAAAGCCTTGCCTTTTTTGCTTGCTTCTGCTATCCTGAAAACAAACGTTTAACAAGGAGGAATTTTTAATGAAAGCATTTCCACCTTTCCGCATCTTCCCTGCCGCCCCGGGAGACATTCCCGCAATCGCGCAGCTGCATTATCAGTGCTGGATTGAGACCTACACCGGCCTGATCGACCAGGCCTATTTGGACCAGCTTTCCCCGCAGCGCAGCCGGAAGAATATGGAGCGCGGAGACTACCGGCAGTTTCTGCTGCTCACCGTCGGGGACGAGCCCGCAGGCTTTTGCAGCTACTGCCGCAGCCGCGATGTGGATGCGGACAGCACCACCGGCGAGGTGCAGTCTATCTACCTTTTAAGGACGTACCAGCACCGGGGATATGGCCGGGCGCTGATGGAGCGTGCGCTTACAGAACTTCAACAGATGGGGATGCAAAGAGTCACCCTCTGGGTGCTCTCCACCAACCGCCAGGCCATCGCCTTTTATGAGCGGTGCGGCTTTACGACAGACGGCGCGGTCAAAGAACAGGTCATCGGTTCCCCAGTCACCGAGCTGCGCATGGGGCGCACACTTTCTCCCCGATAAAAGAAAAAAGCAGGGAAATTATTCCCTGCTTTTTTGATGCCATTGTTTCCACGTCTTGACCAGCAGCTCGCTGCCGCCCCGAAAGACAGCAAAGTCGTAGGCCGCCAGCGCCTTGATGTGGATGCCGGGCAGATTGCGCAGCAGCAAAATCTGCGTCAGCCCGATTAAAAATTCGTACATCGCATCCAGAAATGCCAGGTGCTGCTCCTCCCTGATCCCCATATTTTGCTGGACCCAGCCCAAAATCTTTTTGCCAAAGAAGTTCAAGGAGATATTCAGGAGCAAAAATGCCATCATAAACAGCACAAATTGCCACGGTCGTTCCGACTCAAAGCCAAAGGTAAAGAAGAGCAGTCTGCCCACTGTCAGTAAAGCGATTTCCCGCAGCAGCAGGGAGGTTACTTCCCACATTGTATCTGTCAAACTCCATTTCATCCCTCTTTACCTCCTCTTAACATTTCGTTTTAGCAAAAAACTCCTTCCGGTCAGAGAAGGAGTTTTTAATCCTATGAATTTCCCTGCAGATAGGGCAGCGGATTGGTGTGCTCGCCGTTGACACGCACCTCAAAGTGCAGATGCGGACCGGTGGACCAGCCGGTGGAGCCAACCTGGGCAATCGCCTGTCCTCTGGAAACGGTCTCTCCTTCCGAGACCAGCAGGGCGCTGCAGTGTCCGTACAGGGTGCTCATGCCGCCGCCGTGGTCGATGATGAGGTAGATGCCGTAGCCGCGGCCCGGTGTATAGGTGGTGTTGGCCTTGACGACGGTGCCGCTGTTGGCCGCCACAATGGTCGAACCGTAGACCCCGCTGCCGGTAATGTCGATGCCGGTGTGGAAGTCGGTGCCGTTAAAGCGCCAGCCGTAACCGGAGGAGATGGTGCTGTAGTTAGGGAGCGGCCAGCGCATCTCGCCGCCGACATACTCGCTGTTTTCGGAGGTGGAGAGGTTCTCGATCGCCGCATAGACCGCGGAGATCTCCTCCTCCATTTCCGCCGCCTTCTGCTGGCTGGCGGCAACGTCGCTCTCATACTGCGCTTCCAGTGCGCTGATGTCCTCGATCTCGGCGTTTGCCGCATCGATCTTCTTGCTCAGCGAGTCCTTGGAATCTTCCAGCTCGCTGTTGGCCTGCTCCAGCTGCTCCTGCTCTGCCTTGAGCTGGGCTTCCTTCTCTTCCAGATCCTGCTTCTCCGTAGTCAGGTCAGTGATGATTTCCTGATCGCGCTCCGAAATTTCGGTGATGACGCGGGTGCGCACCAGGCTGTCATAGTAGCTGTCCGCGCCCAGCACAACCGAGAGCGCGTTGCTGTATCCAGCCTTATAGGAGGTCTGGATGCGCTTGCGCAGCAGGTTGATCTGTTCATTTATATTCTTCTTGGATTCGGAAATTTCCTCCTCGGTGATTTTGATCGACTCGTTCATCGCGTTGATCTGGAGGTTCAGGGTGCTGATCTGGTTTAAAACATTGTCCAGGTCCGCATCCAGCGAGGCTTTGACCGCCTCGGCCTGCTGGCGCTGGTCGGTCACGCCGTCCAGCTTTTCCTGCAGGGCAGCCTGCTCCTGTTTGAGCGCATCCAGGTCGCTCTGCAGGTCGGAAATCTGATTCTGGTACGCCTGCTTCTGCTGCTCACGCTCCGCTTTTTCCTGCTCGGCCTGTGCAATCTCCTGCTGGCGAATCGCCTCCGATTCCTCCACGCTGACATAATCGCCCGTCTGGGTACTGGTTTCGGTGCTCAGTTCGGTATCGGTGCTGTCGGTTGTGCCGTCGCTGGTCCCCCAGCTCGCTGAAGCAGGCATCGCCAGCACCAGCGCCGCCAACAGAGCAACCAGCAGCCAACGAACAGGATGTTTTTCCCTTTGATTGTTCATGGAGCGTCGCACTTCCTTTCCAAAACAATGCTGTATACAGCGATAAAATTACACCTTGAGGTGGCGGCGGATAAAGAGGTTGCTGCCGATGACGCCCAAACCTGCGCCGCCGATGGCAAAGCCCGCCAACATGTAATAAGCAATATCCTTAAAGTTAATCAGGTTGCCGATCGCGACCTCCAGCCAGGAGGAAGGATTGGTCATGATGAACTGGGTGGCGTAGTTGTACAGCACCCACAGCAGTCCGAAGGCGATCAGCGCGGAAATCAGGCCGATCAGCATGCCCTCGATGATGAACGGCATCTTGATGAAGGTGTTGGTCGCGCCGACCAGACGCATGATGCCGATCTCCTTGCGGCGGGAGAAGATGGTGATCTTGATGGTGTTGGCGATAATCACCACCGAGACAATCGCCAGGATGATGACGATGACGCTGCCGATGGTGGAGATGGCGCGCTCAATATCCGAAAGGATGGTCGCTTCCTGGCTGGGGGTGCGGATGTCCGGGTCGATTCCGTCGATCTGCAGCAGCTGGTCCTCCACGCTCTGCAGAGTGGACTCGTTGACATCCTTTAATTTAATGCGGTAGGCGTCGGGGAGGATTGGACCGAGATCGTTGCCGTCCACGTCGGTCTCGACCATCGCGCTGGCAGCGCCCCACTTTTCCTTTTCCGCTTCCCACGCCTCCTCGGAGGAGTAGAAGTAAGAATCTGCAATCTCCGGAATCTGGCTGATCTCGTTGCCGATCTGCTGGATCTGGGAGTCCGAAAGGTCCATATCCAAAAAGGCGACCATCTCGTTTTCGTCCTCCACCGCGCCGACGATGACCTGCATGTTGAGCGAAAGCAGCACCGCGCTGCCGATCAGCATCAGGCAGGCGACCAAAACACCGATCGATGCAAAGGACATCAGCCGGTTCATGTACACATTTTTAAAGCCGGTTTTGAGCAGATAGCCCAGGCTGCTACCCTTCATAAAAGTCCCTCCATTCGTCCGAATCGTCGATGCCGCCGTCCCCGACCACGTTGCCGTGGTTGATGGTGATGACCCGGCGGTTGAAGCGGGACACCAGCTCATGTTCGTGGGTGACCATGACGACGGTGGTGCCGCAGCGGTTGATCTCGTTGAGCAGCTCCACAATCTCAAAGGAAAGCTCCGGGTCGATGTTGCCGGTCGGCTCGTCCGCAATCAGCAGCGGAGGGTTGTTGACCAGCGCGCGGGCAAGCGCCACACGCTGCTGCTCGCCGCCGGAGAGCTGGTCAGGGTAGTTGCGCGCCTTGGCGGCAAGACCCACCAGGCCCAGCACATAGGGCACACGCTGGCGGATGGAACGGCTGGCCACGTTGGTCACCCGCAGGGCAAACGCCACATTGTCATAGACGGTCATCTGCGGGATCAGGCGGAAATCCTGAAACACCACGCCCAGCGACCGCCGGAACTGCGGGATCTGACGCTTTTTGATCTTGTTAAGGTTGTAGCCGTTGACCTTAACGATTCCCTTGGTGGGGGTCTCCTCCCGCAAAATCAGCTTGATAAAGGTACTCTTGCCCGCACCGGACGGGCCAACAACAAAAACAAACTCTCCCTTGTCCACCGACAGGCTGACATTGCTCAGCGCCCGGGTCCCATTTTCATAGACCTTGGAGACGTTAGTAAACTCAATCACCTGAACACCGCCTTTTATCTTCATTCGTGCGCTCCCCTTTTGGGGACCACACGCTTTCTTTTTATGCAAATGACGACAGTTTTTTCCTGTTCAACATTCACAATTATAATACATTTTTCCTTTTCTCGCAACCGTTTCCTGTTTATTCCCACAACAGATTAAAAAAAGTTTACATTTTATAGCAGGGATCTGCAGGAAAAATTTACAGGAAATCTCTTTGTACGCCAAAAAATACCCGGAGCTTTTGGCTCCGGGTAACATTTTGCCAAATTTTGCCGTTAATATTTGACCGGGTTTGCAGTCAGGTACTTCTTGACCATCAGCGCAACCTTGAAGACGATGGCGTGGTCAAACTCCCGCAGGTCCAGGCCGGTGAGCTTTTTGATCTTCTCCAGGCGGTAGACCAGGGTGTTTCGGTGAACGAACAGCTTGCGGGAGGTTTCCGAAACGTTCAGGTTGTTTTCAAAGAATTTCTGGATGGTGAACAGCGTCTCGTGGTCGAGGCTGTCGATCGAGCCCTTCTTAAAGACCTCCTTGAGGAACATCTCGCACAGGGTGGTCGGCAGCTGGTAGATCAGGCGGGCGATGCCGAGGTTGTTGTAGCTGACAATCGACTTTTCGGTGTCGAACACCTTGCCGACCTCCAGCGAAACCTGGGCTTCCTTGAAGGACTTGGACAGCTCCTTGACGCCGGAGACGATGGTGCCGATGCCGACGACGACGCGGGTGTAGAACTCGCTGCCCAGCGTGTCCACAATCGAGCGGGCCAGCTTTTCGATATCCTTGCTGTTGATACCGCTCTTGATCTCCTTGACCAGGACAATGTCCTTCTCGCTGATGTTGAAGACAAAGTCCTTCTGCTTGTCCGGGAAGAGGTTCTGGATGACGTCGAAGGCGGAGATATCGTTGGCCGAAACGACACGGATGAGCAGGACGACGCGGTTGACGTCGGTGTTAAAGTGCAGTTCGCGCGCCTTGACATAGATATCGCCCGGCAGAATGTTTTCCAGAATGACGTTTTTGATGAAGTTGTTGCGGTCATACTTTTCGTCGTAGTACTGCTTGATGCTGGCGAAGGAGATGGCCAGAATGTTGCAGAACTTGGCTGCGATCTCGTCGGTTCCCTCCACAAAGACCGCGTAATCCGGCTTGGGCCTGGTGCCGAACGGCTTGTAGGTGTAGCCGTCGCGGACAAAAATATCGGTGTTCTCGTTGAGGTCCAGCACCAGATATTCGTTGGTTTCGCCGATTCTGGTCAGGTCGCTGCAGGAGATGGTAACCGCGTAGCTGTCCACTACGCCGATGACACGGTCGATGGAGTCCCGCATTTGATGAACGATCCCTTGAAATAATCTGTTAGACATTACATATCCCCTCTTCTATCCTGTTTAGCCAATGTTCCAATTGGCTCCGTTTACCTCGTTATTTATAGTGTACATAATTTTTAATCAAAATGCAATATAAAATCGCAGAAAAGTTGTGAAATTTCAATTATTTTTTTCGATAGGTCACCAAATAAGCCAAGAATCACCCGGTATTGGTGGAAAAAACTTGTGAAAATTGAACTTGTGGACCCTATACAAAGCCTTCGGCAAATTTGCGCGCCGCTTTGTAAGCCACAGCATACTTGCATAAAAAAAGCCGAAAAAAGCTGCTCTTTTATCTTTCTTACAAAATTAGGGATGAAAAAATCCCGCTCTTTGCTAAAATAGGCAAGCCTTTCTTTCATTGTGGCCAACATTTTTTTGCTTTTTTATTGAAATCCACCAACTCGGTATGCGCTCTCGCTGGCGCTGCCTTTGGGCTGTCCGGCCCGCTTTGGTATCTCTTTTGGCAAAGATGCCCATGAGGGCGCTTTTTGCTTTTCAGCCAAAGCTGTGCTATACTCTTTGGTATCAGAAAAAAGGAGGCCGTCAACCATGTCTTTGCTCATCCAGCCCGCGCGGCAGGAGGACTTTCTCTCCTGCCGGGAGCAGGTGTTTGAAAGAAACTTTCTGCAGCACGGCATCGGCTCGCTTGCGGAAAAGTCGCAGCACGCCATCCTCAAGAACTACTACTGCCCCAATCCCGCTGAGCAGGAGATCAACCTCGGGCCCTTTGTGGCGGACATCGCCAACCGGGAGGGCGTCACCGAGATCCAGACCAAGGGCTTTGGCAGCATGCGCAAAAAGCTGGGCTTCTTTTTGCAGCACTACCCGGTGCGGGTCATCTACCCTGCGGCTGCGGTCAAGTGGGTGGTGTGGGTGGACCCACAGACCGGCGAGACGGTCGCCCGAAACCGCTCCCCCAAAAAGACGGCAGCCTACGGCATCTTCCGGGAGCTGTACAGCGTGCTGGACCTGCTGTGGCCCGCCGGATTCTCGGTGACCATCGCGCTGCTGGAGTGTGAGGAGTACCGCCTGCTCAACGGCAGGGGGCCTGCGCACAAAAAGGGCGCGCAGCGGCTGGAGCTGATCCCCTCGGCAATGCTGGGGGAAATCGTGCTGCATACGCCGCGCGACCTGCTGCAGTTTTTGCCGGACGGCCTGCCCGAGCGCTTCACCAGCGGCGACCTGCAAAAATCCATCCGCCTGAACGCTCGAAGCATCTCCTACCTCATTCTGGTGCTGCGGCGGCTGGAGCTGATCGAGCAGGTGGGCAAGCAGGAGCGCTTTCACCTCTATCAAATCAGAGCTTGACCCCCTTGCATTCTGCGGCGGGCGCGGTATAATAGGATTATCGATTTGAAGCGATAAAGTATTTGTTGTCAGCAACTATCTTCTGTCAGGAGGAATCTTTATGATCTCGCAAAAAATGCAGAGCCTTGTCCAAAACAGCTCGGTCATCCGCGCCATGTTTGAGGAGGGCAACCGCCTTGCCAAGATATACGGCCCGGAAAATGTCTTTGATTTCAGCATCGGCAACCCCAGCGTCGCACCGCCGGAGCAGATTCGTCAGGCCATCATCGACATCGCCCAGGAGGAAAACCCGCTGCAGCTGCACGGCTACATGAACAATTCCGGCTATGAGGAGGTGCGTGGGGCGATCGCCGGGCACCTGAACGCCCAGCACGGCTGTGCACTCTCCTGCCGGGACATCGTGATGACCTGCGGCGCGGCGGGCGGGCTCAACGTCATCCTCAAGACGCTGCTCAACCCAGGCGACGAGGTGATTGTGCTGGCCCCCTTCTTCAGCGAATACGCCAACTACATCGCCAACTACGACGGCAGGATGGTGGTGGTCAGCACCGACCCGGACACCTTCCAGCCTGATTTAAACCGTCTGGAAGCGGCCATCACCGCCAGGACCAAAGCCGTCATCCTCAACACCCCGAACAATCCGACCGGCGTCATCTATTCAGCTGAAACCCTCTCGGAGATGGCGGCGCTGTTTGCCCACAAGGAGCAGCAGTTTAACAGCAGCATCTATGTCATCTCGGACGAGCCGTACCGCGAGATTGTCTATGACGGGGCGCAGGTGCCGTTTGTGCTGGACTTTTTCCGCAACGGCTTCATCGGCTATTCCTACAGCAAATCGCTCTCGCTGCCGGGCGAGCGCATCGGCTACATCGCGGTCAACAACCGCATGGACGACTACGAGGACATCCTCTCCTCGCTGAATGTGGCCACCCGCATCCTGGGCTTTGTCAACGCGCCGTCGCTGTTCCAGAAGGTCATCGCGCGCACACTGGGGGCCGAGGTGGACGTCCAGATCTACCGCGAGAACCGCGACCTGATCTACAACCATCTGACCAAGCTCGGCTTCTCCTGCGTCAAGCCGCAGGGAGCGTTTTATCTGTTCCCGAAGTCCCCGATCGCCGACGAGAAGGCCTTCTGCGAGGCGGCGAAGAAGCACAACATCCTGCTGGTGCCGGGGTCGTCCTTTGCCGGGCCGGGGCATTTCCGGCTGTCCTACTGCGTTTCCAAGGAGCAGATTCTGCGGTCGATGCCGGCGTTTACTGCGTTGGCGGAGGAGGTTTTTTAAGATTTTTGGGGGCTGCGGGGCCCCCGGAGGGCTTTTGCGGGGCTGGTAGCCCCTGCGACCACCGATGCGAGGAGGGGCTGCGCCCCGTCCTCTGCACTCCTCCCCTTGGCGGGGCTTCCAGCCCCGTGCCCCGGGTGACTTTCTCCCCGATGAGAAAGTCACCAAAGAATCTCCTAGAGGGGCACCCCTCTGGGTACTCCCCTTGGGGGGCATTATCATCCCCCCAGCAGCGCGCATGTATGCGCTTGCTGCTCCCCCCAGAAAGGGTTTCTACCACAGAAAAAGACCGATTTGCCACTTTGAGATTTTGGGCGAATCGGTCTTTATTTCTCCCCTCGTTTCTGCAGGGAAAATTTTTTGCTGTTAATCCGTGGCTCGGCAGGGTTTTGGTTGCACGTTTGGGTGCAACTTTTAGGGCGATTCGGGGTATAGATGAAGGGGATAGTAGCAACGAAAGTGCAACCAAGTCGCTGCAAGCGACTCGGATTCGGAGATATTCGAAGATGTTTTTTGATTGTCGGACAAGCCGCAGCACCCAAAAAAAGAGGCTGGTTGCAGGTTGGTTGCAGGCAGGTTGCAGACCTGGTTGCAGCTGAAATGGCTTAGTTAAGCCGTTTTTAGGCTTAGTGCAACGAAAATAAGGTACTACTATAAAAAGAGATTATATAATATATAGTAGTAGAGAAAGAAGTTTAAGGCTTCGTTGCACTGAATTGTGGAGCATCGATTGACGGTAATGTGAACTGCCCCCTAATCGGCCCGCTCTGCCGCGCCTTCCCCCGAGGATGCCGCAGACCCTGTACCCCCTCCACCAATACCGCTAGGGCAGAAGCCGGGGGATCAAAGGGGGCGAGGCCCCCTTCGCCGGAGGTCCAGGAACCAGGAGGTTCCTGGCGTATCTTTGCCTACTTTCTCTACGTGAGAAAGTAGGCCGGGGTTTGGAGCGGAGCGCCCAAAAGGTGGGTGCTGGGGCTACCGTCCCGCATAAAGTCACCCGGGGCGCGGGGCGGAGCGCCCGCATCGTGGGTGCAGGGGCTACCAGCCCCGCACAACCTCCCGGGGTGAAGGGGCCGCAGCCCCTCCTAAAACAACGTCATCTGGCTGGACTCCGGCAGGTCCCCCAGCGCGCCAAACTCCTTGAGATTCTCCACAATCGTCCGCGAAACCCCCGAGCGGGAAACAATCTCGTCCATCGAGATAAATTCCCCCTGCTGGGCAGCCTCGTACAGGCTGTTCGCCGCCGCGTCGCCGCAGCCCTTGAGCGAACAGAACGGCAGGCGAATCTTGCCGTCCTCGATCTGATACTTGGTCGCGTGGGAACGGTACAGGTCGATGGGCAAAAACTCGACGCCCCGGCACAGCGCCTCCAGCGCGATATGCAGGCACTCGGCGGTCTTTTTCTCCTTGTCGGTGGCGTCCAGGCCCTTGGAGCGCAGCTCCTTCATCCGCAGCTTGACCATCTCCTTGCCCTGAATGACGGTGGCCGCGTCAAAGTCCTCGCCCCGCACCGTGAAGTGCGCCGCGTAAAAGGCCAGCGGGTAGTGCAGCTTGTACCAGCACAGCCGGATGGCCGCGATGACATAGGCCGCCGCGTGCGCCTTGGGGAACATGTACTTGATCTTAAAGCAGGAGTCGATGTACCACTGCGGCACGTCGTGCTCCTTCATCGCCTTGACGTGCTCCTCGGTGAGCTGTTTGGTCGCCTTGCCCTTGCGCACAATCTCCATAATCTTAAAGGACATCGACGGGTCCAGCCCATGGTAGATCAGGTACAGCATAATGCTGTCTCGGGTACCGATAACCTGGCTGATGTCGCAGGTGCCGCTTTTAATCAGGTCCTGCGCGTTGCCCAGCCACACGTCGGTGCCGTGGGAAAGGCCGGAAATCTGCAGCAGGTCGGAGAAGTTTTTCGGCTTACAGTCGAGCAGCATCTGCCGCACAAACGGCGTGCCCATCTCCGGGATGGCAAGGGTGCCGGTCTCGCACTCGATCTCCTCGGCGGTGACGCCCAGCACCTGAGGGGAGGTGAACAGCTTATAGATCAGCTCGTCGGAGGTGTCCGCGTCGGTGACCTTGGTGCCGGTCAGGTCCTCCATATACTTGTAGAGGGTCGGCACATCGTGTCCGAGAATGTCGAGCTTGAGAATGGTGTCGTGCAGCGAGTTAAAGTCGAAGTGGGTGGTGATGATGTCCGAGTTGACGTCGTCCGCCGGGTGCTGGATGGGGGTGAAGTCGAACACCTCATAGTCGTTTGGCACGACGACCATGCCGCCCGGGTGCTGTCCGGTCGAGCGCTTGACGCCGGTGCAGCCCTTGGAGAGGCGGTTTTCCTCCGCCTTATGTAAAGTCATGCCGCGCTCGTTGAGGTAGTTTTTGACGTAGCCGTAGGCGGTCTTGTCGGCCAGTGCGCCGGTGGTGCCCGCCTTAAAGACGTGGCCCGCGCCGAACAGTTCCTCGGTGTATTTGTGGGCCTTGGACTGGTATTCGCCGGAGAAGTTCAGGTCGATATCCGGCGACTTGTCCCCGTGGAAGCCCAAAAAGGTCTCGAACGGGATGTCGTGCCCGTCGCGCAGGTAGGGCGTGCCGCAGTGCTCGCAGTTTTTGGGCGGCAGGTCAAAGCCGGAGCCGACCGAGCCGTCGGTGAAAAAGATGGTGTGGTTGCACTTGGGGCAGCGGTAGTGCGGCGGCAACGGGTTTACCTCCGAGATGCCCGCCATGATGGCGACAAAGGAGGAGCCAACCGAGCCGCGCGAGCCGACCAGATAGCCGTCCGACTCGGACTTGGAGACCAGCTTCTGCGCGATGACATACAGCACCGCAAAGCCGTTGTGGATGATCGAGTCCAGCTCCTTGCTCAGACGCTTGGAGACGACGTCGGGAATCTTGCCCTCAAACTCGTACCAGTCCTTTGCCCGCTGCCAGACGCGCTGCTTGAGGTCCTCCTCCGCCCCGTCGATGGTCGGGGTGTAGGTGCCGTTCGGGAAGGGGCGCACCTCCTCGATCATGTCGGCGATGAGGTTGGTGTTGGTGACCACAATCTCATAGGCCTTCTCCGGCGGCAGGTAGGAAAATTCGTCCAGCATCTCCTGGGTGGTGTGGAAGTAAAGCGGGGGCTGGTCGTCCGCATCCTTAAAGCCCTGCCCTGCCATCAAAATGGCGCGGAAGATGGCGTCGTCCTTGTTCATAAAGTGGACGTCGCCGGTCGCCACCACCGGGATGCCGAGCTTGTCGCCCAGCTTGATGACCGTCCTGTTGAAATCCTGCAGCTCGGCGGTCGTCTTGACGGTGCCATTTTTCATCATGAAGGCGTTGTTGCCGATCGGCTGCACCTCCAGATAGTCGTAGAAGCTGGCGATGCGGGTAAGCTCCTGCCAGCTCTTGCCCGCCACAATGGCGCGGAACAGCTCGCCCGCCTCGCAGGCGCTGCCGACCAGCAGCCCTTCCCGGTGCTTGATCAGCTCGCTCTTGGGGATGAGCGGGTGCTTTTTAAAGTATTTGAGGTGGGACATCGACACCAGCTGGTAGAGGTTTTTGAGCCCCATCTGGTTTTTGACCAGCAGGATGAGATGATGCGATTTGAGCTGCCGCGGGTCTGCGCCAACGAGCGAAGTGTTGATCTTCTCGATGCAGTCGATGTGGTTTCTCTCCCGCATATCCTGCATCATATGGATGAAGATTTTAGCCAGCGTCTCGGCATCGTCGCAGGCGCGGTGGTGGTGGAACTCGCCCACCTTCAGGTGTTCGGCCACCGTGTCCAGCTTGTGGTTCTTCAGCTCCTTATACAGCGACCGGGAGATGGTGACCGTGTCGATGTAGGTGTTGCGGAACGGCTTTTGCTGCCGCGCATAGGCCGCGCTCATAAACGAGCAGTCAAAGTCTGCGTTGTGCGCCACCAGCACGGCGTCCGGCGGGCAGAACTGCTCCCAGAGCTTGAGCGCTTCGGCCTCATCGGGGGCGTCCTTGACCATCGCATCGGTGATGCTGGTCAGCTGGGTGATCTTCTCCGGGATGTGGCGGCCGGGGTTGACAAAGATGTTAAAGACATCGACAATCTCCCCGCCCCTCACCTTCACCGCACCGATCTCGGTGATGCGGTCGCTGCCCGCCGACAGGCCGGTGGTCTCCAGGTCAAAGACGACAAACTCCCCGTCAAAGCTCTGGCTTTCCTCGCCCTTGACCGCGCCGACCATGTCGTTGACAAAGTAGGCCTCCAGGCCATAGATCATGCGGAAGTCCTTCCAGCCCTCGCTTGCGTACATCGCGTCCGGGAAGCCCTGCACCACGCCGTGGTCGGTGATGGCCATGGCGCGGTGGCCCCAGCGGTGGGCCAGTTTTGCCAGGTCCGCCGAGCCGTTCATGCCGTCCATGGTGGACATGTTGGAGTGCAGGTGCAGCTCCACCCGCTTGACCGGAGCGTCGTCGGTCTTGAGCAATTTCTGCACCAGCATCACCGCCAGCGGCCGGATGGTGACGTCGTGCTCATACTTGTCGTAGGAGGCGTCGCCGCGCACCACCAGGGTGTCGCCTTCCTTGAGCTCCTCGATGGCCTCCTTCTTGCTGGAGGACTGGATAATTTTCAGCGTGTTGGAGCTGGTGTAGTCGGTGATGTCGATGGAATAGATCTCCCACTTGCCGTCCTTGGAGGTGACCGACTCCTTGCGGACGATGTCTCCCCAGACGGTGGTAAGCCCCGTCTCGGCGGTGACCTCTTTGAGCGGGACCGGTTTTTCCTTGATCGGCTTGCCCAGAATCAGCACGCCGCTGTCCGGCACAAAGGGCAGGTCCTCGCAGTCAAACAGCAGCCTGCCCGGCTTGGAGGGTTTGTCTCCCGCTTTGCCGCCCGCTTCTCCCCGCGAGGCCGAGGGCTTTGGCGCGTTGCTGGGACGCTCCAGCGCAGCCTTCATCTCCGGGGTAAGCGATGGCTTGCCGATGATCTCCTTGTAGGCAGGGTCGCTCTCCTCCAGCGAGAGCACCCCGTCAAACTGGACGTCCACCGCCATGCCGTACCGCTCCGAGATGGCGCGGCGGATGGCCTGGTCGCAGCCGCTCTCCTTAATCAGGTTGTAGCCGCCGTGCTGCAGGCTGATGGTCAGCCTGTCCCCTTCCAGCTTTTGCTGGCTGCCCTCGAAGATGCCGTTGGCCGGGTAGCCCCGCTTGCGCAGCTCGTGCAGGATGTCCTCCATCGACTCGCAGCAGAACAGCTCCGGCCGGTAACGGGTCATGATCTCGAACAGGGCCAGGTTTGCCTTCTCCATGATCTGTTGTTCTACACGGTGAATTTCCTTCTGGGGGATGCGCTGCTCCGGACACAGCTCGACGGTGATCTGCCGCCGCTCCCGCTGGGCGTCGATGTGCTGAATCGGCGCCCGCAGCAGTTCCCGCGCCACATTTCCCTGCAAAAACGGGCGAAAGATGTCCTCAAAACGATTCACCCTCTGCTCTCCTTTCCCAATGCGCCCCTGCCAAAACCGATGCAAAGACGCCGCAAAGCTGACCCACGCTGCAAAACGCGGGTCAGCCTGCTATCTGTGTGATTATTCTGCGCTGTTTTCATCGGAGGAGCCGACGGTGGTCTCCTCTCCGGAGGAACCGATGGTAGTCTCCTCGCCCGACTTGGTGGCGGTGTCGGTCTCGGTTTCAAGGTCGGTGGACTCGATGTAGTTGCCCTCGATATTCTGGGCAAAGAAATCGTCGAGCGCCTGCTGCACGTCGCCGCCATCCTCGGTGGTGCCGTTGATCAGCTGGTTGATGTCCTCGCTGATCTGGGTGCTGGTGTTGCCGTCGCTGTCGGTGACGCGGACATTCAGCGTCTGGCGGGTCTCCTCCACATAGGTGGTGTCGCCGTCGGTGGCCAGGATGTAGATGACCGAGCCGGTCAGCGGCTCATCGGTGCTCTGTCCCTGGTAGCTGCTCATCAGCCACTGACGGTTGTAGATGACCTCGAAGGCGTCCTTGCCGTCAACGGTGGTCTTGTGGATTCTGCGAATCTGGGAGGAAGAAACCGAGCTGGTCGCCGCCGACAAGCTGTACGGGCGCACGTCCAGGCCCTCCTGCAGGTCGGTGCGGACCCACTGGTCGTTTTCGGTGTCCAGGTAGAAATATTCGCCCGGACGGATATAGAAGTTGGAGGTCAGCTCGCTGCCGTCCTCGTTGCCGGCGCTCTCCTGGAAGGTGATGCCGTCATCGCCGCGCAGATAGATGGCGTGTCTTGTCTCGGAGCTGCCGCTCTCGCGGTCCGCACCCTCCGCATACAGGTAGCTGTGGCCGACGGCGCTGCCCGATTCCAGGGCGGCGGTATTGCTGATCGCCTCATTGAGCTGGTTGAGATAGTTGCTGCTCTGCACCTCGTCGTAGATCAAAAAGGCCAGCACGGCCACGATGACGACCACGCACAGGATGATGAGCGGTTTTTTGCTGTTTGTTTTTTTCTGAGCCATTGTTTTTAACCTTCCTTATGTAATTCCATTTGTTCTATTTCAGCCGCAAGCTCCTCCACAACCCTGTCCTCGGGAATCTTGCGAATGATTTCTCCCTTTTTAAAGAGGATAGCGCAGCCGTCTCCGCCGGCGATGCCGATGTCGGCCTCGCGCGCCTCCCCCGGGCCGTTGACCGCGCAGCCCATCACCGCCACGGTCAGCGGCAGCCTGCAGTCCTTCAGCCGCTCCTCCACCTGCCGGGCCAGACCGATCAGATCGATCCTGGTGCGCCCACAGGTGGGGCAGGAAACAAAGGTGATGCCGTCGCGCCGCAGGCCGATCGACTTCAGGATGTCGCGCGCGGCGTAGACCTCGTTGACCGGGTCGTCGGTGAGCGAGACACGGATGGTGTCGCCGATGCCGTCGCACAAAAGCGAACCGATACCGACCGCGGACTTAATCAGCCCCATGCGCGCCGTGCCCGCCTCGGTGACGCCCAGGTGCAGCGGGTAGTCGCACTGCTGGGAGGCCAGGCGGTAGGCCTCGATCATCGTCTGCACGTTGGAGGATTTGATCGAGATGGCGATCTGGTCGTAGTCGTACTTCTCAATCAGCGAGACGTGGTACAGCGCGCTGTCCACCATCGCCTGCGCGGTGGGGTGGCCGTACTTTGCCAGGATGTGCTTTTCCAGGCTGCCGGAATTGACCCCCACGCGGATGGGGACGTTGTGCTGCTTGCAGCACTGCACCACCTGGCGCACCCGGTCCTCGTCGCCGATGTTGCCGGGGTTGATGCGCACCTTGTCCACACCAGCCGCCACCGCTTCCAGCGCCAGCCGGTAGTCGAAGTGGATGTCCGCCACAATCGGCACGCTGACCGCCTTCTTGAGGTGCTCGATCAGCGGCACCGACTGCAGATTGGGGATGGCCGCGCGGATGATCTCGCAGCCCGCCGCCTCCAGACGCTTTGCCTGCTCGACGCTTGCCGCAAAGTCCTCTGCAGGCGTGTTGAGCATCGACTGGATGGTGACCGGCGCGCCGCCGCCCATCTTCACCTTGCCGACCAGAATCTGTCGGGTTTTCTTTCGCTCTCCCATCGTTTTTCCTTCCTTTTATCTTGTTGATTGTTGGCTTTCTTAGCTTGCTGTCTTAGCCGCTGATCAGCCGTACGATGTCGTTAAAGGTGACCACCAGCATCAGGCCCATCAGCAAAAACAGGCCCGCCGCATGGACATAGCCCTCGTATTTGGGGGCGACCGGTTTGCCGCGGATCAGTTCCAGCACCAAAAACAGCAGCCTTCCTCCGTCCAGCGCCGGCAACGGCAGCAGGTTGAAAACACCGATGTTGATGGTGATGAACGCCGTCATCAAAAAGATGCTGGAATAGTCGCGGGTGGAGGCGACCTCCCCGATCATCTGGGTGACGCCGACCGGCCCGGAAAGCTGGTTCATCTCAAACTGTCCGGTAATCAGCTTGCCAAAGGAGACCCACACCTGCTTGACCACGCCGGTGGTCATGTGCCAGGATTCCTCCAGCACCCGCAGCGGCGTCTTTTCCAAGCCCTGCACCTTAAAGTCCAGCTTGACGATGGTCTGGCCCTCGATCTCCTCATAGGCAAACGGCACGTCGCTCAACTCGATGACCTCTCCGTCCCGGCGCACCTTCATCTGCACCGGGTCGGCGCCCACGTCCACAAAGGCGTAGACCAGGTCGTTGGCGGTGTTGGTCCTGTAGCCGTTGATCTCCAAAATCTCGTCGCCCAGCTGCAGCTTTTCGCTGCTCAAAGCCGACGGGTCAAAGTAGCTTATCTGGGTGCTGGAAACCACCGGACGGGAGCAGACAATCGCCAGCATGATAAGGAAGCCGAGGATCAGGTTCATGGTCGCGCCCGCGGCCACCACCAGAATCTTCTGCAGCGGCTTTTTGTTGCAGAAGGCGCGCTCGTTGTCGCTCTCCTCGTCCTCACCCTCCATCGCCACATAGCCGCCGATGGGCAGCAGGCGCAGGGTGTACTTGGTCTCCCCCTTCTCCCACTGCAGCAGCTTTGGGCCCATGCCGATGGAAAATTCCGGCACGGCGATGCCCACCGCCTTGGCTGTCAGAAAGTGTCCCAGCTCGTGGATGATGATAATCACCCCGAAGATCAGGATTGCCAACAGGATCGTCACAAACAGGTTCATCCAATTCCTCCTGTCCTCTATCGAATTGCGGATTTATTTTCCGTACCGCTCCCGGACGAAAGCGCGGGCCTTCCGGTCCGCCTCCAAAACCTCCTCCACGCTGGTGTAGTCGCCCAGATCAAAGTGATCCAGCGCCGCCTCCACCGCGTCAAACAGGTCGAGATACCCAATTTTATCCTGCAAGAACAGCGACACCGCCTCCTCGTTGGCACCGTTGACCACGCAGGGGTACAGGCCGCCGCGCTTTGCTGCCTCGATGCAGCTGGCAAGGCAGGTGAAGGTCCCGGTGTCCGGCTGCGAAAAGGTCAGCGGGCCGCAGCTCAGCAGGTCGAGCGTCCTGGCCGGGGATTCATACCGGTGCGGCCAGGTCAGCGCGTACTGAATCGGGATCATCATGTCCGGCGCGCCCATCTGGGCCATCACCGAGCCGTCCACATACTCCACCATCGAGTGGATGATGCTCTGCGGGTGCACCACGATGTCGATCTTTTCCGGCGGCATCGAGAACAGCCACATCGCTTCGATAAATTCCAGCCCCTTGTTCATCAGGGTGGAGGAATCGATGGTGATCTTGGCGCCCATGCTCCAGTTCGGGTGTTTGAGCGCCTGCTCCTTTTTGATGCCGCGCAGTTCCTCGCGGGTTTTGCCGTAAAACGGCCCGCCGGAAGCGGTGATAATCAGCCGCTTGACACTCTTTGCCTCGTTGCCCTGCAGGCACTGGAAGATGGCGGAGTGCTCGCTGTCGATGGGGGTCAGGCGGATGCCCTTCTGCTTTGCCAGCCCCATCACCAGCTTGCCGCCGGCCACCAGCGTCTCTTTATTGGCCAGGGCGACGTTGTTGCCCGCCTCGATGGCCGTCACCGTCGGCAGCAACCCCGCCACGCCCATCATCGCGTTGAGAACCGTGTCCTGCTGCGGGTCCGCCGCAATCTGCAGCACCCCCTCCATCCCGCTCAGCACCTCGGTGCCGGTGTCCTGCACCCGGTCTTTGAGCTCCTTTGCCGCCTGTGGGTCGGTCAAGACCGCATAGCGGGGACGGTACTGCCGGATCTGCTGCTCCAGCAGCTTCCAGTTGCTGTGCGCCGTCAGCGCATAGACCGGGTAGCCCTGCTTTTGACAGACGGTCAGGCTCTGGGTTCCAATCGAGCCGGTCGAGCCTAAAATCGAAACGGTTTTCTCCAATGTCATCCCTCTTTTTCGTTTCAATCAAGATGTCGGGAATAGTATACCACGTCTTTTTTACGATAGTATTAATATTTCTCTCAAAAGTGCCCTTTAGGCAACTTTTTTTGAAGAAAATCTTCCCTCTCCCTCGTTTTCTCTCCAGAAAAAAGGCGCCTGCCTGCAAGCGCCCTCCTTCATTTGTATCATTTGCCCTCTTTGTTCAACACTATCCCAATGTGCAGATTGGGAAGCAGAGCGTTGTCGCATAGATAAACGGCAGGGTGAACAGCACGCTGTCAAAGCGGTCCAGCACCCCTCCATGCCCCGGCATGATGTTGCCAAAGTCCTTGATGTCAAACTGCCGCTTAATCATCGAGAAGCTCAAATCGCCCAGCACGCTGATCAGCGAGGCCAGCAGCGAAATCAGCAGCAGCCGCACCATATCGACCTGCACCGCAATGCCAAGCTGGGCGCAGCCCCGCTCAAAACCCAGTGTCGCCAGGACGTTGAGCACCACGCAGGTGACAAGCCCTCCGATCATGCCCTCCACCGTCTTGTGCGGGCTGACCAGAGGGCACAGCTTGTGCTTGCCGAAGGCCCGCCCGGTAAAGTAGGCTCCGGTGTCGCTGAACCAGGCGCAGAACAGCGCCAGCAGTAGGTAATAAAGCCCCAAGGTGTAGCCGTTGTTGTCCCGCAGATAGATCGCCGAAGAAAGCGACAGCGGAATCCCGATGCTCATCATAAACACCAGCGCGATATCCTCCACGCGGGTATCCTGGTGGGTGCGCAGCAGGATCAAAAACAGCAGCGCAATATAGGGCAGCAAAAACAGCGGCAGCAGATCCAGCTCCCTTTGCAGCCTGATATAGGGAAAAGCCGCCGCAACCACAAAGGCCACCGCCGAAAGCAGCTTATTGTGGCTGATTTTGGTCGCTGTCAAAAACTCGTACATCGCCATCAGGATGATGACCATGATCGCCACATTCAGGACAATTGTCTGAAAGAAACTGAGCACGACAGCCAGCAGAACAATTCCCACCAAAGCAGAAATGATGCGTGTTTTCACAAAAACCTCTCCGTTCTCTGATTCATCCAAATGAATGACTGGGATTCTCCCCTCCACAGGATATGCCCTGCAGAAGCAAGATATTCTTTTGGGGAACAGCGGATCAGATTCCACCAAAGCGTCTCTGCCGCTGATGGAAAGCCGCGATTGCCTGTTCCAGATGCTCCGGGGTAAAGTCCGGCCACAGCACATCCATAAAGACATACTCGGAATAGGCCGACTGCCAGATCAGAAAATTGGACAATCTCTGCTCCCCGCTTGGGCGGATGATCAGATCCGGATCGGGCACTCCGGCGGTATACAGGTTCTGCTCCACCGTCTGCTCGGTGATCTGCTCCGGCGTCAGCTTTCCTTCCTTCACCTGCTGCGCGATACTGCGGGCCGCGTGCGCAATCTCGTTGCGGCCGCCATAGTTGAAGGCCACATCGACCATCAGGCCGGTTCTGTCCTCCCCCAGCTTCTGGATGCGTTCCAGCTTCTGCTGCAGGGTCGGGTTGAGCGCGCTGAGATCCCCGACAAAGCGGGTGCGCACATTCTGGTTTTCCTCCTTGTGTGCAAACGCCTCATCGACATACTGCTCCAGCAGCTCCATGATGGCGTCCACCTCGTCCTTGGGGCGCTTCCAGTTTTCGGTGGAAAAGGCGTAGACGGTCAGATACTGCAGACCGATTTTGTCGCAGTATTCCACAATCCTGCGGAAGGTCTTGGCCCCCTCCCGGTGTCCATATTTGCGCGGAAGGGCGCGTTTTTTGGCCCAGCGCCCATTGCCGTCCATGATGATGCCGATGTGCTGCGGCAGGTCGGCGCGCCGGGGATTTGTATTCTCCATTCCGGTTTTCTCCTATTCTTCCAAAAAGCCAGGCACCGCATGGCGATGCCTGGCGCTGTGCATTTGCGATGCCTTGTGATGACAAAGGAAGAAAAATCCTACAGCGACATAACTTCCTGCTCTTTTTCCTTGACTGCTTTGTCGATCAGCTTGACATACTTGTCGGTCAGTTCCTGGACATCCTTTTCCGCATCCTTCAGATCGTCTTCCGAAAGCTCGTTGGCCTTTTTCTGCGCTTTGAGCTTGTCAACTGCGTCGCGGCGGATGTTGCGGATCGCTACCTTGGAGGATTCGCCTTCTTTGGAAACCTGCTTGCACAGTTCCTTGCGGCGCTCCTCGGTTGGAGCCGGGAATACCAGGCGGATTACCGAGCCGTCGTCGGTCGGGTTGATGCCGACATCCGAGGCCTGGATTGCCTTGTTGATGAGCTTGAGGGTAGATTTATCCCACGGCTGGATCATCAGGGTTCTGGGGTCGGGAGTGGAGATGGTAGCCAGCTGCTGGATAGGGGTCGCCGCGCCGTAGTAGTCGACGGTCACACGGTCCAAAACGGATGGAGATGCCTTGCCTGCGCGGATGGTGCCGAACTCACGGTACAGCGCATCCAGCGTCTTATTCATCTTCTCTTCAATCTCTTTATACTGTGCTTTCATAATTGCCTCCATTCTGCCAAGGAAACTCAGCTGAAAATTTTAAGATCCTCTGATTATTTTACAAGCGTGCCGATATCTTCCTGCTTGACCGCGCGGACAATGTTGTCCGGGTCCTCCAGGCTGAACACCAGGACCGGGATATGATTGTCGCGGCACATCGAAGCGGCGGTCATGTCCATAACGCCCAGCTGCTCGGAAAGGATCTGGTCGAAGGAGATGGTGCTGTAGCGTTTGGCGTTGGGGTTTTTGTGCGGGTCGCTGTCATAGACGCCGTCGACCATCGTCGCTTTCAGGATGACCTGCGCGTCAATTTCCGCTGCGCGCAGCGAGGCGGCAGTATCGGTGGAGAAGAACGGGTTGCCAGTTCCGCAGCCGAAGATGACCACCCTGTTTTTCTGCAGATGACGCACCGCGCGGTTGCGGATATAAGGCTCCGCCACCTGCTGCATGGAGATGGCTGTCTGCACACGCACATCGCAGCCGACCCGCTCCAGGGCGTCGGCCAGCGCCAGCGCGTTCATCGCGGTGGCAAGCATGCCGATATGGTCTGCGCGGGTGCGGTCCATGTTGCCGCTGCTGCGGCCTCTCCAGAAGTTGCCGCCGCCGACCACAATGGCAATCTCGGTTCCCAGATCATAGATCTTTTTGATGCTGGCGCAGATGGACTGCAGCGTGCTGTCATCCAGGCCGGTTTTTTTGTCGCCCGCAAGCGCTTCTCCGCTGAGCTTGATAAGCACACGCTTATACATAAATTTTCACTCCCAATCTTTTTTCTGCCCGGACCATTCGATCCCAGATTTTACTATCTCCTATTTTACCGTAAGTCGGGCATGATGTAAAGCCCCTATTTTTCTTTTTCCCAGTTTGTTCGAATCCTGCCGCCCTTTTTTGTGAAAAAAGGGGCGAAGCAAAGGGGCAAAAAAAGAGGGTACAAGCATCACCTTGTACCCTCCCTCAAAAAGCGGCACCCGCTCTTATTTTACCATGCTGGCAACTTCGCTTGCAAAGTCGTCGACCTTTTTCTCCAGGCCCTCGCCCTTCTCGTAACGTACGAAGGAGACGATCTCAATCTTGCCGCCCAGCTCTTTGGCTTTGGCTTCGGTGTAAGATTTGATGGTCTGGTCGCCGTCTTTGATGAACTCCTGATCGATCAGGCAATTCTCTTTGTAGAATTTCTTGATTCTGCCCTGAACCATCTTCTCGGCGATTGCTTCCGGCTTGCCTTCGTTGATGGCCTGAACCTTGAGGATCTCTTTTTCCTTCTCCAGAACCTCTGCCGGAACGTCAGCCTCGTTGAGATAACCCGGGTTAGCAGCAGCAATCTGCATTGCTACGTCCTTGCCGTACTCCTCGAAGCCTTCTTTGTCCGCAACGTCGGTGTCAAATTTTACCATAACGCCGATGTTGCCGCCTGCATGGATGTAGGTTGCAACGTCGCCCTCGTAACGGGTGAAGCGTCTGATCTTGATGTTTTCGCCGATGGTCTGAATCTTCTCGGTGGTCAGCTCAGCGATGGTCATCTCGCTGCCCTCAGCCTTGCAGCTGTTCAGAGCCTCTACGTCGGCAGGATTCTGCTCAACAACGGTCTTTGCGCAGGTGTCAACAAACGCCTGGAAGTCCGCGTTTTTCGCAACGAAGTCGGTCTCAGCGTTTACTTCGATAACAACGCCAACCTTCTTTTCATTGTCTACATATGCTTTAACGATACCCTCAGCGGCGATGCGGCCAGCCTTTTTGGCAGCAGCTGCCAGGCCCTTTTCACGCAGCAGTTCGATTGCTTTTTCCTGATTGCCGTCAGCCTCGGCCAGCGCCTTTTTGCAGTCCATCATGCCGCAGCCAGTGATTTCACGCAGTGTTTTTACGTCCTGAGCTGTAAATGCCATGTTACATTCCTCCAAACTGAAATTTCGATGTGCTCTATTTCTTTAAAAAAGGCCCCGACAGAAATCCCTGCCGGACACTCCCGGCAGGAATCCCCGTCGGAACCGTTCCCTTTTCCTGGTCCGACGTTCGGAATTATTCAGCAGCTGCTTCTTCCTCTTCGACATCCTCAGCGCTCTGAGCGCCCTGTCTGCCTTCGATGATTGCGTCAGCCATGGTGCTGGCAATCAGCTTAACAGCGCGGATTGCGTCGTCGTTGCCCGGGATCACGTAGTCGATCTCGTCCGGATCGCAGTTGGTATCGACGATTGCAACGATCGGAATGCCCAGCTTTTTGGCTTCCGCTACAGCAATTCTCTCTTTTCTTGGGTCAACGATGAACAGCGCGCCCGGCAGCTTGTTCATGGTCTTGATACCGCCCAGATATTTTTCCAGTTTCTCGATTTCCAGCTCCAGCTTGCCGACTTCCTTCTTTGGCAGACGGTCAAAGGTGCCATCCTCCTGCATCTTGCGCAGCTGCTCCAGTCTCTGGATTCTCTGACGGATGGTCTTGAAGTTGGTGAGCATACCGCCCAGCCATCTTGCGTTGACATAGTGCGCACCAGCGCGCTCAGCCTCTTCCTTGATGGACTCGCCGGCCTGTTTCTTGGTTCCGACAAACAGAACGCTGTCGCCGTTAGCCGCTACATCGCGGACAAACATGTAAGCTTCTTCCAGCTTTTTAACGGTCTTCTGCAGGTCGATGATGTAGATACCGTTTCTTTCGGTGAAGATGTATCTTGCCATCTTCGGGTTCCATCTGCGGGTCTGGTGGCCAAAGTGTACGCCTGCTTCCAGCAGCTGTTTCATAGATACTACGCCCATGTTAAAATCCTCCTTAAGGTTAAACCTCCGTCTCGGACGCTTTACCGGAATTCCGAAGGAGCCCGCCAATGGGCCGGCAAGGCTCCCTGCCCCGGGGAAAGTTCCCCTGTAATCGGCACCATCCGGTCAATCCGAAACGTGCGTTGTTAAGATACGGAAAAGGAGACTTTTTCGCCTTCCTTTTTGCCGCTCCCGGTTATTATACCAAAGCCTTTGCAAAAAAGCAAGCGGTTTTGCGCATATTTGCGGGAGCTGAAGCCATTTTTTTGCGTTCTGCCCGCTCGCGCGGGCTTCGGTGGAGGCTTTTTGGTGAGCTCAGACAAAATTTACCGCTTGCGCCGCCGGGCGCTTTTTTTGATGGCGGGGCAGCGCACCAGGATGGTGTCCTCGCCGATGACCTGGATGTCCTCCCAGGGGATGACGGTGTCCTCCTCCCGCCCCAGCAGCCCGAACAGCCGGTACCGCCCGCGGATGACGATGGCGGTGAGGGCGGCGCTTTCGGTGTCCAGCTCCACATCCCCGACATAGCCGAGCCTCACCCCGTCCCCGGCGTTGACGACGTCCTTGTATTTAAAATCGTTGATGCGGCACAGCATACCCTTCCCCTCCCGGATTCTGATTGGTACACTGTATTCCCCGGCGGTGGGAAAAATGCGTGCAGCGGCAAGGCTAATCGCAGTGGACGTCGATCATCTGCGGCTCGAGCTTGGAGTAGATGATCTTCTGCCCGTGGTACAGTCCGCTGTAGCCGGAGAGCATGTAGCCGATGACGCTGGCGATGCCAAAGAAGATGACCCCTTCCCCGCCGAACAGCTCGACGCTCAGGGTAAAGGAGGCAACTGGACAGTTGATGACGCCGCAGAACAGCGCCACCAGCCCCACCGCCGCCGCAAAGGACGGGTCCATCCCCAGCAATGGACCAACCACGCAGCCAAAGGTGGCGCCCACAAAGAAGGTGGGGACAATCTCGCCGCCCTTAAAGCCGGCGCCCAGCGTCAGGGCGGTCAGCAGGAGTTTGAACAAAAAGGCGTACCAGTCCGCCTCCCCCTGCATCGCCCGCTGGATGACCTGCATGCCTGCGCCGTTAAAGTCGCTTGTCCCGATCAGCAGGCTCAAGGCGACCACAATCAGGCCTCCGCACGCTGCGCGCAGCAGGCGGTTTGGGAAAACTTTGGCGTAGGCCTTGCTGGCCGCGTGCATCGCCCAGCAGAAAATAATGCTGAGCAGCGCGCACAGGATGGACAGCAGGATGACCTGCCCCACCGAGGCAAGGCCCAGGTGCGGCACCCCGCTGATCGCGAAGGCGGTCGGCGGGATGTGAAAGACAGCCGCCAGCCCATAGCCGATCAGCGCCCCAGTAATGCAGGGCAGCAGCGCCGCATAGTACATCTCGCCGACGCTGATGACCTCGATGGCAAAGATGGTGGCGGTGAGCGGGGTGCCGAACAGCGCCGCAAAGCAGCTGCTCATGCCGCACATAATCATCATCTGGTGCTCCTTCTGGTCCAGGTTGATCCAGTCAGCCAGCCGCGCGCCCATGCTGCCGCCGATCTGCAGCGCCGCGCCTTCCCTGCCGGACGAGCCGCCGAACAGGTGGGTGATGACCGTACTGACAAAGATCAGCGGCGCGGTGCGCAGCCGCAGCGGGTGCTCTCCCCGCACCGCCTCCAGAATGGTGTTGGTGCCCATGTCCTTCTCCATGCCGGTCTGCCTGTACAGCAGCGCGATGGCAACGCCGCCCAGCGGCAGCAGAAAGAGCAGCCAGCTATGCTGCTGGCGCATCTCGGTGGCCCACTCCACCGAAAAGTGGAACAGCACCCCCATCACGCCCACAATGCTGCCGACCGCCGAACCCAGCATCACCCATTTGATGAACGCCGCCGCCGACCGGTGCAGATTGCCGATTGTTTTTTTCCATCCTTGGTCCTTCATCATTGCTCGCCTCCTGCTGTCTCTTCCGCTGCGGTTTGTGAAGATTGTCCTTCTTGCTCCTGCTCGTCCTGCTCTGCGCTGTCCTGTTCGCCCTGCAGGGGTTCCTCCCGCTCAAAAGGCTCCCACTCCGGCACGATTTCCGCTGTGTCCATCTGCAGGACCTCCTCCCCGCGCACCACAATGCCAAAGCCCTTTTCCAGGTCCCATGTGCAGTCGAATGCCGCGAGGACGCAGCCCTTCTCCAGGTCCAGAATCAGCCTTTGGGGATAGAGCAGCTCTGCAAAATCGTTTTTGTCCAGAATGTTGGGCATCTCCGGGGCGTTCTCGGACATCAGGTGCCCGTACTCCAGCTGCATCAGCGGGTAACGGTCGGTCAGCGCCGTCATCATCACGTCCAGAATCTGGTACTGCCGCTCCAGAAAGGCCCGGCAACCCTGCACCACCTGCAGGTCGGTCAGCTCCCCGACCCGCACCAGCAGCGGGTACGGCTCCTGCCTTTGAAAATAGCCTTCCCATTCCTGCAGGCAAACGGTACCCTGGTACTGCTCGCCGTCCCATACCAGCGCGTCCTGCAGCCGCTGAAAGTCCTCCTCCCACGGGAAGGCTTCCTCCTGCTGTTCCTGATGCTCCAGATCAATCATCCAGACCACCAGCTGGCAGATGCGGCCCTCCTCGTCCAGGCCCCAGAAGGCCGGGTAGTTTCCTTCCCCCCAGCCGGTGCGGAACAGCACCGCCCGCTGCCTGCTGCCCGGAATGGGCCAGTTAAGCCAGCCGCCCTCCGGGGGCTGATGCTGCGGGAAGCGGCGCGCATTTTGGGAGAGCAGCGGGGCAAAATAATCGGCGTACAGATTCCCCTGCGGGTTGCGCTCCTGCCAGCTCTGCGCAAAGTCGCAGAAGGCGCGGTGGGCCTTTTCGTCGCACAGGCACGCCCAGCCGCTGTCCGCCCAGAAGCCGTAGTAGCCGCCGTCAAAGCTGCCCAGATCCTCCTTACCGGTCAGCGCCTGCTCAAACGAAACCGCCCGGCGGTAGTTAAAGCGCAGCCGGGCCGCGGCGTAGACCGGGCGGCCATCGTCTGTCTGCGCCACCGACAGCTCCAGCGGATAGTCGCCGACCGGCGCTGTGACAAAATAGGGCAGCTCGCCGCGGTTTTGCAGCCCGCCAAACGGGTCGCCCACCAGCAGCTCTCCGCTGGGCACCGGGCAAAGCCCCGCCCGCAGCACGCTGACCACATGTCCGCCGACCTCCCCTTCTGCAAAGTAGCGATCAAAATCCACCTGGGCCGACAGCTGCTCCCGCAGCTGCACCCAGCGGCGCACCCATTCCCGCTTTGGCACCATCGTCCTGTTCCTCCGTTTCATCCCATGCTAAAGGCGCCGCCTGACGGTGCAGCGGCGCCCCTTCTTTCAGCTTTATTATAGCGGCAAGGGCTTTGCCCTGTCAAGAAAAAGTGGGGCGTTTTCGCCTGTTTTCGGTCAATTTGTTTGGAAAATTTTAGCAGGCGCTTGAGCTGCCGCCTGACGGAATCGCTTCTTGTTTTGCTTGTATATTTTGGCGCATCCTGCAAACAATAACAGCACAGCAAAATCTCAGGAAAAGACAAGGAGAATTTTTGATATGAAAGCTACAGGAATTGTTAGAAGAATCGATGACCTGGGCCGCGTGGTGATTCCTAAGGAAATCCGGCGCACCCTGCGCATCCGCGAGGGCGACCCGCTGGAGATCTTTACCAGCAACGACGGCGAGGTCATCTTTAAAAAGTATTCCCCCATCGGCGAGCTCTCCGCCTTTGCCGGGCAGTATGCCGAAATTTTACACAAGACCAGCTCCCGCCCGGTCATCGTCTGCGACCGCGACCATGTGGTCTCCGCCTCCGGCCTCCCCAAAAAGGAGCTGCTGGAGCGGCGCATCTCCCCGGCGCTGGAGGAGCTGATCGAGGAGCGCAAAAGCTATATCTACGGCCAGCAGGGCGGGGCGCTGCTCTACCCGGTGGAGGGCATCGAGCGTCCGGCGCTGGTGGAGTACCCCATCATCTCCGCGGGGGATGTGTGCGGTTCGATTCTCTTTCTGGCCGACGGCGAGCCCACCGTCCCCACCGAGGCCGAGGAGAAGCTGCTGCAGGCCGCTGCGGGATTTTTGGGCAAGCAGATGGAGGAATAGTTCCCTCTTGTTCTACAATACCAGGCTGAGATGTTCAGCCTGGTATTTGCTTTTTACACATCCTTTTGCTCTTTTGACGGTTGTTAATTGTGGGCGATGTTAAATCTATGTAAAGTCGTGTTAAATCTTTGTGTTTCTTCTTGCATTAGGTCGGATTTTTGTGTATAAAGTTAAGTGGAGAATAAATTTTTGTAAAGCATGGAGGAAGATTTTGTGAAAGCAACCGATCTAATTAGTTTGCTGGGCGGTCTGAGCCTTTTCCTGTACGGCATGCAGATGATGAGCAACGGCCTGGAAGCCGCCGCCGGCAACAAGATGAAACGCATTCTGGAACGTCTGACCGCAAACCGCATCCTGGGCGTACTGGTGGGAGCCGGTATCACCGCCGTCATTCAATCCTCGTCGGCCACCACCGTCATGGTTGTCGGCTTTGTAAACTCGGGCATGATGACCCTGCAGCAGGCGGTGTGGATCATCATGGGCGCCAACATCGGTACCACCATCACCGGTCAGCTGATTGCGCTGGACATCGGCGCCATCGCCCCGCTGTTTGCCTTTATCGGTGTGGCGATGATTGTTTTTCTCAAGAAGGAGAAGCTGCACCACTTCGGCAAGATCATTGCCGGTCTGGGTATCCTGTTCATCGGCATGGACATGATGAGCGCCGCGATGATGCCGCTGCGTGAGTCCGAAGCCTTCATCTCGCTGATGACCCAGTTCTCCAATCCGGTTCTGGGCATCCTGGCAGGCGCAATCTTCACCGCGATCATCCAGTCTTCCTCCGCTTCGGTCGGTATCCTGCAGGCGCTTGCCTCCAGCGGCGTTATCGGCCTTCCGCAGGCGGTTTATGTCCTGTTCGGCCAGAACATCGGTACCTGCATCACGGCAGTGCTGGCGGCCATCGGCACCAGCCGCAACGCCAAGCGCACCACCATCATCCACCTTTCCTTTAACATCATCGGCACCATTGTCTTCACCATCATCTGCATGGTAACGCCATTTGTTTCGCTGATGGAGGGCCTGACACCAAACGTATCGGCTCAGATTGCGAACACCCACACCATCTTCAACATTACCACCACCCTGCTGCTGCTGCCATTCGGCACACAGCTGGCAAAAATGGCGACCAAGATCCTTCCTGACCGCGCGGAGGAGAAGGAAGACACCATGCATCTGGAGTACATCCAACCCATGATTCCGATTGAGACCAGAGGCGAAACCAAGATCGGTATCTCCGCCATTGCCGTCAACGCAATCCGCAACGAGCTGACCCGCATGACCAAGATGGCAAAAGAAAACGTCGCGCTCAGCTTCGATGCCGTCCGCGAAGGCAACACCGGCCTGCTGGAGGAGGTGCGCAACCGCGAGGAATACATCGACTTTTTGAACAAGGAAATTTCCAAATACATTTCCCGCATGCTGGTCAAGGAGCGCAACCCGAAGGATTCGCAGTACATGAGCGTGCTGTTTAAGGTCTGCGGCAACCTGGAGCGCATCGGCGACCACGCAATGAACATCTGCGAATACACCAACATGATTCAGGAGAAGCAGATCAGCTTTTCCGCCGAGGTCATCAAGCAGATCGGCCAGATGAAGGAGGTCTGCAATCAGGCGCTGGACATGGTGCTGGACGTGGAGCAGAACGGCGGCGACATCAAGGAAATCGAGCAGATCGAGCAGAAGATCGACGACATGACCGAAGATTTCCGCAAGAGACAGATCGACCGGATGCAGACCGGCGCCTGCTCGGACGAAGGCTGTGTGCTCTACTCCGAGATGCTCACCGACTTTGAGCGTATCGGCGACCACATCCTGAACATCGGTCAGGAAATCTCCCTCGGCGCCGTCGGCGACTAAGCGGCATGATGCCGCGCCCAATCGCGTTGTTGGCCTCTGCAAATCGGGGGTTAACGTTCTCGCGCAGGTCGCTTGCCTCCGGCTGCGCTCGGCAGTGGAAAACAAGCCTACTGACGCGAGTATAGATTTTGTCTCAGTAAAAGCCAAAACGCGAATCGTCTGCGGGTTCAACCCGCCGGCAGGCTGAGCCTGCACCCGATTCGCGCACAGGGGTTATGCAGTTAAATTAAAATTTAGGCCCGCGTCGGGGGTTTTGTTCTGAATAGAACAGACCTGCTGGCGCGGGCCTAAATTTCTATTTGAGCAGAAGCCAAAACGCGAATTGTTTGTGGGTTCAACCCGCCGCGGGCTTAATTTTTATTTCAGCACAATCCGAAGCGCGATTTGTTTGCGGGTTCAACCCGCCGCGGGCTTAATTTTTATTTCAGCACAATCCGAAGCGCGGATTGTTTGTGGGCTCAGCCCACCGGCGGCATGATGCCGCTCCCAATCGCGTTGTTGGCTTCTGCGAATCGGGGGTTAACGTTCTCGCGCAGGTCGCTTGCCTCCGGCTGCGCTCGTTAGCAAAAAACAAATCCGCTGAGCTTCCATTTTGTCTCCGCAAAAAAAGACCGATTTCCTGTCACTCACAAAACGGGAAATCGGTCTTTTTATTTTTCTCATTTTGTATTCTTCCAGGAAAAGTTGCACGTTTGGATGCAACTTTTCCCTCAAAACGGGGTATAGGTGAAGGGCTATTCCAGCAGGCGAAGAACCGCCCGCGCCGCCTGCTCGGGGGAAAGGTCGGAGACATCCACCTTCCGGGTGGACAGCTCCCGGTACAGCGGCAGCCGCGCAAGGCTGCGCTCCACAATATCCGGCTGGCGCAGACCGGCGTCGATGTCCCTCTGCAGCCTCTGGCGCAGCGCCTGCGAGGTGACTGAGAGGGTGACGCAGAAAAGCTGCGCCTGCGCGTCGTCGAGCGCGGGGCGGATGCGGCGGATAACCTCGTCCAGGATTTCCTGCCGGTCCATCACCCAGCAGAACAGAATGTTCTGATAATCCGGACAGCGCAGGAAGTTGGAGAGCACAAAGCCGATATTTTGCAGCACCATCTCCCTGGTGCGGTCATTGACGGTGAAAGGATCGCTGTACCAGCACCAGTCACCGTCCAGAAAGGCGCTATGTGGCAGCAGGTGCATCAGCTCCTTGCAGACGGTGGTCTTGCCAGCGCCCATCGTGCCGTTGATGAGGATGCACCTCCGAACGCTTTGGGACATATCCAGCACCTCCTTCGTACAGTCTGTGCAGTTTTGTGCAGCCTCTGTGCACCCAACAAACCGCATGATAAAGCCGTTTGTTGCCCT
Organism: uncultured Oscillospiraceae bacterium; assembly: GCA_900547455.1. GTDB lineage: Bacteria > Bacillota > Clostridia > Oscillospirales > Ruminococcaceae > Negativibacillus > Negativibacillus faecipullorum. The sequence continues at coordinate 148,034 of URGV01000002.1, forward strand.
TCCTGCACAAAGTACACAGTATTGATTATAAAAGATATTTATATAATAGATATAGAGAGAGGGAGTTAGGAAATGAGTGTGCAGTCTGTGCTGTTTGTGCACCTAGCCTTTTTGTATGGGCCTTCGCCCCATGCCCCGGGGGATTTATGCGGGACGGTAGTCCCTGCACCCACCTGCAGGCGCTCCGCCCTGCACCCGGGGGAGTTTATGCGGAGCTGGTAGCCCCTGCCCTCACCGATGCAGGCGCTCCGCCCTGCACCCGGGTGACTTTCGTTTCACGACGAAAGTCACCAAAGGCGTGTCAGGGGGCTTGCCCCCTGAACCCCCGTGGGGGGGCATTATCATCCCCCCAGCGGCTTCGCCGCTCCCCCCAGAAAGGGCTGCAACTCCGGGCAGCACCCAGAAACTAAATCTAACTGCCGCGCCACGGATTAACAGCTGAAGGTGTGACCCCCGGTGTAGCTTGGGGAGAAAAAAAGACCGATTTACCCACCAACCCAAAGTGGCAAATCGGTCTGGGTTGGTGGCAGGAGGTAGCCCGGCGCGATGCGTAAGCGAGCGCGAAAAGGGCGGCCCCCCTGCACCAGGGGATTCCAAAGGGCACAGCCCTTGGCGTATCTTTGCCTACTTTCTCTACGCGAGAAAGTAGGCCGGGGTGCGGGGCGGAGCTCCCGCAGGTGGGTGCTGGGACTACCGTCCCGCATAAATTCCCCGGGTGTGGGCCGGGTAGGCCCACCCACGGAGGAGTGCAGAGGGGGCTCCGCCCCCTCGCATCGATCAGCAGGGCCGTGGGGCGGAGCGCCCGCATCTGGGGTCGCATGGCCCTCCCTGCAACAAATTAAGCCTCTGCCGCACGTCGAATAATCGCCCCCGCCGGCAGGCGCAGCCCCTTGGCGGGCATGGTCAGCTTCATCATCGCGTTGTTGGCCGTCTGGCGGGCGTTGCCCTCGGCGTCGGTGATGGCGGTGATGGTGTAGGAAACCGGCTGCTGCTCCGGCGTGCCGCCCGGGCAGAGAATCTCCACCGTCTCCCCCAGCGAAAATTTGTTGCGCTGGGTGCAGTAGAGGGTGTCGTTCTCGGTCTTGTCCACCACCGCCACCACGTCCCACTGGCGCACATAGCCGCCGTTTTCGTAGTACTGGCCCTGCTCGGGGCGGCCAAAGTAAAAGCCGGTGGAGTACTGCCGGTGGCTGACCTTGCGGGTCTCCTCTTCAATCCAGGCCGGCAGCTGGAAGTGCGCCGGGTCCTTTTTGTACAGGTCGACCGCCTGGCGGTAGGCGTTGGTTACCACCGCTACATAGTAGAAGGACTTGGCCCTGCCCTCAATCTTCAGCGAGGTCACCCCCGCCTCGATCACCTTGTCGATGTACTCGATCATGCACAGGTCCTTGGCGTTGAGGATATAGCTGCCCTTCTCGTCCTCATAGATGGGAAAATACTGCCCCGGGCGCTTCTCCTCCATCAGGTAGTAGCCCCAGCGGCAGGGCTGGGCGCATTCGCCGCGGTTGGCGTCGCGGCCAATCATGTAGTTGGACAGCAGGCACCGCCCGGAAAAGGACATGCACATCGCCCCGTGCACAAAGGTCTCGATCTCCAGCTCGGGCGGGGTCTTGTCGCGGATGCGCCTGATCTCCTCCAGCGGCAGCTCGCGCGCCAGCACCACCCGCTTGGCGCCCATCTTGTACAACTCGGTGGCTGTCAGGTAGTTGACGATGCCGGTCTGGGTGGAGATGTGGACGTCCACCTCCGGGATCACCCGCTTAGCCTCCATCAGCACGCCGATGTCCGCCACGATGACGGCATCCACCCCTGCCGCCTGCGCCGCGCGCAGATAGTCCGGCAGCTGCTCCACCTCGCTGTTGAGCGGCAGGGTGTTGCAGGTCAGATAGACCTTGACGTCCCGGGCGTGGGCGTATTCCACCGCCTTTTTCATCGTGTCAAAATCAAAATTGGCCGAGGCCGCGCGCATCCCGAAGGCTGTTCCGCCCAGATACACCGCGTCCGCCCCGTAGTTCACCGCAAAGGTCAGGCGCTCAAAGTCGCCCACCGGCGCCAGCACCTCCGGGTAGTGCGCCTTTGTCCATACTGCGTTGTTGTCCGCCATACTGCTCCTCCATCTCATCTTGTTTTTTTCAGTAAATGCTCCTGGCCCGCCCTCAAACGACGGCAGGCCAGAGAGACTTTTTTCATTCCGTTTGCTTTATTCGCCGGTTTCCTCCACCGCCGCCGACTGCTCCAGCTGTGCGTTGACCTGGTTGGCAGTGCGGATGTTGGCTTCGTGCTCCTCCAGGGTGGTTGCGAAGTAGTAGTTGCCCGCGTCGTCCGATACAAAGTAGTAGTAATCGGTTTCCGCCGGGTCGATGGCCGCTTCGATGGCGTCCATACCGGGGTTACAGATCGGGCCTACCGGCAGGCCGACCACCTTGGTGGTGTCGTAGGCGTCGTACATCTCCTGGTTGTCCTCGGTCATAAACGGCCGGATATCGTCCTGGATATAGTTGGTGGTCGCGTCCGACTGCAGGTAAGGGTAGGTTGAGCTGTTGTTGAGACGATTGTGGAATACGGAGGATACCATCCTCATGTTTTCCAGGTCGGTTGCCTCGCGCTGGATGATCGACGCCAGGGTAATCAGGTTGTCCAGCTCACCCAGTCCATTGGAGAGGTTGCGGATGCGCTGCATTACCTCGCTGTCAACCTTGGTGTCAAAGTTGTCGAAGAACCGGCGCACAACCTCCTCGGCGTTCATATTGGTGTAGAACTCGTAGGTATCCGGGAAGATGTAGCCCTCATACTTGCGGAAGCGCAGGTCCTCATCCGGCACCAGTCCCGCAAAGTTGTAGTCGCTGTAATCGCCGTTTTCCAGCGCGTCATAGAAGTCCTCCGCGGTGCAGACATTGTTCTCCTCCAGCAGTTCGCCGATCTGCTGCTGGGTCATACCCTCGCGGAAGGTGACGGTGACGATGTCCGACTCCTCGCTGTCATAGGCCAGGTGGTTCATGATCTGGTCGTAGCCCCACTTGTTGTTGAGCACAAAGGTCTTGGCCTGGAAGGTGCCCTCCATGTCCTTGAGCCGGGCGTACAGCTCAAAGACCAGCTTGCTGGAGATGACGCCGTTTTGTTCCAACACATCCGCTGTGCGGCTTAAGGAGGCTGCATCCTCCTCGGTCAAGGTCACCTCAATCTGCTGATCGGTCTGTCCCAGTCCCAGCAGGTCGCTGGCGGTCACCAGCGCAAAGTAAGCCAGAAAGACAGCCACGCCGACAAAGACGCAGATCAGCACAAAGCTCTGCGCAAAGCGGCTGAGCTTGGACTGGCGGCGTCTTTTGCGCGGCGGCGCCGGGTCAAAATCGTCCTTCTCGTCGAAGGAATCGTCCGCCAGCTTCATGTCCTCGTCGTCCTCCGGCGAAAACCACTGGGTCTGCTCCTGCTGACGGCGGGATTGATTTCTCTGGCTGTTCTGCTGGTTCTGATCAAAATAGTTGAGATATTTCTCCTGACGGTCCTTTTCGTTCCTCATGTTCCGTCTCCTTTCGTCCCCTATTTGGAAGTCCTTCTGTGCCTGGAGCCGCTTTTTTGCTGGGTGCACCGGCGGATATACCGGTCGGTCACCAGCAGGTCCACCGGCACGTCATAGCGCCCGCTGATCAGCCGCGGGCGGACACAGTCGCTGAAGTTGACCCCGATCTTTGCCCCCGAAAAGCTGGAAAGATAGCGGTCATAGTAGCCTCCGCCATAGCCCACGCGGTAGCCCCGAAAGTCGTTGCAGAAGGCCGGGACAATGCAGATGGCGTCGCGCGTGTCGTGCAGGATGGGCAGGTTCTCGTTTGGCTCGAGAATTCCAAAAGCCCCCTCCTGCAGGTCGTCCATGCTGCGGATGAGGTGCATGTTCATCAGGCGGGTGTTCTCCACACAGCGCGGAGCCGCCACCCGCTTGCCGTCCTTCCAGGCCCGTTTGATCAGCCGGCGGGTATCCACCTCCAGCTCCTTGGAAACATACAGCACCACCGTCTTTGCCCGACGGTACTGTTGGGTCGCGACCAGGCGTCTGAAAATCTGGTCGTTTTTTTCCCGGATCACGTCCGGCGGCATCTCCCGACGGATCTTGCGCATCTGGGCGCGGATCTCCTTTTTGTATTCTCGCAGGTCTATCTTTGACATTGAATACCTTCCTTTATCCGCTGCGCCGCCTCGGGGCCTTTCAGGCAGGAAATCAGCTCAAGGCCAAATTCCAGGCAGATGCCCGCGCCCTTTGCGGTGATGTACTGGCCGTCCCGGACAACGCCCTGATCCTGGCAGATGAGGGCGCCCTTTGGCTCAAAGCCGGGGAAGGAAACCGCCCTGCGGCCGTCCAGCAGCCCGCGGTTGCCCAGCACCGACGGCGCTGCGCAGATTGCGCCGACAAAAATTCCCTTCTCGCTGGCGTAGCGCAGCCAGCGGTCCACCTCCGGGGAGGCGTCCAGGTGGGTGGTGCCCGGAAGGCCGCCCGGCAGCACCAGCATCTCCATCTCCTGCTCGGATACTTCCTTTGCGGTGACGTCGCACTGAACGGTGATGCCGTGCGAACCGGTGATCCACCGGCTGCCGTCCTCGCTTACCGCTGCGGTCTGCACCGCGATGCCGGCCCGGCGCAGCAGATCGACCGGCGCCAGCGCCTCCATCTCCTCAAATCCATTTGCCAGAAATACCGTTACCATATGTCTCAGCTCCTTTTGTCCTGATCGCATGATGTCGTTTGCGTCAATCTAAAATAAACGGCAGATAGGCCTGTCCTGTTTTTTCCGGACGGTTGTCCTGCGGCAGATACCAGCGGACCATCCCGGCCGGAACCGGCCCTTGCCCCCATTTGTCAAAATTATCCTCTGCGGGCAGCCGCACCGAAAGCGCCGCCTGCGGGAAAAGCCCCCGCAGCGCCTGCACAAGTTCCTCCTGCGGCTGTCCCGGCTCCGCCAGCAGTTCCTTGACAATCACCTCGTCCGGCGTGTAGCGGTAGAGGTTGCATAAGGCCCGCTGCCGGCCGCTTTTGCACAGGGCATACAAATCGCCGCGGTACAGCCTGCTCTCCCCCTTCACAAACAAAAGGGCGTCCCGCGGCCAGAGAACCGCCTCTTGCGGCAGAAGGCGCAGCTGCTCGCGGTGGTACTGCCCGGCTGAAAGAGGCTGCAGCTCCCAGCCTGTCCCCTTTTGCATCAGCGGCGGGAAGGAGAGAATGCTGCGGGAGAACCAGACCTCATACCCGCGCTTTTCATAAAAGCGGTACAGGCTCGGCTCGGCGGGGTACAGGACCGCTGCCTCGATCCCCTGCTCCTGCAGGTATTTGTCGGCAAACTGCAAAAGCTGGGTGGCAATCTGCCGGCCCTGCGCCTGCGGCAGGGTGCCCACCGCCAAGAGGTAGCTTGCCCGGTAAAGGCGCCATTCGCCCTGGCAGAGCGCCCGGAGGGTGCAGGGCAACAGGGTGAGCATCCCCAGAATCTGCCCGTCCTCCTCCAAAACCAGCGTCTGGTCGGGGCGGTAGCGGGCGGAAAAGTAAAGGCGAAGATATTCCTCCTCCGCGTCAAAGCAGGCCCGCCAGATGGCTTTGAGCTGTTCGACAGCGTCAGGCTGGCGCTGCGAAACAAAACCGATCGACTGCATCGCTCTCTCCCCTTACAAAAGTTCCTGTGCCAGGCACACCTCGTACTTTTTCACCAGCTCAACCGGATAGTAGGAGAGCTTGGCTTTGCGCAGACCCTCTTTTCCGGTGTCGTCCTCGCGATTGATATAGGCAAAACCCTCGCAGCAATGCTGCGCAAACTGCTGGTTAATCATCTGATAGGCCCCGCGGTAGCCGTCCAGCGCCTTTTCATAATGGACCACAAAGGTATCGCTGTTGAGCGGCCGGCCCATCGTGTAGGCGATCACCCTGCCGTCCGCGCGGATCAGGCCGCCGGTCAATCCTTCCTCAAAGAAGTGGTCGAACGCGCAGCGGATCGCCGCCTTTTCCCGCAGCAGGCTGCCGTTTAAAAAGGCCTCGTTTTCCTGTTCCCACTGTTCGTTCATCTTCCAGCACTCGTCGATGTTTTGCTGGCTGATCGTTTCAAAGGTCCAATCCGGCCAGCTTTTTTTAAAGGCATTGATGTGGTTGCGCTTGCCGCTGAGGTTTCTTCCCTTTAAGGTTGCCAGCGACTCCTGGGTGTAGAGGTAGTCAAAGTAGTCCCTCTCCTCCTGATAGACAAACCGGCCGGGGAACAGCGTCTCCAGCTGGGCCTTCATCGGCTCCAGAACCAGCGAAAGATTTAGCGGCGCCTGTTTTTGCTGCGCGTCCTCTACAATCTGTTCGATCACCGGCGCGACGTCCCCGCGTCCAAACGGGTACAGGTAGGAAAGCTCCTTAAAATTGTTGCGGATAACGCCGAAATCCTCCACCCGGGCCACCTCGGTCTGATGAACCTGGCTCCAGTTGAAGATCGAGCTGAAGCTGTACTCGCAGCTGTTGTAATCGGAATAGCGCAGCAACTGTTCGATCCATTCGCGATCCTGCAGCGTAACTCTGTGAAAATCCAAACAAACAATCCTTTCTTCTCTTGTTTTTAGCGGACAGATGGGAAATCTACAAAGAGGAATTGTTTCCCGTTGACGGGCGAACCATCAGCTCAAACGGCTGGCCGGAGCGCAGGTGGGTGACCTGTGCCTGGCGGACAAAGCCAAGCTTTTGATACAGGTGAATCGCCCGTTGATTAAAGGAGGCCACCACCAGCCGCAGCTGCTTAGGAGGGAAGGTCTCGGCGGCAAACGCAAGGCCCGCCTGCATGAAGGCGGTTCCCTCCCCTTTGCCGCAGCGCCGGGGCTCCATCCCAAGGCCAAAGTCCAGGCAGTCCTGCTGATACAGCGCCTGCTGCTCCTGGCTTAACGGGATGCGGGCCGACTGCCCAAAGCAGAAATAGCCCATCAGCGTCCCCGCCCCATCCAGGCAGGCGTAGTAGCTGCCATCCAGCAACTCCGCCAGCAGCTCCTCGCTTGGCTGTAAACTGTAAATCGCATATGCGCCCGGATACTGCCAGCAGGCAATCTCCCGGGCGTACGCTTCACTCATCGGTACCACGTGATACATACCATTTCCCTCCTGCTATTCGTTTAAAAGCGGCGACACCCGCTCCCAGATCATCTGGGCAATCTGCTGGATGGGCAGCGGCTTTTCGCCGTCGCAGCAGGAAAGCACCTGCCAGCCGCTGCGCTCTGCCGCGTACAGCGCCGCCTCCCGGCAGGAGAGCAGGTACTGAAAATCGGCCTCGTGCAGGTCCTTCTTGCTCTCGTCGCCGTGGTAGCGCGCCTCCAGCAGCTTCTTTGCTGTTTGGGGCTGCATGTCCAGATAGAGCACCAGGTCGGGACGGGGCAGGCCCATCTTCTCATATTCCAAATCCTCCAGCCAGCTCAAAAAGCTGTCCCACTCCTCTTTGGGCAGCTTGGTGGCCTGGTGGTACATGTTGGCTGTGGTGTAGCGGTCGAGCAAAAAGGTGCAGCCCGCCTCATAGTCGGCGTGCATGTGGCGCCGCCAGGTGGCGTAGCGGTCCACGCTGTAGAGCACCGACGCCGCATAGGCGTTGATCTCGTGCAGGCCTCCCAGCTCGCCGCGCAGGTAGGCCTTGACCAGCGCGGAGGAATCCTCCGCGTAGTTTGGAAATTTTATCTGCCGCACCGCCTTGCCCAGCTGCTTTGCCCGGTTGGCCAGCTGCTCGATCTGGGTGCTCTTTCCGCTGCCGTCCAGGCCCTCGATGATGATCAGTTTCCCCTTCATCTCAGGGTCATTCCTCTCTTCTTCATTTTTGACAGTTTACCGGGAATTATCCTTCCCCAAAAACTGCTCCCGCACCTCAGCCATCCGGCCACAGGTCATCTTGCCCTCCGGGCAGGGGCCGGAAAGGCATCCCGGACCGGCCTTGGCAAAGATGGTGGGGGCGATGGGTTTGACCAGCGCCAGCATCTGGGTGGCCACGTCGCGGATCTCCCACTGGGCGCGGCTGCAGCAGCGCAGCCGGAAGAAGTTGAGCAGGCTGCGCGCGTTCATTGTCAGCATCATCTTGGTGTCGCAGGCGTTGGGCAGCACAAAGCGGGCGTCCTCAATCGCCTTCTTCTCCGCAGCGCTTTTCGCCTTCTTTTCGTCCATCCCCTGCTCGACCATCTGGCGGTAGTGCTTCTGCTGCAGGATGTCGGCCAGCTGCAGGTAGCTGTCGTGTGCCGACTTCATTGCCTGCTGGTAGAGCGCACTCGCCTGCTCGTCCGCCGCGATCTCCGGCGGGGTGACAAAGGAAAACTGCTTTTCCTTGACATACCGCTGGCTCTGCACCGAAAAGGACGCGATGCGGTGACGGGTGATCTGCGCGAGCAGCGTGCGGGAAACCTCCTCGATTCCAAAGGTAAAGCTGATGTGTTCAATCGGGCTCTGGTGCCCAAAATCGGAAAGCATATTTAAAAAGCTGGTGGTCTTTTCCTCGTCCAGTCCATCCATCAAATCGGAAATGGAAGCCGGGCTGTAGCACAGCTTTGCAGAAGCTGCAATCAGCCGTTCCGGATCGGGGGTATGGGCGATCAATGTCACCTTTGCCATGTTGATGATCCCTCCATCTTGGATATTGCGGGCACCCCTGAAAGCCGTTTTGCAGAAATGCCCTTTTACTCTTACCCACCATTATAACAAATCAAAAGAAAAAATTGTAGAGGGTTTCTTATTAATTTTATCCGACGGGGTCTTTTCTTTTGTGTGCATTTCATCAAAAACGGCCGTCCTAACCGATCAACAGCATTTTTAGAATCCCGCACAGTTCCCGCACGGCGTAGGAGGGAACGACCAGCAGCGGGGTCTTTCCGGAGATGGCCGTGGCCTGCGCGCCGTACCGCCGGACATACAGCCAGGCCCGCAGCTGGTGAAAGCCGTCGGTGCAGATGATGAGGTTGTCGCTCAAACCCTCCTGCTCTATCAGGGCCAGGGAGTTTTGGATGTTGGTGTCGGTGTTGGTGGAACGGTCTTCCTCATAGATACGGCTGGGTTCGATGCCGTTTTCCACCAGGTATTTTTTCATCACATGCGCCTCGGTGTAGCTTTCATTTTCGCCCATCCCACCGGAAACGACGCAGTTGGCCTGCGGGTTCTGCTGCAGATACAAAAGGGCGCGCTGCAGCCTGCGCCGCAGCATCAGCGAGGGCTCTTCCCCGTTGACCTTGCACCCCAGCACAATCACCGTCGCCTCCCCCTGCGCCGCGGGCTGCCGGCAATAGGCAAAGTAATTCCAAATCGCCGCGTGTACAATGAGCACCGCGAGCAGCAAAATTCCCAATCCGGTCAGCAAAATCTGTCTCCTCCCCATCTTTTTTTCCAGGGCAACTATTCCCGCTAAAAAAGCCGCACCGGCCAGCAGCAGTGTGGAACCGACGTTCCAGACCCCCACCAGCAGGCCCCCCAGCCCCATCAGCACCAGCAGAAAAGCCGCGCATAAAAACAACTTTTGTTTTCCCGTCAATTGCTTTGCATTCATTTTCCTCTTCCTTTTTGTTCTCCCGCTGCATATCCTCTTGGGAGGACGCATAAGGATCATTGCCGTTGATGTTATCCTACCATAAAATACGAAAAAAAGCACCTTCTTACTACGGATAGGTGGTAATTTTTTTGTAAACTTGGCTCTCTTCCCTGCTTTTGGGGAATTTCCCCGGTCCTTTTGGCCAAAAAAACCGGATATTTTTGAACAAAATGTAAAGAATTGCTTTTGTTTATGAATTTCTCCCGGAAGCTCTTGATTTTTTCTGGAAATGAGGTACAATACAGTTAGCACTTGAAGCAAGAGAGTGCCAAAAAGCACAGTTGCTTTGAGCAAAATCTGTTACCTATTTTATCTGAATCGATATGGAGGAATACAAGCTATGAGCATTAAACCATTACTTGACAGAGTCGTACTGAAAATGGTAGAAGCTGAAGAGACCACCAAGAGCGGCATCATCCTTGCCGCTGCTGCACAGGAAAAACCGCAGATCGCCGAGATCGTTGCAGTAGGTCCTGGCGGCATCGTGGACGGCCACGAGGAAAAGATGTACGTCCAGGTTGGCCAGAAGGTTCTGGTCAGCAAATATGCCGGCACACAGGTCAAGGTTGACGGCGAGGAGTACACCATCCTGCGTCAGTCCGATCTGCTGGCTATCGTTGAGTAATTTTTTCGTTCATTGATGAATTGATGATTTGAGTATACTGGAGGTTATGTTATCATGTCCAAGATCATTGCATACGGCGAAGATGCAAGAAAATCCCTGCAGAAAGGTATTGACCAGCTGGCGGATACCGTTAAAATCACCCTTGGTCCAAAAGGACGCAACGTCGTTCTGGATAAAAAATTCGGCGCTCCGCTGATCACCAACGACGGCGTCACCATCGCAAAGGAAATCGAGCTGGACGACCCATTCGAGAACATGGGTGCACAGCTGGTTAAGGAAGTTGCCACCAAGACCAACGACGCTGCCGGCGACGGCACCACCACCGCGACCCTGCTGGCACAGGCTCTGGTTCGCGAGGGCATGAAGAACGTCACTGCGGGCGCAAACCCGATGGTCCTGAAAAAAGGCATCCAGAAGGCCGTTGAGACCGCTGTCAACGCCGTTATCTCCCACTCCCAGAAGGTAAATGGCTCGGACGACATCGCAAGAGTCGCTACCGTTTCCTGCGGCGACGAGGTAATCGGCAAACTGATTGCAGAAGCGATGGAAAAAGTTTCCGCCGACGGCGTCATCACCCTGGAAGAATCCAAAACCGCTGAGACCTACACCGAGGTTGTAGAAGGCATGCAGTTCGACCGCGGCTATATCTCCCCATACATGGTCACCGACACCGACAAGATGGAAGCGGTTCTGGACGACGCCCTGCTGCTGATCACCGACAAGAAGATTTCCAACATCCAGGAGATCCTGCCTCTGCTGGAGCAGATTGTACAGTCCGGCAAGAAGCTGCTGATCATCGCTGAGGACATCGAGGGCGAGGCTCTGACCACCCTGCTGCTGAACAAGTTGCGCGGCACCTTCACCTGCGTTGCTGTTAAAGCTCCTGGCTTCGGCGACAGAAGAAAAGAGATGCTCCGCGATATCGCCATCCTGACCGGCGGCGAGGTTATCTCCTCCGATCTGGGCCTGGAGCTCAAAGACACCACCATGGCACAGCTCGGCCGCGCTTCTCAGGTTAAGGTTCAGAAAGAGAACACCATCATCGTCGGCGGCGCTGGTTCTAAAGAAGCGATTGCAGAGCGCGTTGCACAGATCAGATCTCAGATTGCAAACAGCACTTCCGAGTTCGACACCGAGAAGCTGCAGGAAAGACTGGCCAAACTGGCTGGCGGCGTAGCAGTCATCAAGGTTGGCGCTGCGACCGAGATCGAGATGAAAGAGAAGAAACTGCGCATTGAGGATGCTTTGTCCGCAACCAAAGCTGCTGTTGAGGAAGGCATCGTTGCAGGCGGCGGCACCGCTCTGATCAACGCAATCCCAGAGGTTCAGAAGCTGGTTGACAGCCTGGACGGCGACGAGAGAACCGGCGCAAAGATCGTTCTGAAAGCGCTGGAGGAGCCTGTTCGTCAGATCGCCATCAACGCTGGCGTAGACGGTTCGGTCATCGTCAACACCCTGCTCACCTCCGGCAAGATCGGCTACGGCTACGACGCTTACAACGAGACCTACGTCGACATGATTCCGGCCGGCATCGTTGACCCAACCAAGGTTACCCGTTCCGCTCTGCAGAACGCCGCTTCGGTTGCTGCGATGGTTCTGACCACCGAGTCGCTGGTTGCTGACCAGAAGGAAGACAACGAGCCTGCTGGCGCTCCTGCCGGCATGGGCGGCATGATGTAATCCGCAAAGAAAATATGAAATACAAAATGGAGGACAGCGTTGAGGCTGTCCTCCATTTTTGATGTTAAAAAAGCAAGCGCCCGCATTGGTCGGGGGGCATAAGAAAGTAATATTGCTTTTTGCAGGAACGGCATGGCTTCGGTCATGCCGTT
>URGV01000003.1 GCA_900547455.1 uncultured Oscillospiraceae bacterium
GCCCTTGGCGCGCCTTTGGTGACTTTCCCCGCGTCGGGAAAGTCCCCCGGGGTGGAGGGGCGGAGCGCCCTCCTCACAGGGGAGTGCAGAGGGGGCTGCGCCCCCTCGCATCGTCAGGCCCGGGGTCGGAGGGGCGGAGCGCCCTCCTCATTGGGAACAGGGACTGCCGTCCCGCAAAAACCCCAGGGTGAAGGGGCGCAGCGCCCTCCAAACTGGGGAGCGCAGAGGGGCTCCCCTCACATAAAAACAAAAACAATCCTTGATTCCTCCGCCGGTCTGCGGTATACTGAAAAAAAAGAAAATAGGAGGAATCACCATGTCCGAAAAAAAACTGGGCCGCAACGATCCCTGCTGGTGCGGCAGCCAGAAAAAATATAAACATTGCCATATGGACTTCGATGAGAAGATCGACCACTTCCGCCGCGAGGGCCACACCGTGCCCAAACGCGCGATGATCAAAACTCCCGAACAGATCGAGGGCATCCGCCAGAGCAGCAAAATCAACATCGCCGTTCTCGACCTGGTGGCACAGAAGATTCACCCCGGCATGAGCACCGGGGAGATCGACCGCATCGTCCACGACGAGACCATTCGCCTCGGCGGCATCCCGGCCCCGTTAAACTATGAGGGCTTTCCCAAGAGCGTGTGCACCTCGGTCAATGAACAGGTCTGCCACGGCATTCCCTCGGACAAGATCATCCTCAAGGAGGGCGACATCGTCAACGTCGACGTCTCCACCATCTACAACGGCTACTACTCCGACTCCTCCCGTATGTTCTGCATCGGGCAGGTCAGCGAGGAAGCCGAAAAGCTGGTGCGGGTAGCCAAGGAGTGCGTCGAGCTCGGCCTCAAGGAGGTCAAACCCTGGGGCTTTCTGGGCGACATTGCGCAGGTAATCTCCGACCATGCCCATCAAAACGGCTACACCATCGTGCGGGAGATCGGCGGCCACGGCGTGGGGCTGCAGTTCCACGAGGACCCATGGGTCGGCTACGTCGGCAAGCGGGGCACCGACATGCTGTTGGCGCCGGGGATGGTGTTCACCATCGAGCCGATGGTCAATCAAGGCAGCTACCACGTCAAGATGGATTCCAACGCCGCCACCGAGGTGGAGCGCGACTGGATTGTACTGACCAGCGACGGCAAGCTCTCCGCCCAGTGGGAGATCACCGTCGCCGTCACCGAGGACGGTGCAGAGGTATTGACCTATTAGTTTTAAAAAGAGGGAGACCTTCTGGTCTCCCTCTTTTTGTTATCTCACCGGCATGGAGGAGCGGCGTTCCTGTCGGGCCGCTTAATATTCGCTATAAACCTCCACTTCCAATCCGGGCAGCTCATCGCAGGTGATGGTGTAGTCCTCCACATCGCGCGGAAAATCGACCTTCTTCTCGACATGAAGCAGGCGGTGTACCTTGGCGGAGGCGTACTGGCCGTTTCTGCAATTGTGTTTCCACCAGTACAGCTGCAGCACCTCCATACTGCCGTCCGGGCGTGCCGACGAAGCGTCATTTTCAAACAAGGTGCGCAGAGCCTCCTTTAAGAGCGCGGCGTCCTCCTCACTGAATCCTGTCTTTTCCGCCAGCTGGCAGTTGATGCTGCCGAAGGTGGTGTAGAGCGCAAATCCCACCCGGTGCTTGGAGCCCATGGTGTCGCTGGATTTTTTGCTTCCGGTTATGCTGTTAACGCTCTTGGTGATTTGCAGGCTGTCAATCGTGATTGGGTCCACACTGAATGCCGGGTGGATGGACACAGGTCCCCGGATCCCCACCGAGACCTCATCGTCCTTAAAAGCAAACACCTGTCCAAAACTGCGCACGTCCATCCATGTCTCGCAGGCCGCCTTGGCATACGCTTCCCGATTCTTGGCCTTGGTGGCCGCCGACAAAGCCGGGCAGGCATCGGCTCGCTCCTTGAGACTGTGGAACCCATCGTTTCGACGGTCATCCGACTGGACAAAGACGCTGGCGCCCAGGTCCATCAGGCGGTTGCGGATCTTCCGCTTGAGACAAACGTCCGAAATTTCGCCGTATCCTTCATAGGTCTCGCGCGGGCGATTGCCGTTGAGGGGATCGCCGTTTGGGTTGGCGTGGTGCACCGCGATTACCAGGGCAAAATCAATTTTGTTCTGCAATATTTCCATCAGTAGCTCCTCCTTTATTCCTGCTCAACAGGGCTTGTCTCTGTCTCTGCTTTTTGGTCTCCCGATTTGGAAGCCGCATCTTTAAAAAAGGCCTGCCGCTGGCTGGCGTACCCCAGCAGATACAGCTCGGTCAAGGGCCGATCGTTAAACTCTTCCAGCGGAATCCGGTCAATCAATCGAAGCATCAGGTCATTCTCATCGATCTTCCCCTTTGCCTTAATCAGCGATTCCAGGTAGGGCTCCAGCTGCTTGCGCAGCAAGGCAAGCGTCCTGGCCGGATGCTTTGTATAGGCCACCTCATAGCGCAGAGCGTTGGTGGGGCGGACATTTTTTTCTCCCTTCAGGTAGGCGGCATACTGCTCCAGCTGTTCCGCGCAGGCCAGAATGCGGCCGAACAGGTAGCTGCGGTCACGACAGGTTTCGTCAAGGGCCATCGTATATTCCTCCTTCAAATTCCGGTGATAATATCCTCGTATCAGGGCGCAGGCGATGCTGCGGTTTTTGTTCGCCTCCCAGGGCTTCAGGGCAATGCCGTTGGAGGCCCGGTGCGCCGCCGCCAGCATAATATCCTTCGGAAACTTCCGCCGCTCGGTAATGCAGGGCATCAGGCGCTCGATGGTGTGCTGCTTGAGCTTTTTGTCCACCTTGGCGCCGTAGGCAGCCGTCACAATGTCAGCCGGCGCGGGCGCGCCTTCAAAAGCCAGGGGAGTCCATTCTTCCTTTCCGTTTTTCCAGGTTCGCAGCTTGCGGTAACGCAGCTCCCATTGGAACGTCGTATGCCAGTCGACGATGTTGTCCATCAGGCGGGAGCCCTGCAGCTCCCGATAGTAGCAAACAGACAGCCGTCCCGGCGTTGCGGAGTCCAGGATGATCACACTGATTTTACTGTACGGTGTCAGGACAGCTCGGTACCCCTGCACAACCTTGTTGAACGCC
This sequence comes from uncultured Oscillospiraceae bacterium, assembly GCA_900547455.1. Lineage (GTDB taxonomy): Bacteria > Bacillota > Clostridia > Oscillospirales > Ruminococcaceae > Negativibacillus > Negativibacillus faecipullorum. The sequence goes on from URGV01000003.1 coordinate 3,077, forward strand.
GCGGCAAATTTCTCCCTCGTCCTGGGAATCCCCTCAACCACGCTGTCAACGCTCTCTTGCAGATTTTCCTCTTGGTCCAGGTTGTCGGCATCTGCATCCTCTGCGTTCTCGCCGTTGTATCCTCTCTCCGTTTCCGCATTCCCCTGATCCGGCTCGCTGCATGTGCGCTCCTCCTGGCTGTCGTAATCTTCCTCCATGCCATCCATACCCTTCAGGCTTTTGCGGCCGCAGGCAATGAAGTCGCAGGTATCGGTCTCAACCGGCGGGACAGGCTCGTTCTCGGTTCCCCAAACCAGGATGGACTGGCTGCCGTTTTGCACTCCCTGCCGCCCTATCAGCCAGCGAAGGGCACTGTGCGCCTTCTGCGTTGTCTCATACCCGATGGAGAGCGCCTCCTGCGCGGTGCGGAAGCGGCCGCGGAAGGTAAAATTGTTTTTGTCATTGCTGGAAATCAGTTTCGCCCGGTCGGCAGCATTTCGGATTTTGTAGGGACTCAGCAGAGAAACCGGCATCTCTTTGCCCTGCACATAACACACCCCGACATCTTCCAAGGTGGAAAGATAATAGCCGGTATAGCTGTCCCAGACCGCCGGGTCCTCAGAAAGATCTTTGCCGCTCACCCGAAAGCGGACAAAGGTTTCAAACTGGTCGCCGTTTGTCAGGGAATGGAAAATTTCGGGCGCCTCCTCCTTTTTACCGTTCCACTTTTTGAGCAGGTGGCCCTCCTCATCCGCAAAGAGGATCCCCTCGTCGACCAGATCCCGGATCAGACGCCTTTTTTTCAGGTAGACAAGGACAGCCCGCACCGATTCTAAGCCGAACGGCGAATCGCACCAGGCCTGCAGCTGGGCGATGTACTCCTCCCACATCTGCTTTTTGCTGCCGCCCCATTCTGTGTAATCCCCTGCAATGTATTGCAGCTTGTCCACCAGCGGATGGGCAACCGCTTTGGAGGTGCGGGATAAAGACTCCTCGGTACAGGGAATCACGGTGGTCATCTCTTTGCCGCAAAGAACATTCGCTGTGAGAAATTCACCGGCCTCTGAAAGGATCAGCTCCACGTTGACCTTCTGGGTAGTATGGGCCACCGGCAGCAGCACCGGGGCATCCCACCCGTACCGTATGGAAGCGGAGGGCTTTCCCACGTGCGGCAAATTTTTTTCATACACCTGATAGCATCGCTCAAGCCATCCCATCCTGTTTCACCTCCTGATACAGGACGTCGCAGCCCTGCATATTTTCCCCCAGCACAAACGATTTGGTTCGCTGTTTGTGGATGGGTCGGATCACCGGACAGTCTTCCGGCCGGATAAACCGGATCACGCCGTCCTGCATGACAGGGCGCCACAGCCGCTCGCTCATCTGGCCGCTGCCGTCCTCGTCCGCATAGGTAATGCCGTGGAGCATCAATCCAAAATCGACGGGCGGCGTGCCGTCGTAAGCCCCGGGGCCTTGTCCAAATTCACAGGGCTCCACATACCCCTGGCACTCCCGTGTCCCCAGAAAAATGTCCCGCCGCCCGCCGCGCTCCAGCATCCGTTTGGCAATAAAATAGTGCTTGTTCTCGTTACGGTCGTCACTCAAATCTGCCCTGTGCAGATTCCACTCAAAGTGCGCCTTGATCTGGTAGGAGACGTCGACCAGATAGGTGTAGATCGAGAGATCGTTGCTGCCATCGTTATACCGGATAGGCCGGATGCCCTTGGATTCGGTCTCGATGGGATTCATGACACGGATTGCGTCCGGCACCCAGATGAATGTAGGTTTCCAATACACGCTTTCCAGAATTCCCTTCACCGCCTGGTAGGTCGGAACCGGATAGCTGTGCTTCTCTCCTCCTACACGCGTTACGGGGTCGCTGAACAGAGCATACCGTCCCCAAAGACGCAGGGTAATCGTGTTGCTGTACTGCAAGAGAAATCTCCCCCTTTCTTAAAAATGCGATGATGCACTGACAAAATCAGTCCTGGCAGACCGGCTCAAGGGAAAGGCCCTTGTGCGCATCATAATACTTTTTCGGCAAAACCAGCGCGGCGCCGTCCAGAACGGTATGCAGCACATTTCGCAGTTGTTTATATTCGGACTGGCTGATAGAAACTGTATAGGCCTGCAGCTCCCGCAGCAGGGCGGCATCCGCCAACCCTGACTGCAGCGCAAGCAGTTTTTCTTCTCCCTTTCCATAGGGCACAAGCACCGGAACGGTCTCGTCCGGGATGGCTGCAAAAGCCTTCTCCGCCGTACCAAAAGCCTGGCAGAGATCCTTCTGATTCTCCATCACCTTGCCGCTTCCCAGAAAGGCAGAAAGGCCCTGTCGGTTGCTCGTCAACAGATCCACCATCGTGGTGGAGATGTTGCCCTTCCCTGAAACCGGATATTTCATTTCCAATTTGTTGATTGTGAGATCATAATACCGTTTGTAATATTCCTGAATCATCTCGGGAGAGAGCAGGTCCTCCCCCTCCTTCAGCCCCGCCAGCAGCTCGCGGGTGATTCTTCGGCCCTTCTGAATCTCCGGCAGTCCGCTCAAATCTTCTCCCCTGCACTCAATCAGGTAAAGCGGGCTGCACGCTCCTTCCGCATTCCGGTTGTCGCGGCCGGCAGCCTGGACGATGCTGGGCAGGCCGGCTATGGCGCGAAGCACGCTGGAAAAGCTGAGATCGACACCCGCTTCAAACAGCTGGGTGCTGACACAGATCAGAGGCAAACCGGCGTTGAGGCGCTCGGTGATCTGCTTCAGCACATCCTCCCGGTGGCGCGAGCAAAGGCGGGTGGTCACACAGTAGAGGGCAGTTTCCTGCGGGACAAGCGGCTTGAGCGCATCGTAGAGCCTGTTGACCATCTTTTTGGTATTGAGAATGACGAGGATGCTGCGCTTTTCTTTTTGCAGGTCCACCAGAAAATTGGCAATTTCCGGGATGGTCATTCCTCCCTTCACCGCCGGCGGGATAATTCGTGTCCGCTTGAGCTCTCGGAAAAATCGCTGGTAATCCGGTACCAAATCGGCCTGGGGAGAAAAAATCAAGGGGTATTCCACCTGGGCAAGGGCAGGCTGTGTCGCTGTGCACAGAACAATCGTGCAGTCAAACAGGCGCGCGAGTGTGTTCAGCGCCAGATTGAGCAGGCAGGTGTGCTGCAAGGGCAGTGCCTGCACCTCATCCAATAAAAGTACCGAACCGGCCAGTGCAGAAAAGCGGCGGACATCCTGCAAGGGCGCTGCGAACAGGGCGTTGAGCAGCTGAACCACGGTGGTGCAAATCACCGGTTTCCCTCTCCAGCGTTCACTGCAGGCAAGCCACTTTTCCTGCTTACCCTTTTCATCCTGCTCAAACAGGACATCGGAATGATGCTCCAGGACATGCTCCTCCCCAAGTGCCTCACGAATATGGTTCGCGTTCTGGTGAACGACGGACTTGTAGGGAGCAAAGTAAAACAGGCGCTGGACGTTCAGCCGCTTGGCCATTTGGAGGCCAAACCTCACCGCAGAGTAGGTTTTTCCTCCTCCCGTTGGCACACAGAGGCGGTAGACACCTGCCGGAAGGCTCTGTCCCGCCTGCAGACATTGATTGGAAATCTCCTGCCGCAGCAAGTCGATAGGGCGCTCCGCCTTCAGGGATTTGACAAACCTCTCCATCCGCTCTGCAAGCAGATCCCAGTTAGCCTGTCGCTGCTCATCCGAGGGAGGCGTCGGCAGCGGGATGCCATTCATAAAGCAGGCCGTATCGACGCAGTCGGCGTCCCGCAAAGCACTCAAGAGAAACCGCTGGACCAGCCCCAGGCCAAACAGCTTCGCATCTGTGCGCTGTTTCGTCCCCACTTCTTCCGGCAGGATGAGCTCTGCTCTTTCTTCAATGCAAGAGAGTTCCTCACTCGCCTCTCGGAGAAGCTTTTCTACTTCTTCCTCACTGCAGCATTCTGAAAAGAAGGCTGCGATGCTTTCTGGATAGAGAGAGTTTGCCGGCTTTGAGTACATCTGCTCCAGCCATGGCTGCCTGCCATCCAATGATATATAATCATTGCGGCCGCTGTGGTGACAGCCGATGGCAAGGGAGATGAGCTGACCGGTCAAACGGTATTTTTCTTTACAATGCTCCCAGATGTAGCGCATGCCCGTGGAGGAGTGGTTGACTCTTTCCTTAGTCCCCTCCTCAAGGTGGATCTGTCCCGGCTCACTGGACTTGCCCCCATCATGCGGCAAGCTAGCTACTTCTCCTGTTTTGGACAGGTTGGCAACCCGACAGTTCTCGCTGCAAAATACTGCCACATTTCTGCTGTGCTCTTTCAGCGACTGGGTCGCAATGACTTCACCAGTACTGTGATCCCTCCTAACATGGGCAATCAATTGCTTTTCCATCAAGTAGGCCCCTTTTCTATTTTATTTATTTAAGTGAAAAATATCATCAATCCTATGTTAACAAAAAGATCATCATTTGTCAAGTCAAATAGCCTTCAATAAAAAAAGGATTGAAAAAAAACTCCAAACCATGTATACTACCAATTGACATCTTCCATCACAACAAGGAGATGTGGATAGAAAAATTTATTTAAGTGAATTAGGTACTGCCCTAGCGGGAAGAAGATGCAGCAAAATGTATCTTCTTCCCGCTCTTTCTGTAAAAGCAAAATTTTTCTCTCCCTCTCCTTTCGGTGCTACAGAAATATCCGTTCGACAAAACTCGGGGCAAAAATAAAAGACCGACTTGTGCACACACATTTTAACGTGGCAAATCGGTCTTTTGTTGTGGCTTAAGGTAGCTTGGGTGCAAGCGTCAGCGAAGCACCCAATGGAATCTTCTCGTCACATCACAAAACACCTCCCCGGAGGGGAGAAAAAAAGGTGAAACTCTTCATCGAGTTTCACCTTTTTTCTTCTTTATCTTTTAAAAATTTGCCATATAGAAACACGCAACAAACAGCATTTAGAAGCGAAATAGTCAAGAGCGGCCACAGCCGACTTTCAATCCAAAAATAAGGTTCCAGAAAAGAAAGAATTTCCCCTCCTGATCCCTCTCGAAGTTCGGGCTTAAAAATCGTAATCAGATAGGCCAATAGCAGGAAAATTGCTGCGCAAAAAGCGCAAATAATCGCTCCTTTTTTATATGAATTTATCGAGCATATTTCATTATTGCATATTTCTTCTTTCTGCAACTTTGTACAAGAAATATCCAACAGTTCATCTGCTGAAATTTCTAAAATTTCACATATTTTTTTCAAATTATCTAAATCCGGTTGAGCAAGATCGGTTTCCCATTTAGAAACCGCCTGTCGAGATATCCCCAGTTCTTTTGCTACCGCTTCCTGAGAAAGTCCCTTCTTTCGCCGCAATTGCCGCAATTTTTCTCCCAGCAAACCCCCTCACGCCTTTCTGTGCTTGTAAAATCTATCTTCATTAAAACATTCATTTGGATTTTTGTAAAGAACCCAGCCGTTTCCTTCACTCAACCGTTTGTTGCATTTGGTTGCACTTTTAGAATATGCTGCTTCAAAGTGTTTTTCTGTCACACGCCATTTATCCGAACAGAAACTTCCCTCTAAAAAAGACGAGGGACCCCGTCAGGTCCCTCGCAAAATAATTTTTACAAAAACGATTATTCTTCCATCCGTTAACGGCAATCGGTCCTCCTTTTTTCCTAATTGAGCGCCCAAACCCCGGCGTTCAGGTAGGCTGCAAACAGCAGCCACACCAGATAGGGAATCTGCAAAGCCCCCGCCGCAGGCAGCACCCGCCAAAAGGCGCGGACCATCCGCCAAACCAGCACGATCAGCAAAATCAGCCAGATCAGCGCGAACAGCCGCCAGCCAAACCGGAAGAAAAGCACCGGCCAGAAAAAGTTGACAGCAAGCTGCGCAAAATAAAGCAGCATCCCTTCGGAGCACAGCGCCCCCTTGATGGAGTAGCTTTGGGCCAGCGCGCGCAGCACCATCCAGGCGCTGATTGCCATCAGCGCAAACAAAATGCTCCACACAATCGGGAACACGATGCCCGGCGGCGAAAGTAGGGGCTTGGCGATGGTTTCATAGTTTTTCATGCCCTCGCGGGTCAGCAGCGCGGAAAGCCCGCTGACCGCCCCCACCAGCAAAAAGCTCAGCAGCAGGGAGAGAATCGACTGCTTTTTGGTCATCCATTTTCACCTCGCAAAAAGATTCATCTTCTTTTTCGATTCTTTGCTTTTTCTTGCCTTTTATTTATACTTTTCAAAAAGAAAATTATGACAGAGTGGATGGAAAATTGAAGGCAGAGGGCTGCTCGGGTCAGGGGCCTTAAAAAAGGGCATGACAAAAGGGGCCTGCAGGCCCCTTTTGTAAAAATGATTATTCTTCCATCTCGGTGACCGCAATCGCCAACTCGTCCAGGCTCTTTTTGTCCACCGGCGACGGGCACTGGCTCATCAGCTCGCTGGCATTCTGTACCTTCGGGAAGGCGACGACGTCGCGCAGGTTGTCGCACTCGCACATGGTCATCACGATGCGGTCCAGACCCAACGCAGCGCCTCCGTGCGGCGGTGCACCGTACTTGTAGGCGTCTACCAGGAAGCCGAACTTGGCGTCGATCTCCTCCTCGGTCAGGCCCAGCGCCTCAAACATCTTCTGCTGCAGCTCGTAGTCGGTGATGCGGATGGAACCGCTCAGCAGCTCAACGCCGTTGACCACCATGTCGTACGCCTGGGCGCGCACCGAACCCGGATCGCTGTCGATGTAGGGCAGGCACTCCTCCAGCGGCATGGTAAAGGGGTGATGCATGGCAAGCCAGCTCTGGCTCTCCTCGTCCCACTCGAAGAACGGGAACTCGGTGATCCACAGGAAGTTGTACTGTCCCTCCGGAATCAGCCCCAGCTGACGGCCCAGTGTCAGGCGCAGCTGGCCCAGCACCGGCAGCACCACGCGGTCCTTGTCCGCCACAATCAGCACAACGTCTCCCTGCTCGCAGCCCAGGAAGGACAGCAGACCGGAAAGCTGCTGCTCATCCATAAACTTCGCAAACGAGCAGTTTGGCTTCTCCTCCGCCCAGCGGATGTAGGCCAGACCCTTGGCACCGATGCCCTTGGCCTGCTCGGTCAGCTTGTCGATGGCCTTGCGGGTGAGGGTAGCTGCGGCGTTCTTGGCAACGATGCAGCGCACCGAGCCGCCCTCCGCAATCGCGTTTGCAAAGACCGGGAAGCTGCTGTCCTTGACCTGCTCGGTCAGGTTAATCAGCTCCATGCCAAAGCGGGTGTCCGGCTTGTCCGAACCGAAGCGCTCCATCGCCTCGCGGTAGGTCAGCCTTGGCATTTTGGGGATATCGATGCCCTTGACCTCCTTGTACAGCCGCTTCATGTAGCCCTCCAGCATGTCCATGATGTCCTCCTGGGTGACAAAGGACATCTCCAGGTCGACCTGGGTGAATTCCGGCTGGCGGTCGGCGCGCAGGTCCTCGTCGCGGAAGCAGCGGGCCAGCTGGATATAGCGGTCAAAGCCGGACAGCATCAGCAGCTGCTTATAAATCTGCGGGGACTGCGGCAGGGCGTAAAACTTGCCGTGATGGATTCTGGATGGGACCAGATAGTCGCGCGCGCCCTCTGGGGTGGACTTGATGAGCATCGGGGTCTCGATCTCCAAAAAGTCGTTCTCATAGAAGTAGTCGCGGGTGACCTTGGCGATCTGGTGGCGCAGAATCATCTTTTCCTGCAGCGGCTTGCGGCGCAGGTCGAGATAGCGGTACTTTAAGCGCAGCTCCTCCTTGACCTTGCTCTTGTCGGTGATCTCAAACGGCGGGGTCTGCGCCTTGGAGAGGATGCGCAGCTCCTCGACATGGATTTCGATCTCGCCGGTGGAGATTTCGGTGTTGACCGCCTCGCGCTGGCGAACCAGGCCCCTGGCGATCAGGACATACTCGGAGTGGACCGAAGCCGCCTTCTCAAAGACCTCCCGATTGGTGTCGTCGTCGAACACCAGCTGCACCACGCCGGTGCGGTCGCGCAGGTCGATAAAGATCAGGTGGCCCTTGTCGCGCTGTTTCTGCACCCATCCGCAAACGATTTCTTCCTTGCCCACGTTGGCTTTGGAAAGCCTTCCGCAGTAGCTGGTCCTCTTCAGACCATTCATTGTCTCTGCCATAATCATTCTCCTTTTATTGCAAATTTTGTGTTTTGGCTATTTTAAATTTTTTTGATAGACGTCGTAAAGGGCTGCCTCCCCTGAGAGCAAGCCGTCAGGCTTGGATTCCCTTTGAGGGGAGCGGCAACATCGCGGGAATACTACTCCCCATACCACTCCAAAAACTGATACGCCATCCGGTCGCCGGAATAGTGGACGTCCTGCTCCAGCACGCCGGCGTCGCGGTAGCCGAGTCGGTGATAGAGCCGCAGTCCCGGCTCATTGCCCACCCAGGTGTCGATGCGCACACCGGCCAGATGCCGCTCGCTTGCCTGCGCAAAGCCAAAGCGCATCAGCTTTTCGCCCAGGCCCCTGCCGCGGCAGTCCGGATGCACCGCCAGCGTGTGGACGCACAGCGTCTGCTCGCTGGGGATTGGGCGGCTCCAGGGCACCCGCTCATAGCAGGGCTCGTGGTCGTTGTCGTAGGCCGCTGAGGCGATCACTTTTCTGCCGGTGGCGTCCAGCACCACATGCAGCCCGCCGCGGTCGTACAGCTCCCGGGCCGTCCACTCCTCTGGGTATTCGCCCTTCTCCCAGCCGGAGAAGTTCTGCCCTGCCGCTTCCGCCTCGGTGATATCGTCGTACAGCTGCGCGATTTTGGGGATGTCGCTCTCCAGCGCCGGCAGAATGCAGTCCTGCAAATCAACCTCGTACTGCAATAGCTCCCGATCCCCGGCGCGGTACATCTCATGTACCGCCGGGACAGTGACCTGCCCGCACAGCACAGCGCCCAGCCGCTCACAGGTTTTTCGGGAGGGGAGGTTATCGGGGCGGCAGGTAATCAGCACCCGCTGCATCCGGTGGCGGAAGGCCAGCCGCAGCAGCAGCCGGGCGGCCCGCAGCGCATAGTGCCGGCCACGATAGCCCATCTCGACCTCATAGCCGATGTTGCCGGCATACCGGATATTCTCCCCCTGCCCCACCCGCAGATTGCACCGGCCCACGACCATACCGTCGGCCACCATCTCGAAGTGGTAGGCGGGGACATAGCCCCTGCCCGGGTCGGCGGGGGTCGTTTTTACCAGCTCCAGGTGAAATTGTCGATTTCCAAAATATCGGTTCCCCTCCGCGGGGTCTAAAAAAGCCATTGTCTTCCCTCCGTTTCTTTTTGGGGTAAAACCTTTTGCGAGGAAGGGCAGGAACCATATCCCACAACAATCCCTGCAGGAAGTCCCCTTCTTGCGCCAGTGGACAAAATAAAAAAACTCCCCGCTCCCCTGCAGCCAAACTGCAAGGGGCGAGGAGTTAAACTTTCCACGCGGTGCCACCCTGTTTTCAGACTCGCCGCCTGCGGCAAGTCCCTTTCTGCCCTTAACGCGGGCCGGACGAAAACGGTTCATCCCGATTCAGCTCAACAGGTGTCTTCGCAAGCTCCTTTTCCGGGACCCCTTTCAGCCTGTGGGAAATCCTCTCTGAAACGGACGGTGCTGCCGCTACTCCTCCTGTGTCAAACGCCTTTTTTATCATCACAGTTTTAAAAATTCCAGCTGGAATACCCTTACCATACCACATCGGCGCGGCAAGGTCAAGACTAAAATGTGCTTTGCATCCTCTTTTCGGGAAGTTTTTTTAATATTTCTGCCCTGCAAGGCACTGTGCCAAACACAGCACACCAAAAAAGAATGCCAGTTTCCACTCCCTTCCGGCATTCTCCCTCAGTTTTAGAGCCTGTTTACTTGTCTGTTTGCCCGTTTTTTATCTTCAAATGTCGGGACTATACATTTGGGTTCCCGATATTTCTCCAGTCAAGGTCTCCGTGCTCCAGCGCATGGATCAGCGCCTCGGCTGTCGCAATGTTGGTCGCCACTGGCACATTGTGCACGTCACACAATCTTAAAATATTCGCCTCGTTGAGTTCGTTTGGCTTTACAGTGATCGGGTCGCGGAACATCAGCAGAAGATCCAGTTCGTTGCAGGCGATCTTGGCAGCAATCTGCTGGTCCCCTCCCTGCGAACCGCTGAGAAAGCGAAAGACGTCTAATCCTGTCGCTTCCGCCACCAATTTTCCGGTCGTTCCGGTCGCGCACAGGTTGTGGCGGCTGAGAATACCGCAGTACGCAATGCAAAATTGTACCATCAATTCTTTTTTGGAATCGTGCGCAATCAAACCAATATTCATCTGTTTTTCATTCCTTTCTGCAAATAATATCAAAACACCTCAAAGCAAGCCTTTGGATGTATCTGTCAAAAAATCTCTTTTCTGTTCCCACATCGGAAGAATTGCTGTACAGGCAGCCATTTCAGTCTAACGCTATCGCATCGACCGCTTCCACTTATAGTCTATCATTATTGCTCGGTTTTGTAAACTATTTTCAGCTCGCTTTTGTGTAATTCAATCAATAAAATCGCATTTTTTCGTAAACTTTCACATATTTTTGCCAAAATTGTCAGGCGATTTCACACGAAGCACACCTTCCCTTTTCCAGCAATGAAAAAATCGAGCAGGACGCTGTCCAATCTTTTGCACAGCATCCCGCCCTGTCGCTTTTTTCATTATGGAATAAGCTGTCCGTCGGTGTTCTGCTGCTGAATATCTTCTTCGTTAAGGCCAAAATATTCGTTAAAGACAGCCCGCGCAACCGGCGCACCGCGCTGGCCGCTGTAGCCGTTTTCCACCACAACCGCCACCGCGATTTCCGGGTCGTCCGCCGGGGCATAGGCGATGAAGGTCGCGTCCAGCGCGCCTCCCGAAGCCTGCGGCGTTCCGGTCTTGGCCGCAACGGTGATGGGGTAGTCGGCAAAGTAATAGCGCGCAGAGCCGAGCGTAGCGTCGGTGGCGCAGCGGATCATGCCCTGGCGCACCTGCTCAAAGTCGTCTGCGCTGGCCTCCACCTGGTTGAGCACCTCCGGCTCGACGGTGGAGATGGTCTCCTCGAGGTTATACGACTCGATCGACTTGACCAGATGGGAGCGCATTCTGGTTCCGTTGTTCGCCAGCGTGGCGGTGTAGTTCGCCATCTGCAGCGGGGTGTAGGCGTTGTCCAGCTGGCCGATGGCCGACTGCAGAACGTTGCCGTAGGTCCAGGTGCTGTCGGTCTGGCCTTCGCGCGCCGACTCATAGTATTCCGGGCTGGAGACGTGGCCGGTAGCTTCCGAAAGCTCGATGCCGCTTTCGACACCCAGGCCCAGCTGCTCGGAATATTTGACAATGTTGTCAATGCCCTGCCGGGTTCCGGTCTCATAGAAGAAGTAGTTGCAGGAGACCATCAGCGCGTACTGGACGTTGATCGGTCCATGCAGTCCCAGGCAGCGCGGATTGTAAGAGGTGCCGGTCTGGTAGATCTGCTGGCAGTCGATCAGCGTGTCCGCGTCGATGACACCGGAGGCCAGTCCTCCAATCGCCACCACCGGCTTATAGATTGAACCGGGCATGTATACGCCTTGGGTGCAGTAGTTGATCAGCGGGCGCAGCGGGTCGGAGCTGAGCTCGGCGTAGTTGGTGTAGTAGTCGGAGAGGTCGTAGGTCGGGTAGTTGACCATCGCCAGGATTTCGCCGGTCTTGACGTCCTGCGCCACCACCGAGATGCGGTCGGCGCTGCCGCCCTCATCCGGCGCGTAGGTCTCGGAGACCATCTCCAGAAAATCGATACATCCCTGAATGGCCGCACGCTGCAGGTCCTTGTCGATGGTGGTGACGATGGTGTTGCCCGGCACCGCCTGCTTGATGATCTCGCTGCTGAGCACGTTGCCCTGGGCGTCGGTGGTGATCAGGCGCTGGCCGCGCTCGCCGCGCAGCTCGTCCTCCATGGCGTACTCCAGGCCGCTCTTGCCGATGATGTCGCTGTAGCCGTAGCGCTGCAGCTGGTACTCCTCATCGATCTGTTCCTCGGTCCAGTCGGGGTGCTCCTCCTTGATCTGCTCCAGAATGGCCTCGTTGTAGGCGGTGTACTCCTCCGCTGTGATCGAGCCGACCACGCCCACCGCGTGGGGCGCCAGCGAACCGTCGACATAGCGGCGGCTGGTGGTCTCCTTGATCTCGATGCCCGGCATCTGCTGGCTGTACTCCTTGATCTTGACCACCACATCGATCGGGATGTCCTGCGAGAAGGTGTATGGGGTGGAGTCGTTGGAGCCGTAGACCTCCATCTGGTAGCGCACGCCCGCAATCTTGCGGGCCATCACCTTGTCCTCCATCTGGTCAAGGTCATATTTCTCCAGGAGGTTTTCCAGCGTGGTCTGGGCGTCGGCGTCCAGGTTGATCCTGTTTTCGGTCTTGATCTGCTCCAGCTGATTTTGCTGGCTCTCGGTCTCGTCCAAAAAGGTGAACGGCTCGGTGGTACTGATCGGCAGGGTATCGATCCAGGTCTGACCCTCCTGCTCCATCAACAGGATAATCCGCTCGATGACAGTGTTCTTCATGTCGTTGGGCAGGTAGGCCTCGTTGATCATGATGTCATAGCTGACCTCATTGACCGCCAGCGGACGGCCATAGCGGTCCAGAATCTCGCCCCGGGCCGCATCGATGGTCTGGACGCTGGTGTAGCTTCCCTGCGCCATCTGCTGATACTCGTCCGCCTGCACAATCTGGTAGTTCATCAGTCGCAGCGAAAAAGCCACAAAGACAATCACGATCATGCCGACCAGCAAAAATACCCGTCCTCGGTTTGTTTTTTTCTCGTCGATGATGGTTCCCTCCAATCTATCGTTCCCACATTCGGTTTGTCCTGTGCGCCCCTACTCCAGTTTTTCCTGGAAGAAACGGTGCAGCCGCCGCACCAGCAGAAACCAGAGCGGCGTCAGGGCCAGGGTGTACAGAAGGTTTGGCAGCATCCGCTGCAGCAGAATCAGATATGCGTTGTCGTACCCCCACATCGCGTAGTAGAAAAAATATTCCAGCAGCAGCCTGCCCGCAAAGCCGCAGCCGACAAAGATCAGGCTATTGGTCACCGAAGGCTGCATGAAGTAGACCACCAGCAGCCCCACCGCCGTGCAGATCAGCAGGTACAGAATCGACTGAAAGCCGAACAGCACGTTGGAGGAGGTGTCGCACAGGATGCCCGCCAGCAGTCCGAACAGCCCGCCGGCCAGCTGGGAATCAAACATGGCGATGCACACCGCAAAGGGCAGTACCAGCACCGGCTTGACCCCGGCGATGGCAAAGAGGTTGGGGTCGGTCTGTAGCACATACAAAATCACCATCAGCAAAACGTACAGCGCATACTTTGCAATCATGAGCTTGGTGCGTCGGTTCATGCTCCGTCTCCTTCCCGCTTACTCCGCAGCCGCTTCATCGGTTGTTGTTTCGTCGGCAGTGGATTCTTCGTCCGCGGTCTGCCCGCCGGTCAGGCTGTCCTGCTCAAAGCTGGACAAGCTACTGCCCTGGCCCTTAAAGGAGGTGATGATGACCACGTCCTTGACCGTCTCGATGTCGCTGGACGGCTCCACCACCGCGTACATCATGGTACCGCTGGGCTCATAGCCGACGTCGCTGACCCGGCCGATCACAATGCCCTGCGGATACAGCCCCGAGGTGCCCGCCGTCTGGATGATGTCCCCCTTGGCGATGCCGCTCTCGCGGGGGATCAGCGACATGCGGCACTGGCCGTTCTGCGCAAGCTCGATGTCGCCGGAGACGGTCGCCACATCCTGGGTGCGCACATCCTGGCAGGCCACGTTCAGCCGCACGTCCAGGATGGTGGTCACCTTGGCAAACACCGGTCCCACCTCCGAGACGATGCCCACCAGCCCGTCCGCGGTGATGACCGGATCCTGATAGGAGACACCGTCCAGCGTCCCCTTATCGATGGTGAAGGAATAAAACTGGTCGGAGGGGTCCCGCCCAATCACCGAGGCGGTCATCGTTTCCCACTCCGGGTTGTCCTCCTGAATCTGCAGCTGCTCCTTTAAGCTCTCGTTCTCGTTTTTGTAGTTTTCATAGTCCACCATCTGCTCGATGAGCTGGCGGTTTTCCTCCTTCAGGCGCTCGTTCTCCTCCGCAATCTCCTGCGCGTGCAGAAACTGGTCCAAAAAGCCGGTAACCGACCCGCTCAGCGAGGCGCTCAGCGACTGCAGCGGGGCGGTGACGGTGCCTACAATCTGCTCGACGACGGTGGAAAAACCCATGGTCAGCGTGGCCCGCAGCAAAAAGGCGAACATCACAACCACCAGCGCCATCAGCACCTTAAAGACCCAGCTGTGAAAAAACTCTTTCACGGATTCACATTCTCCCTTCAGGGCAGGAAGGCGGCCTGCCCTCACTGTTTTTCTTCACTTAGAAAAAGCAGAAGGCCGCCGGCGCAGCTTTCTGAAAAAGCCAGAAATGATCGCCGGCAGCCAACCTGAAAAGGCTTTTTAATATTTGGAATCGTCGTCGGAGAGCAGCTCCTTCATGGTGCTCATGTTTTCCAGCAGCTTGCCGGTGCCGGCCGCGACGCAGTCCAGCGGATTTTCCGCCACCTGAACCGGCATGCCGGTCTCCTTGGAAACCAGCTGGTCCAGACCGCGCAGCAGCGCGCCGCCGCCGGTCAGGGTGATGCCGTGGTCGATGATGTCGGCCGAGAGCTCCGGCGGGGTGCGCTCCAGGGTGGTGCGGATGGCGTCCAGCACCGAGGTGATGGAATCAGCCAGCGCCTCGCGCACCTCTTCCGGATAGAGCATCATGTTCTTTGGCAGGCCGTCCACCAGGTTGCGGCCCTTGATCTCCATCGGCTGCTCGTCCTCATACGGATAGGCCGAGCCGATCTCGATCTTGATATTCTCGGCGGTGCGGTCGCCGATCAGGAGGTTATATTTTTTCTTGACATACTGGATGATGGCCGAGTCAAACTCGTCGCCACCCACTCTGACCGAGCGGGACGCAACGATGCCGCCCAGCGAGATAACCGCGACCTCGCTGGTGCCGCCGCCGATATCGACAACCATGCTGCCGGTAGCTTCCGCAACCGGCAGGCCTGCGCCAATAGCAGCTGCCATCGGCTCCTCGATGATGGCGACATAGCGGGCTCCTGCCTTGAGCGAGGCTTCCTTAACCGCGCGGCGCTCAACGGCGGTGACGCCGGAGGGGATGCAGATGACCACCCTCGGGCGGGCAAAGATCGAGTTGTTGCAGGCTTTTTTGATGAAGATCTGCAGCATGCTGGCAGCGATGTCAAAGTCCGCGATGACGCCGTCCTTCAAGGGTCTGACCGCCACAATCGAGCCGGGGGTTCTGCCGATGACGTCCTTGGCTTCCTGTCCGACATATTTGACGGTATAGTTGCGGGTGTCCACCGCGACCACCGAAGGTTCCCGCATGATGATGCCCTTGCCCTTCATAAAGACCAAGGTGTTTGCCGTACCCAAATCGATTCCAATATCTTTTCCGAACATATTTTTTCCTCCTGCCAGAATGAAAGCGGCTGCATTTCCCGCAGAGCCTGCCCCCGCCGCCTTGCCTATCTTTTTATTTCTACCCACGCCCCTCCGGGGCCATGTACGATTGCCTTTTTGATGTCTGCCGCGCCGTTTTGAAGCTTTTCGTCCCAGCTGTTTTTCCGATGAAATCCGTTTGTCCAGGCAGCTTTTTCATTTCCTTTTCCCGCATGTCTATCCAAAAAAGAGAAAAGGGGCGCATTATCTTATATATTATAACCTGAACGTCATGCAATCTCAACAGGAATTTTTGAATTTTTTTTCAGAGTCGAAAAATTACGATATTTGTACCAAAGCAGCTTGGTTGTCAGCTGTTTCTCTGTCTAAAATCCCCAATAAAGCCGCCCGCCGCGCCGCTCTTTTCCAGTTTTTAACAGTCTTTTTTTTCCGCCTTGGGGAGGCTGAGCACCCCCAGCGAAAGCAGTCTGCGGCGCAGGCTCGCCACCGGCAGGCCCATCACGTTAAAGTAATCTCCGCAGATGCCCTCGACCAGCAGGCTGCCGTAGCCCTGAATGCCGTAGGCGCCGGCCTTGTCGTAAGGCTCGTCGAGCGAGGCGTACCAGTTGATTTCCTCGTCGCTCAACTGGAGGAAGCGCACCGCCGTCCTCTCATAAAACGATTCTGTCCGGCCGTCCACTACAACCGCCACGCCGGTATAGACCGCATGTTCCCGTCCGGAGAGGGCAGAGAGCATCCGCACGCAGTCGGCGCGGTCTTTGGGTTTTCCCATAATCTGGTGATCGAGCGCCACCACCGTGTCCGCCCCGATGACGGCAAAGCGCTGTGCAGGCTGTTCGAGCCTCAGCTCCTGCGCCACCGCCTCGGCCTTGATTTTGGCAAGGTGCATGACCACTTCCTGCGGCTGTAGGCTGGCGGGAACAACTTCTTCGACGTGGCTGACGCGGACGTCGAAGTCGCTGACGACGCGCGAAAGCAGTTCTTTGCGTCTTGGCGACTGCGAGGCCAGGATGAATTTCATAAAGGCATTTCTCCTCTTTGTTTTGATGTTCTCTTTTCTCCTACTTCCCGGTGGAACCAAATCCTCCTTCGCCGCGAACGGTGTCGGAAAGCTGTTCCACCTCCTGCACCTCCGGCAGCGCCACCGGCATCACCAAGAGCTGCGCCACCCGGTCCTGTGGCTGTACGGTGTAGGGGGCGTCCGAATAGTTGCGCAGAAAGATGCAGACCTCGCCGCGGTAGTCCGAGTCGATCACCCCGACCGCGTTGGCCGGGCAAACCCCATGCTTGACCCCCATTGAGCTGCGCGCAAAGATAAGCGCGACGTGGTGCTCATCCGCAAGTTCGATGGCAAGCCCGGTCGGGATCTTCCGCACCTGCCCCGGCTCGATCACCATCGGCTGCTCGATGCAGGCGCGCAGGTCATAGCCCGCGCTGCCCGCTGTGGCGCGCTCCGGCAGCCGCGCCTTTTCGTTTAAGCGTTTTACCTTCAAAACCGACATCCTCATTTCCTCCTGTATGGCAAGTTACTTGACATTTCTCCAATAAAGCCCGCGGGTGATGCCCTCCATCGGCTCGTGGGTCTCCGCGTAGCGCGCGAGCACCTTGTCCACCTGCTTTGGCCCCTCGCTGGTAAAGTAGAGCAAGCCGTAGTCAAAGCCGTCCAGCTCCTCCATCCGGTCGCCGAGGTAGAGCGGCTTGCTGTTAAAAATTTCCGAATACTTCCGTTCGGTGCAGCGCACCTCAAAGACCTCCCGCTTGCGGTCGGTCAGGGTGCCAAAGCCCTTGCAATCCTTGCAGCCGGCCAGGCGGATCGGACAGTTGCGGGTGACCATCAGCGGCAGCCGGCCATAGATCAGCAGCCCGCGCGGCAGCGTCCCGCCGATTGCCCGCGCCCTTGCCAGCGACAGCTCGAAGGAGAGCAGACAGTCCTGCACCCCCAGCCGCTCATATTCTACAAGGCAGCCGCTGCTGGCGATGTTGAGCCCATACTCCCCATGCACGGTGAAGCCGAGCTTTCTGCCCAGATACACCCCGCCCAGATTGCCGGTCGAAAGGTGCTGGACGCCCAGCTCCCGGCAGCGCAGCAGCTTTTCGGTAAGCTCCTTCTCGTCATCGCCAAACACCACCCGCGGCAGCGAAACGGCCACCTTGCGCAGCACGGCGCGGCTGAGCCCTCCCGCCCCACGCAGCAGCTCGTCCAGAGGGACGATCAGCAGCTCGCATTTGCCGCACAGATTTTCGGTCAGCTGAGAGACGGATCGCACCTGCGCGCGCAGTGGCAAGTGCTCCCCATCCTGCTGCCAGGCTGGCTGATGCTTTGGCACGGGGATATGCTGCGGCCGGGAAAACGGCTTTGGCAAAATTTGTCCGCGCTGTTCGGTCAGCTCGTCCAGCGTCTGGCGGCGCAGGGCGTTGAGCTGGGAGGCCGGGCAGATCAGGCCCTCGTCCAGCTCGGCGGTGAGGGAGTTCAGATAGTAAAAGGTGCCGCCGGTCTTTTCGAGGCTTCTGCGCACCAGCTCCTCGTTGGTCGGGGCTTTGAGCGCAGCCTGCGGCGGCTCTCCCTGCACCGTTGCCCGATGCCCTTCCCCATCGCTGGCGGTCAGGGTGACCGGCTCATCCGCCTTCATCGAAAAGGCAAAGTCCACCCCAACCCGCGGAACATCCTTTCCGGCTAGATCGCTCAAAGATTTGAGCACCTTCTGCCCGGCCAGCACGTCCTCCTTCTGGCGGGTGCCAAACATCTCCGGCCCCAATTTGCCGTCAAAGTACCCTTGGGTAAAGCCGCTGCGGGAAAAGACCGCCGCCATCAGGTCGAGGTCGGCCTGCTCCCCGCGCAGCGCCTGCTTGAACTGGCTGACTGCCGCCGCCACATATTCCGGGCGCTTCATGCGGCCCTCAATCTTAAAGGAGTCGACCCCCAGCTCGCTTAGCTCCCGCACCCGGCGGGCAAGGCTGAGGTCTTTGAGCGAAAGCGCATAGCCGCTGTCCCCCTTCCTGCCGCTGGCAAAAGGCAGGCGGCAGGGCTGGGCGCAGAGCCCGCGGTTGCCGCTGCGTTCCCCGATGACCGAGCTCATGTAGCACTGTCCCGAGACGCACATGCACAGCGCCCCATGGACAAAGACTTCGGTCTCGATGGGCACGGTGCGGGTGATGGCGGCGATCTCGCTGCGGCTCATCTCGCGGGCCAACACCACCCGGGAAAAGCCCAGCTCCTTGGCCTGCCAGGCGCCGGAGAGGTTGTGGACTGTCAGCTGGGTGGATGCGTGCAGCGGCATCTCGGGGGCGGCCCTGCGCACCAGCGTCGCTACACCCAGGTCCTGCACGATCAGCGCATCGATGCCGTACTTGCAGGCGATCTCCAGCGTGCGCAGCACCGCCTCATACTCGCGGTCATAGACCATGGTGTTGACCGTCATGTGCATCTTGACCCCACGCTCCTTACAGATGCGGGAGGCCTCCGCCAGCGACTGCTCGTCGAAATTTTTGGCGTTGCGCCGGGCGTTTAGTTCGCCATATCCAAAATAGACTGCGTCCGCGCCGCTGTGTACCGCGGCCAGCAGGCTTTCCAGATTGCCCGCCGGAGCAAGCAGCTCGATTTTCTGTTTCATCTTTCTTCTCCTATCGTCTGTCGTGCGTTTCTTTTTTATTTTTTGGCTTCCCTCGGGAGTAAATCGTCAGACTTGGCTTCTCCCCCCACCTGGAGGGCGCTCCGCCCCTCCACCCCGGGTGACTTTCTTATGAGGAAAGTAGCAGCATAAATGCTGCCAAAGACTCACCAGGGACCTCCTCGTCCTAGACTTCGAAGAAGTCTTGACCCCCAGCGAAGGGGGCGTAGCCCCCTTTGATCCCCCAAGTTTCTGCCCTAGCGGTATTGGTTGTGGAAATATAGAAACTGCGGCATCCTCAGGGGGAAAGAAAAGGGGGAGACGTTTCTCCCCCTTTTTTAATCCAGTTTCTTCTCGCGCTTGATGCCCTCGTACTCGCCCTCGACCATCGGCCCGGCATACTCGTACCCCAGGCTCTCATAAAAATCGTTGAGCTTCCGGTTCCCCAGCTGGCAGTCCAGCCGCACCACCTCGCGGCCTTCCTGGCGGGAAAGCTCCTCACAAAAGCGCAGCAAGGCCTTGCCCGCGCCCTTGGCAGCTGTCCTGGCCGCCAGGTGGTGGACATAGTAGCAGTTTTTCGGCTCACTGCCCTCCCATCTGGGGTCCTCGGTCAGCAGCGCCATGATGCCCGCCGGCTTCTCCTGCTCATCGAACGCCAGATAAAATTCCCCGGCCATCACCCGCTGCAGAAAATATTCCCGCGGATAGCGCTGCATATAATGGGTCTTGTTCCACTGGTAAAGGCCCTGCCGGTCCATCCAGTCGATCCGCTCCTGAATGATGTCGATAATGCTGTCCACATCTGCCGGCTGCGCGCGGCGAAAGCGGTAGTTCATGCTCGCTCGTTCCCTTCTGTTTGAGGCCAAAGCGCTGGGGCATCAGCCGTCATACTCATATTCGTCCTCGCCGTAATCGTCGCTCACTTCCTGCTCCGGCTCAAAGAGGAATCTGTCCATCGTGGCAAATTCCGCCTGATCCAGAGGGGTCCTTCACGGCTCGCGCCCGATGTTCTGGCGCAGGATGTCAATCTCCTTTTTGAGCCGCTCGTTCTCGCGCTTATACTGGTCGATCTCCAGCTTTGCCCGGGTGGAATCCTCCAGGTACTCGGTCAGCTGGCTGCGGATGTGGTCGGCGTTCTGCTCGCTCTTTTCATACAGATCCGCATAGCTGAGCAGCGCCAGAAAGTAGGCGTCGGTCAGCGTGACGTTCGGACTGGAATCCATATAGGTTTTGACCTTGCTTTCGATTGTGTTTGCCAGGCGTTTGACATACTCCACCGGCTCGTTGGAGGAGACGACATATCTCGACCCGCAGATTTCTACCCTGACTTTATTTTGTCCCGCCATGCAGACCATCCTTTCTCTTGTTTCCCCCTCCCCAAATTCCGGGCAGGGTTCCATTTCCTTTTCCCTATTATATATGATTTTGCGGTAGAAAGTAAAGAGCCGCCGGGCAGTTGCAGGCAGAAATCTTTCCCCACCGACGGCAAAATCGAAAATCCTCCCCGGATCAGGCTGCCTTTTTCTGGAAATCTTACCACAAATTCTCGATTTATCCCTGTCATGGCCTTGTTTTCAGGGGTTAAATATACTATAATTTTGTTGTATAGTCCTGTTAAAAATGGGTTATCATTGACCAAGAATCTTTTGCCCTTTTTGGCGGTTTCTCCAGTCCGCACCTGGGAACGCCTGCCTTTATTTTTTGTGCGGAGAAATGGCGGTTACTTATGCAAAACGAAAAAAACCTGACCCCGGAAGAAGTCCGGTCGGTCATCACCTCACGCGAAAGAAAACTGACCCCCGCCCAGATTAAATCCCTGCTGACCACCCAGCTGCAGTCGATGGGCTTTACCCCGGACACCGCTCCGGATGACGTCTACTATAAAGCCTGCGCCAGCATCGTGCGCCGCATCCTCAAGGAAAAGCGCCGGCACTTCATGGCCGACTGCAAGGCCAAGGGCCGCAAGCAGACCTACTATCTGTGCATGGAGTTTCTGCTGGGCCGCTCCTTAAAGAACTCGATCTACAACCTCAACCTTTCCTCCGAGTTTTCTCAGGCGCTCAAGGAGATGGGCGTCAAGATGGAAAACCTGTTTGAGCTGGAACCGGACGCTGGTCTTGGCAACGGCGGACTCGGACGCCTTGCCGCCTGCTTTATGGACGCGCTGGCCACCTGCGGCTACCCGGCAATGGGCTACTCCATCCTGTACGAATTCGGCATCTTCAAGCAGAAGATCATCGACGGCTGGCAGACCGAGCTGCCCGACGAGTGGCTGCCCGGCGGCGAAATCTGGCTGGAGCGCATCCCCGAACACGCGGTGGACGTCAACTTCGGCGGCCGCGTCGAGGAGTTCTGGGACTACGGCTACCACCATGTCCTCTACAAAGACTACACCACCGTCAAGGCGGTGCCATACGACATCATGATCTCCGGCTATGACGGCAAGGGCGTCAGCCTGCTGCGCGTCTGGAGCGCCCAGAGCTCGGCCATCGATATGGACGCCTTCAACCGCGGCGACTACACCAAGGCCTTTGGCCAGGACTCCAACGCCGAGGCCATCAGCAAGGTGCTTTACCCCAACGACAACCATCCGGCGGGCAAAAACCTGCGCCTGCGCCAGCAGTACTTCCTGGTTGCGGCCTCCATCTCGGACATCGTGCGCCGCCACATGGAGCTCTACGGCACGCTGGAAAACTTTGCCGAGAAAAACGCCATCCACATCAACGACACCCATCCGGCGCTGGCCATCCCGGAGCTGATGCGCATCCTGCTGGACGAGTGCGGCTACCCGTGGGATAAGGCCTGGACCATCGTCAGCAACACTTTCGCCTACACCAACCACACCGTCATGCCCGAGGCGCTGGAAACCTGGAACGAGGATATGTTCCGCACCCTGCTGCCCCGCATCTACCAGATTGTGGTGGAGATCAACAACCGCTTCTGCCGCCAGCTGACCGACCAGTTCCACCTGGACGGCTACACCGTCTCCCGCATGGCGATTGTAAACGGCCACTCGATCCGCATGGCAAACCTGTCCATCGTCGGCTCGCACAGCGTCAACGGCGTCTCCACCCTGCACAGCAACATCCTCAAGGATTCGCTGTTCCACGATTTTTACAAGATTCAGCCATACAAGTTCCACAATGTCACCAACGGCATCGCCTCCAGACGCTGGCTGTACCAGTCCAACCCGCGGCTCAACAACTACATCAAGGAGCTGATCGGCGACGGCTTCATGCACGACATGACCCAGCTGCAAAAGCTGATGGACTACAAGGACGACAAGCAGGTACACGAGCAGCTGGCCAAGATAAAGCTTGCCAACAAGCAGGACTTTGCCGCCTACATCAAGGAGCATACCGGCCAGGTCATCGACCCGAACTCGATGTTCGACGTCCAGGTCAAGCGCCTGCACGAGTATAAGCGCCAGCACCTGAACGCCCTGCACATCCTGGCGCTGTACAATGAGATTAAACACAATCCTAACCATAACATCCAGCCCACCACCTTCATCTTCGGCGCCAAGGCAGCGCCCGGCTACTACATGGCAAAGCAGATCATCAAGTTTATCTGCAGCCTGGGCCAGATGATCGAAAACGATCCGCAGGCGCGCGACATCCTCAAGATTGTCTACCTCGAGGACTACCGCGTCACCCTGTCCGAGCTGCTGATGCCGGCAAGTGAAGTTTCCGAGCAGATTTCGCTGGCGGGCACCGAGGCCTCCGGCACCGGCAACATGAAGCTGATGCTCAACGGAGCCATCACCCTGGGCACCTGGGACGGCGCCAACGTCGAGATCGGCCAGGCAGTCGGCCCGGACAACATCTTTGTCTTTGGCATGCGCACCGAGGAGGTCGAGCAGCTCAAACAGACCGGCTACTACCCCAACGAGCTGTACCTGAGCAACCCGGTGCTCAAGGAGGCCATCGACATGATCGGCAGCGGCATCGGCGGCGACAGCTTCGACCAGATTGCAAACTCGCTCAAGAACAACGACCCCTACATGGTGCTGCGCGACTTTGACTCCTATGACCAGCAGCGCAAGAACCTGATGCGCACCTACCGCACCGACCCGGATCGCTGGCAGCGGATGTCGCTTGTCAACATCGCTCAGTCCGGCTACTTCTGCGCTGACCGCGCCATCCACGAGTACGCGCGCGACATCTGGCACCTAGACTAATTCCAGCCTTTGGAAAGGACCCACGTTATGGATTTCTGCATCTATGACAGCCGCCTGACCGACTTTAAAGAGCCTTTTGGCGCGGTGCCTGCCGGCACTGCCGTGCGCTTTTGTGTGCACCTGCCCAAGGAGCTCTGCCCGCGCTCGGTGGAGTTTGTGCTGTGCAGCGACGGCGAAGCCGACCGCTTCTTCGCGATGGAGCTGGACGAATGCACCCTGCGCTACAACTGCTACCGCTTCACCTTTACCCCGCCGCGCCCCAAGCTCTACTTTTATTACTTTCAGGTGACCGGCGAAAACGGCGTCTGCCACCTCATCCAGGCCAACCAGCAGATGCTTGGGGAGCTGGGGCTGCACTCCGACCGCTACTGGCAGCTGACCGTCTATGACCCGCAGGCTCGCCGCCCCGCAGCCTTTGGCAGCGGCATCCTCTACCAGATTTTCCCCGACCGCTTCTGCAATTCGGGGGAGAAAAAACAGGATGTCCCCGCCGACCGCATTCTGCGCTCCGACTGGGGCAACCTGCCGGTCTACCTGCCGGACAAAAACGGTGAGATCACAAACTCCGACTATTTTGGCGGGGACCTGAAAGGCATCACCCAGCACCTGGACTACCTGCAAGCGCTGGGGGTAACCTGCCTTTACCTCAACCCCATCTTTGAAGCGCACTCCAACCACCGCTACAACACCGCCAACTATCTGCGCGTCGACCCGCTGCTGGGCACCGAGGAGGATTTTGCCGAGCTGTGCGCCAGGGCCAAAGAGCGCGGCATCGCGGTGATTTTGGACGGGGTGTTCAGCCACACCGGCAGCGACAGCGTCTACTTTAACCGCAACGGCCGCTATGGTGAGCACACCGGCGCCTACCGCGACCCGAACAGCCCCTACCGCGAGTGGTATTCCTTCCGCCGCTACCCCGACGACTATGAGAGCTGGTGGGGCTTTATCACCCTGCCAAACGTGCGGGAAAACAACCCGCAGTATGTTGACTTTATCTGCAACCCCAAGACCGGCGTGCTGGCGCACTGGCTGCGCCTGGGCGCCTCCGGCTTCCGGCTGGATGTGGCCGACGAGCTGCCCGACGCCTTTCTGGACCGGGTGTACCAGACGGTCAAATCTTTCGGTGAGGACAAGATCATCATCGGCGAGGTCTGGGAGGACGCCTCCAACAAGGTCAGCTACGGCAACCGCCGCCGCTACCTGCTGGGCAGCCAGATGGACGGGGTGATGAACTATCCGTTCCGCAACGCGGTGCTGGGCTACCTGCTCACCGGGGACGCGGACGACTTTTTAAACGGTGTGCTGTCCATTGTGGAAAACTACCCGCCGCCGGCGATGAGCTCGATGATGAACTCGCTCTCCACCCACGACACCCCGCGCGCCATCACCACGCTGGCGGGCGAATCGATGGAGGGCAAGGACCGCACCTGGCAAGCCAACCACCACTATCTGCCGATGGACGCCTACCGCCACGGGCAGGTGCTGCTGAAGATGGCAAGCGTCCTGCAGTACTTCCTGCCGGGCATCCCCTGTCTGTACTACGGGGACGAGGCGGGCTTGAGCGGCTACGCCGACCCGTTCAACCGCTGCTGCTATCCCTGGGGATATGAGAACCAGGAGCTGGTGGAGTGGTTCCAGCAGCTCGGCCAGCTGCGGCTGTCGATGCCGTTTTTGACCGACGCCGCCTTCACGCCGCTGATGGTGGACGGCGACCTGTGCGCCTATCTGCGGCACAAGGGAAATCAGCGGCTGCTGGTGGCCATCAACCGCGCCTACCATCCCAAGACCCTGACGCTGCCGCCGGAGTTTGCGGCGGCGCAGCCACAGGTTTTGCTGGGCGATTTTCAGGAGGGCAAGCTTGCCCCCGAGAGCGCGGTGATCTTTTTTGCGGGGGACGCTTCCCCCGCCGCCCTCTAGTTTTCCTCTTTTCCAGTTTCTGCAAAACCGATGTGAGGGGGCGCTGCCCCCTCGACCCCCAGAGGAGGGCGCTCCGCCCCTCCACCCCGGGTGACTTTCTCCCCGATGAGAAAGTCACCAAAGAATCTCCCAGAGGGGAAAACCCCTCTGGGTACTCCCCTAAGGGGGACGCTTCGCTCCCCCTGCAGCACATTGTGCTGCTACCCCCTCAAAAGGGTTTGTGCCACAAAAATAGACCGATTTGCCACTTTAAGCTGAGTGGGCAAATCGGTCTTATTTTTTCCTTTGGTTCCCTCGAGGAAACACTCTCTGTTTTCAATCCGTGGCGCGGCAGATTTGGTTTCGAGGATGCTTAAGACTTTAAGCTATCACAGCCAATACCGCTAGGGCACAGGCCGGGGGAATCCAAGGGGGTCCACCCCCTTGTGCTGGGGGTCCAGGGACCAGGAGGTCCCTGGCGTATCTTTGCCTACTTTCTCTACGTGAGAAAGTAGGCCGGGGCTTGGGGCGGAGCGCCCAAAAAGGTAGGTGCAGGGACTGCCGTCCCGTATAAACTCCCGGGCCGCCGAGCATGGCAGAGCCATGCTCTTGCAGAACACCCCGACAATTTAAATAAAGGCGATAAAGCCCTCCTCCAGGGCTTTAAACTCCTTCGGATTCTGGCTGTCGTAGACGACCTCCATCCCCTTGTTGAGCACGATCAGCCGCCGTCCCGCCGGGACCTCCGGCAGCTTCTCCAGCTTGGATGTCAGGCGGAAGACGTCGTTGTATTCGCTCTGTGCCAGCTCGCCAAAGCTCTGGCCCTCGTAGCCGGCCACCGCGCTTTCCTCCTTGTACAGGTAGGAGAGCATCCAGCAGTACTCCACGCCGTCCCTGGTGAAGAAGTACGGGTCCACCAGGTCGCGGCTGCCGTTGGACGGCGTCTGCAAAATGCCCCGGCCGGTGTTGTCGTCGCAGGGCACAAAGCTGCCCTCAAAGCGGCCGTAAATCTCCCCGTCCGGCACCGAGGTAAAGGAGGCAATCATCACGCCCTCATAGCCCGGCAGCATCTTGATGGTCATGCCGTTCATCATCTCGCCGCAGGCCATGTCCTGCTCGCTGGCGTTGATGAGCAGGTAGCGCTTGCCCACACGCTCCTTCCACGCCGCGCTGACCGCCGGGTAATCCTCGGCCTTCTGCGCGCTGGGGATGACCTTGCCGCGCATGGTGGAGAAGAAGAACTTGCCCTTGGGCGACTCGCGGAAGAAATAGTGCTCGCCGGTCTGGTCCACAAAGTCCTTGCCGTTAAATTTAAGGTTCTTGTAGACCGCGGTGTGCTCCCCATAGGTGCTGTCGCTGGTGATGGTCAGGTCGGTGCCGAAGAAGTGGGTGTTGTAGATGCGGCTCGGTACCAGATAGGTGCCGTCAAACTTCTCAATCAGCTCCTGCGGGATAACCTGATACTGCTTGTAGATGTTGATGCCCTTGGCCTCCAGCAGGTACAGCGCGAACAGGCGGAAGATTTCGGTGATGGTGTCGATCTTGCAGTCGTGGGTCTCGCTGATGGTTAAGACGGCGTTGTATTTGGGGACGATGTACAGCTTGCTGGTGAACTGGAAGCTGTTGCCGCCCTTCATCAGCACGCCCTGGCCGAGGTCAAATTCCGGGTCCTCCACCCGCACGTTGTCCCAGCCAAGACCGAAGCGGGTGGCGGCGGTGTCCTCCGGCAGGAAGGTAGCGCCCTGCATCCTGGCCATCTCCGCCTTGCTCTCCTCGCTGATGATGTCGTTTTGGGTGAGGAACAGGTTTCCGAACTTGCACAGGTCGGTCATGGTGGTGGTGAAGCCGCCGCAGCCCTGCAGGTAGAAGTGCTCGGCCGGCTTGCCAGATTCGCGCACCAGCGGATAATCCGGGTTCTGGGTGGTGGAGACACGGGTGGAGTGCGCGCCGATCGGCTCGGTGATGTACTTTTCGCAGAACTCGCCGAAGTTCATCCCCGACACCTTGGCGACCAGCATCTCGGCCAGGGTGAAGCCGTCGTTGCAGTAGGTGGAATACTCGCCGGGGTTGGCTTTCAGATGGCACTTGGAGAGGTAGTTGTAGACCTCCTGATAGTACTCCTCGTTGTCGGCCGCGCCCACATGGGTGGCAGAGAAGTGTTTCCACTGGGTGCCTGGCAGGCCGCTGGCGTGGTTTAAGCAGTGGCGAACGGTGATCTGGCGGTAGCGCGGGTCGAGCATGGTGAACTGCGGCAGGTACTCGCAGATCGGGGTGTCGAGGTTGACCTTGCCCTGCTCCACCAGCTTCATCACCGCGACGGTGCAGAAGATTTTGGAGATCGAGCAGACGTTGTAGGTGTGGTTTAAGGTAACCGGATTCTTCTCCTTGGTGCCGTCGTGG
Source organism: uncultured Oscillospiraceae bacterium (assembly GCA_900547455.1). Taxonomy (GTDB): domain Bacteria; phylum Bacillota; class Clostridia; order Oscillospirales; family Ruminococcaceae; genus Negativibacillus; species Negativibacillus faecipullorum. The sequence goes on from URGV01000003.1 coordinate 30,599, forward strand.
CCCAGCGCGTCGGCGGCGACAATCTCCCCATCGATCATAATCGCGTAGGAAACCGAGGTCGCCTTTGGGGCCAGATTGAGGCGCAGAACATCCGAGAGTTTTTTAGTCATATCCACATGAATTCGCTCCTTTTTTGTCAATTTCTTGGCGGTTTTATCCTTCCAAAGATAGAATAGCACAACCCTTCTTCCCTGTCAATTCTGCCTGAAGCCAAACCGCGCTTTGGTTTTGAGGGAAGGGCTGACTTGCGCACACAAAAAGTTGTTGTGTGCTAACAAAAACACTGCGCCTTTCCTCTTGTCCGCAAGCAGAGAACAAAACCCTAAAGAATCTTCCGCACAAAACCGGATGCCGGCTGAGCCTGCTGCGCATATACTGTACCAGGGCCACCCAGTGCCCAAAACATCAAAGGAGAAATGACAATGGGACTGAATAACTCGAATAAGACCATCAGCATCGACCGGATCGACTGCTCCGGCTCCTTAAAGGTGACGCTGGCGCTGTCCGCCTCCCCGGACATCAGCAGCACCCCCACCGACATCGTGCTGGTGCTGGACCGCTCCGGCAGCATGTCCGGCAGCCCGCTGACCAACATGAAAAACGGCGCGAAAAAATTTATCGACATCATCGACGAGGCCACCGACAGCTCGCAGGACGGCCAGATCGGCTCCGGCAGCCGGATCGGCATCGTCAGCTTTGCCGACACCGCCACCCAGAATACCCAGCTGATCACCTCGGTGGACACGCTGAAAACGGCGGTGGACAGCCTGAGTGCCGGCGGCTCGACCAACCACGCCGACGCCTTCACCAAGGCCGCCGCCATGTTTGACCCCAACTCGACCAACGGCAAGGTCATCGTCATGTTCACCGACGGCAAGACAACCGCAGGCGTCAACCCCAGCCCGGTCGCTGCGGCAGCCCGCGCCTCCGGCATCATCATCTATTGCATCGGTCTGGTCGGTGCGGACGGCATCGACCCGGACGTCCTCAACGACTGGGCAACCGATCCGGACGCTTCGCACGTCGCCATCACCCCGGACGACTCCGAGCTGGAGGACCTGTTCGAGGACCTGGCGGAGAACATCTCCAAGCCCGGCGCTACCAACATTGTGATCAACGAGGCGCTCAACCCCGACTTCACCATCACCAGCATCTCGATGCCGACCAAGGGCGCCGCCACCATGATTAACCAGACCTCCCTGCGCTGGACCATCGACCAACTCGGCGTCACCGCCAACGAGGGCGCTTCGCTGGAATTCTGGATCAAGCACGTCGGCAACAGCTCGGGCAACAAGCTGGTCAACCAGTCGATCACCTACACCGACAACGAGAACAACCAGGCCATCTTCCCCACCCCGTCGGTGATGGTCGACTGCGGCATTGTGGTGATGCCGGAACCCTGCCCGGAACCGGTCGACATCACCGTCGGCAGGTGCCAGGACTCGCTGGTTTATGACGCGGGCGACGTCTCGCTGGAATCGCTCGGCCGCATTTTGCAGCTGGACGTCAACCTGAAAAGCGTCTGCCCCGGCAAGCGCACCGCGCTCGGCGTTGTGCTGACCGAGGTTGACCAGGAAGGCAACGAGCATCAGCGCGGCATGAAGACCATGACCATCCCCGCGCACAACTCCCCAACCTGCCGGGACGTGCTGGTCAAATGCATCAAGTTTGTCCTGCCCGAGGACATGGATGTCTCCGGCGAGAACCCGCCCGCCATCTGCAACGCCAGAAACTTTAAGGCGCGGTTTATCGCCCACTATATCGACTCCGACTTCCGGTGCTGCGAACTGGAGGAGCCGAACAGCAACTCCTCCACGATGTAAAAAGATCGCAGAGCACCTGAAAAAGGGTCTCCCAAAGCGGGAGGCCCTCTCCGTACATGATACCGCTATGTCTCGCTATCCTCCTCATACCGGTAGCCGTCCGGGATGCGGATATAGGCGCGGATGTGTTCATCCCGTCTGCGGCGCACCAGACCGGAGCAGTTTTTCCCCGGCACATTTCCTTCCGCCGCCACCAGGCCGCTGTCAGAAGCCTCCAGCACCACCCCTATATGATCGTGCTCCTGTCCGTTAAAAACACGGTCGTACAGGACAATATCTCCGGCCTGCGGGACAAAACCCTGCTCTTCCCGGCGGTGGTAGGCAATCTGGCTGTCGCCCAGCGCAAACTCCTCCCAGCCGCCGCATCCCGCCAGACTGCAGCTGACGCAGGAACTGGGGCTGTAAGGAAAGTCAAAGCCCGCCAACAGACAACAGTAGTAAACAAAGGCGGCACACCAGAGTCCATCCGCCTGCTGGACACTCCACTTTGGAAACAAGCTGATGATGGGCTCCAGGTTTGACTCCTCGCCCTGCAGACAACCGTGAAAAGGCTGCAGGGCTGCCCGGCGAGCCGCTTCTGCCAGATCTTTTCTTGTTCTCATCGCTACCTTCTCCCCTTTTTTAGGATTGGATAAAAAAGTCCGAACAGAAATCGTGTCGAACTTAACTTTTCAATTCATAAAAAATGGCCCTACTGGGTGAGATCACTTTTTACGGAAAGAGAGGGCTTCACTCCGTTACCCCTCGCCTAAAAACAGTCCACCGGACTGTTTTTGCGGCAGAAACTTCGTTTCTGCTGCCGGCTCATTCGAATCCCTCTCTTTCCAATTCATAAAAAAAGTGACCCCACTGGGTGGGATCACTTTTTTGGCGGAAAGAGAGGGATTCACTCCGTTACCCCTCGCCTAAAAACAGTCCACCGGACTGTTTTTACAGCAGAATCTCCGCTTCTGCTGCCGGCTCATTCGAATCCCCCTCTTTCCAATTCAAAAAAAGTGACCCCACCGTGTGGGATCACTTTTTTGGCGGAAAGAGAGGGATTCGAACCCTCGGTGCCTTTATAGGGCACACACGATTTCCAGTCGTGCGCCTTAGACCAGCTCAGCCATCTTTCCATAACGGTTCTTGCTGTGTACACTCAACTCGCAAGTGCCTTATTATTATATCAGGCCGCTCGAAAAAAGTCAAGCATTTTTTGGAAAAAAACGGAGAAATTTTTTGGCGGGTCGATGGACAGCCCAAAGTATGATATAATTAGGAAAAGCGAAAACGAAGGGAGCGAAAAACATGAAGGTTACCTGGCAGCAGCCGCCTGCGCGCGGCCTTGGCCCCACCGTGCTGGTGGAGACAGAGGGGACAGTGTCCCGCTTTGTACTCAAACCCCACAAAGACAATATCTATCTGCTGGAGGATGTCCGGCTGGACAAAGATTTGGCGTCAGCGGCGCGTGAAGCGGTCTGGGAGGGCTTTTGCGACTGGATGAAAAAGGAACAGCTCCTTCTGCTTTTGGGCTGCAGGGCTGCGCAGAGCTGGTTTGGCGCGCACCCGGAACACGCGGAGCTCATCGCCCAAAAGGTCAAGACCAAACCCGGATTCTGATAAGAGAAAGGCCGGACAGGTAGTCCGGAGAAGTTACCGGCAAACGGCGGGCAGCTGCTCTTTGGCCGCGCGGCAATATTCCGCGGCGGAGGCGCGGTTGTGCTCGATTTCTTCCTCGGTTAAGGCACGCTTTACCTTGGCGGGGGAGCCGAGGATCAGGCTGCCCGGCGGGACAATGGTGTTTTTGGTGACCAGCGCTCCTGCGCCGACGATGCTGTTTTCCCCGATGACGGCGCCGTTGAGCACGATGGCGCCCATGCCGATGGTGCAGTTGTTTTCCACCGTGCAGGCGTGCAGAATGGCGCCATGCCCCACCGTGACGCCCTCCCCGACCCGGCAGGGCTGGCCGCAGTCGGTGTGGACGATGCAGCCGTCCTGCAAATTGGTGCGGGGGCCGACCAGGATGGGTGCGTTGTCCGCACGCAGGACGGCGTTGTACCAGATGTTTGCCTCAGCGCCGAGATGAACGCCGCCGATGATTCTGGCGCCGTCGGCGATGTAGGCGGTTCCCTCCAGCTGGGGAGCGGTTTGGCCGACAGAATAAAACATGAAAAAACTCCTTTCAAAATGCGGTGGCAAAAGAGGGAAAGAAAAAAACATCACCCCTTACCCGGTGGCAGAGGTGATGCGCAAAACGGTATTACACAGCTTGAAACGAAACGCCCAGCAGCTGCTCTTCACAGCGCTCCTTCATCAACAGGTACAGCCGCTTGCCGGTCTGGCAGAGCGCGTCGTTTTCCTTGTCTCCGGCCATCTGTGCCCAGCAGCAGCCGATTCGCCGGGCCTTCTGATCCAGCGGGGAATCCTGCTCCTCCTCCAAACACATCTTGTAGACGGTGTAGGCCCGGTACTGGACAAGGTTGTTGTAAAAGTGCGGGCGCTGCACCGAGATAGTGTCGTTGATCTGGGAGAGGATCAGCTTGGACAAAATCAGGTCGGGGACAAAGTGGCGGACGCAGTCCTCGGTGACAAACAGATACAGCATCCGAGCGTGGAAAAGTTCCTTGTCGGTTAAAAAGATGCCGCCAAAGCCGGAGCACAGCGAGAGGATGCTCTCCCCAAGTTTGGTGCCCAGCTGCCGTGCGCGGTCCAGATTGTGGCAGCGCTTGTGCTTAAAGTAGAGCTCGATCTCCTCGGCGGAAGGTTCCAGCGCATCCTTTGCAGATGCCTTTGTTCCCGGGAAAGGGGCCAGCTTCATGTCGCTGTCGCTTTCCGCCATCCACGCAAAGCGGCTGCGCACCGGCAGGGCAGCCTGCAGCAGAAAAATAAAGAACAGCGCCGCAAGGCCGTATGCGGCGAAAATCCAACAGCTCATCACAAAGCGCCTCCTTCCGTTTTCAGGTTTCAGATGAGCTTTTTATCTTTGATTCAGGTAGGCCTGCAGCGCATAGGCCAGCTGGTCCGGGCAGGAGGTCGGCTTGGAGCCGCAGTGGATTCCTCTGACGCGCGCGATGACGTCCTGCGCCTTCTGGCCGCGCACCAGCGAACGGATGCCTTTGAGGTTGCCATCGCAGCCGCCGATAAACTCCACGTCCTTGATGATGTCTCCATCCATCTCCAGGATGATGTTGCGGGAGCAGGTCCCGCGGGTCTTGTATAAAAATGCCATGTTGATCAGTTCCTTCTATTTCATAAATTTTGTGCTTTCATTGTATCAGATTTAGCGGCCGCCTGCAAGTTCTTTTGCGCGCGCAAACAATTTTTTCAGGTTTGCCGCGTCGGTCACGCAGGTGCCCAGCGGGTTTGCCTTGCGGGAAGCGTAGCTTCCGTGAAAATCGGTGCCGCCGGTGACGATCAGGTCATGCTGCCGGCACAGTTCCAGCAGCTCCTGCTGGTCCTCCGGCCGGTTGCGCGGGTGGTAGACCTCAATGCCGTCGATGAGGCCGCTGGGGGCAAGCTGCCGCACCAGCTCCATCGACTGGTAGACGCTGGGGTGAGCAAAAACCGCCACGCCGCGCGCCTGGCGCACCGCCTGTAGCACCTCCTCCAGCTGGGGGTAGGCGGTTTTCTCGATGCAGCTGCCGCCGTGGTCGGAGAACAGCTGCTGGTAGAGCGGGCCGTAGATGGCGGTGTCGTACCCCAGGTCGAGCAGCGCCTGCATGATGTGCACCTTATAGATCGAGTTGCTGGCCGCGGAGTAGCGCAGGACGTGCTCGCGGGTGACCGGATAGTAGCGGGAGACATTTTCGATCATCCGCTCGCCCGAGCGCCGGCGCTCCTCCAGGGTGCGCTCAAGCAGCCCGGCCAGCGCGTCGGACTTGTGCGGCAGGTAGCACAGGATGTGCACCCTCCGGCTGGTGTTTGGGTCGAAGGTGGAGATCTCCACCCCGGGGATGACGGTGAGGCCGTAGCGCCGGCCCAAAATCTCGGCGCGGGGCACACCGGACATGGTGTCGTGGTCGGTGATGGCCAAAGCGTCCAGACCGGCGCGCTTGGCGTAAAAGACGATGTCGTCCAGGCCGGTGGAGCCGTCGGAAAGTTTGCTGTGGCAATGTAAATCGCCTATCATGGCGGGAACCTCCTTTAATTTGAATTGTCCAAAAAGCGGGAGTGCCGGATGGCTTCCCACAAAAAGCCGCAGGCGCAGCCGCTTTGTCGGCGGACGTTGGCTTTATTATATACCAAATCCGAAATCTTGTCCATCCGCCCCGCGCCCGGAATGGGAGGGGCGGGCGAAACAAAAAGGAAGCGGCATCTTAACAAAGCTTTTTTTTTCTGATATAATAAGACAACAAGGCTATCATCAAAACAGGGGAATGGGTTTTTATGCGTTATCAGATTGATTATACCAAATTTTCGTCCGTCTTTGCGGTGCCGTCGCTCTCTGAGCAGCTGCTCTGCACCGCATCGCGCGAGGCGCTGCAGGTGCTGCTCTACCTGATGCAGCATCAGCAGCAGCCGGTGGACCCGGGGTATCTGGCAAACCGGCTGATGCTCCCGCAGGAAAAGGCGCTGCAGGCGCTGGACTACTGGGTGGAGCAGGGTTTCCTGACCGGGAAAGAGCATGCGCAGCCAGCGCAGCAACCGGAAGCGCAGACTGCATACCGGCCCGAGCCCTCTCAGCAGTCCCGGGTTCAGGTGGGGCTGCAGGCACAGAAGCGGACGATGGCGATCGATGAGATCCACACCCTCTCCCAAAACGACGCCAGCATTTCCCAACTGGTGGAGGCGGTGCAGGCGCAGATGGGCAAGGTGCTCACCCGCAGCGAGATCGAGACGCTGGTCTCCTTCTACACCTACGCGGGCCTGCCGCCGGAATATATCCTGCTGGCCGCCGCCCACTGCTGCGCCAAAAACATGCCGAACATGCGCGCTCTCTCCAAGCTGCTTACCGATATGATGTCCGAAAACATCTACACTTATGAACAGGCCGAGCAGTACCTCAGCCGCCGCCAGCAGCAGGACACCGCGCAGGGACAGGTGCGGTCGGCCTTCGGCATCCACGACCGGGCGCTGACCCGCCAGGAGTGCAAGTACATCGACACCTGGTTTTTGGACTACCACTTTGACATCGCGATGGTGAAGCTGGCCTATGAGCGCGCCATCGACCAGATTGGAAAGGTCTCGTTTGCCTACATCAACAAAATCTTGTCCAGCTGGCACGACAAGGGAATCACCACCACCCAGCAGGCCGCTCAGGAGCGCCAGAGCGCCAAGGCGATGCAGAAGAGCGAGCAGTCCTCAATCGACTTTGACCAGATTCAGCAGTACATCACCTATGGCGGACAGGCGCCGGGCAGGACCAACCACAACCGGAATTGAGACGATAAGGAGAAGCGATGAAACAAGGCTACGGCGTATTCGGCAAGGCGTACGAGGTCATGCTGCGCAGCGACCTGCACGCGTCCGGCTCCATCGACCACCAGCTGATGGAGCAGATGATTTTGCTGGAGGAGGATTCCCTGCCGCTGTTGTACGGTGGGGTTCCGGCGGTCAATCCCGCGATGAAGGAGCACGCGCTCTATCCCTTCACCCGGCAGTTTGTGGGAAAAAGCGCGGTGGAAACAATCGACAACCTGCTGCGCCTGACCGCCGGCATCGCGCAAAGCTGCGACCTTCCGTTTGAGCAGATGCGCTTTGGCGGAACCGAGCAGCAGATTTTGCAGCGCGGCACCGACTGGTGCGCCGACCTTGCCCGGGTGGGGGTGGCGCTGCTCAACTGCGCGGGCATCCCGGCCAGGATCGGGCATCTGGTCAACCCGGACAGGCCCTACAACGGGCATGTGGTGGTCGAGGCGCACTATGACGGGAGGTTTGGCGTGCTGGATTTTGTGTACGGCAGCCGCTTTGGCGCAGAAGCGCCGCTGAGCCTCTGGGAACTGCACCGCCGCCCGCAGCAGATTCGGGAACAGATCGAGCCGTCGCTGTGGGACTACTACGAGGGCCTATACAGGATGGTTGCGGTGAGCGACTACGACCCGGCCGACCCCGCAAACGACTACACCGTCTCCACACCGAACGAATACTACAGGAAACTGATGAGCGAAAACCAACAGGATGGCCGGTGGCTGATGGGCGAGGACCGGTAGAAAACCGAAGGAGGGAAGAAACAAATGGGCTTTCCAAAAGAGATCTATGACCGCGCGGCGGCGGTGCTGGCCGACCGGAGACAGCGCGCCAGGGAGCAGAGCCAGCGGCACCGGCAGGAGATTTACCGCCTGCTGCCGCAGATCGAGCAGATCGACAGCCAGCTGCGGCAGGTGGGGATGAAGACCATCCAGGCGGTGGCGGGCGCGCCGGACAATCTGGAGCAGATCATCGAGCGGCTCAAGACCCAGAGCCTTGCGCTGCAAAAGCAGCGGGACGACCTGCTGGAGGCGGCGGGGCTGCTGGAAATTTACCGCGACGACGGCTACACCTGCAAAAAGTGTCAGGACACCGGCTATATCGGCGCACAGAAATGCGAGTGCTTCCAGAAGCTGCTGCGGCAGGCGGCGTTCGACGCGCTGGGGGCGGCGCACCCGCAGGACTGCCGGTTTTCCAACTTCTCGCTGGACTATTACAGCGTCCAGCCGCTGCCCAACGGGGTGGTGCCGCGGGAAAAGATGGCGATGGTCAAAAACTACTGCGCCGCCTATGCACGGGATTTTCTGATCGACCGCTATCGCCGCACCGCGCCGCCCAGCCTGCTCTTTCTGGGCAACACCGGCCTTGGCAAGACCCACCTGTCGCTGGCCATCGCCGGACAGGTGATCGAAAAGGGCTACGGCGTGGTGTACGGCTCGGCGCAGAACCTGCTGGGCAAGCTGGAAAAGGAGAAGTTCAGCTTCAACACCCAGGACGAGGACCAGCAGAGCTACCTGTCGCTGGTGCTGGAGTGCGATCTTTTGATTTTAGACGACCTTGGAACAGAATTTTTGAGCCAATTCGTCACCTCCATGCTGTATAATATTATCAATACACGTCTTCTGGAAGGGCGGCCGACCATCATCAGCACCAACCTCACCTTCCAGGAGATCAGCAAGCGCTACACCGACCGGCTGGCGTCCAGACTGTTTGGCGGCTATGAACAGTTTGAGTTTGTCGGGCGGGATGTCCGGATCCAGAGCAAGATTAGGGGATGAGTGATTGTTATGTATACTGAGAAGGAGCGGGCCAAGCTGCTCATTCAGGCGGCGACGGCGGTCTCCACCTATCCCGAGGTGGAGGGGATTGTGCAGGTGGGCTCCGGGGTGGATGGTTTTGGGGACCAATATTCCGACATCGACCTGATCTTTTCCACCTTTTCCGCCGACCAGCTTGCCTCCCTGCGCACCCGGGTGGAGAGGATGTTTTCCGATGCGGTCTACATCCGTCCAAAACCGCTGCCGGCGGGCGTTTTTCTGTATGTCTTTTTAAAAAACGGGCTGGAATTTGACATCGTGCTGCTGCCCACCCGGGCGCTGCAGGTGCGCTCCTCCCACTGGAAGATTCTGACCGACAAGACCGGCCAGGTGCTGCAGCGGATGCACTCCTCCCAGCTGGAGGAAATGGACCAGCAGACCTTCCGCGGCACGCTGGTGGAGTGGGAGTTTGAGATTATCTATGCGCTGCGGAGCATCTTGTTTGAGATTCAGCGGGAAAACTTTCTGTACGTCCTTTCCCGGATGGAGTTTGTGCGGGACAAGCTGGTGCGGCTGCAGTGCTACTATGAGAAGAAGGAGACCCACCAGTTTAAGGATTACCGGACGCTGGACGAGGACTTTCAGCTGCGGCTGCGGGGCACCTATCCTTTGGAGCTTGCCCGACAGCCGATGCTCAGCTGTACCCAGCGGCTGCTGCAGCTGTTTTTAAAGCAGCACAGCGACAATCAGGTCTGGGAGATCGACAGCCGGATGCTGGACATCCTCAAGGTTTAGGTCCGGCGCAGGAAAGGAGCGGGCATGAGGACATTGTTTTTGCAGATCGAGCAGCAGGATCTGGTGCAGGAGGTGGCGACGGTGAGCGGCCAGTTCCGACAAAATCTGGAGGAGCTGGTTGAGGGAATTATCCAGAACCGCGGCAACATTTTGTGGGGCCTGTTTTTGATTATCGTCGTTGTACTGCTGGCAAAGATTTCGCTGAAGGTGGTGTCCTGGGCGACCGGCCACACCTTAAAGTCGCCCAAATATCAGGGCGAGACTGCCACGGCCAAGCGGACGCGCACCCTGATGACCCTGCTGCGCAGCGTGGCGCGGTACATCATCTACTTCATCGCCCTTTTGATTGTGCTGAGCATCCTGGGGATGGGCGAGCCGCTGAGCAACCTGCTCATCACCGCGGGCGTCGGCAGCCTTGCCATCGGCTTTGGCGCGCAGAGCCTGGTCAAGGACGTCATCTCGGGAATGTTCATGATTTTTGAAAACCAGTTTTCGGTCGGGGATTATATCAAGATCGACGACGTGGAGGGGACGGTGGAGGCCACCGCCATGCGGGTAACCTATCTGCGCTCGGCCAAGGGCGACCAGATCATCATTCCCAACGGCAGCATCACCCGGGTCATCAACTACAACAAGGGAAACGCGGTGGCGTCGGTGACGCTGCCGATCTCCTATGAGGCGGACACCGCCAAGGTGCTGGATTTAATCGACCTGGCGGTGACCGAGTACGCGCGCCAGCACCCGGACCTGACCGAGGAAAAGCCGCAGGTGCTGGGGGTGACTGCCATGAAGGAGTCGAACATGGAGGTCAACATCACCTGCAAGGTGAAGCCGATGAAGCAGTGGGCGGTGGAGCGCGGCATCCGCTTGGCGGTCAAGGAGATGTTCGACCGCAGCGGCGTGCCCTACCCCTATCCGCGGGTGGTGACGGTGCCGTATGAGAAGCCGGGGGAGCTGGTCAGCCGGGAGGACATCTTTGTCGCGCCGGACAGCAAGGCAAAAATGCCGGCAAAAATGCCGGCAAAGGCGCCGGCCAAGCCCTCGCTTTGGGATGAGGTGGACCCGGAAGAACTGGAGGACTGATGGAAAATCCATCAGTCCTCTTTTTTGCGCAAAATCGTTTATCGCTTTGCCGTCAGGCAGATGGCGTGCTCCTCCTGATTGTAGTCGCACAGCAGCGTCCCCTGCGGCTGCAGCTCGCCGCTCAAAATCATCTCGGCGGCGGGGTCCTCGATCAGCTTCTGCACCGCGCGGCGCAGCGGACGCGCCCCATAGCGGGGACTGTAGCCTTTGGCGCACAGCTCGCGGCGGGCGGCCTCAGTGCAGCTAAGGCGCATATCCAGCGCGCCGATCCGCTCGGAGAGCTGGGCGAGCAGGTTCTGGCAGATGCGGTCCAACTCCTGCTCACCCAACTGGTAGAACAGAATCGTCTCATCGATGCGGTTTAAAAATTCCGGCGAGAAGCTTTGCCGCAGCTGCTCCAGCACCAGCCGGGAGGTGCGTTCGCTGAGCTTGCCGCCGCTCTCCGAATGGCCCTGCGTAAAGCCCAGCGCGCTGCGCTCAAAGAAGTAGCGTGCGCCGATGTTGGAGGTCATGATGATGACCGCGTTTTGAAAGCTGGCCCTGCGCCCTTGGGAATCCTTGAGGCTGCCATCCTCCAGAATCTGCAGCAGCAGGTTGAGCACGTCGGGGTGAGCCTTTTCCACCTCGTCGAGCAGCACCACCGAGTAGGGCCGGCGGCGGATCAGGTCGGTGAGCTGGCCGCCCTCCTCAAAACCGACATAGCCGGGCGGGGATCCGATCATCCGCGCCACCGAGTGCTTTTCCATATATTCGGACATGTCCAGCCGGATCATGCAGTCCTGTGAGCCGAACAGCTCCTCGGCCAGCGCCTTGCACAGCTCGGTTTTGCCGACGCCGGTGGGGCCGAGAAAGAGGAAGGAGGCGTAGGGGCGGCGGGGATCGTTTAAGCCCACCCGCGCCCGCCGGATGGCCCTGCAGACCGCGTGCACCGCCTCCTGCTGGCCGACCACCCGCCGGGAGAGGGCCTGCTCCATCCCCAACAGCTGGCGGCTCTGGGCGGATTGGGGCAGGATGCGGGACATCAGCGACGAGACCTGGATGCCGGTGCTCTCGCTGACCACCTGGGCGATGTCCCGCGCGGTGACCGCGCCGCGCAGCCCGCCGCGCTTTTTCTGCAGCTGGTCGGTGAGCAGGGCAAGCTGCTCCACCGTCTGGTTCTGCCGGTCGCGCAGGATGGCGGCCTGCTCAAAGTCCTGCCGCAGGATGGCCGCCTGCTTTTGTTCGCGCAGCTCGTGCAGCGCCTCGTCGATCTTCTGGTAGGTCGGGTCCGGGCGGGAGGATACCTGCTGGGAGACCTGGGCGGCGGCCTCGTCCATCAGGTCGATGGCTTTGTCCGGCAGAAAGCGGTCGGGCAGATACCGCCGGGAAAGCCGCACCGCGGCCTGTACGGCCTCCTCGGTGATCTTGACGCCGTGGTGCTGCTCGTAGCGGGGGAGGATGCCGCGCAGAATCTGCACGCTCTCCTCGTCGCTGGGCTCCTCCACCAGCACGCTCTGAAAGCGGCGCTCCAGCGCGCTGTCCTTTTCGATGTAGCGGCGGTACTCGGCGACAGTGGTGGCGCCCATCAGCTGGATCTCCCCGCGGGAGAGCTGGGGCTTGAGGATGTTGGCGGCGTCGATCGAACCCTCCGCCGCGCCCGCGCCGATGATGTTGTGAATCTCGTCGATAAAGAGGATGATGTCCTGGGCGGCAGCGGCTTCGTCCATCATGTTTTTGACCCGCTCCTCAAACTCGCCGCGGTACTTGGTGCCGGCCACCATCGAGACTAAGTCCAGCGCGATCAGCCGCTTGCCCTGCAGCGATTTGGGAACCCGGCCCTGGGCGATGCGCTGCGCCAGCCCCTCTGCGATGGCGGTCTTGCCGACCCCCGCCTCCCCGATGAGGCAGGGGTTATTTTTGCTGCGCCGCGAGAGGATGCGCACCACCCGGTCGATCTCCTTTTCCCGGCCGATCACCGGGTCGAGCTGGCGGCAGCGTGCCTTTTCGGTCAGGTCCCGGCCAAACTTTTCCAGCAGGATCGGGCGCGGGGTATTTTTGCGTGCGGCGGCCTGCCCGGGAGTTCCCTCCCGCGAAAAGCCCCGCACCGTGTCGCTGTATTCCTGATAGAATAAGAGCGGCTCCACCCCAAGCTCCATCAGAAACCGCAGGGCGTAGCACTCCTTTTCCCGCAGCATCGCCAGCAGGATGTGCTCGGGCTCGGTCAGCCGGCCGGAATCCTTTTTGCTTTCCAGCAGGCTCTGCTCCAGGATGTGCCGGCAGCGCGGGGTCATGTCGGTGGGGGAAAGGCGGGACTGGATGCCGCGCCCCACCGTCTTAATCAGCAGGTCCAGCACCTGGTCGGGGGTGACACCCTTTTGGGTGAGGGCGGCGCTTGGCCCGCCACCCTCCAGCAGCAGCCCGAGCAGCAGGTGCTCGCTGCCGATATAGGTGTGGCCCAGCAGGCAGGCCTGGGAGAGGGCCAGGTTGATCGCGTCGTTGGCGCGGGGAGAAAAGCCCTTGAATCGAAACATGGGAGTACCATCCTTTCGTTTTTTTGACAAAGGAAGTTTGGGGCGCGGGTGGGTGCACACAAAATCCCTGCCGCGCTTATACTGGTAATGAACAGCGGCAGAAAAACAAAAACGCCTTTTTGCCGGCCCGGTGGGGAAAAGAAAAAACACAAATCACGAGCGCCCCATCACAGCAGAATATTGGAGCAGCGCCGGCGTTTATACCGCAGCCGCGCAAAAATATCGATGCACTTCGGCCGGAGCCAAAAGGACGGGAACCATTTTTCTGAGCTCTTCATAGTATAGTCCGAAATCAATTATCAGGAGGTACTTATCTATGTACAACAATAACTGGTGGATTATCATTCTCATTCTCCTCTTCTTCGGCTGCGGCAACTACAGTTTTAATGGCTGCTGTGGAAACAGCTGCGGCAACAACTGCGGCTGTGGCTGCGGCTGCAACAACAGCTGCGGCAACAACTGCAACTGCGGCAGCAATAGCTGCAACAACAGCTGCAACAACTGTGGCTGCAACTGCTGCTGCGACTAATCGCAGAGGGACAGAACACCAGAAAAAAGGGAGGCCAGAGGCCTCCTTTTTTTCTGTGCGCAAAGCAGGAAAAAGAAGCATTTTTTGTACAGATTTTACTTACATTTGCAGGATATGCTGTAAAATATGTACAATAATAACTTTCTGTAAAGAAGTGAATAGAATAATTGCACAGCAATTTTTTTTGTGTTATGATACAAAATATGAGAAGAAGGATATTGTCCCAGAAGGAGAATGACCATGAATGAGGTAAAAAACAACAATGCCAGAAAACCTTTAATTTATTACTACATCATTGCACTGCTCATCATGATGCTGCTCAATTTCCTGCTTTTCCCCTCCGTTTTGCGGCGGCAGGAGGTGCAGGTGGATTACAGCACCTTTATGAGCGACCTGGAAGACGGAAAGATTTCCCAGGTTGAGGTGCAGGATCAGCAGATTGAGTACCTGCTCAAGGACGAAAACAACGACTGGACGGTCTACATCACCGGCAACATGGGCGACCCGGAGCTGGTCAACCGCCTGGAGGAGGCCGACGTCACCTACGGCAAGGAGATTGAGGAGCCGATGTCCCCGCTGATGTACCTGTTTATCAGCGTCGGCATTCCAATTCTGATCTTTGTCGTGGTCGGCCAGCTGCTCTCCCGCTCGCTGCAGAAACGGATGGGCGGCGCGAACTCGATGATGTTCGGCAAGAGCAACGCCAAGGTTTATGTCGAGGCGCAGACCGGCAAGACCTTCGCCGACGTTGCGGGCGAGGACGAGGCCAAGGAGGCCCTCAAGGAGATTGTGGATTTTCTGCACAACCCGCAGAAGTATGAGTCGATCGGCGCGCAGATGCCCAAGGGCGTCCTGCTGCAGGGCCCTCCCGGAACCGGTAAAACCCTGCTGGCCAAGGCCGTTGCGGGCGAGGCAAACGTTCCGTTCTTCTCCATCTCCGGCTCGGAGTTTGTGGAGATGTTTGTCGGCGCCGGCGCTGCGCGTGTGCGCGACCTGTTCAATCAGGCGCAGGAGAAGGCCCCCTGCATCGTCTTTATCGACGAGATCGACACCATCGGCAAAAAGCGCGACGGTTCCCTGGGCGGCAACGACGAGCGTGAGCAGACCTTAAACCAGCTGCTGACCGAGATGGACGGCTTTGACGGCAAGAAGGGCGTCGTCATCCTGGCGGCCACCAACCGCCCCGATTCGCTGGACCCGGCGCTGCTGCGTCCCGGACGGTTTGACCGGCGCGTTCCGGTTGAGCTGCCGGACCTGCAGGGCAGAGAGGCCATCCTGCGGGTACATGCGCAGGACAAGCAGATGGCGGACAACATCGACTACCGGGTAATTGCCAGAGCTACCGCCGGCGCTTCCGGCGCGGAGCTTGCCAACATCGTCAACGAGGCGGCGCTGCGCGCGGTGCGCAACGGCCGTTCCAGAGTGGAGCAGGAGGACCTGGAGGAATCGGTCGAGACGGTCATCGCGGGCTATCAGCGCAAGGGCGCTGTCGTCTCCGAGAAGGACAAGAAGATTGTGGCCTACCACGAGACCGGCCACGCGCTGGTTGCGGCGATGCAGAAGCACTCCGCTCCGGTGCATAAGATCACCATCGTTCCCCGCACCTCCGGCGCGCTGGGCTACACCATGCAGGTGGAGGAGCAGGATACCCTGCTGATGAGCAAGGAGGAGGCGCTGGACAAGATCGCCACCTACACCGGCGGCCGGGTGGCGGAGGAGCTGATCTTCGGCTCGATCACCTCCGGTGCGTCCAACGACATCGAGCAGGCCACCAAGCTGGCCCGTGCCATGGTCACGCGGCTGGGCATGAGCGACAATTTCGGCATGGTGGCGATGGAGACGGTGAGCAACCAATATCTGGGCGGCGACACCTCGCTGGCCTGCTCGGAGCAGACAGCGGCCAAGATCGACGAGGAGGTCCGCCAGATTATCGAACAGTGCCACGACCGCGCCAAGAAGATCCTTTCGGACAATCTGCCAAAGCTGCATGAGCTGGCGCAGTACCTGCTGGAGAAGGAGACCATCACCGGCGAAGAATTTATGGAAATCCTCAACCGCCCGCTGGCGGCAGAGCCCAAAGCAATCGAGGAAAAGTAACATTTACCCAATAAAAAAGGGAAGGCGTCATGCCTTCCCTTTTTTGCTGCCTGTTTACAGGCTCTTTAAGATGTCGTTGTAGATTTCGTCGGCCAGCGGCAGCGCCTCGGCCAGAATCGCCTCGCCCTTGGACTTGTACTCGGCCACAAAAGCCTCGTCCTTGATGCCGGCCAGGTTAATCAGCACGTTGAGCCACGCGCCCTGGACGGCGGATTTTAAGTTGAGCGACGCTACACCCAGATCGCTGGCGGCGCTGGTGTTGGTTTTTCCGACGCCGAGCTTGACCACCTTGAGCGACTGCAGGCAGAGTTCCATCGTCTCGTAGGGGACCAGGGTGGCCTCCTTGAGCGCCTTCTGCATCGCTTCCTTGCGGGCGGCCTTCTCCTCGTCGGTGCTCTTTGGCATCGCAAAGACGGCGGAAACCCCGTCAAAGGCCTCGGTGTCGCGGTCGATGGCGGCGGTGAGCTTTTCGGTCAGCGAGCCCGCCTTGGAGAGAATCTCCTGCACGGTGTCCTCATGCTCGGCATATTTTGCCTTGCCGGTGGTCAGCGCGGCCACCATCTTGGACAGGCCGACGCCCATCGCGCCCGCCAGAGCGGAAGCGGAGCCGCCGCCCGGCGCCGGAGCGTCGGAGGCCAGCAGATCGATAAAGTCGTTGACCTTCATCTCGGTCAGTTTCATGGGAATCCTTCCTTTCCTGATTTTCTAGCCAGAAGATGGCAGGCTAGTTTTGCTTGACAACCTGGCCGGCCTTGATGACCGTCTTGACCAGGTTGGAGCCGTAGCGGTAGAAGATGTAGTTGAGGTTGTCCGCATCCCAGAGCAGCAGGTCGGCCTGCTTGCCGGTCTCGACGGTGCCGACCCTGTTCGCGCGGCCGATGGCTGCGGCGGCGTTCAAGGTGGCGGCGGTGAGGGTCTCCTCCGGGGTCATGCGGTAGCGGTAGCAGGCAATATTCATCGCCAGCTGCAGCGAGAGGTTCGGGGTGGAGCCGGGGTTAAAGTCGGTGGCGATGGCAACCGGAACCCCCGCCTCGATCATCTTTTTGGCCGGCGCAAAGGTGGCGCCCAGATAGAAGGAGGTGGCCGGCAGCAGGCAGGCGATGGTGCCGCCCTTTGCCATCGAGGCGATGCCCTCGTCCGGGCAGACAATCAGGTGCTCGGACGACACCGCGCCGATCTGACCGGCAAGCTGGGAGCCGCCGATGGGGTCGATCTCGTCGGCGTGGATTTTGGCCCCGAGCCCCAGCTTCTGCGCCGCAGTCAGGATGCGCTGCGATTCCGCAGGGGTAAAGACGCCGGTCTCGCAGAAGACGTCGCAGTATTCGGCGAGCTTGTGCTCCGCCACATAGGGCAGCATCCGGTCGATGATGAGCGCAAGGTAGCCCTCGCGGTTGTCTTTATACTCCTCCGGCAGGGCGTGGGCCGCCATGAAGGTGGAGATAAGCTCCACCGGCTGCCCCTCATTCAGGCGATGGACGACCCGCAGCTGCTTGAGCTCGTTTTCCATGTCCAGCCCGTAGCCGCTCTTGGCCTCGCAGGTGGTGGTGCCGTAGGAGAGCATGGTGTCCAGGGCCTTGGCGGTCTTGTCATACAGCTCGTCCTCGCTGGCCTTGCGGGTGGCGCGCACGGTGGAGAGGATGCCGCCGCCCTGCGCCAGGATGTCCAGGTACGGCACGCCGTGCAGCTTTAAGGCCAGCTCGTCCTCGCGCCAGCCGCCGAAAACAAGGTGGGTGTGCGCGTCCACAAGGCCCGCGGTGAGCAGTTTGCCCTGCGCGTCGATCAGGGTACAGCTCTCGGTCAGAAGTGCCTGGGGGAAGGCGCCTTCCCCCACAGCGGTGATGGTATCGTCCTGCACCGCGACATAGGCGTTGCGCAGGATGCAGATTTCGCCCTGCGCCGCCCCGGCCTTTGCAGCGGAGCCGGTGGCGGTGGCGAGCATGCCGATATTGTGGATCAACAGGGAAGCCATAGCGTTGATTCTCCTTTCGGGTTTGGGTGGGGGAAGAATTTTACAGCAGGTGCTTCTCCATGACCTGGTTGTCCTTGTCGAAGTTTTCCAGCTTGAGGTAGTACTCCGCCGTCTCGACCAGGGCGTCCATCGGGACGATGCCGATCAGCTCCGAGCCGATGATCTGCACGCCGTAGCGGGCGGCCTCGAAGCGGACCGTCTCATAGACGCGGTAGATCGGGGTCTTGGTGTAGTTGGTCATGTTGATCGAAACCTGGGCGGTGTTGCGCTCCTCGAGCATGACGCCGATCGATTTGACCCAGCGCATGCCGCCGGAGGACTCGCGGATGGTCTTGGCGATCTTGTTGGCGATCTCGACATCGGAGGTGGAGAGGTTGATGTTGAAGGCGACCAGCGGGAAGCGCGCGCCGACGGCGACGATGCCGGCGGTCGGGTGAATCTCATGGTTGCCGTAGTCCGGGTACCATTTTGGATCCTGCAGCTTCTCCGGCATGCCCTCAAACTGACCCTTGCGGATGGCGGCCAGGTTGCGGCGGTGCGGAGCGGTGGCCGATTCCTCGTACAGGGTGACCGGCATCTTCAGCTCCTCCCAGATGCGCTGGCCGACCTTTTTGGACAGCTCGACGCACTCCTCCATGCTGACGTCCTTGACCGGGGTGAAGGGGATGACGTCCACCGCGCCCATGCGGGGATGCTCGCCGTGGTGCTTGGTCATGTCGATCTTCTCAACGCAGGCTTTGGCAAAGCGGAAGGCCGCCTCACTCATCTGGTCGGGGTCGCCGACGATGGTGAAGACGCTGCGGTTGTGGTTTTCGTCGGAGGAGTAGTCCATCAGCGCGACGCCCGGCACGCTGCGCACCGCGTCGGCGATGTACTCGATGACCTCTTTGTTTCTGCCCTCGGAGCAGTTTGGAACGCATTCGATAATTCTTGCCATAGGAAATAACCTCCTGATTGTTGATAAAGAAAGGGCCCGCCCGGCTGTGGACGGGCCTTATTATATGTTGAAAAAACGATGTTATTTGTTTTCCACCGCTGCCAGCGCTTCCTTGATAACCTCGTCGTCCGCGATGTACGGCAGGGTGACGTGGTACTGGCCCGGGTGGGACTGGTTAAACTCGACGCAGGTTTCGATCGAGTGCTCGTTGCGCGCCCAGCTGCGGCGGGCAACACCACTCATGACGTCCCAGATCATCGAGACCTTGAGGATCTCGTCGACCCGCTCGGAGCCGTCCAGCACCATGCCGAAGCCGCCGTTGATGGCCTTGCCGATGCCGACGCCGCCGCCGTTGTGCAGGGCAACCAGGCTCATGCCGCGGGCGCAGTTGCCGGCGAAGCACTGCACCGCCATATCCGCCATGATGTTGGAGCCGTCCTTGATGTTGGAGGTCTCACGGAAGGTGGAGTCGGTGCCGGAGGTGTCGTGGTGGTCGCGACCGAGCATGACCGGTCCGATCTTGCCCTGGCGGACCATCTCGTTAAACTTGAGCGCGATCTTGGTTCTGCCGTAGGCGTCCTGATAGAGGATGCGGCACTGGGTGCCGACGACCAGCTTGTTCTTCTTGGCGTCGCGGACCCACAGCCAGTTGTCGCGGTCCTGATAGCGGGCGTTGGGGTCGATGCACTCCATCGCCGCGGCGTCGGTGGCGTCCAGGTCCTCCGGCTTGCCGGACAGGCAGCACCAGCGGAACGGGCCGTAGCCGTAGTCGAACAGGCAGGGGCCGAGGATGTCCTCGACGTAGGACGGGAAGATGAAGCCGTCCAGCTCGTCGTGGCCGTTCTTGCAGATCTGCGGAACGCCGGCGTCAAAGACCGCCTTCATAAAGCTGTTGCCGTAGTCGAAGAAGTAGGTGCCCTGGTCGTGCAGCTTGCAGATCAGCTCGAAGTGGTGGCGCAGCGTCTTGTTGACCAGCTCCTTGAAGCCCTCGGGGTCCTTGTCCAGCATCTCGGTGCGCTGCTCAAAGGTCAGTCCCTGCGGGCAGTAGCCGCCGTCGTACGGGACGTGGCAGGAGGTCTGGTCGGAGAGCAGGTCGATGTGGACGTTTTTCTCGATCAGGTACTCCAGCAGGTCGACGACGTTGCCGTGGTAAGCGACCGCGCACGGCTCGCCGGCCTTCTGCGCCGCCTGCGCCCACTCCAGCGCCTGATCGAGGCTGTCGGTGTACTTGTCGACCCAGCCCTGGGTGTAGCGGGTCATGATGCGGGAGATGTCGACCTCGGCGATGATCGAGGCTGCGCCCGCGATGTCGGCCGCCTTGCCCTGTGCGCCGGACATGCCGCCAAGGCCGGAGGTGACATAGAGCTTGCCGGCGAGGTTGCCCTCCTTCGGGATGCCCAGCACCAGACGTCCGGCGTTGAGAAGGGTGTTGAAGGTGCCGTGGACGATGCCCTGCGGGCCGATGTACATCCAGCCGCCGGCGGTCATCTGGCCGTAGTTGGCGACGCCCAGAGCGGCGGCGCGGTTGAAGGATTCCTGATTGTCGAACATGCCGATCATCAGGCCATTGGTGATGATGACGCGCGGGGAGGTCTTGTGGGATTTGAACAGGCCCAGCGGGTGGCCGGATTCGACGACGAGGGTCTGGTCGTCGGTGAGCACCTCGAGGTATTTTTTGATCAGGCGGTACTGCATCCAGTTCTGGCAGACCTGGCCGGTCTCGCCGTAGGTGGTCAGCTCATAGGGGTAGAGGGCGACGTCGAAGTCGAGGTTGTTGTCGATCATGACCTGGAAGGCCTTGCCCTCGATGCAGTTGCCCTTGTACTGGTCGATCGGTTTGCCGTGGATTTCCCCCTGCGGGCGGAAGCGGTAGCCGTAGATGCGGCCGTGCTCCTCCAGCTCCTGCGCGAACTCCTTGGCCATCTGTTTGTGGTGGTCGGGGTGGATGTAGCGCAGGGCGTTTTTGATGGCGAGCTCCTTATCGGCCTGGGTGAGGTGGGATTCGCGGTGCGGCGCACGGCGGATGCCCTCGACGAAGGTCGGGTATTCGGGAAGCTCATAGTCCAGTTTAATCATCATTGCTTCTTCCGGTTTGTAGTCCATAAGGTTTACCTCCTGTTTTATTTTTTCTATTGAAAGTGGGTTTTGGTTTACATTTGGTTGGGGGTTCCCAGGGGGGATTTTGCAGGGGCGGGTGGCCCCTGCGTGGCCCAATATGCGAGGGGCGTTGCCCCTCTGCACTCCCCTTGACTTTTGGAGAGCAATCGAGTATACTATAACTGAAAGTTAGCAAATGCTAACCTAAATGGAAGGAGAGGATTTCTTTGACAAATGCACTTCTCTGGGCCCTGACCGGCACCGGTTTTACCTTTCTGATGACAACGCTGGGTGCGGCGATGGTCTTTTTCTTTAAAAAGCAGGTCAGCGCCAATATTCAAAAAATCTTTCTGGGCTTTGCCGCCGGGGTGATGATCGCCGCCTCGGTCTGGAGCCTGCTGATTCCCGCCATGGAGGAGGCAGAAGCCGCCGGTACCCCCGGCTGGCTGCCGGCGGCGGGCGGGTTTATCCTCGGCATCGCCTTTTTGATGCTGCTGGACAGCCTGCTGCCCCATCTGCACCCCGGCGCGCAGGTGGCGGAGGGCATTTCCAGCAACTGGAAGCGCACCACCATGCTGATGCTGGCGGTCACGCTGCACAATATCCCCGAGGGCATGGCGGTCGGCCTTGCCTTCGCCCTGGCGGCCCAACATTCGCAGCAGGCCGGCTACACCGCGGCGCTGGCTCTGGCGCTGGGCATCGGCATCCAGAACTTCCCCGAGGGCGCGGCTATCTCGCTGCCGCTGCGGCAGGAGGGCTTTAGCCGGTTCCGCAGCTTTGTCTACGGGATGCTTTCCGGCATCGTGGAGCCGGTGTTCGGCATCCTGGTGGTGCTGGCGGCGGGCAGCATCCAGCCGCTGATGCCGTGGCTGCTCAGTTTTGCGGCGGGCGCGATGATGTATGTGGTGGTCGAGGAGCTGATCCCCGAGGCGCACCTGGGCGAGCACTCCAACGTCGGCACCCTCGGCGTGATGGGCGGCTTTCTGGTGATGATGGTGCTGGACGTGGCGCTGGGATAATCGGAAATAAAATTCCATCGAAAAAAACAGGCGCAGCCGCTGTCAAAAGTGGCTGCGCCTGTTGTCTGTTTTTTTAAAAGATCAGCGAACCGACCTGGAAGATGATGGTGCCCACGATGTAGGCCGCCAGCGTCTGGTAGGCAGCGGTGAGGATGGCCTCCTTCATCGAGCCGAGCTCCCGGCGGGAAGCGGCGAAGGCCGCCACGCACGGCATGTACAGGATGGTGAAGGCCAGGAAGCTGAAGGCGCTCAGCGGGGTGAAGATCTGCGCGAGCGCGGCGCTCAGCTGGGCGTCGGTGGTGGAGCCGGTGAGGATGGTCAGGGTGCTGACCACCGATTCCTTGGCAGTGAAGCCGGTGATGAGGGCGGTGGAGGCGCGCCAGTCGTTGAAGCCAAGCGGCGAAAAGACCGGTGCAATCACCGAGCCGATCGAGGCCAGGATGCTGTCGGCGCTGTCTGCCACCATATTGAGCCGCCAGTCAAAGCTCTGCAAAAACCAGATGACAATCGAGGCGATGAAGATGATGGTGAAGGCCTTGTGCAAAAAGTCCTTGGCCTTTTCCCACATGTGGAGCAGCACGCTCTTGGCGTCGGGCAGGCGGTAGGCCGGCAGCTCCATGACAAAGGGCACCGAATTGCCCTGGAAGATGGTCTTTTTCAGCAGCAGCCCCGAGAGGATAGCAACCACAATGCCCAGCACATACAGCGACACCATCACCAGCGCGGCGTGGTCGGGGAAGAAGGCCGCGGTGATCATGCCGTAGATCGGCAGCTTCGCGCTGCAGGACATGAACGGGGTGAGCACAATGGTCATCTTGCGGTCGCGGTCGCTGGAGAGTGTGCGGGTGGCCATGATGGCCGGCACGCTGCACCCAAAGCCGATCAGCATCGGCACAAAGCTGCGGCCGGAAAGGCCGATCTTGCGCAGCAGCTTATCCATGACAAAGGCAACCCTCGCCATGTAGCCGCTGTCTTCCAGCAGCGACAGGAAGAAGAAGAGCAGCACGATGATCGGCAAGAAGGAGAGGACGCTGCCCACGCCCGCGCACACACCGTCGATGATGAGCGAAACAAGCCACGGGGTGACCTGCATCCCGGTGAGGGTGGCGGAGAGCCAGGCGGTGAACTGGTCGATCCAGGCGCCCAGCAGGTCCTGCAGCGGCGCGCCGATGACCGAGAAGGTCAGCCAGAAGATGACGAGCATGATGAGCAGGAAAACCGGGATGCCGAGATACTTGCTGGTCAGCACCTGGTCGATCTTTTCGGAGCGCAGCTGCTCGCGGGTTTCCTGATGCTTGACCACGCACTGGGCGCACAGATCCTCGATGTAGCTGTAGCGCATGTCGGCCAGGGCCGCTTCGCGGTCGGTGCCCAGCTCCTCCTCCATCTGCTCGACGATGTGGTCGATGATGTGGATGTCGCCCATGTCCAGATCCAGCGCCTTAAACATCGGCTCATCGCCCTCCACCAGCTTGGTGGCGGCAAAGCGAGTCGGGTAGCCGGCAGCCTGGGCGTGGTCCTCAATGATGTGCGCGATTGAATGGATGGCGCGGTGGACAGCGCCCTGACAGAAGTCCATTTTCTGGGTGGGCTTTTTGTCGTGGACGGTCTTGATGACGACGTCCAGCAGGTCGGAGATGCCCTCCCCCTTGGCGGCGGAGATCGGGATGACCGGGATACCCAGCCGCTCCGAGAGCTTTTTGATGTGGATGCTGTTGCCGCTGGCGCGCACCTCGTCCATCATATTCAGCGCCAGGATCATCGGGATGTTCAGCTCCATCAGCTGCAGGGTCAGGTAGAGGTTGCGTTCCAGGTTGGTGGCGTCGACGATGTTGATGATGGCGTCGGGATGTTCCTTGATTAAAAAGTCCCGGGTGACCACCTCCTCGGAGGTGTAGGGGGACAGCGAATAGATGCCGGGCAGGTCGACCAGCACCGCATCCTTATATTTGCGGATGGGGCCCTCCTTTTTCTCGACGGTGACGCCGGGGAAGTTGCCGACATGCTGGTTGCTGCCGGTCAGGGCGTTGAAGAGGGTGGTTTTTCCGCAGTTCTGGTTGCCGGCCAACGCGAGAAGGTAGCTCATTGTACCGAATCCTCCTCGATCTCAATTTTTGCCGCGTCCTCGGCGCGGATGGTCAGCACATAGCCGCGCAGGTACAGCTCGATGGGGTCGCCCATCGGCGCCACCTTGCGGACCATCACCTTGGTCTTGGGGGTCAGCCCCATGTCCAGCAGCCTGCGGCGCAGCGCGCCATCCCCGCCCACAACGGTGATGATGCCGCCCTGTCCGGGTTTCACACAGTCCAATGTCATAATCAATCCTCCCAATTACACAGTTGTTAGCCTATGCTTACATTTTAATCATTTCCAAAGATGTTGTCAATAGCTAACGGGCCGGTTTTGGAGGGCAAAGAGCGATTCATTTTGGGCAGATTGCAGGGTGCTGGACTTTTTGAGACATTTCTGCTAGACTGAAAGAGAAAGGGGGAGGGAGAACAAATGATCCGTTTTGAACAAACTTTCGATGCGGCCGCGCTGGACTATGACAGCAGCCGACCGCTCTATCCCGCCGCGCTGTATACCGATCTGCTGCGCCATGTGCCGCTGACCGCGCAGAGCCGCGTTCTGGAGATTGGCCTTGGAACCGGGAAGGCTTCGGAGCCGATTCTGCGGACAGGCTGTTCCTTAACCGGGCTGGAACCGGGGAGCAATCTGGCGGCGCTGGCAGCCGAGCGGCTAAAAGGATACGCTAACCTCTCTCTGCTCAACTGCACCCTGCAGGACTATGCGGGGGAGGGCGCGCCCTTTGATCTGATCTACGCGGCCACCGCCTTCCACTGGATCCCGGAAGAATACGGCTACTGCCGGGTGTTTGAGCTGCTGCGGGAGGGCGGCAGCTTTGCCCGCTTTGCCTACCACGCGGGCAGCGACCGGAGCAGGCCGCGGCTGGCGCAGGAGATAGAAAGGCTTTACCAGCAATATATGCGCAAGGGGGACAAACCATCCCCGCCCCCAAAAGAATTTGGCAGGGAGGACGCCGAGGCGCTCGCCGCTGTCGCGCTGCGGTATGGATTTGTCGAGCCGCGCAGTTTTCTCTATCAGATGACAAAGGATTTTTCGGCAGAGGAATATCTGGCGCTACTGCGCACCTATCCCGACCATATGGCTCTTCCGGAGCAGAAGCGGGAGGGGCTGTTTGCAGGGATTGCCAACGTCATCCAACAACACGGCGGTACCCTGACCGTTTTCTACACGGTGGATATGGAGCTGGCGCAAAAGCCGGAGAAATATTAGAGCAACGAAAAAAAGAGTGTGGGTTTTCCCACACTCTTTTTTTATCCTTCGTTGAGGTCGAGGTTTCTGACCTTGCGGCGCAGCGGCAGAACACTTGCAGCCGAGACGTTGATTCCGTCCACGCCGGAGCGGATGAACCATCCCAGCAGGCTCTCGTCGTCGGCCATGTCGCCGCTGATGGTCACCTGGATGCCTGCCTCGTGCGCGGCGGCAATCACCATCTGGATCATCCGCATGACGGCGGGATGATGGGTGTTGTAGTAGCGGGTGACCCGCGGATTCTGCCGGTCCACTGCCAGAGTGTACTGCACCAGGTCGTTGGTGTCGATGTGGAAGAAGTTGACCTTCTGTGCAAGCTCCGGGCTGAGGATGACCGATGCCGGCGTCTCGATGACAAGGCCGATGCCGACCTTCGGATCAAACGGCAGCGCGTCGCGCACCAGTGACTCCTGGGCCTTGTGCACATGGGAGAGGATCTGCTCGAGCTGCTCGACGCTGTCCACCATCGGGAAGAGGATGCTTACCGGGCCGTACACCGAGGCGCGGTAGATGGCGCGCAGCTGGGTTTGGAACATCTCGGGTTTTGCCAGGCAGATGCGGATGGAGCGGAAGCCCATCGAGGGGTTGACTTCCGGCTTCTGTTTGAGCTGCAGCGGGAAGCGGTGCGGCTCCTGCTGATTGGGGCTGATGGACTGCTCGGTCAGCTTGCGCGCGCCAAAATCCAGCGTGCGGATGACGGTGCGCTTGCCGTTCATCTGGCGGATGACTTCACGGTAGGCGTTGACCTGCTCCTCCTCGCTGGGCAGGTCCGGGCGCTTGAGGTACAAAAATTCGCTGCGCATCAGTCCCAGACCGTCCGCGTCGCTGCGGATGACCTGCTCGATGTCCAGCGGCTCGGTGATGCTGGCGTAGATGTGGATCTCCCGCCCGTCGATAGTGCGGTTCGGTTTGCCGATCAGGTAGCTCAAGCCGCGCAGCTTCTCCTCCTCGCGGCGCTTTTTCTCGCGCAGGCGGCGCAGGGTCAGCTCGTCCGGGTCGATATAAAGTCTGCCCGCATAGGTGTCCACCGCCGCCACATGTCCCTGCAGCTGGCGGTGCAGCTGTTCGCCCACGCCCAGCAGATAGGGGATGTTGCGGTCCTTGGTGATGATGGCCGCGTGGGAGGTCTCGGAACCGGAGCGGGTGACAAAGGCCAGCACCTTTTCACGGGGGATCTGAATCACCTCGCTGGGCACCAGTTCCTCCGAGGCCAGAATGGAGGGCTCCGACGGTTCAAAGTGTTCCACCTTGCCGTAGGTCAGAATGGAGATCAGGCGGTGGGAGACGTCCAGAATGTCCGCCGCCCGCTGCTGCAGATAGGGGTCCGGCAGCGCCGAAAAAACCTCATAGAAGGAGCGGGCGGTCTGCTGCACCGCGTACTCGGCGTTTGCCTGCTGGTTTCTGATGATGTCCAACACGTAGTTGTTGAAATCCTGGTCCTCCAGCATCATGTGATGGGCCTGAAAGATGGCGGCGTTTTCACTGGAGACCTCCCGCTTGGCCAGCTCGTGCAGCGCCTGCACCTGCAGCAGCGCCTGCTCCTTGGCGCGCAGGTAGCGGAGCATCTCCTCACCGGCGTCCTGAACTGCTTCCTTCTGAATCTGGAAGGGCTCCCGTTCGTAAAAGACCAGCCGTCCCACCACAATGTCCTGAAAGACACCCGTTCCCTTCAGCGATACCATTTCGTTTCCTCCTTCCTTTTCTTTTTCCTGTATAATTTTATTAAACCCCTTTTTCATCAAAAGCGCAAGGGGATTTGCGACCTTTCATAAAAACAGTATAATTCTGTGGGCTGGATTTGGGAATTTCTGCCTTTTTCCGCCTGGCTCTGAGGGAAAAAGCGTCACGCAAAATCAAAATTTTGCAAAGGAAAGAAAGCGAACGCTCCCAAAATGATTCATTTTTACAACAAAAAAATCTTATTCTTCATTGACAAAAAAGGCTTGCGGTCGTACAATGATTTTGGACAAAATTTTAAATTTGGAGGGATTTGTCTTGAAACTGATCGATATGCACTGCGATACCCTGCTGGGCACCGCCTACGGAGAAAAGGTGGACCTGTACGAAAACAAGAAGGCCGTCGACTTTAAGCGCATGAAGGCTGCGGGATTTTCCGCGCAGTTTTTTGCCATGTGCCTGATGCCGGAGCAGAGCTTTGCGGAAAAGGGCCTGCAGAAGCCGGACGACATGGAGTTTATGACCGCACTGTCCGACTGTCTGTACCAGAATCTGGAAAAATACAGCGACGTCGCCGCCTTTGCCGGCAACCGCGACGACCTTGTCCGCAACGAGCGGGAGGGAAAACTTTCCTGCTTTTTGACTGCGGAGGACGGCAACGGCATCGGCGGTAAGCGCGAGGGCCTGGAAAAGATGTACCAGATGGGTGTGCGTCTGATCTCCATCACCTGGAACATGGAGAACTGCCTAGGTTATCCCAACTCCTTCGATCCGGAAAAGATGGCGCTGCCGCTCAAACCATTTGGCTGTGAGATGATCGATGCGATGAATAAGATGGGCGTTATCGTCGACGTTTCCCACCTGTCGGACGGCGGCTTCTGGGATGTTGTTCGCATCTGCAAGGAGAACCACAAACCGTTTGTGGCTTCCCACTCGGCCTGCCGCGCCCTTACCCCCCATTCCCGCAACCTCACCGATGAGATGATCCGCGCCATCGCCGAGTGCGGCGGCACCATCGGCTTAAACTACTCCGCCGGATTTATTTCACCGGACATCCACTCCCACACCAGCCGCATCGACGACATGGTTCGCCACATGAAGCACCTGTATCAGGTCGGCGGAATCGAATGCATGGCGCTGGGCGGCGACCTGGACGGCATCCGCGGCGACTTGGAGATCGACTCGACCGACAAGACCCTCTGGCTGCTGGAGCGCCTGAAGAAGGAGGGCTTCACCGAAAGTCAGATCGACAAGATCGCCTACGACAATATGTTTAGGCTGATTGGGGAGACGCTGTAAGCCACCGATTAGAAAGAAATATTTTATCCGCGATGAAAAAACAGCCGGCTCATCGCCGGCTGTTTTTTTCATCGCTTTTGCTAAATTTTCTCCTCCCATTCCTCCAATCCTAGCAGCACGTCCGCACGGATATGAAAGAAGCGGCAGAAGACGCAGAGCTCGATGTCGGTGACAAAGCGCTGGCCTGACTCGATGCGCTGGATGGCGTTTTTATCCAGGTCCAGTCCCAAAAGCTGCAGCTGGTCGGCCAGCGCGCGCTGGGACAGCCGCTGCTGCTTGCGCAAAGCGGTGATCCGGGGGCCGCACAGATTGTTTTTTCCATCCTTTGTCTTGTTGATGAACATAAAACACCTCCTAAAATGACATTTGGTGCTTGTCATTTTAGGTATTTTATGCTATAATGCCTCTTAGAATGACATTCACTAAATGTCAAAAAGGAGGAGTATTGATGGCAAAAATTGTTTTGGTCGAACAGGATAAAGTTTCGATCGGGATGGATGACGGCGCAATCAAGGAAGTGCGGACGGACGACCTGAATTTTGTCCCCCATGTTGGGGATGAGGTGGAGGTGTTTGAGACCGAAAGCCGGACCATCATCAGCAAGAAAGAACAGAAAAAGGATGGTGTGCCGGAAGGAGGAATTCACATCAATCTGTCCAATGCACAGAACATCGGCGCCGGGCAAGGTGGTCAAAAAACTGGTCTATTGCCTGTTGGCTTTCTTTTTGGGTTGGGCAGGCATCCATAAATTTTATGCGGGGCGCATCGGTGCCGGTATCGTTTACCTGCTGTTCTGCTGGACAGGAATTCCGGCGATTATCGCTTTTATCGAGTTTATCATCGGCCTGTGCAAAAAGGCGGATGCAGCAGGAAATATTGTG
Source organism: uncultured Oscillospiraceae bacterium (assembly GCA_900547455.1). GTDB lineage: Bacteria > Bacillota > Clostridia > Oscillospirales > Ruminococcaceae > Negativibacillus > Negativibacillus faecipullorum. The sequence goes on from URGV01000003.1 coordinate 59,793, forward strand.
GTCTAAACAAAAAAGCTCTCCGTTCGGAGAGCTTTTTCTCTGTCTATGAAATTATCTATTTTACCTCCGGCACCTTGCGCAGCAGGACGTAGCCGATGATGAACAGCACCAGCAGCGCCAGGATGCCGTAGGTGGAGGAGCTCAGCGCCAGCGCGCAGAAGGACATGATGAGCGGACCGAAGAAATCGGCGAATTTGCCGAAGATATCGAAGAAGCCGAAGTACTCGTTGGATTCCTCTTTGGGAATGATGCGGCCATAGAAGGAGCGGGACAGCGACTGGATGCCGCCCTGCGCCATGCCGACAATCACCGCCAGCACCCAGAACTCCCAGCTCTGATCCAGCTGATAGCCGAAGATGCAGATGCCGCAGTAGATCAAAATCGAGATGCGGATGACCTTGAGGGTGCCGATCTTTTCAGCCAGCCTTCCGGCAAAGATGGCGCAGGGGAAGGCCACAAACTGGGTCAGCAGCAGCGCCAGAATCATGCTGGTGTCGCTGATGCCCACCTCGCCGCCGTAGGTGGTTGCCATCGAGATGATGGTGTACACGCCGTCGATGTAGCAGAAGTAGGCGAGGATAAAATAAAAGATGACCGGCTTCTGGCGGATTTTTTTCAGCGTCTGCCCCACGCGGGAAAAGGCGTGCTTGACCTGGTTTTCCCGGCGCTCCAGATAGTGGGTCTGCTGCACGTTTTTGAGCAGCGGGATGGTCAGCGCAGCCCACCACAGGGCGGTGATGACAAAGGAAATCTGGGTGGCGGTCTGGGTGGAGAGGCCGAATGGGCGCACCAAAATCAGCAGGATGCCGATGACAAAGGGGATGCAGCTGCCGATGTAGCCCAGCGCGTAGCCGTAGGAGGAGACGCGGTCCATCCGCTCGTCGCTGGTGACGTCGACCAGCATCGAGTCATAGAAGATGTTGCAGGCGCTGTAGCACAGACGGGTCAGCACAAACACCAGCATATAGGAGATCCAGCTGCCGGTGAAGGAGAGAATCAGCAGCCCGGCAATGCCCAGCACCAGAAAGACCGAGAACATCCGTTTTTTCATGCCGCGGTAGTCGGCCAGAGCTCCCAGAAAGGGGGAGAGGACCGCCAGAATGAGCACAGCGGCAGAGGTGGCCAATCCCCAGATGCCCGAGGCGGTCGCCTCCGAGACCTGCTGCTCGGCCAGCGAGCGGAAGAAGATGGGGATGGTGGTGGAGATCAGCATAGTAAAGGCGGAGTTTGCCACGTCGTATAAGACCCAGCTCTTCTCCGCTTTAGAAAGCTTTGACATAAGACGCCTCCTGTTCTGTATCAAACAAATAAAGATTTTCCGTACCTTAAAATACCGGATTTTTCCCCCTCTGTCAAGAAAAACCGCGTATCAGAATGGTTAAATTTGCGCTTTCTCTGCTCTTCCATATGCCCCTCCTGACAATCTTTCCAAAGAAATGATCAAAAATTTGTGTTAAATTTTGACGAAATTGTATAAAAAACCTCTTCCCTTCCGGTGGCTGCGGTGCTACAATAAAGGCAAATACCGGAGTTTTGACAAAACTTCCGGAAAAAAAGGAGGCAGCTTTTTTATGAAACTTTACATCTCGGTCGACATGGAGGGCCTGGCAGGCATCACCAACTGGAAGGACGAAACCGAGGATCAGGTGCGTTTCCGCAAGGCGATGAACGAACAGGTGGAGTGGGTGCTGGAAGGCATCGCCAAATCCAAGCGCAACAAGGAGATCACCCACATCTACATTGCGGATTCTCACGGCGGCGGACAGAACCTTTCCTACGACGGGCTCAACGAGAAGGACTCCCGCGTATGGCTCGTGAGCGGCAGCCCGCGCCCGCAGTACATGATGCCGGCGATGGACGACAGCTTTGACCTCGCCTTTTTTGTCGGCTACCACGGCGGAGCAGGCGAGCGCGCAAGCTCGATGGACCACACTTATTCCGGCGCCTCGGTACAGAATGTCTACATCAACGGCAAGCTGATGAACGAGGCGACCATCAACGCCGCCTATGCCGGTATTGTCAATCACGTCCCGGTTGGCCTGGTCATCGGCGATTCCGGCCTGGAGAAGCAGCTCAAGGGCGACGGCATGATGCCATGGGTCGAGTTTGTCTGCACCAAGCAGTCGCTGGCGCGGTTTGCGGCGGTGTATAAGCCGAAGCAGATTATCCACGACGAGACCATCGAGGCGGTCAAGAAGGTGCTGGACGGCGACTGCAAGAGCACCCCGCTCTACCTGTTCGGCGCGCCGTACCACTGCCGGATGGATCTGACCAACACCGCCAAGTGCGACTATGTCCAGCAGATGCCGGGCATCCACCGCACCGGAGGCAGAACCGTCGAGTTTGAGAGCAGCAGCTTCACCGAGATCTTCAACGCCATCCACGGTGTGGCCAACATGGCCCGTCTGGGATAAGGACAGGAGGAATCGGGATGAAGCAGGCTCTGATTGTGGTCGATTATCAAAACGACTTTGTCGACGGCGCGCTCGGCTTTCCAAAGGCAAAGGAGCTGGAGGAGCCGATCTGCCAAAAGATTGAGCAGGCCCGCAAAGAGGGCGCGGAGGTGATCTTCACCTTCGACACCCACGGCGCGGATTACCTCTCCACCCAGGAGGGCAGAAAGCTGCCCGTCCCGCACTGTATGAAAAACAGCGAAGGCTGGCAGCTCTACGGCAGGGTAGCGGCGCTCAAAGAGGAGGGCGACCGGTGCTTTGACAAGCCCTGCTTTGGCTCCTGGGAGCTGGGCGAGTACGCCCGCCAGCGGCAGTTTGACAAGATCGAGCTGTGCGGCGTGGTCTCCAACATCTGCGTGCTCTCCAACGCGGTGCTGCTCAAGGCGGCGCTGCCGGAGGCCCAGCTGGTGGTGGACGCCCGCTGCGTGGCCAGCAACGACGACAAGGCTAATGAGGAGGCCCTCGATATGCTGCAGAGCGTGCAGGTCGAGGTCGTGGGTCGATAATTTGGAATATTGATCCTAAAAAATACAATGTGTAATAAAATAAAGCACAAGGGGTGGGCATTGTGCCCACCCCTTGTGCAGGGAGGATACAGCAATGATTTACTTTAACTGCGATTATCTGGAGGGCGGACACCCGAAGATTCTGGAAAGAATGATGGAGACCAACATGGAGCAGCTGACCGGCTACAGCACCGACCATTACTGCGACAGTGCGCGGGAGAAGATTCGCCGCGCCTGCGGCCGGGAGGACGCCGACGTGCATTTTCTGGTAGGCGGCACCCAGACCAACCTTATCGCCATCGCGTCGATCCTCAAGCCCTACCAGGGCGTGCTGGCGGCGCACGACGGACACATCGCCTGCCACGAGACCGGCGCGATTGAGGCCACCGGCCACAAGGTGCTGCCGGTTCCCTGCGTGGACGGCAAGATTACCGGCGACGAGGTCAGACAGTACTGCAGCGCGCACGCCACTGACACCATGCGCGAGCACACTGTCCAGCCGGGCATGGTCTACATCTCCTTCCCGACCGAGATCGGCAGCCTGTACACCAAGGCCGAACTGACCGACCTGAGCAACGCCTGCCGCGAGTGCGGCATCCCGCTGTACATCGACGGCGCGCGCATGGGCTACGGCCTGATGAGCCCCGAGGCGGACATCACCCTGCCGGAGCTTGCCAACCTGTGCGATATGTTCTACATCGGCGGCACCAAGTGCGGCGCCATCATGGGCGAGGCGCTGGTCATCCTCAACCCGGCGCTCAAAGAGGGCTTCCGCTATATCGTCAAGCAGCACGGCGGCCTGCTTGCCAAGGGAAGATTTTTGGGGCTGCAGTTTGACACGCTGTTCGAGGACAACCTCTATTTCAAGATCTGCAAAAAGGCGGTCGATCAGGCCATCTCCATCCGCCATGCCTTTGAGCAAAAGGGCATTGAGATGGACGGTGACTCGATGACCAACCAGCAGTTTGCGGTTTTGACCCAGGAGCAGATGGAAAAACTGGGCCAGAAGTACGCCTATGAGATTTGGGAGCGCCATGAGGACGGACGGGATGTCGTCCGCTTCTGCACCAGCTGGGCGACCAAAGACGAGAATGTCCAGGCGCTGCTGGCGGATATCGCAGCACTGTAAATCAGAGCGATTTCATGCAGAAAGGAGGCGAGCGGATGAGCGAGAAGATGCGGCATCTTTACATTGCCAGCAACGTGACGGTGGGGGTGAGCTTCGTGCTCAGCCTGTTGCTGCACTTTCTGGGCTACAGCACACTGGCCCTGTGTGCCGCAGGCGTATGCGCAGCGGCGATGGTGGTGGGCCTTGTGTCGCTGGTTCTGCGGTCTGTCAAAAAGTAAAAAGGAAGAACCAAAAAGCTCCGGCGCGCTGCCGGAGCTTTTTATGGTCCTAGAGATTTATGCCCAGCGGAAATTTTCCTTGCCCGCGCCGACCTCAAAGTGGTATTTGGCGATGCCGAGGTCGATCTTGCTGTAAAAGCCGATGCCGGCCTTGGCGCTGACGGTGTTGCCCTGCAGGGAGAAGGTAAATTTCTGCTGGTTCATTGCGGTGGGCGCCAGCAGGGCGGCGTCGATTCCCTGAAGAAACCACGCCGGCGGATTGGACTCCACCTTCATGACGCTCTCCCGCGGTTTGGATTGGTGCGGGACACCCTGCGTCTGTCCATAGCCGATGGAGATGACTAGGCACAGCTTTTCCCCTGCGTCAATCTGGAAGGCGGTCTTGATCTTGCTGTAGGTCATGGCCACCCAGCAGGTGTTCAGTCCGAGCAACTGGGCATAAAGCACGACCTTTTCGCCGAAGTAACCGCTCTTTTCTTCCAGATCACTGCCCTTTTTGCCGATGACCGCGATGTAATTTTGAACGCCGGAAAATTTTCCGTAATGGGCCATCAGGCCGGAAAAGGCGTTCGGCTCGTTCAGGACCAGCTGCATGTGCAGCCCGCTTTCCCGGTTGCAGCTGTCAATGAAGGCGCGCAGAAGCTGGATGCTCTGAGGGTCGATCGGTTTTTCGAGGTAGGACCGGACCGAGTGCCGCTCCTTCATAGCCTGAAGCAAATTGGCCTGTTCCATATAGATTCTTCCTTTCATTGTTTGGTTGGTTGTGGATGAATGTTGGAGCGTAGTTTAGTCCTCCCCGCTCCTGTCCGGAACGTTCTTCATGAACTCCCGGATGTCGCCAAAAAGGGAAAGCAGATTGTCCAGCTCCCCCATCTCAGGGTCCAGATAGTAGTAGATGCAGGTCTTTTCCTTCCTGCTTTTGACGATGCCCGCCTCCTTTAAGATTCGCATGTGCTGGGAGATAGCCGGGCGGGAAAGATTGGTTTTCCGCGCCAGCTCGATGACGCGTTCGCCGCTGCACTTTTGCTGCAGCATGATGCAGATCAGGTGCTGGCGGGTCGGGTCCCCAAGCGCGGTCAGCACCTTTTGACAGGATTTGAATTTGCGCTCCAGACGGGCAGCATCCTCCGGCGTGTTGCGCATGCTAAGCCCCCTTTCTGTCAAAATGGTTTCCTTCATTGTACCACGTTTTTTTCGAAAATGAAGATTGGTAAAGAAAATCAAGATGTTTGCCGTCGACGCACAGTCTGCCTTTGGCGAAAAATACCAAAATCAATCCGGCGCCGCGGATGAAAATTTTGCCTCCAGTGTAAAGCAAAATGCCTTGACAGATGCGGACGGATCGGGTATAATAGCCAAGGGAAACACAGTAAAGGACTTTGCCTTTACACCTTGAACCGGGATGCCCGCAGCAAAAGGGGGCCGCGCAATGCCGAAGAATCTGGAAATTTCCATCCTGCTCGATTATTATGGTCAGATGCTGACCGAAAAGCAGCGGGAAGTGGCGCAGCTTTATTACAACGAGGACCTTTCGCTGGCGGAGATCGCTCAGTTTGCCAACATCACCCGCCAGGGTGTGCGGGACAGCATCAAGCGCGCGGAAGGCACGCTGTTGGAGATGGAGGAGCGGCTGGGCCTGGCAAGAAAGTTCAGGGTTTACCGCCAAAAGCTCGAACAGATTGTGGACTGCGCCAATGAGATTGCATTCGAGGCCGGGCGCTATCCCGGCAGCCGCAAGATCGAGCAGGACGCGAAGAAAATTGTGGAGCTGGCACAGCAGATTGAAGACTAGCTGATTGCCGGCAGGAAAGGGAGGAAGACCGATGGCATTCGAAGGACTTGCGGAAAAGCTCAACGCAGCGTTTAAAAAGCTGCGCTCGAAAGGAAAGCTTTCCGAAAACGACGTCAAGGAAGCGATGCGGGAGGTCCGCCTGGCCCTGCTGGAAGCGGACGTCAACTACAAGGTGGCCAAGGACTTTGTCAAAAAGGTCACCGAAAAGGCTGTCGGCGAGGAGGTCCTCTCCAGCCTGACCCCGGCACAGCAGGTCATCAAGATCGTTCGCGACGAGCTGACCGAGCTGATGGGCTCCACCGACAGTCGCATCAACTTTTCTTCCAAGATCCCAACCATCATTATGATGTGCGGTTTGCAGGGCTCCGGTAAGACCACCCACTCGGCAAAGCTTGCCAAAATGTTCCGCAAGCAGGGACGCCGCCCGCTGCTGGTCGCCTGCGACATCTACCGTCCGGCTGCGATTGAGCAGTTGAAGGTGGTCGGCGCACAGGTGGACACCCCCGTCTTTGAGATGGGAACCATCAGCCCGGTGGAGATCGCCAAAAACGCGATCAAGCACGCCAAAGATTACGGCAACGACATCGTTATCCTCGACACCGCCGGCCGCCTGCACATCGACGAAGAGCTGATGCAGGAGCTGCAGGATATCAAAAATAAAGTTCACCCGAACGAGATCCTGCTCGTCATCGACGCGATGACCGGTCAGGACGCGGTCAATGTAGCTGAAAAATTCAACGAGACGCTCGGCATCGACGGCGTCATCCTTACCAAGCTCGACGGCGATACCCGCGGCGGTGCGGCGCTCTCGGTCAGAGCGGTCACCGGCAAGCCGATCAAGTTTGCGGGTACCGGCGAAAAGCTGGACGACCTGGAGGTTTTCCACCCCGATCGCATGGCTTCCCGCATCCTGGGCATGGGCGATGTGCTCACCCTGATCGAGAAGGCACAGGATGAGGTTGACGAGAAGAAGGCCGCCGAGGTCGCACAAAAGCTCAAAGAAAACTCCTTCGACATGGAGGACCTGCTCGAGCAGATCAAGCAGGTGCGCAACATGGGGCCGCTGGGAAAGATTCTGGAAATGTTCCCCGGCATGTCCGGCAAGGTCACCGACGAGGCGGCCCAGGCGGGCGAACAGGAGATCAAATATCTTGAGGCCATCATCAATTCGATGACCAAGGCCGAGCGGGCAAACCCCGACCTCATCAATCCTTCCAGAAAGCGCCGCATCGCGGCGGGCAGCGGCACCGATGTCCCGAGAGTCAATCGGGTGCTCAAGCAGTATAAGCAGATGAAGGAAATGATGAAGATGTTTGGCGGCAAGGGTAAAAACGGCAAACGCCGCAGAAGGATGCCCTTTAATCCGGCAATGTTAAAAAACCTGCCGCCAATGTAGAGCGGCATCTAGCCCCGCAGCCCCAAAAGGCTGAAAAAACAAGTTTATCAGATTTCCGAGGGAAATTATGATATAGATTTAGAACAGGTTCAGGAGGTGACAGAAATGGCTGTTAAAATTAGACTTCGTAGAATGGGTGCGAAAAAAGCTCCGTTCTACCGCATCGTTGTAGCTGATTCCCGTTATCCGCGCAATGGCCGCTTCATCGAGGAGATCGGTTACTATGATCCGGCACAGACTCCGGCAACAGTAAAGGTTGACGCTGAGAAAGCAAAGAAGTGGATGTCTAACGGTGCGCAACCGACCGATACAGTTAGATCCCTGCTTAAAGCTAACGGTGTCCTGTAGGAGGTAATCGCACATGCAGGAACTGATTATTACTATTGTGAAAGGTCTTGTGGACGATAAGGACGCGGTTTCCGTCACCGTCGATGAACCGAAGGAAGACGGCACTGTGGTCTATCACCTCCATGTCGCAGCAGACGATATGGGACGAGTCATCGGCAAACAGGGCAGGATTGCCAAGGCGATCCGTACAATCGTAAGATCCGCTGCCGGCAAGGTTGAGCAGAAGGTAGCAGTTGAAATCGACTAAAAGGTTTCACCGCTTCACTTTTGAGGATCATTCGAAAGGGCGCAGGGGCCAAAAGCCCGGCGTCCTTTTTTGCTATCTGCATTCGCGCGCAGAAGGAGGAAGAACAATGCACCATATGTCCGATATTTTGCAAAGAAAACAGCATCCTTTTTATCGGCAGGAGCTCAAAGAGCTACTCCGACAGCTGGGGCTGGAGTGGGGAGATACCATCATGCTGCACGCTTCGCTCAGGGCGTTCGGCTATCTGATCGGAGGTGCGGAGACGATCATCGAGGCGCTTTTGAGTACCCTTGGGCCAGAGGGTACCTTGGTCATGCCCTCCCAGACGGTGGGGCATTCCAACCCGCGTTTTTGGCAGTATCCGCCTGTCCCCAGGGAATGGCACGAAAAAATCTGCGATTCCATCCTGCCGTATGACCCCGAGCGCACGCCGGTCGATCAGGAGTTGGGACAGACAGCTGTTTATTTTTCGCGCTTCCCCAACGTGCGCCGCAGTGCGCACCCGCTGTATTCCTTTTGCGCGTATGGAGCGGGGGCAGAGCAGATCGTGCGAGATCATCCGCTGGATTACGGATTGGGACCGAAGTCCCCGCTGCAAAAGCTCTATGAGAGGGACGCAAAAATTTTGTTGCTGGGCACAACCTTTGAGACAAACACCTCCCTGCATTTGGCGGAGTATTTTGCAAACCGCCCAGATATTGAGGAGTCTGCTCCGATTCTGGTGGACGGGGAAAAGCAGTGGGTTTCCTTTAAGAATATCGACCTCGATATTTTTGATGACTTTTTGGAGGTGCAGCGGGAATTTTTCACAGAATGCGCTGCCAATATCCACAAAGAGCCCCTGCCCAACAGGGAGGCCAGCTGTTTTCGGATGCGGGATTGCGTGGAACTCGCCAAACGGCACTATCAGCAAAAAGGGTAAAGGGCAACGGAGAGCAGGAAAGGAGAAAGCCTATGCGCAAAGAATATATCGAAGCTGGCAAGATTGTCACCACCCACGGGGTGCGCGGGGAGGTCAAGCTCTACCCCTGGTGCGACGACCCGGAAATGTTTTTGGACATCGAAACCATCTACCTCGACGCCAAGGGCCAGAAACCGCTGGCGCTGGAAGGGGTGCGCTTTGCCAAAAATATGCCGCTGCTGAAAATTGAGGGAGTAAACTCGATCGACGAGGCGGCTAAGCTGCGGGATAAGATCATCTATATCCACCGCGACGACATCCCGATGGAGGAGGGCGAGTACCTCATTCAGGATCTGATGGGCCTGCAGGTGGTCGATGCCGATGACGGCCACCTTTATGGAGAATTGACTCAGGTCAGCCCCACTGGCGCCAACGACGTCTACCACATCCGCTTTGCTGATGGCAAGGAGCGGCTGATCCCCGCCATCCCGCAGGTGATCATCGAGGTCGATCTGGACGGCGGTGTGATGAAGATCCGCCCGCTGGAGGGGCTGTTTGACGATGAGGATTGATATTGCCACCCTCTTCCCCGAGATGTGCGAGGCGGTGCTGGGGGAGAGCATCATCGGCAGGGCCAGAAAGGCCGGCAAGCTGGAAATCCACTGCCACAACATCCGCGACTACTCCAGGGACAAGCACCGCCGGGTGGATGACACCCCCTACGGCGGGGGCAAGGGGATGCTGATGCAAACCATGCCGATCTATGATTGCTTCGAGGCGGTGTGCGCCATGACCAAAACCCGCCCGCACGTCATCTATATGTCGCCCAAAGGGCAGCCCTTCTGCCAGCAAAAAGCGCTGGAGCTGCGGGAGCATGAGCATATTTTCATCCTCTGTGGGCATTATGAAGGGGTAGACCAGCGGGTGCTGGACGAGATTGTGGACGAGGAGATATCGCTGGGCGACTATGTGCTCACCGGCGGTGAGCTGGGCGCGCTGGTCATCGCAGATGCGGTGGGCAGGCTGTGCCCGGGCGTGCTCTCGGAAGAAGTCTGCTTCACCGAGGAGAGCCACTACAGCGGCCTGCTGGAATATCCGCAGTACACCCGCCCGCCGGTTTGGCACGGGATGCAGGTGCCGGCGGTGCTCTCCAGCGGCCACCATGCCAACATCCAAAAGTGGCAGCGGGAGCAGTCGCTGCGGGTGACTGCGCAAAAGCGACCTGACCTTTTGCACAAAGCCATCGGGGAGGGCAGGCTCACCAAAAAGGAGCTGGAATGGGTGCAGCCGCTTTTGGATAAGGAGGAACTGTTTTAAGAAAACGGCATAAAATGAAAAAGAAGGACAGTGCGAATGATATTTTCCTCCTTTTTTTCATCAGCCTGAGGATGTGCTTTACAAAAGCTGCATTTTGAACGGATGAAAGTGGTGGACAAAAGATGTGGATAATGACAGGTATGTTGAAAACTTTATAGTGAATTCTGCCAAAGAGACCGCCTTTAACAACCGTTCATCTGGAAAAGAAGCAGAAAATCGAAGCCGCGTGTAAAAGAATGGCAAAATATGCGTTGACGAAAAGCGCCTTTGTGTTATAATAAATTGTGTCGTGAATCAGTTTCAGGCAAAGCGGGCACCGGACAAAACGGGAAAAAGCTGTTGGGGCCCGATGTGCAGTTTGGGGCTGATTGTCCAAAATAATCTACACATCTTAGAATAGGGGAGTAACTGAAATGTTTGTAAAAGAAGTAGTGGTACAAAACCAGGTTGGCCTTCACGCTCGTCCGGCAACATTCTTCATTCAGAAAGCAAATGAGTTCAAAGCTTCTATCTGGGTTGAGAAAGAAGACCGCAGAGTAAACGCCAAGAGCCTGCTGGGCGTTCTTTCGCTGGGCATTGTTGGCGGCACAACCATCCGTATCATCGCCGATGGCGCAGACGAAAAGGAAGCGGTTGAGAGCCTGGTAGAGCTGGTCGAGTCCGGCTTTGCTGAGTAAGCTTCGGTTATTATCAGTCGTATAGAAACCTGCAAAGGGTGTATCGGCCGCCTTTGGCCGGTGCACCTTTTTTGATATCTTCCCATCATCAGGACAGGAGGGGATCGGGTGGACAACCCAAGGCTTGCATATCTGCGCGACAAGGTCAAAAAGCTGCCGCTGCAGCCCGGCATCTACATCATGAAGGACAAAAAGGGGCAGATTATCTATATCGGCAAGGCCAAGGCGCTCAAAAACAGGGTGAGCAGCTACTTCCGCAGCGTGGAAAAGCACACGCCCAAGGTCTACCGCATGGTGGAGAACGTCTGGGACTTCGAGTACATCGTCACCTCCAGCGAGTTTGAGGCGCTGGTGCTGGAGTGCAGCTTTATCAAGCAGTATTCCCCAAAGTACAACATCCTGCTCAAGGACGATAAGGGATACCACTATATTCGTGTTGGCCCGGGCGAGTACGGAAAGATCACCGCCAGCCACCAGCCGCTCAAGGACGGGGCGCGCTACCTCGGCCCCTACATTTCCGGATATGTGGTCAAGCAGACGGTGGACGAGGTCAACAAGGTCTTTCTGCTGCCCACCTGCAACCGCAATTTTCCGCAGGACATCGGCAAGCAGCGGCCGTGCCTGAATTTTCACATCAAGCAGTGCATGGCACCCTGCAGCGGCAGGATCAGCCCCCAGGAATATCACGAGGCGCTCGAGGAGGCGGTGGGCTTTCTGCGCGGCGCAAATTCCAGCAACATCCAGAAGGTGCTGACCCAGAAGATGACCCAGGCTGCCGAGAACCTGCAGTTTGAAAAGGCCGCGCGCTACCGCGACCGCCTGCGCGCCATCCAGAGCCTGCAGGAGCACCAGAAGGTCGTCTCGATCCGGTACGAGGAGGAGGACGTCATCGCGCTGGTGCAGTCCTCGGTCAAGTGCTGCGCGGTGGTGCTGCAGTTCCGCGATTACCGCCTGGTGGACAAGGAATACTTCATGCTCGACGAAATGAGCGAGTTTTCCGAGGCGGCGCTCAGCTCCCAGGAGGGGGAGCGCAGGGAACAGGCGGTGGAGGATATCCTGCGGGAGCTGCGCGCTCAGTTTGTGCTGCGCTACTATGACATGAAGGGCACCGCCCCCAAATCGGTGGTGCTGGACGGCGAGACCGGGATGCAGGAGGAGCTGCAGCATTATCTCAGTCAGAAGGCAGGACGCAGCGTGCAGCTGCTGGTTCCTCAAAAGGGCGACCAGATGAAGCTGCTGCAGATGGCAAAGGAAAACGCCAGCCAGCAGATTGCCGAGCAGACCCGCCGCACCAGCCGCGAAATCTCCGCGCTGGACGAGCTGGCGCGGCTGCTGGGGCTGCACCAGATCCCCAATTACATTGAGGCCTACGATATCTCCAACATCGGCAGCGAGACGATTGTGGCCGGCATGGTGGTGTTCGAGGGCGGCAGACCGCTTAAAGGCGCTTACCGAAAGTTTTCGGTCAGGAGCGTGGTGGGCAAGCCGGATGACTACGCCTCGATGAGGGAGGTCATCACCCGCCGCCTGGAGCGTTACAGCCAGCACAAGGAGGAGGGCGTGGGCTTTGGCCACCTACCCGACCTGATCCTGCTGGACGGCGGCAAGGGGCATGTGGCGGCGGTCAAGCCGATTGTCAGACAGATGGGCTTTGACATCCCGGTCTTTGGTATGGCCAAGGATGACCGCCACCGCACCCGCACCATCGCCACCGAGGACGGGGAGCTTTCCGTCTCCTCCTTCCGCGCGGCGTTCGACCTTCTGACCAGCATCCAGGATGAGGTGCACCGCTTTTCGATTACCTATTCCCGTCAGAAGCACCAGAGCCGCGCGCTGGATTCGGTGCTGCGCTCGGTGGAGGGCATCGGCGCAAAGCGGGCGCAGAACCTGTATATCCGCTTCCGGACCCTCAAGGCGATGGAGGCCGCGAGCGTCGAGCAGCTGGAGGAGACCCCCGGTATGACCCATCTGACCGCCTTGAACCTTTACCGCTATCTGCACGGGGAGCAGGAGGGTAAGGAGGCAGCCGAACAGGAGGAACAGGAATGAGGCTAAACTGTATCAACCTTGTCTCCACCGAACCGGAGCGCCTGCGCAGCTTTTACGCGATGGTTCTGCAGGAGCCGTACAATGAGATTGTCCCCGGCCGCAGCGAGATTTTGGTGGGCGGGGTGAAGCTGGTCTTCACCCGCACCTCGGTCCAGACGCCGGTCAACCCGGACAGCTGTGGGCTGGAGTTTGCGGTGGAGGATGTGGACGCGCAGTACCGGCGGCTGAAGCAGGCCGGCGTAGCGGGCTGCACCGAGCCGGTGACCTACCCGTGGGGCTGGCGCGCTTTTGGCTTTTGCGATCCGGACGGCAATCATATCGATTTTGTGCAGCAGCTGGGCGGAGGGAAATAGGGGCGAAAGAAAAGAAACTTTGCCCTTCCCATTGACAAAAATCCAAAAAGTGAAGATAATAAAAGAGAAACCCGTCCAGAACTGAAGGTGGAACGCGTCAGTTACGACAATGACGGAAAGAAAGGAAAATCCTATGAGAGTAACGACCGGACTTGCAAGGGGAAGGAAGCTTGTCGCCCCGCAGGGGCTGGACACCCGCCCTTCCTCCGACATGACCAAGCAGGCAGTCTTTAATATTGTGCAGAACTATGTGGAGGGCAGCACCTTTTTGGACCTGTTTGCCGGCTCCGGCCAGATGGGCATCGAGGCGCTCAGCCGCGGGGCCAAGCACGCGGTCTTTGTGGATGCTTCCCCTAAGGCCATCCAGGCGGTGCGGGAAAACCTTGCCCATTGCGGCTTTGCGGACAAGGCAAAGGTGGCGCAGATGGACGCACAGTCCTTTTTAAAGAGCACCACCACCCGCTTTGATCTGGTCTTTTTGGACCCGCCCTACCAGCAGCAGATCATCGACGCGGTGCTGCCGGCGGTGGTGCAGCAGATGGCGCCCGGAGGCATCATCCTCTGTGAGACAGAGCGCAACGAACAGGTGCCCGAACAGGCGGGGGATTATACCCTCACCAAAACCTACTTTTACGGCAAGGCGAAGATTACCGCCTATCGCCGGCAGGAGGAAGCGTAATCATGGAACGACAGCAACGCATCGCGGTGGTGCCGGGCAGCTTTGACCCGATCACTAAGGGGCACATGGACATCATCCGCCGGGCAAAGCCGCTGTTTGACAAGGTCATTGTGCTGGTGGTCATCAACGCGGTGAAAAACCCCTGCTTCTCGCTGCAGGAGCGGGTGGAGCTGATCCGCGCCTCGGTGGCGGACATCCCCGGCGTGGAGGTGGACTGCTACAAGGGACTGCTGGTCGACTATGTCAAGCAGGTGGGCGCCTGCGCCATCGTCAAGGGCCTGCGCGCGGTGTCCGATTTTGAGTATGAGTTTCAGCAGGCGCTGATCAACAAGGAGCTGTACAGCGGGGTGGAGACGGTGTTTTTGACCACTAGTGCGGTCAACCAGTACCTCAGCTCCAGCGTGGTCAAACAGATTGCCTCGCTGGGGGGAGACATCCACCCCTTTGTGCCCGAGCAGGTGCACGACCGCATTGTGCGGCGTTTGCGGCAGGATGAAGAGCAGGAAAACCAGCAATAACACATGGAATCGGAGGAAACGCAGATGAACATTGATGAAATTCTGAACATGATCGACGACATGCTGGAGGAGGCCTGGAGCCTTCCGTTTTCCGGCGGACGCTGTGTGGTGGACGCGCAGAAGGTCAAGGAGTGCGTGGAGGATATCCGCTTAAACCTGCCGGGAGAGATTAAGCAGGCCAAGATGATTGTGGCCGACCGCAACGACATCATCAAGGGCGCCGAGCGCCAGGCCGAAAGCACCCTGCGCAAAGCCGAGGAGCGCGCCAGAATGCTGATTGCCCAGGAGGAGATTGTCAAGCAGGCGCAGGAGAAGGCGGCGGACATCATCGCCCAGGCGCAGATGGCGGCCAAGGAGATCCGCCGCGCCTCGCACGAGTTCTCCGACTCGATCCTTAAACAGACCGAGGAAAACCTGAGCGCGTCACTGAAAAATGTGCGCGACACCCGCCAGGCGCTGCGCAGCGCAACCAGCAAAACAAAACAGATGCAGATTCCAAAGGAGGGTTAATCCCCCCGGACAAAAAGCAGCCTTTTTGCGCCCCAAAAGCCGGGGACAAAAATGGCTGCTTTTTTACTGAATACAGAAAAGGGGAAACGGTATGAGCACAACGATGTTAAAATGGGTGGCGCTGGTGCTGATGCTGCTGGACCACCTGGGGGAATTTTTTCCGCAGAGCGTTCCGCTGTGGTTCCGGTGGCTGGGCAGGATGAGCGCGCCGCTGTTTTTGTTCTGTCTGGCGCAGGGGCTGGAAAAGACCCGAAGCCGCCCGCGCTATCTCAAAAGGCTGTGGACAGGCTCGGCGGTGATGGGGCTGGGCAGCTTTGCGCTGACCCTGCTGTTCCCGCAGGCGCCGGTGGCGATCAGCAACAATATTTTTTCCACCATGGCGGTCATCGCCTGCATTGTCTGGATCTATGAGAGCTTCGACGGCGCAAGTCCCCGCCGGGATAACCTGAAAAACCCGGAGGCCGCGCTGGCCTTTTTTGTGGCGGGACAGGTGCTGATCGTCCTGGTCAGCATCCTGGCACAGCGGGGCGACGTTATCTGGGTGCGGCTGATCAATGCCCTGCTGCCAAATCTTGTCTTTTGCGAGGGCAGTTTGGACGTGGTGATTCTGGGGCTGCTGCTCTACTTCACCCGGAAAAATCGCCGGTGGCTGAGCGTGGGCTACCTGTTCTACTGCGGCCTGCAGCTGTTCAGCTCGCTGACAGGGGCGCTGGAGGTTGGAAACTGGAGCTGGCTCTGGCTGCGTGCCTACCAGTGGATGATGGCCGGCTCGCTGCCGCTGATGCTCTGCTATAATGGTGAGCGCGGACGCGGCGGAGGAAAATTTTTCTACCTGTTTTACCCGGCGCACATCTGGATTTTGTTTGTGCTCTCCAACCTGATGGCGGGCTGATAGGTCGCTGTCGAATCCCTTGCCGCCCGTCTGGATTTCAGCAACTTGCAAAAAAGAAACAAGATTTTTTAACATCCATGACTAAGTTTGCAAAAATCTATTGCTTTCCGGTGAAATATCGATTATCTTATAAGAGTAGAACTTTTTTAAAAATACGCTACACCTCGTTGGCAAAACCGACCTGCCCGACGCGAAATTCTTTCCCGTTTAAGTAGGAGAGGATGCCGGCGTCGGTGGTGAAGGCAAAGCGTAGCTTGTAGGCGTACAGCGCCTGGTAGCTGTGGCCGCTGCCCTTGTTCTGGGCGTTGGTGCCGTATTTGGTGTCCCCCACCAGTGGGTGGCCGTAAAAGGCCAGGTGGGCGCGGATCTGATGGGTGCGGCCGGTGATGAGGTCCACCTCCAGCAGGCTTACTTTTCCGTTTGTTTTGAGGGTGCGGTAGCGGGTGATGACCGTCCGGCTGCCGGGAACCTGCTTTTTCAGGATGCGCACCTGGTTTCGCTGGCTGTCCTTGATCAGATAGTCGTGCAGGGTGGCCGCAGGGGGATTGGGCACCCCGTGCACCAGGCACAGGTAGAGCTTCTGCAGCTCGCGATCCTTGACCTTCTGGTTTAAGATGCGCAGGGCCTGCGCGTTCTTGGCGGCGATGACAATGCCGCCGGTGTTGCGGTCGATGCGGTTGCACAGCGCAGGGACAAAGCTCTGCTCGGCCTGCGGATTGTATTCGCCCTTGTTGTACAGATAGTGCAGGATGCGGTTGATCAGGGTGTCGGGGGTGTTGTCGTCGTCCTCGTGCACCACAAGGCCCGGCTTTTTGTCCACCAGCAGGATGTTCTCATCCTCATAGATGATGGTCAGCTTGTCCGGCACCTTTAAAAAGGCCAGATCCTGCCGGCCTTCGCCGAAAAATTCGTCGTTGATGTACAGCTCCACCAGGTCCCCCTCCAGCAGGCGGTCCTGCGGCTGACAGCGTTTCTTGTTGAGCTTGATGCGCTTGAGGCGGAAGTATTTGTACAAAAGGGACGGCGGCAGGGCGGGGACGGTCTTTTCCACAAATTTGCTGACCCGCTGCCCGGCGTCGTTTTGGTTGATGAGGTAGGATTTCATAGCAGACACCTTTCGTTGTCACAGTTTTTGGTGATTTGATTATAGCATACCCGTCCGGTTTTGCAAAGCGGAATCGGCAGAAGGAGGGAGAGCGCTATCGCGCAGGAAAAACAGAATCTTCACGCGGGCCATCGCCAGCGCCTGAAAAAGCGGTTTGACGCGGTGGGCCTCAAGGGCTTTGAGGAGCACACCCTTCTCGAGCTGCTTTTGTTTTACGCCATTCCTCAGAAGGATACAAACGCCCTGGCACACGAGCTGATCCGGCGGTTTGGCAGTCTGGACGGGGTGCTGCAGGCCAGCATGGCGCAGCTGATGCAGGTGAACGGTGTGGGAGAAAATGCCGCGCGGATGCTCAAGGTGGTTGCCGCAGTCTGCCAGAGCTGCGGCCAGGGTTTGTGGGAAGACAGGCGGCCGGTGCTGGCCTCCACTATCGAGCGTGGAGAGTACCTGCGCACAAGGCTGTTGGGAAGCGCGCAGGAGCGCCTTCTGCTGCTCAACCTGGATGCAGCCAACACCCTGATCTGCTGCGAGGAGCTGGGCAGCGGTTCGCTGGCCCAGGTGTCGGTGGGAGCCGGAGAGGTGGCGCAGTTTTGTGTGCGCCGCGGATTTGAACGGGTCATTTTGGCACATAATCATCCCAGCGGGCTGGACTGCCCCTCCCGGGAGGACGTGGCCATGACCCGAAAACTGCAGGATTTGCTGCAGGATCTTGGAGTGTTCCTGGTGGATCATTTCGTTATAACAGACAGAGCCTTTTATTCGATGAAGGACCATGGGCTTTTTTAGAGCTTAAGGATAAAAATGCAAAAAACTCCGCTGTGCGGAGAAAAAGGAGGAGAACTTGATGAAAAAAACAATGGCAATGCTGCTGAGCGCAGCGATGGTGATGTCGATGGGACTGATGGCCAGCGCGGCAACCCAGGACTACAGCGTGCTGGTGGACGGCGACAAGCTGACCCTGACCAACGGGGAAACCCGGGCGGTTTACCAGCTGGATGAGTCCCGCCTGGTGCTCAGCCAGAGCAGCGAGGGCGGCATCGCGGTGTCCTTCAGCGTGGAGGATGAGGAAAACAAGAAGGTTACACTGGGCAGCCAGAAGGATGTGACCGTTTCGGGCGACCTGGACCGGCTGAATATCAGCCAGTCGCTGGATAAAGAGTACAACATCTATCTGGATAAAAATGCCGATGTGCGCGACCTTGTCTCCAACGGCGATGCGCGCATCACCGTGGACGGAGAGGTCACCCGCGCTTATCTGCGCTCCGGCAGCGCCAGACTAACCGCAAACAGCAGCAGCGATGTCGAGGTAGTCTATGCCGAGAACGCCAACAGCGTCAAGGGTCTTTTGAACCACCAGGTAAAACCGTATGAAGACGGCCCGGCCATCGACACCGTTTCCGGAAACAGCAGCTCCACAACCAGACGTTACTACCGCTCTTACCGCTCCGACCTGGGCGTGTCCGGCGTGTATGACCGCGGCGACCGCATCAGCTTTGAGTGCGACGTGGCAGGCGCTACCGTCCGCTTGAACGGCGAGCGCATCGGCACCACCTCCCGCGGCGACAACACCTTCAGAATCGACGAGGATGACCGCGACTGGAACGACCGTCTGACCATCTCCAAGGATGGCTATGACACCGAGACCATCTATCTGGATGATTACTACGGCCACTACCGTTACTCCCGCTATTCCCGCAGAGGCGGCTTCAACTACTGGAGAGCATAAGGCTGCCTGACAGGACATCAGTTTATGCGCACCCCACGAAAGTGGGGTGCGTTTTCTTTGGCTTTTTGGGTAGAAACAGGAAAGAAAGGACAATTTTCAGAAAAGGTTTGACTTCCTGTTTGCGCAGTGCTAAAATCAAAGGAGACCAAACAGAGATTCATAAAGGGGGCAACAGGATGCAGGAAGAAAACAGGCCTTTTGAGCTCGTCTCGGACTATCAGCCAACCGGCGACCAGCCGCAGGCGATCCACACCCTGGCGCAGGGGGTGCTCAGCGGGGATAAGGAGCAGACGCTGCTCGGCGTCACCGGTTCGGGCAAAACCTTCACCATGGCAAACATCATCAAGGAGGTCAACCGTCCTACGCTGGTGCTGGCGCACAACAAGACGCTGGCCGCCCAGCTTTGTTCGGAGTTTAAGGCGTTTTTTCCACACAATGCGGTGGAGTATTTTGTCAGCTACTACGACTACTACCAGCCGGAAGCCTACATCGCAAACACCGACACCTATATCGAAAAGGACAGCGCCATCAACGACGAGATCGAAAAACTTCGTCACTCGGCCACTTCCGCCCTGTCCGAGCGCAGGGACGTCATCATTGTGGCCAGTGTCTCCTGCATCTACTCCCTGGGTGACCCAATCGACTACCGCAACATGGTCATCTCGCTGCGCACCGGCATGCGCAAGGAGCGGGACGAGCTGACCAAAAAGCTGGTGGAGCTGCAGTATGAGCGCAACGACATCAACTTCACCCGCAACAAGTTCCGGGTGCGCGGCGACGTGGTGGAGATTTTCCCCTCCTATTCGGGCGACACCGCCGTGCGGGTTGAGTTTTTCGGCGACGAGATCGACCGAATCTCCGAGATCAACACCGTCACAGGGGAGGTCAAGAACGTTGTCTCCCACAAGGCCATCTATCCGGCGTCCCACTACATTGTGCCGCGGGAGAAGATGCAGCAGGCGCTTGTCGAGATCCGCGAGGAGATGGAGGAGCGGGTGGACTACTTTAAAGCAAACGACAAGCTGATCGAGGCGCAGCGCATCATGGAGCGCACCAACTACGACATGGAGATGCTGACCGAAATCGGTTTCTGCAAGGGCATCGAGAACTACTCCCGCGTGCTCTCCGGCCGCGCGCCCGGCAGCTGTCCCTACACGCTGCTGGACTATTTCCCAAAGGATTTTCTGCTGTTCGTGGACGAGTCGCACGTCACCCTGCCGCAGGTGCGGGGCATGTACGGCGGCGACCACGCCCGCAAGCAGAGCCTGGTGGATTACGGTTTCCGCCTGCCATCGGCCTTCGATAACCGCCCGCTGACCTTCGACGAGTTTTACGGCAAGCTCAATCAGGTCATCTTTGTCAGCGCGACGCCGGGACCGTTTGAGCGGGAGAAGAGCAGGCGAATTGTCGAGCAGGTCATCCGCCCGACCGGCCTGGTCGACCCGGAGATCGACGTGCGCCCGGTGGAGGGGCAGATCGACGACCTGCTCTCCGAGATCAACGCCCGCACCGAGAAAAACGAGCGGGTGCTGGTGACCACCCTGACCAAAAAGATGGCGGAGGACTTGACCTCCTACTTTGAGAACATGGGCGTGCGGGTGCGGTATATGCACCACGACATCGACACCATCGAGCGCATGGAGATCATCCGCGACCTGCGCCTGGGCGAGTTCGACGTACTGGTCGGCATCAACCTGCTGCGCGAGGGCCTGGATATCCCGGAGGTGTCGCTGGTGGCGATTCTGGACGCGGACAAGGAGGGCTTTTTGCGCAGCGAGACCTCGCTGGTGCAGACCATCGGCCGCGCCGCCCGAAACGCCAACGGCAAGGTCATTATGTACGCCGATTCGGTCACCGACTCGATGGAGCGCGCCATCAGTGAGACCTACCGCCGCCGCGAGGTGCAGCTGGCCTACAACAAGGAGCACGGCATCGTGCCGCAGACCATCAAGAAGGATGTGCGGGAAATTCTGGAAATTTCCACCAAGGAGCACACCGAAAAGCTGGGCAAAGGCAAGAAGCGGATGAGCCAGACCGAACTGCGGCTCACCATCGAAAAGCTGACCGCCGAGATGAAGAACGCCGCGCAGATTCTGGAGTTTGAACACGCGGCCTACCTGCGGGACAAGATCAAGAAGCTCAAGGAGCAGTACAGCGCCAATCCGAATCTTAAAATCATGAAGGACGCCGAGGAGAAGTCTCGCCGCAGGAAGCGGTAGCGAGGAAATCTGCCCCGCGCAGAGAAAGGAAAAACAGGATGCTTTTGCAGTTTACAGGTTATGAGCAGCTCGATACGAAGCGGCTGCTGCACCTTTACAGGGAGGGCACCGAGGTCAACCTGCGCTACTTTTATCCGCAGGCCGCTGCCGACCCCGCTTCTTCCGAGTACCGAGAAGCGCGCCAGAAGGTGGAGCAGCGGTTTCTGGATTTTTTACAAGATGATTTTTTTGCCGTTCCCGGCAGCCTTTACGCTGTGCTGGAGGAGGACGGCAGCTGGGTGAGTGCCCTGCGGCTGGCTCCGGTGGAGAGTGGATGGTATCTGGAATCGCTGGAAACCGACCCGGATTTTCGCCGGCGGGGCTGCGCCAAACGGCTGATCCGGCAGGTGATTGCAAAGCTGGAAGAGGACGGCCCGGTCACCATCTGGGACAGTGTGGTCAAGACCAACGCCGCCTCGCTTGCCACCCACAGCAGCTGCGGCTTTGTTATTGTACGCGATGAGGGCTACAGCTACCGTACCGGGGAGACCTACCCGAACGACTGGGGCTTGCGGTACAGGACGCCCTCCGAATCCCGTTAAGCCGGCAATTTTTTTTCACCATCAAAAAGGAGGAAACCAAGATGAGTCAACACGTTGTTGTTGTCCCCTACAATCCGCAGTGGCCCGCCCTTTATGAGCAGGAGGCTCAGGCCATCGGTCAGATTCTGGGAGAGAATCTGACCACCATCCACCACATCGGTTCCACCTCGGTGCCCGGTCTTGCCGCCAAACCGATTATCGACATCATGCCGGTGGTGCGGGATCTTGCGCAGGTGGATGCCTGCAGCGCCCAGTTTGAGGCGCTGGGCTACGAGGTGATGGGGGAATTTGGCATCCCCGGCCGCCGCTATTTCCGCAAGGGCGGTGATGAGCGCACCCACCAGATCCACATCTTTCAGCAGGACAACCGCGCCGACATCGACCGCCACCTGGCGGTGCGCGACTATCTGCGCTGCCCCCCCGCCGATGCCAAAGCCTACGGCGAGTTAAAGGCACGCCTTGCCGCCGAGCACCCCTATGACATTGAGGCCTATTGCGATGGCAAGGATGCTTTCGTCCAGGAGCTGGAGCAGAAGGCGCTGGCCTTTTGCAGAGGGCAGCGATAAACAAAGGGAGTCAGGATGTTATAGAAAAAGGAGAGAGGAAGGGAGAAGACATGCAAGATTTTGATATGGAAGTCTATCTGCAAAAGCTGCTGGCCGCCTGCCAACAAGCCTTTGGCGCGGACCTGCTCTATATGGGCCTGCAGGGCAGCTGGCGCCGGGGCGAGGCCACCGAGCACAGCGACATCGATGTGGTGGTCGTTCTGGAAACATTTGGAACCGAGCAGATGCGAACCTACCGCCGGATTTTGGAGCAGGTAGGTTTTGAGGAAAGAAGCTGCGGATTTATCTGTGGACGCCGCGAGCTGCAAAACTGGAACCGGCTGGAGCTGTGCCAGCTGCAGAACGAGACGCAGGATTACTATGGCTCCCTGGCCCCTCTGCTGCCGGTCTACAGCCGGGATGACGTCCGGGTCTATCTGCTGTTTAGCCTGAACGCCTTCTACCACGAGCTGTGTCACCGGTATATCCACGCATGTCCGGAAGAAAACGAGGCGGCGATGCCGTTTTACGCCAAAACGGTCTTTTACATGCTGCAAAATCTGTACTGGCTGCGGGATGGTGTCTACTACCAGGACCGCAAGGAACTTGCCGCCCACCTGCGGGGCGAAGATCAGCAGCTTTTTGACATCATGGAGAAAACAAGGCAGGGGGAGCCGTTCCCTCTGGAGCCAACCTTTGAGGCCCTTTTCATCTGGTGTCAGGGGCTTTTACAAAGATTGTAACAGAAGGGCCGCGGCCCTTAGCTGCTGAGTGAAAGCTCATCCCAAAAACAGATAGACTGCAAAAAGGAGAACTCTATGAACGATAAAATTATGATCCACGGTGCCAGGGAGCATAATCTGAAAAACATCGACCTGGAAATTCCGCGGGATAAGCTGATTGTCTTTACCGGCCTCTCCGGTTCGGGCAAGTCTTCGCTTGCTTTCGATACCATCTACGCCGACGGACAGCGCCGGTATATGGAGAGCCTTTCCTCCTATGCCCGCCAGTTTTTGGGCATGATGGAAAAGCCGGACGTCGATGAGATCACCGGCCTGTCGCCGGCCATCTCGATCGACCAGAAAACCACCTCCAAAAACCCGCGCTCCACCGTGGGCACCGTTACCGAAATCTACGACTACCTGCGCCTGCTGTATGCGCGCATCGGCGTGCCGCACTGCCCGGTCTGCGGGCGGGAGATCCGCCAGCAGACGGTCGACCAGATGGTGGACAAGGTGATGGAGCTGCCCGAGCGCACCAAGATTCAGATTCTGGCCCCCATCGTCCGCGGCAAAAAGGGCATGCACCAGAAGGAGTTTGAGCGCGCCCGCAAATCCGGCTATGTCCGGGTGCGGGTGGACGGCAACCTGTATGAGCTGACCGAGGAGATCGCGCTGGAAAAGAACAAAAAGCACAACATCGAGATTGTGGTTGACCGCCTGGTGGTGCGCCCGGACATCCAGTCCCGCCTGACCGACTCGCTGGAAACCGCCATCGGCCTGACCGGCGGTCTGGTGCTGGTGGATGTGGTGGACGGTGAGGAGATGATGTTCTCCCAAAACTACGCCTGCCCGGAGCACAACATCAGCATCGAGGAGCTCAATCCCCGGATGTTCTCCTTCAACAACCCGTTTGGTGCCTGTGAAAAGTGCACCGGCCTCGGCACCTTCATGAGCATCGACCCCGACCTGGTCATCCCGGACAAGAATAAATCGATCCGCGAGGGCGCCATCCGCGCCAGCGGCTGGTACTATGTCGAGGGCGGCTTGCCGAGCATGTACTACCACAGCCTGGCCGACCACTACCACTTCTCGCTGGACACCCCCATCAAGGACCTGCCCAAGGAAATTGTGGACATCCTGCTGTACGGCAGCAAGGGCGAGAAGATCAAGATGGTGCGGGACACCGACGATGTCAAGTCCACCTACTACACCGAGTTTGAGGGCGTTGCAAACAATCTGGAGCGCCGCTTCCGCGAAACCTCCTCCAACTGGATGCGGGAGGAGATCACCACCTGGATGAACTCGGTCAACTGCCCCGAGTGCCACGGCGACCGTCTGAAAAAGGAAAGCCTGTCGGTGCTGATCGGCGGGCTCAATATCAGTCAGCTTTGCCGGCTTTCGGTTACCGCGATGCTCGACTTTTTTGACAAGCTGGAGCTGACCGAGAAGGAGGAGCAGATCTCCCATCTGATTATCCGGGAAATCCGCTCCCGCCTGGAATTTTTGCGCAACGTCGGTCTGGAATATCTGACCCTTTCCCGCGCTTCGGCCACCCTCTCGGGCGGTGAGAGCCAGCGCATCCGTCTGGCCACCCAGATCGGCTCCTCGCTGATGGGTGTATTGTACATCCTCGACGAGCCGAGCATCGGCCTGCACCAGCGCGACAACGATAAGCTGATCGCCACCCTGCGCCATCTGCGCGACCTGGGCAACACGGTCATCGTGGTCGAGCACGATGAGGACACCATGTACGCCTCCGATTTTATCGTGGACATCGGCCCGGGGGCGGGCGTACACGGCGGCGAAGTGGTCTGCGCCGGTCCGGTGGAGGCGATCAAGGCCTGCGAGCGTTCGGTGACCGGCCAATATTTGAGTGGAAGAAAGAAAATTCCGATTCCAGAAACCCGCCGCCAGGGCAACGGCAAGACCCTCACCGTCAAAGGTGCGGCGCAGAACAACCTGAAAAATATCGACGTCTCGATTCCGCTGGGCACCTTCACCGCCGTCACCGGCGTCTCCGGTTCGGGCAAGTCCTCGCTCATCAACGAAATTTTGTATAAGGGCCTGGCGGCAAAGCTCAACCAGGCCAAGTCCCGCCCGGGCAAGCACAAGGAGATTGTAGGGCTGGAGGCGCTGGACAAGGTCATCGAGATCAGCCAGAGCCCCATCGGCCGCACCCCGCGCTCCAACCCCGCCACCTACACTGGCGTCTTCACCGATATCCGCCAGCTCTTTGCCTCCACCGCCGAGGCCAAGGCGCGCGGCTATGACAGCGGGCGCTTCTCCTTTAATGTCAAGGGCGGCCGCTGCGAAGCCTGCGAGGGCGATGGCATCCTTCAAATCGAGATGCACTTCCTGCCGGATATCTACGTCCCCTGCGAGGTGTGCAAGGGCAAGCGGTATAACCGCGAGACGCTGGAGGTAAAATATAAGGACAAGAACATCAGCGATGTGCTGGAGATGACCGCCGAGGAGGCGCTGGTCTTCTTTGAGAACCTGCCCAAAATTTCCCGCAAGATTAAGACGCTGTGCGACGTGGGACTCGGTTATGTTAAGCTCGGCCAGTCGGCGACCACCCTCTCGGGCGGCGAGGCGCAGCGTGTCAAGCTCGCGACCGAGCTCTCCAAAAAGGCTACCGGCAAGACCATCTACATCCTGGACGAGCCGACCACCGGTCTGCACGCGGCGGATGTGCACAAGCTGATCGACGTGCTGCAGACGCTGGTGGACGCGGGCAACACGGTGGTGGTGATCGAGCACAATCTGGACGTCATCAAGACCGCCGACTACATCATCGACCTGGGACCCGAGGGCGGGGACAACGGCGGCCAGATCATCGCCACCGGCACACCGGAACAGGTCGCCCAGTGCGAGGGCTCCTATACAGGGCAGTATCTGAAAAAGGTGCTGCAGCGCGGATAGTTTTTCTGATCGCATTGCCCCAGAAAGGGCTTGCAAATTGTGTTTTCTTTGTCAGTTTTGTCCCTTTACAATGATATACCCTCTTGGTATAATTAAATCAGCAAACAGTGAGAAAAGAAAGGAAGATGAACGATGTCCGCTGTAAAACTTACCGATGGGATCTATTCTGTTGGGATTCAGAACCCCAACATGCGTGTTTTTGATATTGTGATGCAGACCGATTCCGGCACCACCTACAACTCGTACATCGTGCGCGGCAGCGAAAAGACCGCGCTGATCGAGACCTGCCACGAGGGCTTCTTCGAGCAGTATGTGCAGAACATCCAGGAGGTCTGCGACCCGAAGGAGATCGACTACATCGTGATGAACCACAATGAGCCGGACCACTCCGGCGCGATGGCAAAGCTCCTTGAGCTGATGCCGAACGCCAAGCTGGTATCCTCGATTGCGGGCGCAAACTACCTGCGCAACATCACCAACCGCTGCGACCTGGATGTCCACAAGGTTAAGGACGGCGAGGAGATCGACCTGGGCGGCAAGACCCTGACCTTTATCTCCGCGCCAAACCTGCACTGGCCGGATTCGATGTTCACCTACGTCAAGGAGGACAACGTCCTGTTCACCTGCGACTTTTTGGGCTGCCACTACTGCGAGCCCTACACCTTCGACTACAACGTCGCTTATCCAAAGGCGTACGATGCGGCGCTCAAGCTCTACTACGGCGCCATCTTTGGCCCATTTGCTTCCTTTGTCCGCAAGGGTCTGGAGAAGATCAAGGCTCTGCCGCAGCAGCCGGACCTTATCTGCACCAGCCACGGCCCGGTGCTCACCAAAAACGGCCTGATGGATTCGGTCATCGAGCGGTATGAGGAGTGGTCCGCACCGGTGGAGAACAAGGTTCCGCTGATCCCGGTCTTCTACACCTCCGCCTACGGCAACACCGCCAAGATCGCCGAGGAGATCCGCGAGGGTATTCTGGAGGCAAAACCGGATGCCGAGTGCGTCACCTACGACATCATCGAGCACGACATGGGCGAGCTGCACGCACTGGTCAACCGCTGCAACGCCTTTGCGGTCGGCAGCCCGACCTTAAACCGCGACGCGGTACCGCCGGTATGGAACCTGCTGGCCGGCATCGACGCGATCAATTCCGGCAAGAAGCCGGTGCTGGTATTCGGCTCCTACGGCTGGACCGGCGAGGCAGTCGCCAACATCCAGGCCCGCCTGATGGGACTGAAGATGAGCGTCTTTGAGGACGGCTTCAAGGTCAACTTTGTCCCCACCGTCGAGGATCTGGAAGCGGCCAGAGACATGGGCAGACGCTTTGCACAGAGCTTCTAATCACCTCTCAATTTTGTATAGAGCGCACGGGAAACATCTTTCCCGTGCGTTTTTCCGTTTTATCGGATGAGAAAAAACCTGGAATAAACTCCACCTTGTGCGAATAAGCATCTTTGTGCTAAAATAAGGAAGCAAAGTTTTTTGCATTTTTTCAGAAAGAAGGAATTTCCATGAAGGTACTTTTGCTCAATGGCAGCCCAAACGCACAGGGCTGCACCTATACTGCCCTGTGCGAGGTGGCGGGAGCGCTCGAAAAAAATGGGATTGAAACCGAAATTGTCCAGATCGGTAAAAAGCCGGTTTCCGGCTGCATCGCCTGCCGCGCCTGCGCAAAGCTGGGAAAATGCGTCTTTGATGACGGGGTCAACGAATTTGTCGAGAAGGCAAAGGAGGCCGACGGCTTTGTCTTTGGCTCTCCGGTCTACTACGCCAACGCCAGCGGACAGGTTCGTTCCTTCCTTGACCGCGCCTTTTACAGCGGCGGCAAATACTTTACAGGCAAGCCGGGAGCAGCGGTTGTCAGCTGCCGCCGCGCAGGTTCGACCACCGCATGGGATGAGTTGAACAAATACTTCACCATCAACTGCATGCCGGTCGTTTCCTCCCAGTACTGGAACATGGTGCACGGCAACACCCCGGAGGAGGTCAAACAGGACCTGGAGGGCCTGCAGATCATGCGCACCCTGGGCAACAACATGGCCTGGCTGCTCAAGTGCATCGCCGCCGGCAAGGAGCAGGGAATCGACTTCCCGCAGCGTGAACCATTTATCCGAACCAACTTTATCCGCTAGCACACAAGAGGGATACAGGAGAAGAAAATGCTCCTGTATCCTTTTTCTTTTTTCCGACAGGATAATGTGTATAAAGGATTCGGCTGCGTTCTGTTCAAATAGACGAATTTGTAAAAAAAGAACAAAAAGTGACGAAATTGTGGTTGACTATTGGAAGAGATTGTGATATTTTGGTCTTAGTAATCGATTACTAAAAAAATATCACAATGAGGAGAAAGTTATATGAAAAAGAGAAAAATTTTAGCGGTTATCCTATCCGCTGCGATGATTGCAGGACTGTCTATCGGTTCTTATGCAGATGAGACACCGGAAGTGAACTTTGACGCGGTAGTAGAAGAATACTATCAAGAGGGAGAGGAAGTTACTGTTCCTGGTAGAGCACCAGAAGGAGTGAGTGAGAGAATACAGTTTACAGAGGAAGAACTACAGGAGATGAAGGAGTATTATGAAAAGAATATGCCAGAAATTTCTCCATATTATTATGATAACTCTTGGACAAGAGTAACAGATACTTCCTTAAAACCGTATAAATCTATTGCGAACCTAAGACTGGTGTATAATGATGGTTCAGTGGAATATGGAACGGGTGCTGCTGTAGCAGATGGCGTAGTATTGACGGCAGCGCATTGTATATATAATCCGATAAGCAATAAAACACTTAAATCTGTGCAATTAAGATTTGGACGAGATGAAAATAGTTATGAAAACTATGCAACCTCTACAACATTTTATACTGCACCAGGTTGGATGACCAACAAAGAATATGATTGGAATAACGACTATGGGATTATTATTATCAGTCCCTCTGTAACCAAAAAAACAGGTCTGCTTTCTTATTCTTCTGTTCAGTTAACAACCTCAGATGAACTGACACTGACAGGCTATCCATATTCTACTTTGAGCGATGAGGATAATGAAAAATATAACGGATTGAGGTGTTATACAGATACAGGACGTATGACAGGTTTTTATGATAGTAAAAAACTGTCTTTTAATCATAATATGAACTGTACAACCGGTGATAGTGGATCACCTGTCTATGTAGATTATGGTGGCGACCCTGTATACGGAGACGATGAGAATTGGGTAATTAGAGGAATTCATTCAGGAGGATATAATTCAGGAACAAGTAAGGGCGTTGCAAAAACGATTGACTCTAAGGTTATGAATCTGATTCGGACATATGAACAGTAAGGAGGTATTTAATTAAAATGAAAAAACGAATGGTTTTTTCATTGTGTTTGTGTTTTTTCTTATTATTTACAGCTGTTCCTGTTTCAGCGAATGTAGAGATTAACGAATGGCCTTCCCCCTATCTAATCCGTGTGATAGATGAACAGGGAGAACCGGTTCCCAATGTCGATATATCGGTCCTGCTTCCCTCTATTGCAAACCCAGACTACGCGTATCACCTGGAAAAATCGTCTGGGATCAGCGACACAGAAGGATTTGTGGTACTGTGGTTGCCAGCTTCCTATCGAATGACGGTTGGTATGTGGAATAGTGGCGACAAAATTGAAAAACGACTCGTTGACTTTGACGACCTGGAACAGATTGACGGCTGTTATCAGCTTGTCTGGAAACACCCGACGCTTGAACAGCTTGCTAAAGAGGCGGACGAGGGCGTTCAGATTCAGGTGGTCAATGAAGAAGGGAATACGGTATCGGGTCTGGAGGTGCGGGCCGAAGAAAAGGACGGCACTAACGGAGGCTTTAGCGGATATACGCAAAAGGACGGCATGTTTTACAGCTTGAAGGAGCAGGACGGCTCAGAACTTGACCTGACCCTGACCGGCAAAAGAGCAGGGGACGGAAAGCAGATTACCCGCAGCTATACCATCTCTCCCGAAGCAGGAAAAATGAATTGTTACAAGATAAACTGGGTATGGTGGTCCTAGCTCAATCCCTTTTCTACCCTTACCCCAAAACAAAGAAAAAGTTGCACGCCGTCGTGCAACTTTTTTCTTTTGCCCTGTTTTTTTAGTGGCCTGCCGCAAATCCATATAAAAATTGGAATGGAATCGAATGAAAATTTGTCGCAAATAGATAAGGTGAGAAAAAAGCCCGTCCTCGACAAAATTTTGCCTTGACAAGAAAAGGCAGGGTGTTTATAATTAGTTTGTCAATCTAATTAAAAATAACATCTGTTACTTTTAATATAGAAGCACCTGAAAGGATGTTCCCAGATGAAACCGCTTGAAGAACAACTGAATGATCTGATTGTCGATGCCTACCGCTCTATCCTCAAGGTCGAGGAGACGATTCTCAAGCGAACAGACAGCATCGACCTGAGCATCAACGAGATGCACATGCTGGAAGCGGTAGGGAAGGGCAAAAATAAGCCCAAAACCATCTCCGAAATCGCCGAGGATTTAGGCATCACCCTGCCTTCGGTCACCGTCGCCATCAACAAGCTGGTCAAAAAAGGCTATGTCGAAAAGCTGCGCGGCGAGGAGGACGCACGCATCGTCTATGTCACCCTGACCAAACAGGGGAAGAAGATCGACTCGGTCCATCGCTATTTCCATGAGTCGATGGTGCGCAGCATCATCAGCGGCATGAGCGAACAGGAGCAGCAGGTGCTGTATCAGGGAATCCTGAAGCTCGACCTTTTCTTAAAGAAAAAGATCAACGAGTAAGGCATCCCGACAACGGAAAGGGGAAACCAACATGTTTCAAATACTCTCAACCGGCAGCGCCCTGCCCAGACACCGGAAAAGCAACGACGACCTCTCCGCCTTTCTGGACACCAGCGACGAGTGGATCAGCCAGCGCACCGGCATCCGGGAGCGGGCGGTCTGCACCGACGAAACGCTGACCCAGCTGCTGGTGACCGCCTGCAGCCAGGCGCTGGAGCGCGCGGGGGTGAAGCCCGAGGAGCTGGACCTGATTCTCTGCGCCACCATCCGCGGGGATTACATCACCCCGTCGCAGGCCTGTGTGCTGCAGCATGAGCTGGGCGCGCACTGCCCGGCGATGGACATCAGCGCGGCCTGCACCGGCTTTGTCTACGCGCTGGATGTGGCGGCCGGCTACTTTGCCCGCAAGCGGGTGAAGAAGGTGCTGATCGCCGCGGGCGACACCATGACCCGGCTGCTCAACTGGCAGGACCGCTCCACCTGCGTCCTCTTTGGGGACGGCGCGGGCGCGGTGGTGCTGGGGGAGGGCGACGCTCTGCGCTCCATCCATCTGACCGCGGACGGCAATACCGAGGTGCTGAGCATCCCGCATGTGAGTGGAAACAGCCCGTTTGACACCCTGCCAAAGCAGGAAACCTGCCTGCACATGAACGGCAAGGAGGTCTACAAATTTGCAGTCTCCTCCTTTTGCCGGGACGTACAGACGGTGTGTGGGGAGGCGGGAATCACCCTTGAGCAGGTTGACTGGCTGGTGCCACACCAGGCCAACATGCGCATCATCGAGGCCGCGGCCCACAAACTGAAATTCCCGATGGAGCGTTGCCTGACCGGCATCGAGCAGATGGGCAATGTCTCGGCAGCATGTATCCCGATTGTGCTGGACAGGGCAAACTGTGAGGGCCGCTTCCGGAAAGGTGACCTGCTGGCGCTGACCGCCTTCGGCGCGGGACTGACTACCGGCGCCTGCATCTTAAAGTGGTAAAATTATCCAGCATTGGATAAGGTTTATAGATTGAGCTAAAACGAAAAAATTCAGGAGGAAACAATCATGGTATTGGAGAAAGTAATCAACATTCTGGCAGAGTATAAAGAGTGCGATCCAAGCGAGATCCACGAGGACTCCACCTTTGAGGAGCTGGAGCTGGACAGCCTGGACACTGTTGACCTGATGATGAGCTTTGAAGACGAGTTCGGTATCCAGATGGAGATGAGCGAGGACATGAAGACTGTCGGCGACGTAGTCAAAGCCATCGAGGAGCAGGTAGGCGAATAACAAGTTTTTCGGAAGCTGTTTGCTTCCAGTCTACGAAGGGGCTCCCGCAGAGGGGCCCCTCTGTATATGGGGCGCGGCGAGCGGGCTCCTGTGGTGAGAGGAACCTCCTTTTGAGGGCTTGGCCTCTTTCTGCCCAAACGGCAGAAGTCCGGCATTCAAGACGAGGAAGCCTCTTTCAGAGAAAGGAATGAATAACGATGATTCAGACAAAACTTTGTGAACTTTTGAATATTCAGTATCCCATCTTCCAAGGCGGCATGGCCTGGATCGCCGACGCTTCGCTGGCGGCAGCGGTCAGCAACGCCGGAGGATTGGGCATCATCGCAGCGATGAATGCCAACGCTGACTGGCTGCGCGAGGAGATCCACAAGGCCCGCCAGCTCACCGACAAGGCTTTTGGCGTCAACATCATGCTGATGAGCCCCTTTGCCGACGAGGTTTCCGATCTTGTCATCGAGGAGAAGATTCCGGTCGTCGTCACTGGCGCGGGCAATCCGGGCAAGTACATGAAGAAATGGGTCGCTGCGGGCATCAAGGTTATCCCGGTAGTTGCTTCCACCGCCATGGCAAAACTGGTGGAAAGAAGCGGCGCCTTCGCAGTCATCGCCGAGGGCGGTGAGTCCGGCGGCCACATCGGCGAGCTGACCACCATGACCCTGGTTCCGCAGGTCTGCGATGCGGTCAACATCCCGGTTCTGGCGGCGGGCGGCATCGCCGACGGCAGAGGCATCGCGGCGGCACTGATGCTGGGCGCCTGCGGTGTACAGTGCGGTACCCGCTTCCTGGTTGCCGAGGAGTG
Source organism: uncultured Oscillospiraceae bacterium (assembly GCA_900547455.1). Classification (GTDB taxonomy): domain Bacteria; phylum Bacillota; class Clostridia; order Oscillospirales; family Ruminococcaceae; genus Negativibacillus; species Negativibacillus faecipullorum. The sequence continues at coordinate 92,441 of URGV01000003.1, forward strand.
CACCGTTCATCAGAATTACAAGAACAAGATCCTCAAGGCCAAGGACATCGACACCATCGCGACCGGCAAACGCCTGGGCCATCCGGTGCGCTGCCTGAAAAACCCCTTCACCCGTGACCTGTTTAAACAGGAGTACAACCCGAACATCAGCGACGAGGAGCTGGAAAAGATGGGAGCGGGCGCTCTGCGCAAGGCTGCCAAAGAGGGCGACGAGAAGAACGGCAGCTTTATGGCGGGTCAGTGCGCGGCAATGGTGCACAAGGAGCAGCCAGCCAAAGAGATGATCGAGGAAATGTTTGCCGAGGCCGAGCAGATTCTGCGCGGCGCCAGCCAGTTCTGCAAATAAGGAGGCAAGCATGGGCAAGACAGCGTTTTTATTTGCGGGTCAGGGCGCCCAGCTGCCCGGCATGGGAAAGGAGCTCTGCGAAGCTTCTCCCGCCGCTGCGGCCGTCTTTGCCGCTGCGGACAGCGTGCGTGCAGGGACTTCCCAGCAGTGCTTTGCGGGCAGCCAGGAGGAATTAAACCGCACCATCAATACCCAGCCCTGCGTCTACTGTGTGGACCTGGCGGCGGCCAGAGCCCTGGAGGAGGCCGGCATCCACCCCGATGCGGTGGCGGGCTTCTCGCTGGGCGAGGTGGCGGCCATGACCTTCGCGGGCGGCTTTACCGATGCGGACGGCTTTTCGTTTGTATGCTACCGCGCCGAGTGCATGGACTACGCCGCTCAGCGCATCCCTTCGGGCATGGTGGCGGTGCTCAAGCTCGACAACGAGACGGTCGAGAAGATCTGCCAGGAGTTTGTCAAGGTTTATCCGGTCAACTACAACTGCCCGGGTCAGCTGGTCGCCGCCTGCTGCAAGGCCGAACTGGAGAGCTTCTGCAGCCGGGTCAAGGAATTCAAGGGCAAGGCGGTGCCGCTGGCGGTCAGCGGTGGATTCCACTCCCCGTTTATGGACAGCGCCGAGCAGAAGCTCGCGGCCGCTATGGGCCAGTACCACCTGCACGCGCCGAAGATTCCGATCTATGCCAACATGACTGCTCAGCCTTATCCGCAGCAGGATGAGGCCTGTGCATCGATCCTGACCGGACAGGTCACCCATCCGGTCCAGTGGGAAAAGACCATCCGCCGCATGGCAGAGGATGGCTTTGACACCTTCATCGAGGTGGGACCGGGCAAGACCTTGAGCGGTCTGGTCAAAAAGATTATCAAGGACGCAAAGATTTATCGTGTGGAGGACAAGGCGACGCTCGAGAGCACCCTCGAAGCGCTACGCACTCCTTCGGAGGAAGAATAGATGGAACAGAATAAAACTGCCCTGGTCACCGGGGCTTCCCGCGGAATCGGCCGCGCCATCGCGCTTCAATTAGCCGAGGACGGATTTGACATCGCGGTCATCTTTGCCGGAAATGAAGAAGCGGCGCAGGAAACCTGTGCCCTCATCGAGCAGAAGGGCCGCAAGGCCGTGCCGGTGCGCTGCGACGTCAGCGACCCGCAGCAGTGCAGGGACGCGGTAAAAGCTGTCCTGGACAATTTTGGCGGCATCGATGTGCTGGTCAACAACGCCGGCATCACCCGCGACGCGTTGGTGCTCTCGATGAAGGAAGAGGACTTTGAAAAGGTCATCGACACCAACCTCAACAGCGCCTTTTACATGATTAAAAATACATACCACCAGTTCATGAAGCGCAGAAGCGGCCGCATCATCAACATCAGCTCGATCTCCGGCCTGATGGGCAACGCGGGCCAGGCAAACTACGCCGCAGCCAAGGCCGGCCTGGTGGGTCTGACCAAGTCGGTGGCCAAGGAGCTGGCAGGACGGGGCATCACCTGCAACGCGGTGGCGCCGGGCTTTATCGAGACCGACATGACCGCCGTGCTCTCGGAGAAGGTGAAAGCTGCGGCCGAGGCTCAGATCCCGATGAAGAAGATGGGCAAGCCGGAGGACGTGGCGGCAGCGGTGGCCTTTTTGGCCAGCGACGCGGCGCGCTATATCACCGGCCAGGTGCTCAGCGTCGACGGCGGACTGAATATGTAATCCAGGAATGTATGTCCATTTAGGAGGGGCATTATGAAAAGAGTAGTAGTAACCGGCATGGGTGTTATCTCTCCGGTTGGAAACGATATCGATTCCTTTTGGAACAACCTGACGGCGGGAAAAAACGGCGTCGGCATGATTACCCGTTTTGACGCAGCTGACCAGAAGGTCAAGGTGGCAGGCGAGGTCAAGGACTTCGACCCGCTGCAGTACATTGAAAAATCCCAGGTCAGAAAGATGGACCTGTTTACCCAGTACGCGATGGCGGCTGCCGCCCAGGCAATGCAGGATTCCGGGCTCAAATCCGGCGAGAACATCGAGGCGGAGCGCCTTGGCGTCTACGTCGGCAGCGGATGCGGCGGCATCAACACCATCTCCGACCAGTGCTTCAAGTTCTTTGAGAGCGGTCCGCGCCATGTCTCGCCGTTTCTGATCCCAATGATGATCGGCAACATCGCGGGCGGCAACATCGCCATCCGTTACGACGCAGAGGGACCAAATCTGCCGGTTGTAACCGCCTGCGCAACCTCCACAAATGCCATCGGTGAGGCATTCCGCGCGGTGCGCTACGGCTATGCTGACGCCATCATCGCGGGCGGAGCAGAGGCCGCAGTCAACCCGGTTGGCGTTGCAGGCTTTGCCAACTGCAAGGCGCTGACCACCTGCGAAGACCCGGAACAGGCCTGCACCCCATTCGACAAGCGCCGCAGCGGCTTTGTCATGGGCGAAGGCTCGGGCATCCTGATCCTGGAGGAGTATGAGCACGCCAAGGCCAGAGGGGCCAAGATCTACGCCGAGATTGTGGGCTACGGCAACACCTGCGACGCCCACCACATCACCGCTCCGCACCCGGAAGCGAAGGGCGCCATCCGTGCCTTCCAGCTGGCGCTGGAGGAAGCGGGCATCGAGAACCTGGAAAACGAGGTCATCTACATCAACGCCCACGGCACCAGCACCCCGCTCAACGACAAGACCGAGACGCTGGCCATCAAGAGTGCGCTGGGTGAGGAGATTGCCCGCAAGGCCTACATCAGCTCGACCAAGTCGATGACCGGCCACATGCTGGGCGCGGCAGGCGCAGTGGAGGCCATCGCTTCGGTGATGACCCTGCAGACCGGCGTGATCGCGCCGACCATCCACTACGAGCAGCCGGACGAGGACTGCGACCTCAACTATGTGCCGAACAAGGCGGTTCAGGCGCCGGTGACCCTGGCGCTGTCCGACTCGCTCGGCTTTGGCGGCCACAACGGCGTTGTCGCCTTCATCAAGGTCAAGGAATAGGAAAAAAGCCCCCTCTCGTTGGCGGAAGGGGGTGTCCGCTCCCCGACTCCCCGCAAGGGGAGAAAGGCTATGCAAGGAGGAAACAGAATGAACATTCAGGACATCAAGGAGCTTGCCCGGGTGATGCAGGAAACTGGTCTGACCAGCCTCCACGTCACCGAGGGCGCTCTCGATATACATATGGAGAGAAAAGGATCCGCTGTCGTCGAGCCGGTTCAGCCGGTCACCGTTCCGGCTGCAGCGGTGGAGCAGCCGGCCGCACCGGCAGCCCCGCAGCAGGCGGCGGTGGAAAATCAGCCGCAGATTCAAAACGAGGCCCCGGTGGGCTCGACCATCGACTTTAACCATATCACCGAGGTCAAGTCCCCGATGGTCGGCGTCTTTTATGCCGCGCCATCTCCCGACGCACAGCCCTTTGTGCAGGTCGGCTCCAAGGTCAAAAAGGGAGACGTGCTCTGCATCATCGAGGCGATGAAGCTGATGAACGAGATCACCGCCGAGCAGGATGGAGAGATCGTGGACATCTGCGTCAAGAGCGGCGAGGTGGTCGAGTACTCCCAGACGCTCTTTAAGATTTTTTAATGTGGGAAAGGAAGGGCGACGATGACACAGGAAGAGATTAAAAAGATTCTGCCCCACCGCGACAAGATGCTGCTGGTGGACGAGGCGGAGCTCTGCCAGGATTCTCTGGACGAAAACGGCCAGCCCACCCGCTGCCGCGGCAGCTACACCATCCGGGGCGACGAGTGGTTTGTGCAGGGGCACTTTCCCGGAAACCCGATTGTGCCCGGCGTGGTGCAGTGCGAGATGATGGCCCAGACCTGCTGCGTGCTGCTGGCTTCCAAGCAGGTGGAGGGCGAGAAGATCACCCCGTACTTTACCAGCCTCGACAAGGTAAAATTCAGAAACAAGGTGCTGCCCGGCGACAAGCTGGAGATCGAATGTGAGCTCCTCAAGGTCCGGGAGCCGTTTTATTTTGCAAAGGGGAAGGGATACGTCAACGGCAAGCTGTGCGTTTCCGGCGAGTTTTCCTTTGCGTGCATCAAGGAGCAGTAACCGCTGCGGGATGGAGGAACAAGCCAGATGTTTTCAAAAATTCTGATCGCCAACCGGGGCGAGATTGCCGTGCGCATCATCCGCGCCTGCAAGGAGATGGGCATCTCCACCGTAGCGGTCTTTTCGGAGGCCGACCGCGAGGCGCTGCACGTCAGCCTGGCTGACGAGAGCTACTGCATCGGTCCGGCGCCGGTGGGGGAGAGCTACCTGAACATGGCGGCCATCATCTCGGCGGCCATCTGCTCGGGGGCGCAGGCCATCCACCCGGGCTACGGTCTGCTCTCGGAGAACGCGCGCTTTGCCGCATTGTGTGAGGAGTGCAACATCACCTTCATCGGCCCGCGCTCCGAGACGATTGCCAAGACCGGCGACAAGGACGAGGCCAGAAAGACGATGCGCGCCGCGGGTGTGCCGGTTATCCCCGGCTGTGACGCAGTGAGCAGCGTGGAGGAGGCCAAGGAACAGGCCAAACAGATCGGCTTCCCGCTGCTGATCAAGGCGCGTGCGGGCGGCGGCGGCCGCGGCATCCGCCTGGTCAAGGAGGAGAGCGAGCTGGAGGCGGCCTACCTGAATGCTTCCCGCGAGGCGCTCTCAGCCTTTGGCGACGGCGGGGTCTACATGGAAAAATACCTGTATCCGGCCAAACACATCGAGATGCAGATTCTCTGCGACAACTACGGCAACGTGGTCTGCCTGGGCGAGCGCGAATGTTCGATCCAGCGCAAGAACCAGAAGCTGATCGAGGAGTGTCCCTCCAACGCGCTGGACGCTCCGACCCGCCAGCGGATGATCGAGGTGGCGGCCAAGGCTGCCAAGGCGGTCAATTACCGCAACGCGGGCACCGTCGAGTTTTTGTATAAGGACGGGCAGTTCTACTTTATGGAGATGAACACCCGCCTGCAGGTCGAGCACACCGTCACCGAGATGGTGACCGGGCTGGACCTGGTCAAGTGGCAGATCCGCATTGCGGCAGGGCAGAAGCTGGGCTTCAGCCAGGAGAATATCCGCCTGGACGGCCACGCCATCGAGTGCCGCATCAACGCCGAAAACCCGGAACAGAATTTCCGCCCAAGCTGCGGCCGGATCACCCTGCTGCACATCCCGGGCGGACCCTGGGTGCGGTTTGATACGGCGCTGTATCAGGACTACTTTGTGCCGCCGTACTACGATTCGATGATCGGCAAGCTGATTGTCTACGCCAAGACCCGTGAGGAGGCCATCCGCAAGCTGCAGGCGGCGTTGTGCGAGCTGGTGATCGAGGGCGTCGACCACAACAGCCAGCTGCACATGGAGCTGCTCAGCGACCCAGAATTTAAGTCCGGGGATTACTACACCGACTTTATGGCCAAAAAGGGGTACTAACATTCGGGGGCAAATGCTCCCTTTTGAGCACCCTGCCCCAGCTGCTTTTCCCAACGGGGGGAAGCGTGCGGGGGCAGCAGTCAAATTGTAATAGAGAAAAAAGAGAAAGAGAGGATGCCGATGCTTTCAAAAAAGCTGTTCCAAAAACCCCGCAACGATTTGGAAACATATGAGCGGGCCATCAAGGAAAGTCATCCTTCGGTGCCGGATGAGCTGTGCCTGTCCTGCCCGAAATGTAAAAATATCCTCTTCGTCAGCGATCTGAGCGAGCAGTACAGCACCTGCCCCAAGTGCGGGCACCTGTTCCGCATGAATGCCCGCCAGTGCATCAGTATGATCGCCGACGATAATAGCTTTGTGGAGCACGACCAGGATATGCACGCGGTCAATGTCCTGGATTTTCCGGGTTACGACAACAAGCTCAAGCATGCGGCCCTGGACAGCCGCGAGAGCGACGGCGTAGTCTGCGGCGAGTGCACCATCGGCGGCTATCCGTGCTGCCTGTTCGTGATGGAGTCCAACTTCATGATGGGCTCGATGGGATCGGTGGTCGGTGAAAAGATCACCCGCCTGTTCGAGTTTGCCACCGAGCACAGCCTGCCCGTCATCGGCTACACCGTTTCGGGCGGAGCCAGGATGCAGGAGGGCATCCTCTCGCTGATGCAGATGGCAAAGACCAGCGGTGCAGTCAAGCGCCACAGCGATGCGGGCAACCTGTACATCACCTTTTTGACCGACCCCACCACCGGCGGCGTTTCGGCCAGCTTTGCGATGGACGGGGACATCATCCTCGCCGAGCCGGGGGCGCTGATCGGCTTTGCCGGCCCGCGCGTCATCGAGCAGACCATCCGGCAAAAGCTGCCGGATGGCTTCCAGCGGGCGGAGTTCCTGCTGGAAAAGGGTTTTGTGGACGACATCGTGGAGCGCCCGCGTCAGAAGGAGTACCTTAGCCATCTGCTGGAGCTGCATCAGCCCTTTGTAAAGCATGCAGGAGAGGAGGAGCAGGATGGAAGCTTATAAACGTGTGGCCGCGGCCAGAGCCAAGGGCCGGCCGACCGGCAGCGATTTCATCGAGCACATCTTCGAGGGATTTGTCGAACTGCACGGTGACCGCCGTTTTGCCGACGACAAGGCGATTGTGGCCGGAGTTGCAATGCTCAACGATATGCCGGTGACGGTGATCGCCATCGACAGGGGAAAAGACACCAAAGAAAAGATCAAACGGAACTTCGGTTCTGCTCATCCGGAAGGCTACCGCAAGGCGCTGCGCCAGATGAAGCTGGCCGAGAAGTTTAACCGCCCGGTCATCTGCTTCATCGATACCTCCGGCGCCTACTGCGGCATCGGAGCGGAGGAGCGCGGCCAGGCTCAGGCTATCGCTGAAAACCTGATGGAGATGATGACCCTCAAAGTTCCGATCATCTCGATCTTCACCGGCGAAGGGGAGAGCGGCGGCGCTCTGGGGCTCGCAGTGGCCGACGAGGTCTGGATGTTGGAAAACGCGGTTTACTCGGTCATCTCGCCGGAGGGCTGTGCCAGCATCCTCTGGAAGGACGCCTCCAAGACAAAGGAAGCCTCCGAGTGCCTGAAGCTCACCGCCGAGGAGCTTTTAAACCTCAAGGTGGTCGAGCGTTCAATCCGCGAGCCGAAGGACCCAAAGGAAGGCTTTGAGAAGGTCTATCAGCGGCTGCGCCGGGATCTGTACAGCGCGCTGTGCCAGGGCAAAAAGCTCAGCCCGGAGGAATTGGTGGAGCGCCGCTATCAGCGCTTCCGCCGGATGGGGGAGGTGGCGGAATGATTCGCATTGTTACCGACAGCACCGTCAACATCACGAAATCGGAAGCTGGCAAAATGGGCCTGACCGTCCTGCCGATGGGCTACACGGTCGATAACCAGCCCTATCTGGAGAGCTACACCGACTGCAACGGGCAGTTTGAGCCGCTGCTGCAGTCGCGCAATTTCACCACCAACCAGGTCTCGACCGAGAGCTTCGTCTCGGCCTTTTCAGAGATTGCCCGCAAGGGGGACGAGACGCTGTGCATCGTCATCTCCTCCCGTCTCAGCGGCACCTACCGCAACGCCTTCTCGGCGGCGGAGCAGGTCAACCGCTATTATGGAGGGGAGAAGGTGCTGGTGCTCGATTCCTTCTCCACCGCAGGGGCAATGCTGCTGCTGTGCAGGCGTGCGCTGGAGCTCTCCAAAACCGTCTCCAGCCTGCATGAGCTGGCCGAGCGGATGCAGCAGGAGCGCGCCAAAACCGGTGTCGTCTTTTCGCTGGACAGCATGGACGCGCTGCGTCGCAGCGGCCGCATCGGCATCGTGCGCCAGTCGGTGAGCACCATCCTCAATATCCGGCCGGTGCTGCGCTGTCAGGACGGCGCGGTGATCTCGCTGGGGACCGCGCGCGGCCGCACCGAGCAGATGAAGAAGCTGATCGACGCGATGAGCAACAATCCAAAGCAGATTGTCGTCAACGCTTCGCAGAAGCTGCAGCAGGAGCAGCTCTTCCAGCAGCTGCTGGTTCATCTGCGGGAGCGCTTTCCCAAGGCGCAGATTGCCGCTCACGGCGTTGGCCCAATCCTCAGCCACCATCTGGGCCGCGGAGCGATCGGCATTTCGTGGATGGAAGAATAGTATGTTGGAAGCAGGAGCGTAAAGGCTCAGAGCCTTTGCACTCCTGCTTTGCTGTCTAAAGGAAAGAGAAAAAAGCTCCCCCCCGACAACTTTGCCGGGGGGAAGCTTGCAGTCTTACGATTTATTTGTTGTGGCGGTCGAGCCAGATGCTGGCGATTGCCAGCGCCTCATACAATCCGTCCCGTTCCGCTTTGTTGAGCATCCGCTCCTTGAGCGGCAGGCTTTCGTCGGTGGCGATCAGCTGGACCGAAACCTTGGTCGCGGTGTTGATTCCGTGGGCAGGCGCCTGGGATTTCACCTGCAGATGGGCCACACATTTGTCACCCATGCTGCCATAGTACAGCGTGTCCCCGCTGCGCACCAGCGGCCTGCCTTTATACATCAAAAATTCCTGTGCCAAAACAAAAACTCCCTTCCATGTTGTGATGTGGTGCAAAAAACGGACAGCCAGCAGCTGCCCGCATTCTGTGTACGAACCGTCGGGCCAAAGAAACGCCCCACGGCATCGAAAAACTGAACCGCCTTAGGAATCAAGGTAGGACTTGACCAGAATCTGCAAAAGCTCATCCCGGTCGATCCGGCGGATCAGGCTGCGCGCGTTGTTGTAGGTGGTGATATAGGTCGGGTCCTCCGAAAGGATGTAGCCGACAATCTGATTGATCGGGTTGTAGCCCTTTTGCCGCAGCGCATCGTAGATGACGGTCAGCGTTTGCTTGATTTCCTTTTCCTTGTCATCGTGCAGCGAAAAAGAGATGGTTGGTTCATGCATACACAAATACCTCCGCTTCCCGCGGATGACGCAGGCCTGCTGGCCGCGCCGGCACGGGGTAAATTGTCTTAAACAGACTGTTTTGGGATACATCGATTATCACACATCATAATCATACCGCAAATGCGGTGGTTTTTCAACCAAAGGGGAGGAAATTTATTTTATTTTAACAATTCGTCTGGTTAGATGTTGGCGGTTTTGCTAAATCCACCTTGCCTTACAGCTCGGAGAGTTCAGGGTAGTTGCCGAGGAACTGGAAGTAATCGATGTCCCCCGCCAACGCTCCCAGTGCGCGCTGGACGTGCTCCTGCGCCATGTTTCCGGCAAAATCCCAGTAGAACAAAAATTCAAACGGGCTGTCCGGGATGGGTCGGGACTCCAGCTTGAGCAGGTTAATCTTCTGCTCGGCAAAGCGGCTGAGCGCCGCATACAGCGCCCCCGCCTTGTGCTGCACCCGCACCACCAGGCTGATCCGCCCGCAGGCGGGGTCCAGCACCGACTGGCGGGCCAGAATGACAAACCGGGTGAAGTTGTCCCGCCGGTTCTGGATGCCCTGCTGCAGCACCTGCAGGCCGTACATCTTGGCGCACTGCTCCGAGCCGATGGCCGCCAGGGTAGGATTGCCCGCTTCGGCCACAAATTTTGCCGAAGCTGCCGAGTTGGAGTAAGGGGTCGCGGTCAGCTGGGGGTTGGCTTTAAAAAAGTCGGAGCACTGATGCAGCGCCTGCTCGTGGGAGTAGACCTGGCGCAGATCTTCCAGCTTTCCGCCCGGCAGGGTGAGCAGCGAGTGCTCGATCTTGACCGTCACGCTGCCCACGATGAACAGGTGGTAGCGCAGCATCAGGTCGTAGTTGTCGGTCACCGAACCGGCCAGCGTGTTCTCGATGGGGATGACGCCGTAGCGCTGTTCCCCGCTGCTGACCGCCTGGAATACCTCCTCGAAGGTGGGATAAAACCGGATGTCCGGCTGCTCAAACGCCTGCAGGCAGGCCTTGTGGGAGAAGGCCCCCGCCACCCCCTGGCAGGCTGCCTGGGCGGGAAGGAAGAGGGTGTTCTCCGATTCATTCAGGCGGATGATCCGCTCGATCTCTTTCATCTTGTGCTGCCCCCTTTGCGGGAAGGATTTTTTGGCACGAGGTCGGAGCCGAGCATCAGGTCCATCAGCGCGATGGCAGCAGCCGACTCGATGCAGGGCACCGCCCGCCGGACAATGCATGGGTCGTGCCGCCCGGTGATCGAGAGCTCGACGTTTTCGCCGGTTTTAAAGTTGACCGTCCGCTGCTTCTGCGCAATCGAGGGGGTGGGCTTGATGGCCGCGCGGAAGATGACCGGCATCCCGTCGGTGATGCCGCCCAGGATGCCGCCGTTGTGGTTGGTGGCGGTCAGCACCTCCTTGCTGGAGGCGGCATTTTCCCGGATGTAAAACGGGTCGTTTGCCTGGCTGCCCTGCAGAGAGGAAAGGCCGAATCCAAGGCCGAACTCCACCCCTTTGACTGCAGGGATGCCGAACAGCAGGGAGGAAATTTTGCTCTCCACGCAGTCGAACATCGGGTCACCGATGCCGGCGGGAACGCCCGCGATGGCGCACTCGATCACCCCGCCGACCGAATCGAGCTGGTCGCGGCAGTGCTCGATCAGCTTCTGCATCCGCTCGCCGGCTTTGTCGTCCAGCACGGGGAAAAATTTCTCCTGTACGGCCAACAGGGTGTCCGGCTCGATCGAAACCGGGTCGAAGGGCTTGTCCTGCACGCTGCCGATCGAGGCGATGTGCGCCCCGACCTCGATGCCAAAGCCGCGCAGATACTGCTTGGCGATGCCGCCCGCAAAGCACAGGGGAGCGGTCAGCCGCCCGGAAAAGTGTCCGCCGCCCCGGATGTCGTTGCAGCCGTGGTAGCGCACAAAGCCGGTGTAGTCGGCGTGGCCGGGCCGGGCCACTGCCCGCAGCTGCTCATAGTCCTTGGACTGGGTGTTGCCGTTTTCGATCAGGGCGCACACCGGCGTGCCGCAGGCAATCATATACCCGGGATGCTCCCCGTCCGGCAGCAGCCCGCTGATGATCTGCGGAAAGTCCTTTTCGATGCGCGGGGTGTCCAGCTTGCCCCCGCGGGAGCTGCGCCGGGCCAGAAAGTGGAGCAGTCGTTCAGGATCCAGGCGTATGCCGGCGGGAATGCCGTCGATCACTACGCCGATGCCTTTGGAGTGGCTTTCCCCAAAGATGGAAATTTTGATGTTAGTCCCCCAGGTCGATGACATCGACTTTCCCTCCTGTCTTGATAAAATCTTGATAAAAATCGGGGTAGGATTTGTTTACACAGAGCGGGTCGCGGATCAGCACCGGCTGGTCACAGCGCAGTGAGGCAACCGCCATCGACATGGCAATGCGGTGGTCGTTGAAGGAATCGACAAGGCCGCCGCTCAGCATGGGATTGCCGCGAATGATCAGCCCATCCGCTGTCTCCTCAATATCCGCCCCAATGGCCTGCAGGCAGTCGTGGACGGCGCGCAGCCGGTCGCTTTCCTTTAAGCGCAGCCGCTGGGCGTTGATAATGCGGGTCTCGCCCTCGGCGACGGCGGCGCAGACCGAGAGGATGGGGATGATGTCTGGAATCTGGCTGCCGTCGATCACCGTGCCGTGCAGCTTGGAGGGGCAGGCGATGACGCTGTCCTGCCCCACAGTGATGTTGGCGCCCATCTGCCGCAGGACGTCACAGATTGCCTTGTCCCCCTGCAGCGACTGTGGGGAGAGGCCGGCGACCTCGAGTTTTTTTTGGCCGATAACGCCGGCGGCAATCCAGAAGGCGGCGTTGCTCCAGTCGCCTTGGGCGGTCAGCTCTCCCGGCGTGCGGTACTGCTGTCCGCCGGAAATGGACCAGCCGTTTTCGATTGCTTCAATGCGGATACCGAAGCGGGCAAGTACCTCCAGCGTCATATCCACGTACCCCTTGGACTGCAACGGGGAGGAGAGCAGGATGCGGCTGTCACCCTGTAGAAGCGGGAGGGCGAACAGCAGGCCGGTGATGTACTGCGAGCTGATGTCCCCGGCAAAGACAAAATCGCCGCTCTGAAGCTGTCCGGTCAGCTCCAGCGGCAGGGTCTCGCCGCCGGAGGGCAGAGCAATCTGCACCCCGTGCTCCCGCAGCCGGGTGAGCATCGGCTCCATCGGGCGCTGCGGCAGCCGGCCCTTCCCGGTAAAGACGGCGCTTTGTCCCAGCGCGGCCAGAACCGGCACCAGAAAGCGCAGGGTCGAGCCGGATTCGCCGCAGTCGCAGCAGCGGACATGGCGGTCAAGTTCCAGCTTGCCGCCGACGGTGATGCAGTCCTCGCCGAAGGTGACGCTGCGCCCCAGCGCCTGCAGCACGCGGGCGGTAGCATGGATGTCTTCGGAGAGGGTGCAGCGGTGGATGAGCGTCTCCCCCTTGCTCAGCGCCGCCGCGATCAGCAGGCGGTGGAGGTCGGATTTGGAGATGGGGGTATATAGCTGCACAGCGGGCTGGCAGCTGGCAGTTTGATGTTCCCCGTCTGCGGACGGGGAGACTTGATAGGCTAACATAACAGTTCCTCCTTTCAGGCCGCAGGGCCGCGGCGCGGGGGCTTTTTTGCATGGGCGGGGCTCCTGCGAACCCCGATGCGAGGAGGGCTGATGCCCTCCTCTGCGCTCCTCCAAAGGGAGGGCGCTCCGCCCCTCCGACCCCGGGTGACTTTCTTGCGAAAAGAAAGTCACCAAAGATTCGCCAGGAACCTCCT
>URGV01000004.1 GCA_900547455.1 uncultured Oscillospiraceae bacterium
AAAAGCTGAATCATCGTCCTCGCAAATGCCTCAACTGGAACTCCCCCTCTGAAATCTTTTCCAATTTGCTGTTGCACTTGACTTGACAAGTTGCCTGAAACGAAAGGAACCCCGGGTGTGGGCCGGGTAGGCCCACCCATGGGGAGGAGCGAAGAGCCAAGTCTAACGACTTGCTCCTGGAGGGGCGCAGCCCCTCCTCGCAAAAAGCCCCCAGGAGCCCCGGCTCCTACAAGTTCCCCGAGGATTCGGTATCCATAAAGGAAAATAAATCCTCAACCTCCTCGCGTTTTAAGTCCCGCAGATGGTGCCTCTGCCTTCCCTCCGAATAGGAGTAAAGATAAAGATCACACCGCCCTGTCCGCTTTTGAAAGATGCTCTGCCCAATCCGCACCTTGGCAATCCGCCCCCGGCGGATCACCACCGCGTGCAGCGAAAAGCCCTTCGAGTACCGCAGCGTGTAGCACCCGTCCTCATAGGACAGCCCCGCTGTAAACAGATCGATCACCTTGACGATCAAAAGCCAGATCAGCGGCACGCTCGCCATAAAGCTCACCCACTGGATCAGCTCCACCCAGCCCGGGAACAGTAAGCTCAATATTCCCCGCAGCAGCAGCACCAGAACCAGCAGCGCCGCCGCCCGCCAGATATATCGAACCGCCGACCGCAGCCGGTGGGGAGCCACCTTTCGCTGGGAGATCCGGTATTCGGGCAGCAGCAGGCGCAGGCTGCGCTCCAGCTGCTTTTTGCGCACGCAGGGAATCAAGGCCGAGACGTCGTCCCGGAATTTGCCGTACCCCACCGTCGACAAAAAGATGGAGTAAACCCCCAGCAGACAGGTCAGCAGCGACCGCCGGATGTCCAGATACCCAATCTTGTCCGCCGCAATCCGGTAGCTGCGCTTGGTCAGCAGCCCGGCCCGCACCTCCAGCAGATTTTTCCGCCGCCGCACATGAAAGTTCGCGTGCCTCAAAAGGCTCACCGTAAAGGCGCACAGATAGCCGAACAGCAGGACACACGCCAGCGCAAAGGCCGCGGGCGGCACCCCGAAGGCCAGCGTCCGCGCCACATTCTCAAAGGTTCCGTAGATCATCTCCGAAAACTGCTCCCCCAAAATGCTGCCCATCTGGGTAATCAGGGTGGAGATCAGCACCATTCCCGCAAACGAGTTGGAGGTAATCATCGCCAACACAAAAACATACCGGTTCTTCGGGCTGTACACCCGGGTGTGCCCGGGTGCCGTCACCGTCGACGGGGTCTGCAGCATGCGGATGATCTGCTCGCAGTCGCGGCGGCGCAGCATCACCAGCAGGTCTGCCTGCGTAAGATTCCCCCCCGCCGTGTCCACCCGCAGATACTGCGCGCCAAACACCCGCAGCCGCAGCGGCGCAACCAGCGAAACGCAGTAGTATTGGGAGGAGGGCAGGAAGCTCACCTCCCGCCGGAAAACGCCCCGCCGCACCAGCAGTCCGTCCGCTGTCAGCTCGACCACAAAGGTCGCCCACAGCAGCACGCCCAGCGACAAAAATGCCAGCAGCGACAGCACGTCCACCCACGCGCCCTGCAGCCAGTTGGAGATGTTCACCGCCAGCTGAAAGCCCCCGGTCAGCGAAAAGCTGTTGATGACCACATAGTAAAGGCCCCTCACCAGCGGCAGCAGCAGGATGAACAGGTAGCGCCACAGGTTGCTCAGGATGTACAGCGGGTGCGGACGAAACCGCTTAATCGAGGTCTGTTCCATCGTCCGCCTCCATTCTCCTGCCCAGCTGGATTCGCAGCAGGCGCGCCTCCTCGTAGCTGATGTTCTCGATGCGCACCACGCCGCCCGCCGCGTACAGCCGCAGCGTCGCCAGATTCATCAGCCGCTGCAGCAGGTTCTGGCTCAGGGTGGTGTACTGCAGGTTGCGGATATACACCGCGTCCACCTGGTTGTAGATCACGCCCCGGCTGACCCGCACCATCATCCCCCCGACCGAATAGCGGTACTGGCGGTAATACATTGGATAATACACAAAGCACAGCAGCAGAAAGGCCGCCATCCAGATAAAGGTAAAGATGGTGAACGCCCGCGCCGCCGTATAATAAAGAAAGCCGCCCACAAACGCCGGCGGGATGCACAGCAAAAGCAGCCGCACCCGCCAGCAGGTCAGCGCCCGCTCTGGAAGCCGTTGCCCGGACAAACGCTCTCCTCCTTTCCCTGCATCATCGTTTTTCCCCGCCATCCAGGTCCTTCATGGTCAGCGAGATTCGTTTTCGCTTGAGGTCCACATCCAGCACCTTCACCCGCACGATGTCCCCCACCTTCAGCACCTCGGAGGGGTGGCGGATATACCGGTTGCAGATCTGCGAGATGTGTACCAGCCCGTCCTCGTGGACCGCGATGTCCACAAAGGCGCCGAAGTCGGTGACGTTGCGCACCGTCCCGGTCAGCACCATGCCGGGCTTTAGGTCGGAAAGCTCCATCACATCGGTGCGCAGCAGCGGCTTTGGCAGCTCGTCGCGCGGGTCGCGCCCCGGCTTCACCAGCTCCGCTACCATGTCCCGCAGCGTCGGCTCGCCCACGCCGATGCGCGCCGCCACCTCCCCTGTGCTTCCCAGCGCCGCCACCCGTTTGGGCAGCGCCGCAATCTCGTCCGAGAGCACCTCCTCCAGACGGTAGCCGCACAGGGTCAGCAGCTTCTGCGCCGCCGCGTAGCTCTCCGGGTGCACACCGGTGTGGTCGAGCGGGTTGCCGCTCTCCGGCACCCGCAAAAATCCTGCGCACTGCTCGTAAGCCTTCTTGCCGAGCTTCGGCACCTTCATCAGCTGGCTGCGGGAAACAAAGCTGCCGTTCTCCTCCCGGTAGGCGACGATGTTTTTGGCCACCGCCTGGTTAACCCCCGCTACATAGGAGAGCAGCGACCCGCTGGCGGTGTTCAGGTCCACCCCTACCCGGTTGACGCAGTCCTCCACCACGCCGCCCAGCGCCTCGTCCAGCTGCTTTGGCGGCATGTCGTGCTGGTATTGCCCGACGCCGATTGCCTTCGGGTCGATCTTGACCAGCTCCGCCAGCGGGTCCTGCAGCCGCCGCGCAATCGAAACCGCGCTGCGCAGCGAGACGTCAAACTGCGGAAATTCCTCCGCCCCCAGCTTGGAGGCCGAGTAGACCGACGCCCCCGCCTCGCTGACCACCATGTAGGAGACCTTGTTCGTTAAAGTGGGATTCAGCTCCCCCAGCAGTTCCGCCACAAAAATCTCCGACTCCTTGCTCGCCGTCCCGTTGCCGATGGCGATCACCGTCACCCCATACCTGCGGATCAGGCCGCCGAGCACCTTCCTGGCCTCTCCGGTTTTGCTCTGCGGCGGGGTGGGGTAGACCACCGTCGTCTCCAGCACCTTGCCGTTGGCGTCCACCACCGCGATCTTGCAGCCGGTGCGGTAGGCCGGGTCGAATCCCATCGTCACCGCCCCCTTGACCGGCGGCTGCATCAGCAGGTTTTTCAGATTCTCCGAAAAGACGCCGATCGCCTGCTTGCAGGCCCGCTCGGTCAGCTCCGCGCGCAGCTCCCGGGTCAGCGAAGGGAAGATCAGCCGCTCAAAACTGTCCGCGCACACTGCCTGCAGCTCCTTTGCAAAGGGGGAGTTTTTGCGGACCAGCTCCCGCTCCACCAGCTGCACACAGTGCTCGTGGTCGGCCTCTACATTCACCTTGAGCGCCTCCTCCCGTTCACCCCGGTCGATGGCCAGCACCCGATGGGAGGGAATTTTGCGGATCGATTCGCTGTATTCTGAATACATCTGGTATATTTCGTTTTCTTTTATCCCCATTGTTGTCGAAATCTGAGCGTTTTTCTGCAGATAGTCCCGCAGCTGCCCGCGCAGCCGCGCCGAATCGCTCAGCTCCTCCGCCAGGATGTCCCCCGCTCCCGCGATGGCCGCCGCTGTGTCCGGGACCTCCTTGTCCGGGTCGACATACTTTGCCGCCTCCCTTTGAAGGTCGCCGCCTGGCCGCTGCTCCTTGAGGAAGTGGGCCAACCCTTCCAGCCCTCTCTCCCGCGCCGCCGAGGCCCTGGTTCTGCGCTTGGGCCGGTAGGGGCGGTACAGATCCTCGATCTCGGAGAGCATCTGCGCCTTCTCCAGCGCCGCGCGCAGCTGCTCCAGCTCCCTGCCTTCCAGCTTGCCGCTCTCCTCGACCAGAGCAAACACCTCCTGCCGCCGCTTCTCCAGATTGCGCAGATAGCTCAGCCGCTCGCTCAAATTCCTCAGCACCGTGTCGTCCAGCCCGCCGGTTGCCTCCTTGCGGTAGCGCGCGATGAAGGGGATGGTGTTCCCCTCATCCATCAGCCGCACCGCACTCTCAATCTGTCCCCGCGGCACCGAAAGCTCCTGCGACAGGGTCTGCATCATGTCCATCCAAAATCCGTCCTTTCCTGATTTCTTTCTTTCCACTATACCACAGATTTGCCCCCAGACCAAATAAAGAATTGCAAATTTATTCTCCAATCTGTTATATTCTTCTTTTAATATATTATTTGTATAGAAAAAATTATCCAATTTGTTGAAATCTGTCGCCGCATAACAAAAAGGAGGGGAAAGGGCATCTTTTCCCTTTCCCCTCTTTTTTGCTTTTTTTAGGCCAGCGCAGAAACCTCCTTGCCGTCCAGCACATTCTGGCAGTTGTCCAAAATCTGGTAGACCACATCCTGCGAAACGGTGTACCGGATCTCGCCGTTGAGCGAGATGTACACATTCCCGTCCCCGGTCGGGTACAGTTCAAAGACATCCTCCTGCCGCCCCTCGTCCAGATAGCGGACGGTCATGGTCAGCACCTTTTCCAGGCTCGGCTCCCCGCTGCTCAGCTCATCCGGCGGGATGGCGGTGATGGTCCGGTAAAGCTCGGCAAACAGCTCGCTGTCCACTTCCTCCCCGTTGCCGGTCACCGTCTGCTCCTCCCCCTGAGTCACCAGGAAGGTGTAGGACTGGTCCGCCGACTCCACCGTCAGGGAGGAAAGCTCGTCCAGCTCCACCGGCTCATAGACGATCTGGGTCAGCTGCTCAACCTGTACCGTCAGCCAGCTCAGGCGGCTGGCCGAAACCAGATAGACAAATGGTGAACCATCCTTTGTCATATACACATAGTTGTTGCTGTTCCGCTCGGAGGCCCGCAGGGTGAACTGCTCCACTCCGTCGATGCTCACCGAAACCACCGAGTACGGTTCATCCAAACCGTACTCCGCCAGCTGCTCCTCGGTCGGGTTGACCGCTGCAATCTGGTTGGCGTACAGCGCGTACAGCCCATCGGTCACCTGCGATGCCGACGCCTCGGTGATGGTCTGCACCGTCGGGGTGGTCAGCGTGTACTGCTTCTCGGTGGAGGAGACCACTGCCTCGTCCTCGCTGCTCTCGGTCCCCTCCTCGCTCTCCACCACGTCAATCTCCAGCGTAATCGTCTGGGGCCGCACCGTGCCGGACAGCTCGATCACCGCCTTGTCATAGTCGCTCGGCTCCACCTCGGTGATCTCATTGTCCAGGAAAGAGTACCGCGTCTTGGACACGCTGTCCAGAATGTCGTCGCTGATTAAATACACTCCTCCCTCATACAGCGCGTAGACGCTGCTGCCGTCCAGGGCGGAATCCCCCAGCTCGAGGGTCAGCTCGGCCCCATCGGTCGTTACAATCCGGATAATATACTCCGGATTATCCAGTCCGTATTGCATGAGTTGCTCGCCGGAATCCCCCACCGTCAGCTCCTCGGCCGAAAGCAGCTGCCGCTGCGCCGTCAGTGGAGCAAAGAGGTCGACCAGATTGTTGACGTTTAAGCTCGAGACCGAGACGTCCTCCAGCCCCTCGACCACAAAGCCGTCTCCCTCGTTGACCAGCGTGAAGCTGTCGGATGGATTTTCAATCGACAGGGTGTTGATCGCGTCCGCCGCCACCTGCATCAGCACCGTCTCCTCCTGCGAGAAGCCCACCGTCTGCTCCTCCTGTTCCTCCCCGCTCTGAAAGCGCACCATCAGAAAGATCATCAGCCCCAGCAGCGCCAGCACCACCAGGAGGCTGAGCAGCAGCGTGACCGTCTGTTTTTTCATATTCAAACTTCCTTTCCACGAAAGACCTGCGGCCCGCCCGCCTCCGGTTTTTGCGGTGCTCAGGAACGGGAAAAGGCGCAAAATCTGTTAAATTTCGTCAGGAATATACTTTTTGTATTCTTTTGCAGCAAAAGCCTTACGCGTTTCGTCTCCGGTACCAGATCCACATTCCCCAGATCAGCACCACAACCGGCACCACAATCATAAAGGCGATGCCGATGATAAAGACCTGCGCGGTGTTCAGCCCCAGCTCCTGGCCGCCCAGCGTCTTGGACTGAATCGAGATGACGTTCTCCCGGTGGGTCAGGGTGTTGAGCACCGAAAGGTAATAATCCGCGTTGCAGAACGACCCGCTGGAAAGCAGCGAATCGCTGATCGATACCGCCGAGCCGAAGGCAACCACCTGGCTGATCGACCCGTCCTCAAAGCTCTTGGTGGAGAGGATTGCCAGCGCAAAGGGACCGTATTCCTCCGGTGTCCAGTTTTCCAGCTCCTCCTCGGTGATGCCGTAGGGGATGGTGGTCGCCGTTTCGGTCGATTCCAGCAGCACCTCGGTGCTGATATCCATGTTGGTCTCATACACCTGCTCCAGCGGCCGCGCAAACGGCATGGTGATCGGGATGGAGGTGTCGGTCATCGTGTCGGTCAGCGTCAGGTTGCTGATGCTGGTGGTGGAGAAGTACGGGTTCATGTTGATGATGTGCTGGCTATCGGTCTCGATGATTGAGCTTGCCTGCACCCCAATGCCCCACTTCTCCAAAAAGCTCTCCAGCCGCGGCAGCTCGGGCTGAGTGGTGTCCGCAAAGTAGAGCAGCGTCTTTTCCTCGTTGCTGGAAAGGAAGCTGTCGATGCGGTCCAGCACCTCCTGGTCGGGGTCGTTGGTCGGCGCCATCCAGATCAGCACGTCCACATCGCTTGGAATCTCCTCGGTCGCCGGGCTGACGGTGACAATCTCAAAGTTGTTGTCCTCCATCAGCGCGGTCAGCCCGTCGGGGGATTGCTCCCCATGTCCGGACAGCACCGCGGCCTTGACCTGCGTCTCGCTGGTCACGTTCATGATCGCCGAGGTCATCGCCTGCTCTGCCTTGGAGGAGGTGATGTAGCTGCCGTAATAGGAGCCGCTCTCAACATTAAACAGGTCGTAGGCGTCCAGCGTCTGGGACCGTGTCCCGCAGGAGACCACGATGTCCCCGATCTGCACGTCCTCATACTGGTAGGCCAGCGACGGATTTTCCAGCAGGTCGACATATTCCAGCGTGATCTGGTCGGAATATTTCTCGTACTCCTTGAGCACCGCGTTGGCCTGCACATAGTATTCGCCCCCGGCGATGAAGTTTTCCTCCGAGGTCATCACCTGCACCGTCACCGGCTTGCTCAGCTGTGCTACATATTCCTTGGACTGGTCGGTCAGCTGGAACACCTTCTCCGGGGTCAGGTCGATGGTCACCGGATAGCGGTCGGTGATGTAGATGGTCAGGACGTTGATCAGCACCAGCGCCACCACAATCAAAAAGGTGGTCGCGCCGGACAGCATCAGATATTTCTGCCGCCGGGTCGCCTTGTGCTTTTCCTTTTTTGGCGATTCCTGTTTTGCGCTTGCGGAATCATGATTGCTCATCTTTGCTTCCCCCTTCCTACGAGATTCTGCGGCGTTCCAGATGCCGCACCGTCAAAAATAAAAACAGCGCCGTCACGCTGACAAAGAAGGTCAGGTCGGAGAGGTTCAGCAGCCCCCTGGTGAAGTCCAGATAGTGCTGGTAAAAGGAAATCCCGTCCATCACCGCGTTGATCCATTCGCTCGAAACCACCGGCGTGAAGCTGTTGGCAAACAGCAAAAACAGCCCGATCGCCAGCGACCCCACCGCCGCGATGACCTGGCTTTCGGTCAGCGACGAGATAAAGATGCCGATGGCGCACAGCGCCGCCCCCAGCAAAAACAATCCCAAAAAGTTGCCGCAGAACACCGCCACGTCCGGAATCTGAAAGGCGCACATCACCAGAAAATACAGCAGCGTGACCCCCATCCCCAGCAGGTACATGGTCAGGCACGCCAAAAACTTGCCCATCACCACCCCGGTGAAGCTCACCGGCGCGGTGAACAGCGCCTGCTCGGTCTTTTGGCGGCGCTCCTCACTGAACAGCCGCATGGTCAGCATCGGCACCAGAAAGATGACGATGGAAAACAGGTTGGAAAACACATAGCTTAAGTCGGTGCTGTTGCTCACCAGCGAGGTGGCAAAAAAGTAGTATCCCGCGATGGCATAAAACACCGCCAGAAAAACATACCCCACCGCCGAGGTTAAGTAGGAGCGCATCTCCCTTTGATAGATCGCTGTCATCTCGCTCTATTCCCCTTTCTCCTGCTGCTCGCCGGTCTCTCTCTGCGCACTCTCGGCATCGAACAGCGGCGTCTGCCCGTCCTGCTCTGCTGTGTCGGGTTTTTCTGCTTCCTGCTGTTCGGCCGCCTCGGACTTTTCCGGCTCCTGCTGCTGCGCCACGTCGGGCTTTTCCTCCTCCTGCTGTGGCTCCTCCGCGTCGCCGCTGGTCAGCCGCAGGAAGACCTCCTCCAGGCTGTAGTTCTTGCGGCTCATCGAAAGAATCGCGCAGTCGGTCCTGCTGACGGCCTTGAAGATTGCCCGCCGCACCGCGCTGCTGTCGGTGCAGTCGTCCGGCAGATAGACGGTGTACTGGATGCCTCCCTGAGACTGAACCCGCCCAATCTGCGGGATTTTGCGCAGCGTCTCCAGCACGGTGCGCTCGTTGCCCTCTATCTCCAGCTCGATCTGCAGATGACCGGAGAGCTGGTCGGCCAGCTGCTCGGTCCTGCCGTCGGCCACAATCTTTCCCTGATGCAGGATGATAATCCGGTCGCACACCGCCTGCACCTCGGACAGGATGTGGGAGGAAAGCAGCACCGTCCGGGTCTTGGCAAGGTCGCGAATCAGTTGCCGAATCTCGATGATCTGCGCCGGGTCCAGCCCGACCGTCGGCTCGTCCAGAATCAGAATTTCCGGGTCGCCGATCAGCGCCTGCGCTAAACCAACCCTCTGCTTGTATCCTTTGGAGAGGTTGCGGATCATCCGCTTGGAGACGTCGGTGATCCCCACCAGCTCCATGATGCCCTGTAGATATTCCTCCCGGCCCTGCCGGATGGCCTTGTTTTTCTTCACCTTTTTCAGCTGATAGATAAAGTTTAAATATTCGTCCACCCGCATGTCCCCATAGACCGGCGGCTGCTCGGGCAGATAGCCGATCCTGGTCTTTGCCTTGAGCGGATCGGTGAGCACATCGATCCCGTCGATCACCACATCCCCGTCTGAAGCGGAAATATAGCCGGTCAAAATGTTCATCGTCGTGGTCTTGCCCGCACCGTTGATGCCCAAAAAGCCGACCGCTTCCCGGCCCTGAATGGAAAAGCTGACCGAGCGCAGCGCCTGTTTTTCCCCATAGCGCTTGCTCAGATTCTTCACTTCCAGCAAAAAATCATCTCCCTTTTAAGCGTCTTACATTAAGTGTACAGGATATCCCTCCGGATTGTTTTAAGAAAATATTGGGAATTTTTTAAGTTTCTTTCAGGATGTAAAAATTCTCCTCTTTTTTGTCCATTTTTGCGGATTTGCCGCAATCCATCGCAGACAACAAAAAAACGGATTCCGAAACCGGAATCCGTTTCTGGTGACCCGTGCGAGAATCGAACTCGCGATACCGCCGTGAAAGGGCGGTGTCTTAACCGCTTGACCAACGGGCCGCACATATATGAAAAACTGCAGGAGCAGATTTCTGACAAATGGTAGCGGCAAATGGATTTGAACCATCGACACTTCGGGTATGAACCGAATGCTCTAGCCAGCTGAGCTATGCCGCCATATAGAGAGACACGGCGAGCGCCGTAATCAACGTCCTAAATTATATAATAGATTTTTGAATTTGTCAACCCCTTTCTTTCAATTTTTTCGACTTTTTTTATTTTGCCCCTTTTCTTTTTATTCATACAAGGAGATCACATTCTATTCTCATTCCAATTTCTGCCGCATAAAAAATCCGTGAAGGCAAACCTCCACGAATTCTTTCCTTATTCAAAGCAGGCCAGCGCCTCAAAGCACTTTTTGCCGTCGTCCTTCTTGCCGGTGACGTAATATCCCACCGTTCCCGGCGCGATGCCGTCGCTCTCCCCGAGCTCCTTGCACAGAATCGCCAGCTCCTCGCCCATCTTGGCCTCGCTGTGATAGTTGATGACCAGCTTTTTCAGCCTGCGCTCCACCGTCGCGGAAAACGGCAGGTTGTCCAGGATGATGTCGGCATACTGGGTATTGTTCAGGTGGCCGTTGTCATCGGTGCGGGAATAGGTCACCCGCTCCACCGCCGTCTGCTGCGCGTCGCGCACCTTCGGGATGGAGAGATCCTGCTCCGGAATCTCCTGGATGCGGAACGGGAAGTCCAAATCCTCCGGCGGGTCCCGCAGAATCTTGCGGGTATCGGTATCTACCAGCACCCATTTGGAATCCTGCGCCGCCACCTCGATCCCCTGCTCGTTGATAAAGCTGGTGTATCGGTTATAGATGGCGCGCTTTGGGCCGGACGGCCGGGTCACAACCCGCAGCTTATCCCCCACCTTGATGTCGTGATAAATCTCCAGCGACGCCTTCGCCAGCAGAAAAACGGTGTGTGTCCGGCGGTAAACGTCGATGGTCAGCCCCAGTTCGTTGCAGTGGTTGGTGCTGATTGCCTGGCTCTGGGCCATCAGCGCCCCCGCCTTCATTCTCCCGTTACAGTCGCACTCGTACTGTCCCACAATGAAATCCTGTTCAAAAAATTCAACTGTCGCGCTCAAAGCAGCTCTCCTCCTTTTCCTGATTTGATTGCGCTTTATCTACTATTATAATCTTCTTTTTTCAATCCTTCAACCCTTCCTTTTTAAATTTTTTGCAATCGGGAAAGGCGGGTGGTTTTTCACCACCCGCCTCCTATTCTTCCACTTCCCGCATCAGCAGAAACGCCCCGTTCAGCGACGCGCAAAACTTCCACCCTTCTACCCCCAGTTCGTTCATGCTCTCTTCGAGCTGGCGGCATTTCTGCTCAAAATCAAACCCCAGCTTTATTGGAATGGTAACGACCTTATACTCATATCGCGGCATGATTCATCCTCCCAACCGCTCATCTGCGAACCTGCATTCCAATTCCAACCATCCACCCCTTGAGGAAGCAGGAGAATCGCTGCGCTCTCTCCTGCTCTCGGGAGCTTCGGTCCCTACTTGCAGCAAAACCTCCCACCGGGAGGTTTTGCTGGTTTCTTTTAATCGGCAGCAAGCCGGGAACTTTTTCTCTTACAAAATCCACTGCACCACAACTGGGGAAATTGAACTTTGTTCAATTTCATGTCGCGCAAGACAAAAGTAAAGTTCAGCAGAAAGTTTAAGCGCGACTTGGCGCTTTGAACGATAAAGGTGTTTCGCCCGCTGCGGCGTGCGACCAGCAGGCGCTGCCCGCTGGACACCTGCCACCTTTTGAAAAAGGTGGACGAAAACTTTTATTTTTTACCTGGCAGCTAAAACTAGTACTTCGCAAACTTCTCTGCCAGCGATTTCAAATCTTCCTCATCCCAGAACTGAATCTGCAAGGTACCGCCCTCGCCGTTGGGAATGATCCTCACCTTTCTGCCCATCTCCATGCTCATGGCAATCTCCATCTCGGTCAGGAAGGCGCTCTTGCCGCCCCAGGCTGGTTCTTCTGGGGCCTTTGCGGCTTTTTCCTTCTTCTCGTCCTGATTTTTGGCCATTCGCTCGATGTCGCGCACCGAATATTTGCCGCTCTTTACCTTCTGCGCAATCTCCACAATCCAGTCCTGATCGTCAAAGGCCAGCAGCGCGCGCGCGTGTCCGGGGGAAACCTCCCCTTCACCCACCATATCCATGACCTTCTGCGGCAGGTTGAGCAGGCGCAGAGCGTTTGCGATGGCTGGGCGAGACTTACCCACCCGTTTTGCCACCTGCTCCTGGGTCATGCCGTAGCGCTCCATCAGCTGCTTATAGCCGGTCGCCTCCTCGATGGCGTTGAGGTCCTCGCGCTGCAGGTTTTCGATCAGCGCGATCTCCATCGCCTGCTCCTCATCCATCTCCCGGATAACGACAGGGACCTCCTGCAGGCCCGCCATGCGGCTGGCGCGCCAACGGCGCTCGCCTGCCACCAGCTGATAGCTGCCGCCCGGCAGGGGGCGCACCAGCAGCGGCTGCAGCACGCCGTGCTCCCGGATGGAATCCGCCAGCTCGTTGAGCGCCTCCTCCGAGAAGATTTTTCTCGGCTGGTCGCGGTTTGGCTCGATCTGGCTCAGGCGCAGGGTAACCACTCCCCCGCTGTCCACCGTTTCATTGTCCATAAACAGAGCGTCCAGCCCCTTGCCGAGCCCTCCTTTTTTCGCTCTTGCCATCCTGATTCCCCCTATCCTTTCTTAACACGATTCTTCTTCAAAAACTCCTTTGCCAGGTCCATATAGGCCCTGGAGCCCTTGGAGAGCTTATCAAAATACATCACCGGCATACCGAAGCTGGGCGCTTCCGACAGGCGGACGTTGCGCGGTATAACCGTCTTGTACAGCTTATCCGGGAAGTGCTTCTTGACTTCCTCCTCCACCTGCTCGGTCAGGCGCAGCCGCTTGTCGTACATGGTCAGCAGGATGCCCTCCACCTCGATGACCGGATTGTACAGCCGCTTGACCTGCCGGACGGTCGCCATCAGCTGAGACAGTCCCTCCAGTGCATAATACTCGCACTGAATCGGAATCAGCACGCTGTCGCAGGCCGCGAAGGCGTTGAGGGTCACCAGGCCCATCGCCGGCGGGCAGTCGATCAGGATATAGTCATAGTTGTCCCGGATCGAAGCCAGCGCCTGCCGCAGCTTCATGGTGCGCTCCGGCACATCGCCCAGTTCCAGTTCCGCCGCCGCCAGATCGATGCTGGACGGAATGAGGTCCACATTTTTAAACTCGGTTTTGATGACCGCCTTGGAGGCCCGTTCCTCCCCGCTGAGCAGCTCATAGGTCGAGCAGGTCACCTCGCGTTTATTGACTCCCAGGCCGCTTGTCGCGTTGCCCTGCGCGTCGATGTCCACCAGCAGGCACTTCTTTCCCGATTTCCCCAGACCGGCAGCCAGATTGATGACGGTGGTCGTCTTGCCGACGCCGCCCTTTTGATTTGCTACCGCAATCACTTTACTCATATCAACAACATCCTTTCCCGGCGCTGACGCGCAAAACATCGGATTTAGTTTGATTATAGCACATCTGTCGCCGAAAGGAAAGAAAAAACTCCCTTTTTCCTCCCTCCTTTTGTCTTTTTCACCTTTTTGCTCCTCCATGTTTCACGTGAAACCTTTTTCTTCTCGCTTCCCTCTCCTGTTTCACGTGAAACAGGGTCGTTTCCTCCCGCGTCTTTGTTTCACGTGAAACGTTTCCGCGCAGAAGGTTGCCGATGTTTCATGTGAAACAAAAAACTTTTTTAAAGAAGCTGCAACAAATTCCCAATATGTGTACACCTATAAGGAAAGAGGTTGTTGAACCCTTTGATTTCGACCGACCAAATTTTAGGAGGTTTATGAAATGATGAAAAAGATTTTCACCGTTGCCCTTTGCGCAGCGATGCTGCTTTCGATGGCAGGCGTCTCCTACAGTGCAGACGGCGGCAGCACCAACTCGTCCAGCCCAACCATCCAGGTCCTGCCGGCGCAGCCAAAGGCGATCAAGCCGGTTGCCCGCGTCACCGAGCCGGATGTCCCGGAGGATGAGGAGGAACAGAGTTACTTCTGCATCGAAGCGACCAACCCTGCTTTCATCGAAAGCATGCAGAAATTTGGCGCCAAAACATCCTCGATGCTGCTGACCGAAAGCGGCACCAACCAGACCTACTCCCCCATCAGCTTTGCCTACGCGCTGGGTGTACTGGGCAGCGGCGCCAGCGGACAAACCGCCCGCAACATTGCCAAGGCGCTGGAAACAAGCACCATGACTGCAGCCTCCAAGGGGTTGAGCTGGTTTTATACCACTCACTACGATGACCACGAAGGCAGAATCCTCAAAATTGCCAACTCGCTCTGGCTGCAGGAGGACTACCCGATCAAGGAGGAGTTTGCCAAAAAGGCTGCGGAGCAGTTCTATGCCTCGGCCTATTCGGTGGACTTTTCTGAGCAGGCAACAGCGGATGCGATGGCCAAGTGGATCTCCGAGCAGACCAGCGGCCTGCTGAATCCAACCTTCCAGGCAAATCCAGACCAGATTCTTTCGATCATCAACACCCTGTACTTTGAAGGGGCCTGGGTCGATTCCTTTGACGCTGCCAACAACACAGAGGAAACCTTTACCCTTGAGGACGGCAGCGAGGTGGATGCCACCTATATGAATCGCACCTTCCAGGGCGCCACCTACTATGAAACCGATGACTACACTTTGTTTGAGGTTTCGTTTGAAGGCGGACA
Organism: uncultured Oscillospiraceae bacterium; assembly: GCA_900547455.1. Classification (GTDB taxonomy): domain Bacteria; phylum Bacillota; class Clostridia; order Oscillospirales; family Ruminococcaceae; genus Negativibacillus; species Negativibacillus faecipullorum. Next base: position 14,529 of record URGV01000004.1, read on the forward strand.
GACCATGAAGTTTGTCCTGCCAAAGGAGGGCAGCGCACTGGAAACACTGCTTGACCAGGAAAGTCTGGGGCAGATTCTCTCCGAGCAGGAGGAAAGTTCCGTCCGTTACGCCGACGTCAACTTCAAGCTGCCAAAATTCAGCTTCGACAGCGAGTTTGACCTCAACGAGATCTGCAAGGCGCTTGGTCTGGAGGAGCTGCTGGAAGGCAAATCGGACCTTTCCGGCATCACCGACGAGCGGGCAAAACTCTCCAGCGTCAAGCAGGAGAGCCACGTCGAGGTGGACGAGAACGGCTGCAAAGCTGCCGCCTACACCAAGATGGACATCATGCGGATGAGTATGCCGGTCCCGATGGAGCAGTACGACTTCTCGCTGGACCGCCCATTCCTCTTTGTCATCGAGTCGCAGGATGAGGCGCCGCTGTTTGTCGGCACCGTCTACAACCCTCTGCAGTAACCTTTCTTTTGTAAACCCCTTTTATGATTCACCACAAAAGGAGGCTCGGGTCAATCAAAATTGACTCGAGCCTCTTTATTTTGGGGCGCTGCCCATTAAATTGCAGATTCATAAACATAAAGGGAAAAGCGTTCTCCATTGATCAGCTGTGTTCCTACATACATCGGAATCCCATTTGCGTCGTAGGCTGTGCTCTTGACATAGAGCAGGTACTCACCCTTTTTTACCCGCAGCAGCTCTCCCTCATGGGCAGTGGCGCGGCAAAGCTCGATGCGTTTTTCCGAGCTGGCAATGCGCTTGCCCGTCTTCTCTTCGATGAAATCAAACAGCGAATTGTTGTCAAAATCATTGTCGAGCAGGAAGGAATACTCCATCGGGAAATAGTTTCCCTCGATAACCACCGGTTCCTGGTCGGCATAGCGCACCCTGGAAAGAAAGACCACCCTGCTGCCGACAGGAATATCCAGCCTTCTGGCCGTCTTCTCATCCGCGGTGACCACCTTGTTCTCCAGCATCTTGCCGCCCGGCTTCACGCCAATCTGATGACACAGCTCGGTGAAGCTCTGCAGCTTTTTCATGTTGCGCTCAAATTTGGGCTTGGTGACAAAGGTTCCTTTTCCCTGTTTGCGTTCGACCAGTCCTTTTTCAATCAACTTATCGATCGCGCGGCGGACGGTATTGATGCTGATGTGGTAGGTTTCCGCCATTTCCTTTTCGGTCATCAGGCGATCTCCCGTATGATAACGGCCGGCGCTGACATCTTCCTCAATCATATTCATCAGCTGAACGTACAGCGGCGTGATTGCGGTTGGATCCAACATCTGCATTTCCCCCCTTTATCATTGGTATCATTTCGTCATGTCATCTTCACAGAGAGATTACTCTAATTATAATACATTGTAAGAACACAATACAAGGGGAATAGTTCCTAAAAAAAGCCAGAAAAAGGCACTATTTTCTGCCTGTATTCTACACCTAAAAATAATTTTTGACGTCAGGCGAAGCCTTGAGACAGAAAATGCGCAGCAGGGATCCCATCCCGTGGAAGAATGAGCCTTGCTGCGCATTTCACTGTCGCTTTGCGAATTTTAGAGAATTGCCATTAACAAATTAGTACTCTACCTTGTACATATATCTTCTTTCGTCCATCGAGTGGCCGGTGACCTGGGACATCTGGAAGACATAGTAGCGCTCGATCGGGATGAGGACGACGGGGTTGAAGAACTCGACGACATCCGGATCGATTCTGCCCTTATTCAGCTCCTTGAAGTCGATGACAATAAAGTTTTCGGCGTAGGTCTTCAGGAATTTTAAGCATCTTTCGTCGAGCGCTCTGGTTCTGCCCTCGCCCATAATCAGCACCATCGGCAGCTTTTTGTCGGTGGTCTCAAACGGGCCGTGGAAATATTCGCCGGTGTGCAGGCAGACGGCGTGCTTCCACTGCATCTCCATGAAGTGGCAGCAGCACATCGAGTAGGCGACGCCGTAGTTGGAGCCGGAAGCCAGCACATAAAAGACCGGCTCGTCCTTTTCCTTCTCCGCCCAGGCCTGGGCTGCGGGCAGGCACTCCTTTTTGGCCTCGTCCACAATCTCGTTGATGTACTGGTAGGCATCCATCGCCTTGTCGTATTTGTCCCAGCCCTCGATCTGATGCAGCAGCTCAAAGCCGATGCGCAGCGAGCAGGCCTGGTTGGAGTTGCTGTAATCCTGCGGAGCACCGTTGGAGTACACAACAACATACTGGCCAACCTTTGCCATGCCGGTTTCCATCGAGCCGGTCATCGCGATGGTGATGGCACCCTTGGCGTTGGCGGTCTCGACCGCTTTCACCGTCTCAGGGGTGGCCTTCAGCGAGCAGATGACCGCCACGCAGCGCTCGTCCAGCTCCTTTGGGGTGGCGTGGACAAACTCATTGCTGGTGTAGGTGGTGGCGCTGAAAGTTTTGGCCTCGCTCTGGAGCAGGTACAGTCCCGGGAAAATGGCCGCCTTGGAGCCGCCGCAGGCCACAAAATAGACATGTTTGAGTCCGCCCTTGGCGTCCAGCTTCTGTTTAATTTCGGTGATGATTTGTTTGATTTCCATATACGTCTCTCCCTTTCCTCCGGCTTTATGTCCAGTTTTTATTTTTTCTGCTGCTTATCATTGCTGATCATCTCGAGCATCGCGCACAGCAGGCGGACGCAATCCACTGCGGAGGGGTAATAACCGTACTCCTTTTCGCTGTGATCCAGTGCTCCGTGCGGGCCCATGCCGTCCAGGACGATGGGGGCGGTGCCGCAGCGCGAGAGGTGGTTGCCGTCCGAGCCGCCGCCCCGATCCTTCTCCTCAAAGTGGATGCCCAGATCGTCGGCGAGCCTGTGCAGCCTTTCGACAAAGGCTGCGGTCTTTTCCGACTTCATCATCGGAGGTCCGGAGCGATGTTTGACGACGACAGTTTGGACGCCCTTGACAAAGGGTTCGCCCTCCACCATCTTTTGAACCGCCTGCTCGATGCGCTGGCGTTCCGATTCCTTTTTAAACCGCATCTCGACGCTCAGCTTGGCGAAATCCGGGACAACATTTCCCGCCGTACCGCCGGAAGCAAGGCCGACATTGACGGTGGTGTCCTCCTCGCGGCTGGCAAGAGCCATCAGCTCGACGATGTAATGGCCCATCTCCAGGATGGCGGAGGCGTTTTCCACGCTGAACATAAAGCCGGCGTGCGCCGCCTGTCCGTGAAATTCCAGCTCGTAGCCCATCGAGCCCTTGCGCGCGAAGCAGTGGCGGGTGCCCTTATTGCCGGCCGATTCCATGACGACGATGATGTCGGCCTTTCTGCCGATCTCGTCCATCTTTTCGCGGGAATAGCGGCTGCCGATCTCCTCGTCGGGGTTATAGAGCATGCAGATGTTCAGGTTCTCCAAAACCTTTGGGTCCGCGTTGAGCGCAACGTGATACATGGCGGTGTCGCCGTTTTTCATGTCGCCGACGCCGGGGCCGTAGACGTTTTCCTCGTCCATCGAGAAGGGGCGCTTTTCCGCTGTGCCGTCCGGGAAAACGGTGTCCATGTGGCCGACAAACATCACATCATAGTGATCGGCGGGGCGGTTGGAGATCTCCATCAGTCTGCCCGCCTCGGGGCCGACGTCGTGGTTGATGACGTGCCAGCCCAGGTCCCGGTACCAGCCCTCGATCACGTCGGCGACCTTGTTGACGCCCGCCGCGTTATGGGAGCCGCTGTCGATGTTGACCAGCGTTTCCAGCTGCTTGAGGTACAGATTTAAATCCATCGCACTTTCACCTCCTGTTAAGGTTACCGCTTTCTGGCAAAGAGATAGTATGCCGGGCTGCGGTTTTCGCAATCTTTTTTCAAAACGGAGAAGTCGCAGTAAGCAAACGGCTCGTGGACTTCCACCTTGCCTTTTCGGCCCGGGGAGTCAAACTTGCCGGGCTCCAGCGCCGGGTCGAGGATGCAGGCCTGTGTTTCGTCGGCGGAAACCACCAGGATGTAATGCCCGCCGTGGGTAAAGACGCCCTCGTAGCCTTCCCGGTCGCCGCCGGAGTTGGCTACCGCCATGCCGCCGGCATGGACGTGGGCCAGCATTTTATTGATATCGTCGGTCTGGTCATAGGTCAGGCCAAACTTTTCCGCTACGGCGGGGCCCATAATCTGCAGGTCGCTGCCGGCGCTCATGTTGGCCTTGAGGTCATACACCATCTGCCGGCACTCCTCCAGGGAGAAGCTGTGCATGGTCATGTTCTCCACCACCATGCACAGGCAGCACAGGCCGCAGCCTGCCGAGGAGATATTGGACTTATCCGCCGGCGCGCCGCCGTGTTTGAGGTTGTGCTGATACGGCATATCGGGATATTTGCGCTGGTTGATATAAAGCATCGTTGTTCCCCTCCCCTTTTTTCTAGCTGTTGATTTCCTGATAGCGCAGGCAGGCAACCTTGCGCTTGCCGCCCACGTCGGTCAGCTGCGGCATCTCCTGCGAGCAGCGTTCGGTCGCATAGGGGCAGCGGGTGTGGAAGCGGCAGCCTTTCGGCGGCTTCAGCGGGCTTGGGACCTCGCCTTCCAGGATGATCTCCTCCTTTTTGTGGTGGATATCCGGAACGGGGATGGCCGACAGCAGCGCCTTGGTGTAGGGGTGCAGCGGCTTTGTAAAGAGGTCCTCCTTGTTCGCAATTTCTACAATCTTGCCCAAATACATAACCGCGACCTTATCGCAGATGTACTGCACGACGCTCAGGTCGTGGGAGATAAAGAGGTAGGCCAGATTCATCTGTTCCTGCAAATCCTTGAGCAGGTTGAGCACCTGGGAGCGGACCGAAACGTCCAGCGCCGAAACCGGCTCGTCGCAGACGACCATTTCGGGGTTGTTGATCAGGGCCCTAGCGATGACGATTCTCTGGCGCTGGCCGCCGGAAAGTTCGTGCGGATATTTGTTCAGGTATTTTTCACCCAAACCGACAACATCCAGCATCTTGATGACCCGCTCGCGGCGTTCCGCCTTGGGGATGTCGTGCGAGAGGTCCAGCGGCGCCTCCACCGACTGCATGATGGTCTTTCTTGGATTGAGTGATGCAAACGGGTCCTGGAAGATCAGCTGCATCTTTCTGCGGTACTCCATCATCTGGTCGGGTGTGTATTTGGTAATATCCTTCCCTTCATAGACAATCTGGCCGCCGGTGACCGAGTGCAGCTTTAGGATGGTGCGTCCCAGCGTCGATTTTCCGCAGCCGGACTCGCCTACCAAGCCGATTGTCTCTCCTTTTTCCATCGTCAGGTCAACGCCGTCCACCGCTTTGAGGTAGACGCGGTTTTGAGCCGAAAAGCTCTTTTTCACGAGGAAGTGTTTTTGTAAATCATGGATTTCCAGCAGCGGAGCTCCCATCTGTACTTCCTCCTTCCTCAACATATTTCCAGCATCTCACCTTGTGGCCATCCGCAAGGGTGTGCATGCCGGGGTCCTGTTCCCAGCACCGCTGGGTCGCTTCCTTGCAGCGGGTGCAGAAGCGGCAGCCTTTTGGCATCTCGTCCAGGGTGGGAACGGTTCCGTCAATGGTGTAAAGACGTTCATCTTTTCTCTGGTTGATGCGCGGGATGGAGCGCAGCAGGCCGTTGGTGTAGGGGTGGAGCGGGTGGTCAAAGATCTGCTCCAGTGTGCCGTACTCCACGTCCTTGCCGGCGTACATGACCATGACATGGTCCGCCATCTCCGCCACAACGCCCATATCGTGGGTGATCAGGATGACCGAAGTGTTGAAATCGTGGGTCAGCTGGCGCATCAGGCGCAGGATCTGCGCCTGGATGGTGACGTCCAGCGCGGTGGTCGGCTCGTCGGCGATCAACAGCTTTGGGTTGCAGGAGAGCGCCATGGCGATCATGACCCTCTGCCGCATGCCGCCGGAAAGCTGGTGCGGGTACTCCTTGATCCGCTGTTCCGGCGAGGGGATGCCCACCTTTTCCAGCATCTCGATGCTTTTCTGCATGGCGTCGTGCTTGGAAATTTTCTGGTGGGTCTGCAGCATCTCGACCATCTGATAGCCGATGGTGTACACCGGGTTGAGCGACGTCATCGGCTCCTGGAAGATCATCGAGATCTTGTTGCCGCGCACGTCCCGCATCTCCGCGTTGGAGGCCTTGGAAAGATCCTTGCCTTGGAACAGGATCTTGCTGTTCTCGTCAATTTCACACAGGCTGGGCGGCATCAGCCGCAGGATTGAGGTTGCCGTGACGCTTTTGCCGCAGCCGGATTCTCCTACAATGCCGATAATCTTTCCTTCATCCAGGGAGAAGTTTACGTCCTCTACTGCCGCTGTTTTCTGTTTTTTAATTTTAAAGCTGACCTTTAAGTTTTCCACTTTCAATAAAGGCTCTGGCATAGGAGGTTTCCTCCTTTATTTGTTTCTTCCATGATCCGGCTGGCAAAAGCACCAAATCCGTGATTCTGAAAGGGGTGCATCAAAGATATTTGATGCACCCTCATCATCAAAACAGTGTTATTCGGTTACTTCCCAGTTCCAAACCGCTTCGTTAAGCATGCCGGAGTCGGACTGATGGACACCGGACATTCTTGGGCTGATGACGCTGAACGAGTAGGCGTGGTAGAGCATAACCAGAGGCATCTCGTCGTACAGGAACTGCTGGTACTCGTTGACCAGTTCTTTTCTGGCGGTCTCATCCATCTCGGAAGCGATCTGTTCCTGATACTCGGCGAAGGTCGGATCGGTGATCTGGCAGTAGGTCGCGTTTCTGTAATCGTAGTAGCCTTCCATCCACAGCGGGTAGTTGGTGGCGGTGGAGCCGCAGATACCCAGATCGTAGGTGCCGTCCTGCAGGCCCGCAAACTCGGTCGCCAGGTCAACGGTCAGGATCTCGATGTTGATGCCAACTTCGGCCAGGTTCTGCTGGATAACAGCTGCCATTCTCTCTCTGGTGGAGGTGACGGCCATGGTCAGAGTCTGGCTGCTGTCCCATCCGGCCTCTTCCAGAAGGGCTTTGGCCTGCTCGACGTCTCTGGACCACTCGATGCCCGCGTCGTACTCGGAGCCTGGGATGATGAAGGTTGCGGACGGGACGCCCTGGCCCTCAACGTTCTGTTCAATCAGCATTTCCTTGTCGATGGCAAGGTTCATCGCCTGGCGGATCCGCTTATCGGAAACGTTCTGGTTGTTGATCAGGAAAGCGACGATGCTGGTCGGCAGGTCAGATTTCTGTACCGGCAGACCCATCTCTTCCGCTGCCAGAGAGTCCTCGATGCTGGCGCTCTGGATGAACATATCCAGCTCACCGGTCATAACGGAGGTGACGGTGTTGGAGGCGGAGATAACGGTGTAAACCAGTTTGCCGAATTTTGGAGCGCCCAGCTGGTAATCCGCGAAGGAACCCAGTTCAAGCTGGCTGCCGGAGAGCTCGGAGATATAGGTGCAGGGGCCGGAGCCCAGGTCGTTCGGGTTATCCCAGATGTCGGAAGCGTTTACTTCCGCCGGGTCCATGTCGCCCAGCAGGTGCTCTGGCAGGACATAGAAGTATTTGTTGTGCAGCATGATCCAGTCTTCAACTGGGGTTGGGGTCTTGAAGTGCATGACCAGGGTGGTGTCGTCGACCGCTTCGATGCCGAGGGTGTCGCCGGTTCTGACGCCGCTGTCATCGGTGCCATCAAAGAATTTGAACTCGCTCTTCATACCGAAATCGAAGTTTGGATCGGTGATGAGGTAGGCGGTGAATACCCAGTCGTTTGCGGTGACAGGGGTGCCGTCGTGGAATTTTGCGTCCGGATCCAGGTGGAAGGTGGCGGTCATGCCGTCCTCGGAGGATTCCCAGGACTCGGAGGCTCTTGGCTCGATCGATTCCGCAGCCTCGGTGATGTAGGCCAGGCGGTCATACAGCTTATCCAGAACCAGATGCTGGAAGGTGGAACCGCTGGAGGAGCCGTACGGATTCAAGCTATCCCAGGCAGTGGTGAGGCCGTAGTTGATGACAACATCCGAGTAATCGGTGGTCTGTGCTGTCTCGGTATCGCCGGTCTCCTCGGTGGAAGCGCCTTCCTCGGTGTCGGTGCTTTCCTCGGTGCTCGAGGTGGTTCCTTCGCCGGAGGTGGAGCTGCCGGTGTCGCTGCCGCAGCCGCTCAGTGCAAATGTCATCGACATTGTCAGCGCGATGGCCATGCTCAATACACGCAGCATATGTTTTTTCATGAATTCACATCTCCTTTTTGTTTATTTCATCTTCGGGTCGAGTGCGTCGCGCACACCCTCACCGATAAAATTAAAGCCAATGACGACCAAAATGATGCAGATGCCGGGTGGGATCCAGACCCATGGACGGGCTGTGAGCACCAGCAGGTTCTGCGCCGCGAAGATAATGTTGCCCCAGGAGGCCTGCGGCGTCTGAACGCCAAGGCCCAGAAAGCTCAGGGAGGATTCGGTCAGGATACCGCTGGACACACGGAACGCGATGCTGACCCAGACCGGAGCGATGGCGTTGGGCAAAATCTCGCTGAAGATGATCTTGCTGTTCTTCATACCCATCGCGCGGGCGGCTTCGATGTACTCCTTTTCACGCATGGACAGGGTGTTGCCGTAGATCAGCTTTGCCATAGAGGTCCAGCCCAGCACGCCGATGACGATGGTGACGTTCATGATGGACGGGCCGAACACCGCCACCAGCACCAGGATCAGAATCATCGACGGGAAGGACATGAAGATGTCCGCCGCGCGCATGATGATGGTTTCCCAGATGCCGCGGTAATAGCCTGCCAGCAGGCCAAGCGGAACGCCGATCAGCACGCTGATGATGGTGGAGGCAATGCCGACAAAGAGCGAGATTCTGCCGCCGTACAGCAGGCGGGCAAACAGGTCGCGGCCGACATCGTCGGTGCCGAGAATATGTTCTGCCGATGGAGCGCTGTTAAAGCCCGCAAGCTCGTCGGTGGTGTACGGATCCAGATCCATCACCAGCGGCAGAAGCAGGCAGCACAGGGCAATAACCAGCACGACGATGACGCCAAAGACGGCGCGCTTGTTGTGCACAAACTTTTCCAGCGCCTGGCTTTTCACCCGTTTTTCCATCGTTGTTGTTTCTGATTTTACCACTCTCGCACCTCCTTTAATCGTAGCTGATACGCGGATCCAGTTTCGCGTAGATCAGGTCCAGAATCAGGTTTGCAACCAGAACGACGACCGAGATCAGGACGGTGACGCCCATGATGACCGGGTAATCGCGGTTGTTGATGGCGGTTACCATCAGGCTGCCGATGCCAGGCCATGCAAAGATCTGCTCGGTGACGACCGCGCCGCCGATCAGGAACGGGATGGAAAGGCTGATCGAGGTAACAACCGGAATCAGCGCGTTGCGGAACGCGTGTTTGACAACGATGATGTTTTCCTTCAGGCCCTTGGATCTGGCCGTCTTGATGTACTCCTCGTTGAGCACCTCCATGACGCTGGCCCTAGTCTGCTTGATGTAGTTGCCGATCGGCTGGATGCCGCAGACAATAGCCGGCAGAATCAGGTGCTGCACCAGGTCCCCAAATTCGCGGTTTCCCGAAGTGCTGTACATGCCGCTGGTCGGCAGCCATCCCAATTTGACCGAGATGACATAGATCAAAATCAAGCTCAGGAAAAAGTTTGGTACCGACGAACCCAAAAAGGCGATGAAGTTCGCCAGCGAATCCCATTTGGAATACGGCTTGTAGGCCGAGATGATGCCCAGCGGGACGCCGATGATGATTGCCATGACGATGCCGGTGCCGGTCAGGATCAGCGAAGCCTGCAGGCGCTGGCCGATCATCAGGCTGACCTCCTGCGAAGTGCGGTAGGAGGTGCCCAGATCCCCCTGGAACAATTCCCCAAGCCAGATAAAATACCGGACGATGATCGGCTTATCCAGCCCCAGGGAAACCTTCAGTGCTTCCAGGTCGCTTTGGGACAGCTCGCCGGAAGACGCCATAATGTCAAGAGGTCCGCCCGGTGCGATGTTGACCAGGAAAAATACGATAAAGGTAATTCCCAGGAAAACCGGTATCGCGATCAGCAGTCTCTTGATTGTGTACTTAATCACGCTTTTCACCTCTTTATTTTTACTGAATGATGATTTTCTTCTCCTTCTCCTTTCTGCCTGTCACGTTGACTGTTCGCTCTTATCTCGGATGTGCCGGCCGGTCAGCCTGTCGGCAGCCGACCGGTTGACATTCATACCCATTCATGCTAATTCATACTCTAACATATCAAATTGTGTTTGTCAATATAGAATAATTATTGAATTTTTTATTGATTTTTTTATGTACAAGTTTATGAATTTTCACTTGACAAAACCGACAAAAGCGATTATGATATCCTTGTAAACATGCCGGTACATTCGGGAATGTATTCGTAGTTTTTTTCACAAAGGAGTGTTCATATGGCAATCAGGGTCATCGGTGTGGGCGACAATGTTGTCGATAAATACATGCATACCAAAACAATGTATCCGGGCGGAAACGCCTTCAACTTCTCCGCTTACGCTTCCATGCTGGGAGCTTCCTCCTCCTACATGGGCGTCTTTGGCAGCGACGAGGCCGCACAGCTGGTACAGGCCACCGCCAGGGAACTGGGCATCGACACCTCCCACTGCCGTGTGGAGGAGGGTGAAAACGGCTACGCGATGATCACCCTGGTGGACGGCGACCGCAAATTCCTGGGCAGCAACAAGGGCGGCGTCGCCAAAGAAAAGCCGATCCACTTTGAGGAGGCGGACCTGGAATATCTGGACGGCTTCTCGCTGATCTGCACCAGCATCAACAGCCACATCAATCCCGAGCTGCCAAAACTGCGTCCCCTTAAACCTTATGTTGCATACGACTTTTCCATTCTGGAAACGGATGAAATATTTGACGCGGTCTGCCCGCACATCGATTTCGCCATCACCTCCTGCGGCGACGCCAGCATGGAGGAGATTCAGCGCCGGTGCAAGCGGATTCACCAGCGCGGCTGTCGGTATGTCATCGCCAGCCGCGGCAAAAACGGGTCGGTCTTCTCGGATGGCGACCATCTGTTCACCCACCCGGCTTACCTGGTCGAGGCGCTGGACACCCTGGGCGCGGGAGACTCCTTCCTGACCGCCTTCCTGCTCTCCTTTGTGGAGTGGCTGGAAGGCAACCACGACCCATCCGAGCTGGAGGGTGCTGTGATGGCGGCGATGGACGCCGGCAGCAAGTTCTCCGCCAAAACCTGCATGGTCCACGGCGCGTTTGGCCACGGCAAGCAGTTTGAGTAATCTTGACACCTTCTTATTTTCTTACATTTTTAATCTCTTCTTTGTATGGCAAAACAGCAGGGGGCTGACGCAAAGCGTCAGCCCCCTGCTGTTTTGATAAGAGGAAACTTTGTTCCTGTTTTGACATAGTTCATTTCGCGAAGGAAAAGGCTTCACCAGTTCTCTCCAAGCCGGGGTCACGCAACGCATAGCCTATTTCCCCGGCCAGCTACAAGCGTGACTTGGCGCTTGCAGGATAAAAGCCCGGGAAGTTGAACACAGTTCAACTTCGGGTCACGCTACACATAACCCCTATTTCCCGGGCAGCTACAAGCGTGACATGGCGACCAGCAGGCGCTGCCCGCTGGACACCTGCCACCTTTTGAAAAAGGTGGACGAAAACTTTATTTTATAAAAACTTGCTCCCATGAACGACAGCAGCCCAACCATCCACCGGAGGGTTGGGCTGGGATGTGCAAATCGGCTGCTTGTCTAGGGGGCTTTTCTCTTACAAAAGCCCCCTCTTTTGCAATCCGAAATTCGGATTGCAAAATTCACCCGCAAAGGCGCTTGAACGATAAAAGTTTTTCGAGCTCTGCGGAGCTCGACCAGCAGGCGCTGCCCGCTGGACACCCGCTTCCTTTTGAAAAGGAAGCGAAACCTCGCTTGCACAAACTCGGTGCCGCGAGGCAGCGAGTAGGGTTTCGCACCAAACCAATACGCGAATTGGGTGCAGGCTCAGCCTGCCGCGAATCAGTTTTTCTTTGCTTCCTTTCTTTTTTCCTTAAAAAGAAAGGAAGTGCGGGCTCAGCCCGCAAGAGGGGGCCAGCTTTTCAGCTGGCCCCCTCTTGTTTGGGATGCTTTATGGGATTTGGGGAAATCAGTGTTTACTCTTTGCGTAGGCACTCTCCTTTGGGATACGGATGGTGTAGACCACCTCGTCGTTCTCCTCCTGCATCTGGGTTTTGGCTCGGATGCCGGACAGCTTCATCGTCTCCAGCGCCTTATCGATGCTGTTTAAAAAGATGCGCAGATCCTTGACGATAAACAGCCGTTTTTCCTTGGGCTTGTCCTGTTTGCCCTCCAGCTGGGCGATGTACTTTTCGGCCTGCGCGACGTTCATCTCCCGCTCCTGAATCGCCTTGATCGCCTGCAGGAGCGGCTCGTCCCCCTGCTCATTGAGGTTAAGCAAAGCGCGGGCGTGGCGTTCGGTGAGGTTTGCCGCGAGGATCGCCTCCCGCACCGGCTCGGAAAACTGCAGCAGGCGCAGCTTATTGGCGATGGTCGATTGATTTTTCCCCAGCTTTTTGGCCACAGCCTGCTGGGTATAGCCGCCCATCTTCATCAGCTTTTGAATGGCCGCCGCCTCTTCAAAGAAGTTTAAATCGCAGCGCTGGATATTTTCCACCAGTGCCAACGCGCTGCTCCGCTCCTCATCCATGGTGGTCAGGATGGCGGGCACCTCCTGCATACGCAGCCTGCGGCAGGCCAGCAGCCTCCTCTCCCCCGCCACCAGCTGGTAGCTGCCGTCCTCCAGAGGCAGCACGGTGATGGGCTGCAGCAGGCCGTACTGGGCGATGCTGGCGGCCAGCTGCTCGATCTTTTCCTGGTCAAACACCCGTCTTGGCTGATAGGGGTTGGGCTTTATTCTATGTTCGGGAATCAGAACAACCTTATTGATCATCTTCTGTTTTGCCAACAGTGCTTTCATGGGGCTTTGATCTCCTCCTTCTTTTGTTTCTCAAGCGCCCCGCCCAGCCGGCTGGTCGCCGGCTGGGGCGCAGGTGATTGAGATAATGATGGGAGCAGAAATGTTCGCAGGGACGGCTTAGGGAGACCGTACCTGCCGAGCAAAAGAAAGGAAAATAGGAATAGAAAAGGCATGGACACCGGGAGCGGATTGCCGTCCCGCGTCCATGCCTCTATCATAGCACAGAGTATTCCGTTTTTCCAGAAAAATCGTTCGACTTATTTCGACTTCAAGTCCGGCAAACCGATTTAGAGAATCGGTTTTTTTGCCATTTTGGCGGCGGTTCTGGGGAAGGAAGGCGGAGTGTGCGATATTTTTTTGATCAGCACGATGCTTCTTCCGCTGTCGTCCGGCAGCGAAAAATGCAGAACCTGCTCGACCTTGCCGCCCATCGTCGCGACGGCGTTCTTTGCCTCCCTGATCTCCTGTTCCACCTCCGGGCCTTTGAGCGAGATAAAGTAGCCCCCCACCTTGACGTAGGGCAGGCAGTATTCCGCCAGTTCCCGCAGGTGCGCCACCGCGCGGGCGCTGGCAAAGTCAAACTGCTCGCGTAGCTTTTTGTCCTTGCCGCCGTCCTCGGCGCGCGCGTGGATGAAGGCGCAGTCCAGCCCCAGCTGGACGTTGACCTCCTGCAAAAAGGTCAGGCGCTTCTGCAGGCTGTCCAGCAGAGTGACCTTGAGGTCCTCGCGGGCAATCTTGACCGGCATGGACGGAAATCCCGCGCCGGTGCCGATGTCGATCAGGCTGGCGCCTTGCGGCAGCTCGATTGCCTTTAACAGCAGCAGGCTGTCCACAAAATGTTTATACACAATCTCGCGCGGCTCGGTAATGGCGGTGAGCTTCATCTTCTGATTCCATTCCACCAAAAGCTGCGCATAGCGATCCAGCTTTTCGGCCGCGCCCTGCGGCAGGGTGATGCCAAAGGCTTCGCAGCCATCCAAAAGCAGTTGTTGATCGATCATTTTTCTATCCTTTCCCGCGGCTGTTCGTTCCGCCGCGACAAAATGTTTCACATGAAACGGTTATTCTGCCTGTTTTTTACTCTCCAGATAGATCAAAAGCACCGAAATATCCGCCGGGCTGACCCCCGAAATGCGGGAGGCCTGGCCGATGTTGTGCGGACGAACCCTTTGGAGCTTTTCGATCGCTTCCAGGCGCAGGCCACGAATCTCCTCGTATCGAATGCCTTCCGGGAGAAGGCGGTTTTCCAGTTTGCGCATCTGTTCGACCTGCATGAGCTGTTTTTGAATATAGCCCTCGTACTTGATCTGGATCTCCACCTGTTCGGTCACCTCGTCGGGCAGTTCCGGGCGCTCCGGGTCGAAGGGCGCGAGGTCCTGGTAGCCGATCTGCGGGCGGCGGATGAGGTCGGCGGCGTGCGCGCCGGTTTCCAGCGGTGCGGTGCCGTGCTCCTCCAGCATCCGGTTGAGCTCCGGCGACGGGCCGAAGGTCAGCTTCTCGATGCGCCTGCGCTCCGTCTCGATCTGCTCCTGCTTGTGCAGGTATCGCTGCCAGCGTTCCTCGTCGATCAGGCCCAGCTCGTGGCCGATGGGGGTCAGTCGCTGGTCGGCGTTGTCCTGGCGCAGCAGCAGGCGGTATTCCGAGCGGCTGGTCATCATGCGGTAGGGGTCGGAGCAGCCCTTGGTGACCAGGTCGTCGATCAGGGTGCCGATATAGCTGGAAGCGCGGTCGAGGATGAGCGGTTCCTTGCCCTGCACCCTGCGCGCGGCGTTGATGCCGGCAATCAGGCCCTGGGCCGCCGCTTCCTCATAGCCGGAGGTTCCGTTAAACTGTCCGGCGCCGTACAGGCCCGGCACCTTGATAAATTCGAGCGAGGCTTTCAGGTCGAGCGGGTCGACGCAGTCGTACTCGATGGCGTAGGCGTTGCGCATGATCTGCACCCGCTCAAAGCCGACAATCGAGCGGTAGAGCGCGAGCTGCACATCCTCCGGCAGCGAGGAGGAAAGCCCCTGCAGGTACATCTCCTCGGTGTCTAGACCCATCGGCTCGACAAAGGACTGGTGGCGGGGCTTATCGGGGAAGCGCATCACCTTGTCCTCGATGCTCGGGCAGTAGCGCGGGCCGACGCCCTCAATCATCCCGCCGTAGAGCGGCGAGCGGTGGATGTTCTGGCGGATAATCTCGTGGGTACTGTCGTTGGTGTAGGCGATGTGGCAGACCACCTGGTTGCGCAGGCCCTCGCGCGGGGTCTCGAAGGAGAAGGGGATGATCTTCTCGTCCCCCTCCTGCACCTCCAGCTTGTCGTAGTCGATGCTGTCGCGGCGCACCCGGGCCGGGGTGCCGGTCTTAAAGCGGCGCAGATGAACGCCCAACCGTTCGAGCGCCTCGCTTAAACCCACCGCAGCGTGCAGGCCGTCCGGGCCGCTCTCGTAGGAGACATCGCCCACATAGATGCGGCCGTGCAGAAAGGTGCCGGAGCAGATGATGGCCGTCTGCACCGCATACACCGCGCCGAGCTTGGTGACAATTTCTTTAACCGCGCCGCTCTCGTCCAGACGGATATCGCAGATCTCCGCCTGGATGATGTCCAGGCCCTTCTGCTTTTCCAGCCGGCGCTTCATCTCGTGGTGGTAGGCCTCGCGGTCCGACTGGACGCGCAGGCTGTGCACCGCCGGGCCCTTGCCCCGGTTGAGCATCCGGCTCTGCAGGAAGGTAGCGTCCGCCGCCTTGCCCATCTCGCCGCCCAGCGCGTCGATCTCCCGCACCAGGTGGCCCTTGGCGGTGCCGCCAATCGAGGGGTTGCAGGGCATGTTGCCGATGGCGTCGAGCGACATGGTGAAGATGGCGGTTTTGGCGCCCAGCTTCGCCGCCGCCAGCGCCGCCTCAATGCCGGCGTGCCCCGCGCCGATGACGGCCACCTGATAGCTTCCCATTGTGTATTCCATAAAGTACTCCTTTTGATTCTCTCGTTACGATATCCCATCCCGGATTTGCGAAAGCCGCCCGGCTCCAGCATCCACAGGGAGGGCGCTCCGCCCCTCCACCCCGGGTGACTTTCCCTTCGCGGAGAAAGTCACCAAAGGCGCGCCAAGGGGCTGGCTGCCCCTTGGATGCCCCGCCGAGCAAAACAATCGCCCCTTGCCATTCCGCGCCTGCGGCGCTGCATACGGGGCTCGTTTCAGCGCCGGTTGCAGACCGATTTGCCGCGCTTTGGAGGTGCGTAAACCGGGCCTTCTGCCCTTCTCCACCCACCAACAGGAAAAATTTTTTCTCTTTTCGGACGCGCGGCACGGCAGATTTTGATTTTCTTACTTGCCGACACAAAACCGTGCAAAAACCTGGTCGATGACTGCGTCGGAGGCGCGCTCGCCGGTCAGCTCGAGCAGGCTGTCGATGGCCGAATCGATGCAGACGTTAATAGCGTCCAGCGTCTGCCCGGCCTGCAGGGCCTCCAGCGCCTGATTCATCGTGCGGCTGGCCTGCTCGACGCAGGCGCGCTGGCGCTCGTTGGCGATGACGCTTGCCGACGAATCCAGGTCGGAGAGGTGCAGCAGCGCACGCACCTGAGCCTCCAGCTCGGCGACACCCTCCCCTGCGCTGGCCGAAAGCTCGGCGATGTGCGGGATTTTCTGTCGAATCTTTTCTATGTCTATTTTGCGGGAGAGGTCGCTCTTATTGATGACCGCCACCACCGGGCGCTCCTTGATCTTCTCGATCAGTTCCATGTCCTCCGCGGACAGCTCCTCCGAGGAATCGAACACCGCCAGCACCAAATAACTAGTATCCAGGCGCTTTTTGGCAAGCTCGACGCCCACCTTCTCCACCGGGTCGTCGGTATCGCGCAATCCGGCGGTGTCCGCCAGGTTGAGCACGATGTCGCCCAGGCGGATGGTGTCCTCCACAATGTCGCGGGTAGTGCCGGGGATCTGGGTGACGATGCTCTTTTCCTGTCCGGAAAGCAGGTTCATCAGCGTCGATTTGCCGACGTTTGGACGCCCGACGATGACGGTACTGACCCCTTCCCGCAGGATTTTTCCGTTGTCATAGCCGCGCAGGATATCGTGCAGCTGGCGGCAGATCTCCTCCACCCCGGCGCGCAGGTTGTCGTCCGAGACCTCGTCGATGTCCTCGTCCGGGTAATCGACCCAGGCTGCCAGCGCCGAGGAGATGGAGAGCATCCGGTCGATGACCTGATGGATTTTGGAAAAGACGGCGCCGTCCTTGGCCTGCAACGCCGCCTGGGCGCTCTGCTGCCCCTGGGAGGCGATCAGGTCCATCACCGCTTCGGCCTGGGTCAGGCTTATCTTGCCGTTTAAAAAGGCCCGGCGAGTAAACTCTCCGGCCTGCGCCGGGCGCGCTCCCGCAGCGATGCAGGCGCGCAGCGTACGCTGCACCAGGTACACGCCGCCGTGGCAGCAGATTTCCGCCACATTTTCCCCGGTATAGCTTTTGGGCGCGCGGTAGACAAAGACCACCGCCTCGTCAATTTCGCCCTGTTCGTCGTGTACCCGGCCGTACAGGCCGCGGTAGCCCTCGGTCTGCTGAACCTGTTTGCCGGAAACCGACCGGAAAACCTGGTCCGCCACCTCCAGCGCCTGTGGGCCGGAGATGCGCACCATCCCGATTCCGCCCGCCGCGACCGGCGTCGAGATGGCGGCGATGGTATCCTCCGAAAATGCGTTCATGCTAAAGCCTCCCCTTTCCCCTCTGTGTACAATCGCATAGATATTTATATTATAGCAAAAAATCCCGCTTCTGAAAAGCCCGCAGCGGCGCGGAACGCAAAAAGAGGGGCGCGCAGATGCGCGCCCCTCCGAAGGGGTTTTAGGATATTGCTTTTCAAGCCGCCTTTGGCAGCAGGCGAACCTTGCTCTGGCGCACCATGCAGTACTGCACCAGGTCGGGGTAGTGGTCGATTGTCTCGAACAGCGAGAAGCCAAAATGGCGGTAGAGGCCCACGTTTTTGGGGTTGTGGGTTTCCAGGCTGACCAGCAGGCCCTTGCGGTCGGCGCAGTCGAGCACCGCGCTCATCAGCTGTTTGGCGTATCCCCTGCCCTGACAGGAGGGGCGCACCGCCAGGTAGATGATGTGCAGGCGGTTTTCGTCCAGCTCGTCGGTCCAGCTGCTGTTGAGGTAGTCTCTGCCGCGCAGGAAGTTGAAGAAGGTTTCCAGCGACGGGTCGTCCTTAATCAAAAAGGCGTTGGTCTTGAGGGTGCTGTACAGCTGCTCGGCAAAGTACTGGAAGGGGTTGTACGGCTCGGTCTCATCCGAGACGACGATGATGCCGTCCAGATTTTCATTGACGGCGTAGATCTCGCAGTCCTCCAGCATCTCATCCAGGTCGCAGCGGAACAGTTCCGGCAGCAGCTTTTCCCTTCTGTGCTGGTCGGGAATCAGCCCCTGATAGAGCGGGTCGCCCATAAAGCACTCGGTCAAAAGCGCGATCAGTTTGGTTTCATCTTGCTTTGTTACCCGATATAACCTATCGGTTTCCATGATTTCACTCACCTTAAAAAAATAAAAACAAAGCTGCAGCTCATCGATTTTCTGTTTTCCCGGGTAACTCTATTATAGCCTGCCGGCGGCGGCAAAAGCAAACCGGCTCTTCCTGCAAATTCGGATGGATTTTGCAGCCAGCCCGTTTCTCCCCTTGTCCACCGCCGGGTGATCTTGAAAATTCTCCCGTTTTCTCGTTCATGCTCTATCGTTTAAATTTATTAATGTAAAATTCATCTTTCCTTTTCCTTGATTTTACAAAAAAATGGGCGAAAGCGGATGCTTTCGCCCATTGGAAACAGTTTTATTTTAGTCCAGATCAATCTTTGCGTAGAGCGGCTTGTCCTGCGCCTCGCTCGGCGGCGTGCTGCGCGGAACCTCGCTGCGGATGTTGTCGTTGGAAGCTGCCTTTTCCTCCTGCCGACGCTCTCCCTTATAGGAGTCCTTTCTCGGCTGGCGTCTGCGGTTTTCGCCTTCCTCACGGTTGGAGTTCTGGCGGAAAACGTAAGGCTTCTTCTCGCCGCCCTCGCGGTTTTCCTGGTTTTGGCCCTGGCCCTTTCCCTCGCCCTGCGGACGGCGGGAACCGGAGCGGCGGCCGCCTTTGTTGTTGTAAGGCTTTTTCTTACCCTTATAGTTGTTGTTTTTCTTGACCGGATTGGTCGAGCTGATCACCACGCGGCGGTTCGGCTCCTCGCCGATGGAGGAGGAGGTTGCCCCCTCAATGGTGGAGACAGTGGCGTGGATGATTCTTCTTTCATACGGGTTCATCGGCTCCAGGGTGACGCTGCGGCCGCTGCGGACCACGTTGCGCGCCAGACGCTTGGCCAGCGACTCGAGTGTCTTTTCACGCTTCTCGCGGAAGTTGCCGCTGTCGATGGTGATGCGCATGTAGTCCCCATCCAGGCGGTTGACGGCAAGGCTGGTCAGGTACTGGATGGCGTCGATGGTCTCGCCGCGGCGGCCGATGACAAAGCCGAGGTCGTCGCCCTGCAGGGTGATGTGCAGGTTCTCCCCTTCCAGGCTTGGGGTAGCGCTGAAGGACTGCGCGCCCATCGCCCGGAGGATGGAGGAGATATATTCCACCGCCATCTCTGCCTTGTCCTCTTTGACAAAGACGCGCACCTTTGCCGGGTAGGTCTTTAAGCCGAACAGGCCTTTTTTGGGCAGGTCAATGATTTCAAATTCCGCTTTTTCTCTTGGTACGCCCAGCTGCTGGCAGGCTTCTTCGATGGCCAGGTCAACTGTTTTTCCCGTTGCAATAATCTCTTTCAAACTGATACCTCCTCTGATAATCAGTGAAAAATCGCTCCCGTTATTCCAAATCGTCGTCGGTCACTTCAGTATAGACATCGCCATACTTTTCCGCATCCCGTTTTCTGGCCTCGGCCAGCTTCTGACGGTTAATTTCCTTCTGCTTTTTGGCGCGTTCCTTTGCTTCCGCGTCGCCTGCGCGCGCTTTCTTTTTGGCCTCGATGCGCTCCAGACGTTCCTGTTCGCGGCGCTGCTCGGCCTCCTGCTTTGCCTTTTCGGCCATTTCCTTGGGATTATAGAACTTGTTGAGCACCATGGTCTGGATCATCATGAAGACGTTGGAGAAAATCCAGTACATACCGACGCCGGCCGGGACCTGGAATGCGATGTACAGCGACATCAGCGGCGATACCAGCAGCATGACCTTCATGCTGCCCGCACCCGGGCCCTCCAGCATGGCCGGATTGTTTTTCATCGACAGCCAGGACGGGATAAAGGCGGTGACACCGGACAGAATCGGGATCAGGATCAGCGGGCTCAGCGACAAAGACGGGGTCTCGCCCAGGTTGATGCCGAAGAAGTTCAGATCAAACGACTGCAGGGTGGTGATAAAATCGGTACCCAGCGCCGCATAGGCCTCAGGGTTTGCCTGAACCGAGGAGATGATGGCCGTCTGCGGGGAGTACTGGCTGAAGGCGACTCCCAGCCCCTTCATAATCTCGGTGGCCTGTGTGATGACATCGGCGCTGATGCCGAGGATGTGCTGCATGGGGTTGTAGATAACGTCGATCAGACCAAAGAGGACCAGCAAGGTGATCAGCATCGGCAGGCAGCCGCCGGCCGGATTATATTTTTCACGCTGGTAGAGCTTCTGCAGCTCCTCGTTCATCTTTGTCTGGTTTTTGGCGTACATCTTCTGGATCTCCTGCATCTGCGGCTGGATGGCAGCCATCTTGGCAGAAGATTTCTGCTGCTTGATGGACAGCGGCACCAAAACCAATCTGACCAGCAGCGTAAACAGGATCAGCGACCAGCCGTAGCTGTGCAGGATATTGTACAGCAGGCGCATGATCAGCCCTAGCGGATAACCAAGAATATTCATCGAAAACCTCCATTCTGCACCTCTGCCCCCTCACAGATGGGGCGCGGGCGCCTGTGCCCGGCGGGACATTTCTGGTATAGGCATTGTGCCCGCCTTTTAAAGGCTGTGGTAGTGTCTGTCCCTCTCCTTTTTTCCGGGCTTTTTTTCGGGGACCGGGTCGTAGCCCCCAGGATGAAAAGGATGACATTTTAAGATGCGCCGCAGCGCAAGATATCCTCCCTTAATTGCTCCAAACCGTTCGATTGCTGTAAAGGCATAAGCCGAACAGGTGGGGTAAAAGCGGCAGCAGGGCAAAAAAAGGGGAGAAATAAACTTTTGATAAAAGCGGATCAGCAAAAGCATCAAATATTTCATCTTGCATCAAAACCCCTTCCCTCCACTCCCCATTGACGAACCCCTGCCCAGCAGGCGGCCCGTTTTTTAAAGAGTCTGCTTGTTTTCTTTTTTATATAGCTGCCGCACACGCCGGCGGCAAACACCGCTTTTTCCTCTTACGAGACGGTTGGATCCTTTTTCTTTTTTGCCGCAGATCCTTTCTTTTCTTTATCGGGCTTTGTAAGGCTCATAATCTGTTTTTTCAGCACCGGTACAAGTTCGCTGGACTTTGCCTGTGCGGTCTTTGCCCTTGCCACAAAGACAAAATCCCAACCCTGCCCAATCTGCGGTTCCACCTGATGAAACGCCGCGCGGATAATTCTTTTGCAGCGGTTGCGGCACACCGCCTTGCCGATCTTTTTGGTGGCGGTGATTCCGATCCGGTTGCGGCCCAGGCGGTTTTTGCAGGCATAGGTGACGATCAGCGGATGGACTGCGCTGCTTCCTTTAAAGTAAAGGCGCCTGAATTCCTTATTCAGCTTTAAGGTCGTCTTTTTGTTCAAGGCTTGTCCTCCATCCTACGATAGTGCGATAGATAAAAAGAAAGACCACTTATCGGGATAAGTGGCCTGCTTATTCTGGAATGAAACATGGAAGGCAGAATAAACAGGAGCCTATTCCCTGTTTCCTCCCGGCATTCCCTCAAAAAGGATGCGCTGGATATGTTGGCGGTCAGCAACAGGCTGCCGAACAGGAATTAGTAGGTCAGCTGTTTTCTGCCTTTTGCTCTTCTGCGCGCAAGAACTTTGCGGCCGTTTTTGGTGGCCATTCTCTTTCTGAAGCCGTGCTCTTTCTTTCTCTGAAGCTTCTTTGGCTGATAGGTTCTGAACATTCTCTTTCACCCTCCCTTCAAGACGAAACCTTACAGAATAGAATTATAGACAAAATCTCGCCAAAAGTCAAGAGAGGACCGGCTTTTTTCTTCCTTCCTGTATTCTAAAACGTCACTCGCGCCGCCTTTTCCCTCCCCCTTTCCGGCCCCCTTACAAAAAAGGACAAAAACTGCCGCCAGAATCTGTGTAGGATTACCTGTTAAAAACGGTGGAAAGCTCTTGAAAACCGAGCCGGTCCTGTGTTAAAATAAGTGGTGTAAAAATCGTTGAAAGTTATTTTTCCATCTCTTTTCCACCATTCCTGCCGCCGTTTTTAAACCGGTTTTCCTGTATCTTAAAAAGTGGTGGATTTGCTGTTGGACAACCCGTTTAATCTGCTTTTAAAATCGTGAAACAAAAGTGCATATTTATTCACCCCCTGCTTGCTGCGCTGATAGAGCGGGGGCTTTGCTATCTCTTTTTGCCTGGTTTAGGGAGTTTGCAGGCAAGGATCTTTGGCAAGATATGTGCTTTGGCATAGAACAAAGAAGGGAACGAGCTATGGAATCATTTAAGGAATTGTTTGAGATGGTCAAGGAGTACACGCGGCAATATGTGATCGACTCCAAAGAGCTGTCTGAAATCGCTTACCAGGTTTGGATCAAGAGCCTGGAACCGGTCAGCTTTGACGGCAACACCGCCGTTTTGTACATCAAGGCTGAATTTATGAAAAAGATTGTGGAGGAAAAATACCTCGGCCTGCTCACCAAGGCCTTTGAGTCGGTGGTGGGCTTCCCGGTCAAGGTGGAGATCCTGTGCGAAACCTCCTCCAATCCGGAGAAGAAGGAGCTCTCCCCCGCCTCGGTGCAGACCTCCGCGCCCTCCGCGGTGCTGCCTTCCTACAGTCAGGAGGAGATCGACATGAACAGCCAGGGCGGCGAGTATGAGTATACCTTCGCCACCTTCATCGTCGGCAGCTCCAACAAGTTTGCCCAGGCCGCCTGCCGCGCTGTCGCGCAGAATCCCGCCAGCGCCTACAACCCGCTGTTTATCTACGGCGGTTCGGGGCTTGGAAAAACCCACCTGCTGTACGCCATCGCCAGCGAGATCAAGGAAAGCCGCCCCAAAACCAACGTCATCTATGTCAAGGGCGAGGAATTTACCAACGAGCTGATCGCCGCCATCGGCAACGAGTCCACCCAGGACTTCCACGACAAGTACCGCCAGGCGGACGTGCTGTTAGTCGACGATATCCAGTTCATCGGCGGCAAGGAGAGTACCCAGGAGGAGTTCTTCCACACCTTCGATTCGCTCTACCAGGACAACAAGCAGATCGTCCTGACCTCCGACCGGCCGCCCAAGGAGATCAAAACGCTGGAAGAACGGCTGCGCACCCGCTTCGAGTGGGGCCTGATCGCGGACATTCAGCCGCCGGATTTTGAGACCCGCATCGCCATCATCAAGCGCAAGGCGGAGCTGTTGGATCTGGAAATCCCCAGCATTGTCGAGGAGTACATCGCCAACCACGTCAAAAACAATATCCGGCAGCTGGAAGGGGTGGTCAAAAAGCTCAACGCCTACAACAAGCTGGCGCAGACCCCTCCCTCCATCCTGCTCGCGCAGAGCGCCATCCGCGAAATCCTCACCGACAACCAGCCGATTCCGGTCACCGTCGAGCGGATCATCTCGGAGGTGGGACGCACCTTCGGGGTCAGCCCGGAGGATATCCGCTCCTCCAAGCGCTCCTCCCAGATCTCCAACGCGCGGCAGATCGCCATGTACGTCATCCGTGAGATCACCCAGATGTCGATGGCTGCCATCGGCAACGAGTTTGGCGGGCGCGACCACTCCACCGTCGTCTACGCAACCAGCCAGGTGGTCAAAAACATGAAGCAGGACACCAAGTATAAGGAAACTGTGGAGGATATCATCAAAAATATCCGCGATTCTTAAAAATGGCGGGGCGGTTCTTTTGTGAAAAACCGCCCCGTTTTTTGTGCGCATCGATGTGGAAAATCGCTTTTTGTTGCACCTTTCCACCTTTTTTTCAGTCCTCTCCCACTTTCCACATTTCACCTGTTTCCACGTCGCTTGCATCCCGTCCTCTCTCTCCTCTCCTTTTTGCCCCAATTGCTCAACTTGTTTTTAACATTTTCCACGAGGTTTTCAACTGTTTTCCGCATCCTGTTTTCTCCTCTCCACTTTTTCACAAAAAATATCGCGGCTTTTCCAAGGGTCCGTTTTCGTATTTTTCCCTTCATCCTGCGCATTTTTATCGATTTTAACAAATCCACCGCCCCTACTACTATTACTATTCTTTTGATTCTTTCTTTCCTTCCCTTTCCATCATTGGAAGGTATGGTTTGAAAATCAAATTGCTAAAACATTTTGCAGCCAGAAGGTAAAAGGCTTGCAGTCAGGATAAGGATTGACGGAACTTTTGTTCCATATCCATGCCCGTCCCTGTCTTTCCTGTGCGCACAGCCCTTACAAGAAATCTTTTATTAGGCCTTTTTTTAAGAGCGGAAATATGTTATAATTATTTTTACAAATGCCCTCCCGGCCCTGATTGCCAAGGCTGAGGGATAGAATGGTTCGCTTTTTTAGTTTTAAGGAGGAACTCCCCATCATGAAAATTATCTGCGAAAAGGACCTTTTGGTCGAAGCAGTTTCCAATGTGGCGCGCGCTGCCTGCGCCAAATCGCCGGTTCCGGCGCTGGAAGGCATCCTGCTCAAGGCGCAGGATGGCCAGCTGCAGCTGACCGGCTACGATCTGGAGCTGGGCATCGTCACCACCATCGAGGCCAAAACCGAGCAGCCCGGCCAGCTGATCCTGTCAGCCAGACTGCTGCTGGACATTATTCGCCGCATCCCGGCGCAGACGGTCAGCATCCTCTCGGATGAGCGGGACCTGGCAACCATCCGCGGCGGTGCTTCGGAATTTACCATCCCGGGACTCAACGCGGAGGAATATCCGGAGCTGCCAAACTTTGAGCAGCAGTCGGATTTGGTGCTCAAACAGGGCGTGCTCAAGTCGATGATCGACCAGACGCTGTTTGCCATCGCGACCACCGACTCCAAGCCGGTGCACACCGGTTCTCTGTTCGACGTCAAGGACTCCTGCGTCACCCTGGTTTCGGTGGACGGCTACCGGCTGGCGCTGCGCAGGGAGCCGATTGTCTCCGACCTGACCACCCGCTTTATTGTGCCGGGCAAAACGCTGGCGGAGATCTCCAAGCTGCTCAAAGAGGAGGACGAGGAGGCTTATCTTGCGCTGTCGCAGAAGCACATCGTCTTCCGCATCGGCGGTTACTACGTTGTCTCCCGCCTGCTGGAGGGCGAATTCCTCGACTACAATGCGGCCATCCCGAAGGTCAGCAAGACAACGGTTAAAATCAATACCCGCAGCCTGACCGACGCGGTGGAGAGAACTTCTCTGCTGATCTCCGACCGGCTGCGCAGCCCCATCCGCCTGTCCGCGATGGACCAGAAGGTGCAGCTGAACTGCTCGACCTCGATGGGCAAGGCGCACGACGAGGTGGACTGCGAGATGAGCGGCGAGGCGGTCAGCATGGGCTTTAACAACAAGTATCTGATGGACGCGCTCAAGGCTTCCGACTGCGATATGGTCAAGCTGG
This sequence comes from uncultured Oscillospiraceae bacterium, assembly GCA_900547455.1. GTDB lineage: Bacteria > Bacillota > Clostridia > Oscillospirales > Ruminococcaceae > Negativibacillus > Negativibacillus faecipullorum. Next base: position 40,091 of record URGV01000004.1, read on the forward strand.
AGATTAACGGCGCGCTCTCTCCGATGCGGATTCTGCCGCTGGAGGGGGAGAGCTTCCTGTTCCTGGTGCTGCCAGTGAGGGTGAAAAACGATGACTAATACCGAGAAAGTTTTGATTACAACCGAGTTTATCAAGCTCGATTCTTTTTTGAAGTACGCGGGTTTGACCGATACCGGCGGACAGGCCAAGGAGATGGTGCTGGAAGGAATGGTGAAGGTCAACGGGGAAGTCTGCACCATGCGGGGCAAAAAGATCCGCCCCGGCGACGTGGTGGAGGCGGACGGCCGGCGCTTTGAGGCAGCCGCGGAGTAAAGCAGGAGGGAAAAACGGGTGAGGCTTGCAAGCATTGAGCTGAACAATTTTCGCAATATTGCTGCGATGCAGCTGAATGCGGTGCCGGGGGTCAATGTCATCCACGGGGAAAACGCCCAGGGAAAGACCAACATCATCGAGGCGATCTGGCTGTTCACCGGCGCCAAGAGCTTCCGCGGCGCCAAGGACAAGGAGATGCTCCGCTTTGGGCAGAAGCGCTGCAGTGTCCACACCGTTTTTGCCACCGCCATGCGGGAACAGACCGCCTCGATCGAGCTGTTTGCGCCCAGCCAGTCGCTGCTGGAGAAAAAGTCGAAGTCGGTCCACCTCAACGGCGTCCCGCTGGAAAGCGCGGCGGAGCTTGCCGGGCAGTTTTACGCGGTGGTCTTTTCGCCGGCGCACCTGTCGCTGGTGCGGGAGGGGCCGGCCTTCCGACGCAAATTCCTGGACACCGCCATCGGCCAGCTCATGCCAAAGTACAGCCATTACCTGCGCGAGTATCAGCGCATCCTGCTGCAGCGCAACACCCTGCTCAAGGACATCGCCCAGTTTCCGCAGCTGCAGGACACGATGGATGTCTGGGAGGAAAACCTGGCCAAAGCGGCCGCTTCGGTCGCTTTTTGCAGGGCGCGGTATGTGGAGCGCATCCGCCCGAAGGCCGCGCAGGTCTATGAGGGGATCTCCTCCGGGCGAGAAAGAATGGATCTGAGCTATCAGTGCGGCCTCAAGGACGCCCATCTGTGTACCCGGGAGGAGCTGCGCGCCTTTTACCGGGAGGAGCTGCTGCACGACCGCAAGGAGGATATCCAGCGGGGAAGCACCCGCAGCGGCCCCCAGAGGGACGACCTGGAGATCCTGGTCAACGAGGTTCCCGCGCGCCTGTACGGCTCACAGGGGCAGCAGCGCAGCAGTGTGCTGGCTTTAAAGATGGCCGAGTGCAGCATGGTGGAGGAGACCACCAGCGAAGCTCCCATCGTTTTGCTGGACGATGTGATGAGCGAGCTGGACGCGGGCAGGCGGGATTACCTGCTCAACCATCTGGACAACTGGCAGGTGTTTGTCACCTGCTGTGACGACGAGAGCTTTCGGGAACTGCGCAACGGCCGGAGCTTTTTGATCGATGCCGGTCAGCTACAGCGGACCGAGGATTTTTAAAGGAGGCGGAAAGGATGTATCTGCATCTGGGACAGGATGTGGTGGTGCGCAGCCGCGACATCATCGGCATCTTCGACATTGAAAACACCTCGGTCTCCAAGATCACCAAGGAGTATCTGGGCGGCAAGGAGAAGGAGCATCGGGTAGTGAACGTCTCGACCGAGCTGCCAAAATCCTTCATCGTCTGCAGCAGCGGAGACGGACGGGAAAAGGGGGAGATCACCGTCTACATTTCGCAGATTTCCTGCTCCACCCTCAAAAAGAGAAGCGGCTTTGTGCAGCGGCTGGGAATTTTGTAGAACAGTGGCTGCCGAGAGATAAAAAAGGGGCTGTTGACCGAGCGCGGTCGGCGGCCTTTTTTGTTTTGCGTTTATCTGTGAAAATCCCGGTGTGAAAAGGCGAAAAGGGCGGGCTTAAAAGGGGCGGAGCGGCTTTCTCTCAACCCGCTTTTGACCTTTTTCAAAAAAGCCCATTAAGAAGAAAGAAATCCGCCAAAAAACATTGTAAAGACAGCGTGTTTTATGGTATAATAAAAAGGTATTCGGAAAAGAAAAATCCCTGTTTTGCCGCGCTTTTTTCGCCGTTCTCCCGCAGGGGAACAGGGGCAGAAAAGGAAAGGGAAAATCGCCTGGCAAACAAGGGCTTTGAAACGATAAAATGATGGAGGGAATCACTTTGGAAAATACACCTGAAAAAAATCCGGCAGTGACCGAAAAGTATGATGCCAGTGATATTCAGGTCCTGGAGGGGCTGGACGCGGTGCGCAAGCGCCCTGGCATGTACATCGGCTCCACCGGGCCGCAGGGTCTTCATCACCTGGTCTATGAGATTGTGGACAACGCCATCGACGAGGTTATGGCCGGGTACTGCACCAAGATCCTGGTCGACCTGCTGCCGGGGGACATTGTGCGCGTCAAGGATAACGGCCGCGGCATCCCGGTTGGCATCCAGCCAAAGCTGGGCATCCCGGCGGTGACGGTTGTCTTTACCGTGCTGCACGCCGGCGGCAAATTTGGCGGCGGCGGATACAAGGTGTCCGGCGGACTGCACGGCGTAGGCGCTTCGGTCGTCAACGCCCTGTCCGAGTGGCTGGAGGTGGAGGTCTGCGACGGGCACTACCGCTATTACCAGCGCTTTGAGTACGGCAAGCCGGTCTGCGATCTGCAAAGAATGGAGCCGACCACCGAGACCGGTTCCCAGATCGCCTTTAAGGCTGATCCGCAGATCTTCACCGAAACCACCACCTACGACTATGAGGTGCTGTTAAAGCGGCTGCGGGAGCAGGCGTTCCTCAACGGCGGTGTCAACATTACCTTCACCGACCAGCGCGGCGAGCAGCCGGTGGGCGAGGTGCTGCACTATCAGGGCGGCATCCGCAGCTTTGTCACCTACCTGCATGAGCGCAAGAAAAATATCTGGGATGTGCTGCACGAGGACGTCATCTATTTTTCCGGCGAGGGCGACCGCTCCACCGTCGAGGTGGCGCTGCAGTACAACGACAGCTACAACACCACCCTGCTCTCCTTTGCCAACGACATCCACACCGGGGACGGCGGCACCCACGAGATCGGTTTCCGCACAGCCCTCCTGAAGGCGTTTAACGACTACGCCAAAAAGACCGGTGTCTTTAAAAAGGAGAGCGACAAATACAGCGTGGAGGACGTCCTGGAGGGCCTGACGGCGATTATCTCGGTCAAGCTGGAGGAAGCGCAGTTTGAGGGACAGACCAAAACAAAGCTCGGCAACACCGAGATCCGGTCGCTGGTCTACCGCATCACCTATGACAAGATGAGCACCTACTTTGAGGAGAACCCGGCCACGGCCAAGGTCATCATGGAAAAGGCGCTGACCGCCGCCCAGGCGCGCGAGGCTGCCCGCCTGGCCCGCGACCGCACCCGCGAGCGCAAATCCGCCCTGGAGGGCGTCAGCCTGCCGGGCAAGCTGGCCGACTGCTCCGACCACGACAACGTCCGCACCGAAATCTATATCGTCGAGGGAGACTCGGCGGGCGGTTCGGCAAAGCAGGGCAGGGACAGCTCCTTCCAGGCCATCCTGCCGCTGTGGGGCAAGATGCTCAACGTCGAGCGCGTCAAGCTGGATAAGGTCTACACCAACGAGAAGCTGCTGCCGGTCATCACCGCGCTGGGCTGCGGGGTTGGCGACGAGATCGACCTGGAAAAGCTGCGCTACGGCAAGGTCATCGTCATGGCCGATGCCGATGTCGACGGTTCGCACATCCGCACGCTGCTGCTGACCTTCTTCTTCCGCTTCATGCGCCCGCTGATCGAGCAGGGACACATCTATCTGGCACAGCCGCCGCTGTTTAAGCTGTCCCGCGGCAAAAAGGTGCGCTACGCCTATTCGGACGCGCAGCGCGACCAGTACATCGCGGAGCTTGGCGCCGATGGCGGCAAGGTGGATATCCAGCGCTACAAAGGTCTTGGCGAGATGGATGCCGAGCAGCTTTGGGAGACCACCATGGACCCGGAGCGCCGCACCATGATTCAGGTGACCATGGCCGACGCCGAGCGGGCTGACGAGATCTTCACCATCCTGATGGGCGACAAGGTTGCCCCCAGAAGGGAGTTCATCGAGCAGAACGCCAAATTTGTCAACAATCTGGATATCTAGGAGAGCCCGGTTATGAAAAAAGAAAAAGTACAGAACACATCCGAGAAGCGCTCGGTCAACGATTTTGAGCACCGCATGACCATCCAGCTGACCGAGCAGCACTACATCGACTATGCCATGGCCCATTCGCAGGATCAGATCAAAAAGGGCCGCCAGCGGGCCATCCTGTGGGCGGTGCTGTTCACCGTTGTGGGCTGTGTGGCCATCTACCGCGGCGCCTTTATGGAGGGATGGATGTCGGAAATCTACCTGGTGGCCGGCGTGCTGATGATCGTCTTTCAGCTCTTTAACCTGTTTTATAACTTTGTCATGTTTCCCATCGCGCTGCGGCATTCGGTTTCCAAGGAGCTCAAAAAGGATACGAGCCTGCTGGAACCGATGGAATACGCCTTCGAGCCGGATAAGATCGTCTGCTTTTTAAATGGCAGGCACCGCAGCACCACCTTGTGCAGCGAAATCTTTGAGGTGGAAAAAAACGATCAGACGCTGGTGCTCAAGATCAAAAACGGCAAGAGAATCATCATCCCAAAAACCGCGCTGGAGCAGGCGGACCCGGTGATCCGCGAGCAGGTGGCAGCGCTGGGAAAATAGAGAGGGACCCCAACACATCAAACAAGAAAAGAGGGCTAAATCATGCAACCGCTTGAAGAGAAGATGGAACAGCAGCAGGAACAGCTGGAACAAAACGAGGAGATGGAGCAGGCACAGGAACAGGAGCAGCTGGAGGAGACCCCGCAGGACGACGCTCCGGAAGGCTACCGCATCGACTTTGCGGTGCGCTATGTCGATATTTTTGAGGGCCTGGAGGCCACCGACAAGGCCGACGGCACCAACAAAAAGCCAAAGCGCCTGTTTGTGATCCTGACGCTGCTGATGTGCGCGCAGGTCATCTGGTATGCCTACAGCGGCAACGGCTTTGCGCTGGTCTTTGCCATTGTGCTGGGCGCCATGGCGCTGGTGCTGCGAAACAGTTACCAGAAGGCCAACCGCGCGATTGCAAAGGCCTTTGAGGAGGAGGGCGACCAGCGTGTCATTGTGGGGGAGGAGAAGCTCTACCTGAACGAAAAAGAGGTTGCCTACAGCGAGATTGCCCATTGCTATCAGCTCAAGCACTGCTTCTCGATTGTCTATCAGGGCAACCACGTCTATGTCATCCCCAAAAGTGTGCTGAATGTGGAGCAGGCGCAGGAGCTTGCCAGCCTGATGCAGCAGAAGGCGCCGCAGGCTTATCACGATTTGACCCAGAAATAGTCTTGCCGGCTTGTGTGGAAAGGAATGAGAACAGATGAATACATCGGGTGAAAACCTGACATCGGGTGAGAACCTGATCCAAAAAGATATTGAGCAGGAGATGAAGGATGCCTATCTGGATTACTCCATGTCGGTCATTGCCAGCCGCGCTCTGCCGGACGTGCGGGACGGTCTGAAGCCGGTTCACCGCCGTATCCTGTACACCATGTACGGCAACGGCCTGTACCCGGAGCGCGCCTTCCGCAAGTGCGCGGACACCGTCGGCAACGTGCTGGGCCAATACCACCCGCACGGCGACGCCTCGGTCTATGACGCGCTGGTGCGCCTGGCGCAGGACTTTTCGCTGCGCTATCCGCTGGTGCACGGCCACGGCAACTTCGGCTCGATCGACGGCGACCCGCCGGCGGCTTACCGATACACCGAGGCCAAGATGAGCAAAATCTCGATGCGGATGCTCACCGACATCGATAAAGAGACGGTCGATTTCCGGCCAAACTACGACGACCGCCTGCAGGAGCCGGTGGTTCTGCCCAGCCGCTTCCCGAACCTTTTGGTCAACGGCTCGACCGGCATCGCGGTCGGCATGGCGACCAACATCCCGCCGCACAACCTGGGTGAGGTCATCGACGGCGTCTGCTGCCTGCTGGATAATCCCAACGCCAGCCTGGAGCAGCTGATGACCCACATCAAGGGCCCGGACTTCCCGACCGGCGGCATCATCATGGGGCGCTCCGGTGTGCGCGCGGCCTACGCGACCGGCCGCGGCAAGATCACCCTGCGCGCCAAGACCCACATCGAGGAGATGAAGAACGGCCGCGAGCGGATTGTCGTCACCGAGATCCCCTACATGGTCAACAAGGCGCGCTTAATCGAGCGCATCGCGGAGCTGGTCAAGGAGAAGAAGATCGATCAGATCAGCTATATCCGCGACGAGTCCAGCCGCAAGGGCATGAAGATCGTCATCGAGTTAAAGCGGGACGCCAACGCACAGATTGTCTTAAATCAGCTGTTCTCCTACACCCAGCTGCAGGACACCGTCGGCGTCATCATGCTGGCGCTGGTGGGCGGCGAGCCAAAGACGCTCACCCTGCACCAGATGCTGGACGAATACATCAAGTTCCAGGAAGAGATCATCACCCGCAGGACCATCTTTGACCTGAAAAAGGCCAAGGAGCGCGCCCACATTTTGGAAGGCTTGATGACTGCGCTGGACTACATCGACGAGGTCATCTCGATTATCCGCTCCCACTACACCGTGCAGGAAGGCAAGGTTGCCTTGATGGAGCGGTTCGGTCTGGACGACGTGCAGGCGCAGGCCATTGTGCAGATGCCGCTGGGCCGTCTGGCCGGGCTGGAGCGCGAGAAGATCCAGGCCGAGGTGGATGAGCTGCACGCCAAGATCGCCGAGTACAACGCCATCCTGGCCGACGAGAAGAAGGTCCGCGCCATTGTCAAGGAGGAGCTGCTGGAAATCAAGGAGAAGTTCAACGACCCACGCCGCACCGAGCTTGCCGCGGTGGAGGGCGAGGTCGACATCGAGGACCTGATTCCGCAGGAGGAGTGCGTGGTCACCCTGACCCACTTTGGCTACCTCAAGCGCCAGCCGCTGGATGTCTACAAGACCCAGCGCCGCGGCGGACGCGGCATCAGCGGCATGAGCCGCCGGGACGAGGACTTTGTCAGCGAGATCTACACCTGCTCCACCCACGATTACCTGATGTTCTTCACCAACAAGGGCAAGGTTTACCGCATCAAGGGATATGAGATTCCGGAAGGCTCCCGCAGCTCGCGCGGAACCAATGTGGTCAACATCCTGCCGCTGGAGCAGGAGGAGAAGATCACCTGCGTCATCAAGACCGGCGACATCGCGGCGGAGGATAAGTACTACGTCATGGTTACCCGCCACGGCGTCATCAAGCGCACCGAATACAACGCCTACATGAACGTGCGCAAGAGCGGCCTGATCGCCATCAACCTCGACGAGGGCGACGAGCTGGCATGGGTGAAGATCACCGGCGGCAGCGACGATGTCATCTTGGCGACGAAAAACGGCATGAGCATCCGCTTTAACGAGCAGGATGCCCGCTCGATGGGCAGAACCGCCCGCGGCGTCAAGGCCATTACCCTGGAGGAGGGCGATGAGGTAATCGGCATGGTGGTCGCCGAAGCGGGCAAGGACATCCTCACCGTCTCCAGGTCCGGCCTGGGACGCCGCACCGACCTCTCCGAGTACCGCCTGCAGTCCAGAGGCGGCAAGGGCCTGCGCAACTATTACTGCGACAAGAATGGTCCGGTAGCGGGCTTTGAGAAGGTGGACGACAACAACGACATCATGTTGATTACCGACAGCGGCGTCATCATCCGCATCCCGGCCGATCAGATTTCCAAACAGTCCCGTTACGCCGGCGGCGTCAAGGTGATGAAGGTCGACAATGAGACCAGCATCATCGGCATCGCGGCGGTGGAAAAAGACGATGAATCTGAAGGTTCATCGTCGCCAAATGCTGACGCATTTGCGGAAGGGAAGGCAGAAGCAGAATTTGACGCTTCGGCTGCCGAAGCGGTGCTGCCGCAGGGCACCGAGCAGGAGCGCGAGCAGATCGGACGCCTGCTGGATGCAGCCACCCGCGAGGATGAGGAATAAAAATCAATTGATCTCTTTGTTCCAGTACAGCTATCCAAAGCAGAGGAAAGTTTTGAGAAACTTTCCTCTGCTTTTTTCTTACCTTTTCGGTACAAAACAAAACCGGCTGCCGCGCATTGTTTGCGCGGCAGCCGGTTCTTTTATAGTCTGGAATGGTCGGGGGTTGCTTTCTTCTGGGAGCCTTTTTTCTTTTTGCCGGTGAACTTTTCGATCAGCAAATCGGCTATATCTCCCAGAAACTCAATGCACAGATCCAGCAGGACAGACACAAAAGGCACCTCCCTGCTTTAATAGTTGCGCCGGTTATCCTCCGCCTTTGCGGCGGCGATCATCTTCATCTCGATCCAGCGCTCCTTGGTGATGAGCACCTGGCGGGGCTTGCTGCCCTCGAACGGGCCGATGATGCCCTTTTCCTCCATGGCGTCCATCAGGCGGGCGGCGCGGGCGTAGCCGAGCTTTAAGCGCCGCTGCAGCATCGAGGTGGAGGCCTGTCCGGTCTCGACCACAATCTCGATGGCGCTGGGCAGCATCTCGTCCTCGTCCGAGAAGCCGCCTCCGTCGTCCTTATCCTTGCCCTTCTTTTTGTCGGTGACGGCGTGACGGTCGATCTCCTGCAGAATCTGCTCGTCATAGGTCATCTTCTGGCCGGACTGCTTGATGAATTCGACAATCCGCTCCACCTCCCCGTCGGTGACAAAGCAGCCCTGCACGCGGGTCGGCTTGGAGGAGCCGATGGGGGAGAAGAGCATGTCGCCGCGGCCCAACAGCTTTTCCGCGCCGCTGGCGTCCAGGATGGTGCGGGAGTCGATCTGCGAGGAGACCGCAAAGGCGATGCGGGAGGGGATGTTGGCCTTGATGACGCCGGTGATGACGTCGACCGAGGGGCGCTGGGTGGCGATGACCAGGTGCATGCCGGCGGCGCGGGCCATCTGCGCCAGGCGGCAGATCGAATCCTCCACCTCGCCGGGGGCGGCCATCATCAGGTCGGCCAGCTCGTCGATGATGATGACAATCTGCGGCATCGGCTTCAGGCCGTTTTTCTCGGCGGCGCGGTTAAAGCCGGCCATATCGCGCACGCTGTAGTCCTTAAAGAGCTGGTAGCGGTTCAGCATCTCGTTGACCGCCCAGGAGAGGGCGCCCGCGGCCTTTTTGGGGTCGGTGACGACCGGGATTAAGAGGTGCGGGATGCCGTTGTAGATGCCAAGCTCGACCATCTTCGGGTCGATGAGCACCAGCTTGACCTGCTGCGGGGTGGAGTGGTAGAGCATGCTGACGATCAGCGAGTTGATGCACACCGACTTGCCGGAACCGGTGGAGCCGGCGATCAGGGTGTGCGGCATCTTGGCCAGATCTGCGATGGTCACCTTGCCGGCGATGTCCCGGCCCAGGGCGACCGCCAGCGGGCTTTTGGCCTGCTGGAACTCGGGGGAGTCGATGATCTCCCGGATCGAGACGGTGCTGACCACCTTGTTGGGCACCTCGATGCCGACGGCGGGCTTGTTGGGGATGGGTGCCTCGATGCGCACGCCGGAGGCGGCGAGGTTTAAGGCAATGTCGTCGGCGAGGTTGGTGATCTTGCTGATCTTGACGCCGGCCGACGGCTGCAGCTCATAGCGGGTGACGGCAGGGCCGCGGGCGATGTCGATGATGCGGGTCTGCACGCCAAAGCTCTGCAGGGTGGTGACCAGCTTCTCGGCGTTGGAGCGCAGCTCCTCCTGCAGGTTTTCCTCGTTGGGCTTTTCGATCTCGTTGAGAATATCGATCGGAGGCGGGATGTACGGGGGTTCTTCCGGCTCCTCCGGCTCGGGTTGGTCCGCCGAGTGGGAGACGCCCTCCAGGCTCATGCCCTGGGCTCTGATTTCGTCGGGGGAGACCTCGATAATTTCATGGGTTGTCTGCCTGCGCTCAGGGGTGGGGAGCAGGTCCTCTACCTCCGGCTCCTCCTCCAGATGGATATTGTCCGGGTCAAAGGAGGCGGCTGGCTCTTCCGGCAGTTCCTCTGGAACCTCCTCTGGAGCGGAAGCCTGCGGCAGTGGGATTTCCTCAACCGCCGGCTGTGGCTCTGGCTGCTCGAAGTGCTCGCCGAAGTGGAAATCCTCCGGGGCGATCAGGCCGTCGTCCTCCACATCGGGGCTGTCCTCCCAGGAAAGGCCGGTCTGCTGCACGTCGCCGAGGTTTTCCTCAAACAGCTTCATGGTGCGCTGCGCCTGCTGTGAGTCCGCCACCGGGCGCACCGGCGGGATGGGCATGTTCGATTTTAAGGTGTGCAGCACCGTCTGGTCCTCCTTGGCAAGGGAGGGCTTGCCGGAGGCCACGCGGTTGATTAAATCGTCCAGATAGGGGGAGCTGACTGGCTCGTCGGTGTCGGCTGCTGCCGGGGAGACGGAAGCTGTCTCGTCCAGGGATTCCTCAGAGGGCGGGTTCCAGAAGGCTTCGGTTCCCACCGCCTCCTGCAGCTCGTCGCGCTGCTGGGCAATCTGGCGGGCGCGCTCCTCTTCCTGGCGCTTCTGCTCGGCGCGCTCCTGGGCAAGTCTCTCCTTGATGGCGGCGCGGCCCTTGCGGGTGTCCTCCTGCTGGGCCTGCTGCATCTGCTGGAGCTCCTGCTCCTTTTTGCGCTTGGCGTTAAAGAAGCTGCTGGGGTTAAAGCCGCCATCGGTCAGAAGGGGCGGCTCGTCGTCGGGCGATTCCTGCCCGGCAACGGGGATGTTGATGTTAAAGTGCGGCTTGCTTTGTTCCTGCTCCATCTGTTCCTGCCGCAGCTGGCGCTGCTGCTCACGGATCTCGGAGTGGGCGACATAGACCTCCTCCATCTTTTTCATCGGCTTTTTGGCTGACTGGTACAGGCCGATCAGCGTCCCGCCGGTCAGCACCATGATGACCACAAAGATCAGCAGCACCATCGTCACCTTGGCGCCGGTGGGGCCGAACCAGTACAGCAGCGGAAGGCCGAAGATGCCGGACACCGCGCCGCCCCCGTGCCCGTCGATGCCGTTCTGGAACAGGGTGAGAAACTTTTCAATCAGGTTGCCGTTGGGGATGCCGCTGCCGAACACCTGGGTGGCGCCGCTGAGCAGGCAGATGAGCAGCATGGTCTGCCAGACCTTGTGCCCGACCAGGCCGATGGGCTTGTCCAGGGTGGTCATGATCGAGATGTAAAAGAGCAGCGGGGCGATGAGGTAGGCGCTCCAGCCGAACATCCCGAGAAAGAAGTTATGTATCCAGTTCCAGACGTTCTGCCCCTCGATCAGGGTGGTGGCCATGATGAACACCGCCACAGCAAAGACGACGATTGCCCAGAACTGCTGGCGGGAGTGCGCCTCGCGGTTCTTTTGCTCCTTTTCGCTTGCGGCGGCGCTTTTGCCGCGGGAAGAAGTTTTTTTGCTTGCCATATCATCTCTCCTTAAAGCGCGGGCAGCGTGGCGCTGCGCCTTTTTGGTCGTTTTTTATCAAAGGCAGCGCAGGAAAAAACGCTGCCGGAAAGGGCGATTGAGTGACTGCCGGAGGCTTTCCCACAAGGCTCCGGCTTTTTTATGTAAGCGCGCAGGGGAAGCGCGCAATTTTTTAGGGGAAGGGGTAGGTCCTGGGCAGCCAGGAAAGGGAGACAGGAGCTGACGGAAACAGCTCTTTGCCCAGGAAATCGGCAGGGTTGGTGGAAAAGATGCGCTCGACGGTCAGTTGTCCATCCTGTACCGTGCCCTCCACCGCGCAGGTGGCGGAAAGGAAGAAGGTCTGCCGGGCGGGCTGCTGCATCCCCTGCGCCTGCCAGTCGGCTACCATCTGCTGCATGGCCTCGACGGGGACGATGGAGTGGAGGATCATTTCTGCTTGCCCCCTTTTGCCTTGGCGGTGCGGCGGCCTTTGGCTGCTTTTTTGGCTGCCTTTTTGCCGCTGTCCCCGCTCTCAATCATCTCATAGAGGCAGGCGATGGCCTCGCTCAAGCCGCCCAGATGGTCGATGAGCCCCTCCTCCACCGCCTTTTCGCCGTCCAGTACGGTGCCGACGTCCATCACCAGCTCCCCGGTGTTCATCATCAGCCGCCGGAAGTCCTTGGAGGAGATTTTGGAATTGTCGGTGACAAACCGCACGATGCGCTCCTGCATCCGGTCAAAGTAGGACAGCGTCTGCGGCACGCCCAGCACCAGGCCGTTCATCCGCACCGGGTGGACGGTCATGGTGGCCGACGGCGCGATGAACGACTGCCGCGCGCTGCAGGCCAGCGGCACACCGATCGAGTGCCCGCCGCCCAGCACCAGCGAGACGGTCGGCTTTTTCATCCCGGAAATCAGCTCCGCGATGGCCAGCCCCGCCTCCACGTCTCCGCCGACGGTGTTCAGGATAATCATCAGCCCCTCGATGGAGGGGTCCTGCTCGATGGCGACCAGCTGGGGGATGACGTGTTCATACTTGGTGGTTTTGTTCTGCGGGGGCAGGATGTAGTGCCCCTCGATCTGCCCGACGATGGTCAGGCAGTGGATGACGTGTTTTGCTTTGGTCACGGTGACCGAACCGGTCTGCATGATCTGTTCGGACTGGTCGGACATCTCCTCATATTCCGCAGAATCGCCGCCCTCCGGCGCTTCGTTGACGGGGGAGTGATTCAGCTTTTCCTGCGGTTCCTTTTTCTTTCGGCCCATACGCCGCACCTCCGTAGAAAGATTTCTTCCGGAATAGTGTGCGCGCGGGGCGTCGGATTATACCCTTTGCAAACTGCTCTTTTTATTATAAACGGATTTGGCGGATGAATCAACCGAAGAAGAGCGGATGATGTCGCCATTTTTGTAAAGAAAATAAAAAAGTTTTTTTGCCGCAATCTTTTTCTAAAAAAGGAAGGAGGGAAATGATTTTCCCTCCCTACGCGGGTTTTCGTTTAACATTCGCTTTTCGAGTAGACCGTCATGCTGACCCCGCAGTCCCTGACGGCGATGTCCTTTGGCAGCTGGGCAAACCGGACGGTCACAAACAGGTCGCCGGCGGCGCCGGAAAGGTTGATGACCTGCAAAAGATAGACGACCCAAAACCACCCCTGCGGAACAAGCGGGAGGATGGCGGCAAACAGAACGCCAAAGGTCAGAATTGGGGCCAGGGCAACGGTCAGGTAGCCGCTTTTGTCGTAATAGTCGTCGCTGCCTGCAAAGGCGTACAGGCCGGTGAAGCCGTACCGGACCTTTTTGGTGCCCAGCGCCTTCATGACAATGCCGTGGACCAGCTCGTGCAAAAACAGATAAGCGAAGATGGAGACGCCCAGCACCAAAAACCGCAGGCCGACGGTCAGGCTGTCCGACCCGGTGAACAGCGAGGTGATTGGGACAAACAGATTTGCGCCCAGAATCATCGCCGCGCCGATCAGCAGGGCGAGGGCATTGACGGTGAGGGCGGCTTTTTTGTCCTTCTGCAGGTCGATCGAGTCGATTTGACGGTAGCCGGCGGGCAGATGGGAGATTGCTTTCATCGGTTCCTCCTTTGGATATAGTCCCCAAATTGCTGCGGCTTAGAGGACCTTGACCATCAAGAGCTCCCGCAGGCGGGTGCCGTCTTTCAGATGGATGGCGTTTGGGCGGACGCCGAACCGCTCAAAGCCGAACTTCTCATACAGCCGGATGGCGCGGTTGTTGCCCTCCATGACCTCCAGCTCGAGCTGCTCGACGCCGCGCTCTTTGGCGAGGCGGATCATCTCCTCAAACATGGCGGTGCCGATGCCGCGGCTCCAGTACTTCTGAATCAGGGCGATGGCCACATCGGCGCGGTGGCGGGTCTTGGGTTTGTTGTGGAAGGAGAGCTGGCAGTTGCCGGCGATCTCCCCGTCGATTTCGCAGACGATCATCAGGTCGTACTCCGATTGCAGCACCTTTTCGAGGAATGCCGCTTCCCGCTCCTCTGTCATCTGAAAATCTTCGGGGGAGTGCAGCAGGTAAGGGGTCTGGGCGTAGCAGGTTTTCATGTACTGGACCATCCCGGCAGCGTCCTGCGGCGTGGGTTGGCGGAACAGCGCCTGGGAGCCGTCCCGCAGGCGGATGGTTTTGGGCTGGTATTGCATCCTGACACCTCCTTGTGACAGAAAGCGGGAGAAGGAAGCGCCCTTCTCCCGCAAAAAGATTTGTCCAAAAGATAGTTTTTAGGCCTTGTCGATCGAGCCGAACAGCTCCATCTTCTCCTTGACCTTTGCCTTGATGGCCTCGAAGCCCGGCTTGAGGACCTTTCTTGGGTCGAAGCCCTTTGGCTGCTGGTCCTTGTTCTCCTCAAAATATTTGCGGGTCGCTTCGGTGAAGACGATCTGGCACTCGGTGTTGACGTTGATCTTGGAAACGCCCTTGCTGATGGCGTCCTTGACCATCTCGTCCGGGATGCCGGTGCCGCCGTGCAGAACCAGCGGCATGGTGCCGGTCTTTTCCTGGATCTTTGCCAGCACGTCCAGGCGCAGGCCGGGCCAGTTTTCCGGGTAGACGCCGTGGATGTTGCCGATGCCGGCAGCCAGCATGTCGACGCCCAGCTCACAGATGCTGGCGCACTCGTCCGGGTCCGCGATCTCGCCGCCGCCCAGCACGCCGTCCTCTTCGCCGCCGATGGCGCCTACCTCGGCCTCAACCGAGACGCCTTTGGCGTGTGCCAGCGCGACGATCTCCTTGGTCTTGGCGACGTTTTCTTCGATGTCATACTTGGAACCGTCGAACATAACCGAGGAGAAGCCCTTCTCGATGCACTCTTTGGCCGCCTCATAGCTGCCGTGGTCGAGGTGCAGCGCAACCGGAACGGTGATGCCGAGCTCCTTGATCATGCCGTTGACCATGCCGACGACGGTGGTGTAGCCGCCCATGTACTTGCCGGCGCCTTCGGATACGCCCAGGATAACCGGGGAGTTATTCTCCTGCGCAGTGAGCAGGATCGCCTTGGTCCACTCCAGGTTGTTGATGTTGAAGTGTCCAACCGCGTACTTGCCGGCCTTTGCCTTGTCCAGCATTTCTTTTGCAGAAACTAACATAGAAAAATTCCTCCTTAATCTGAAAGCCTCGTCCCTGTGGATGCCATCTGTCTGGAACGTCTTTTTCTGTCTTTTATTATAAACAATTGCGGCTGGAAAATCAATCCGTTTTCGCTTGCCGCCGCGCGGGTTGTACAGGCGGAAAGGGAAGAAAGCGGTCGATTTTCTGTTGGCTGTGTGAATAAACGGAAAATTTTCCTGAAAAGGCCGGGGTTTTCGACCGGTTTTTGTTGACTTTTTAATAAAAAAGTCATAGAATAAAAATGGGATATATTTAATTTGCACATAATCTTGTGCGAAAAACCACATGGGAAATGACGAACATTAGAAAGGATGATTGGGATGAACTATCTTGACACATACAACATTTGGAAGTCCAAGCATCTGGAAGATCCGGATCTGATTGCAGAGATGGTGGACATCGAGGGCAACGACCACGAGATCAAGGAGCGCTTTGTCAAGATGCTGGAGTTCGGCACCGCCGGACTGCGCGGCATTCTGGGCGTGGGCACCAACCGGATGAATATTTATACCGTCGCGCTTGCCACCCAGGGCATGGCCGACTATGTCAAGGAGAAATTTGAGAATCCGTCGGTGGCCATCGCCTATGACAGCCGCATCAAGAGCGATCTGTTTGCCAACGTCACCGCGCGAGTCTTTGCGGCCAACGGCGTCAAGGCGTACCTGTTTAAGGAACTGATGCCGACCCCGACCCTTTCCTTTGCGGTTCGTCAGCTGCACTGCAGCGCCGGCATCGTCATCACCGCCAGCCACAACCCCTCCAAGTATAACGGCTACAAGGCCTACGGCGAGGACGGCTGCCAGCTCAACCCGCAGGCTGCCGCCAAGGTGCTGGAGCTTGCCAGCAAGACCGACATCTTTGACGGGGTCAAAAAGATCTCGCTGGAGGAGGGGCTGCGCACCGGCATGATCGAGTACATCTCCGACGAGCTGGTGGACCGGTATCTGGACCGCGTCTTTGCGCTGCGCGTCAGCAAGGCGCCGGTGGAAAAGAGCGACCTGAAGGTGGTCTACACCCCGCTCAACGGCACCGGAAACAAGCTGGTCCGCCGCATTCTGCAGCGCATCGGCATTGAGAACATTGCGGTGGTGCGGGAACAGGAGCTGCCGAACGGCCACTTCCCGACCTGCCCATATCCAAACCCGGAGGAAAAATCCACTCTGGAGCTGGGCATCGAGCTGTGCAAGAAGATTGACGGCGACCTGGTGCTGGCCACCGACCCGGATGCGGACCGTGTCGGCATCGCGGTCAACCACCACGGTGAGTACATCCTGCCGACCGGCAACGAGGTGGGTGTGCTGATGCTGGACTATATCGCCAAGCAGCGCATCGCGCAGGGCACCATGCCAAAGAACCCGGTAGCGGTCAAGTCGATTGTCTCCACCCCTTTAGCTGACGTGGTCGCCAAGAGCTACGGCATCCAGATGATCAACGTCCTCACCGGCTTCAAGTACATCGGTGAGCAGATCACCCTGCTGGAGCAGAAGGGCGAGGAAAACCGCTTCCTGCTTGGCTTTGAGGAGAGCTACGGCTACATGACCGGCGGCCATGTGCGCGACAAGGATGCGGTCAACGGCTCGATGATTATCTGCGAGATGGCGCAGTACTATAAGAGACAGGGCAAGACACTGATCGACGCTCTGAACGACATCTTCGCCCGCTTTGGCGTCTACGCCTCCAAGGTCAAAGGCTACACCTACGAGGGAACCGAGGGCATGGAGACGATGGCAGGCATCATGAAGCGGCTGCGCGAGAACCCGCCAAAGAGCTTCTCCGGCTACAAGGTGCTGGCCTGCGCGGACTACCAGATTTCCAAGCGCAAGGATTTCCGCAGCGGCGGCGAGGCGGACATTTCGCTGCCGACCTCCAACGTGCTGGAGTACGATCTGGAAAACAATCTGAAGGTGATTGTCCGTCCGTCCGGAACCGAACCGAAGATCAAGGTCTACCTGACCATCGTCACTAACGACAAACAGCAGATTCCAATCATCGAACAGCGCCTGTTCGACGCTGCCGACATGCTCATGCGATAAATTTTCATGGAGAAAAAGTCCGGAACAGTATGTTCCGGACTTTTTCTGTATGGCCCCTTTGGGGAGTGGCGGGGCCGCATTGTAAAGCGTGTGTTAATTAACGGTAAAATTTTCTGTGTTTTTTTGCCCGAGAGTGTGCAACTTCACTATTGCATTTCGGGCGGACCTTGCCTATAATAAACAATATTGGAAGGTTCCGGCCCCGGGCAGAATCAATTTGAGGGACGGGCGAGAGTAATCTTGATGTAGAAAAGGATGTGTGTCATGAAGAAATCATACGAAATGGATATGTGCAGCGGTCCGCTTTTGAGCAAGATCCTGATCTTTTCCATCCCGCTGATGATCTCCGGCATTTTGCAGCTTCTGTTCAACGCGGCGGACATCGTGGTTGTCGGACGCTTTACCGGCAGCGAGGCGATGGCGGCGGTCGGCTCTACCAGCGCGCTGATCAACCTGATTATCAACCTGTTTGTCGGCATCTCGGTCGGCGCGAACGTTGTGGTTGCGCGCAACTACGGCGCGCGGGACTATGACGGCGTGCATGGCGCGGTACATACCTCGGTTCTGACCGCCTTGATCGGCGGCGTCTTTCTGATCTTTGTCGGTATTGCTTTGGCGCGCCCGCTGCTGGAGCTGATGGGCACCCCGGACAATGTCATTGATCAGTCGGTGCTGTACATGCGCATTTACTTTGTGGGGATGCCTTCCTTCATGCTTTACAACTTTGGCTCGGCCATCCTCAGGGCGATCGGCGACACCAAGCGCCCGCTTTACTTTTTGACCCTGGCCGGCGTCATCAACGTCTTTTTGAACCTGTTCTTTGTCATCGTATTCCACATGGGCGTTGCGGGCGTCGCGCTGGCGACCATCATTTCCCAGACCGTTTCGGCGGTTCTGGTTCTGCTGTGCCTGATGAAGATGGAGGGCCCCTGCCATCTGGACTTTAAGCACCTGAAATTCCACCTCAACCAGCTCGGCCAGATGCTGCGCATCGGCCTGCCGGCGGGCCTGCAGGGTATCGTATTCAGCCTTTCCAACGTGCTGATTCAGTCCTCGGTCAACTCCTTCGGTTCGCAGGTCATGGCGGGCAACACCGCGGCCAGCAACATCGAGGGCTTTGTCTACAACGCGATGAACGCGGTCTACCAGACCTCTCTGAGCTTCACCAGCCAGAACATGGGCGCCAAGCAGTTTGGCCGTGTCAACAAAATCCTGTTCGAGTGCCTGTGCGTCGTGTCGGCGGTCGGCATCCTGCTGGGCGGCGGCGCTTACCTGCTGGGCGAGCAGCTGCTGAGCATCTACACCACCGACCCGGAGGTTATTGCCTACGGCATCACCCGTATGAGCTATGTCTGCGCGACCTATTTCCTGTGCGGCCTGATGGACGTCATGGTGGGCAGCATCCGCGGCATGGGCTATTCGATCATGCCGATGCTGGTATCGCTGACCGGCGCCTGCGCGTTCCGTATTATCTGGATCTTCACCATCTTCCAGGTGGAGCACACGCTGGACTGCCTGTACGTCTCCTACCCGATTTCCTGGATTCTGACAGCGGGCGTTCATCTGCTCTGCTTCTTCCTGGTCCGCAAAAAAGCCTTTGCCCGTGCGGCGGCGGCATGATGCTGCGCGCAGGCTGAGCCTGCACCCGATTCGCGGCGGCATGATGCCGCGCCCAATTCACGCATTGGTTAAGTGCGGGGCCTTGGCTTTTTACCTCGCGGCACCGGATTCCGGAAAATAAAAGTTTTGGTCAAGCTTTTTCAAAAGCTTGTGGTTTCCAAAGGCAAAGCCTTTGGTCGCCAAGTCACGCTTGTAGCTGGCAGGGAAAATAGATTATGCGTTGCGTGACTCGAAGTTGAACTGCGTTCAACTTCCCAGGTTTGCAGAGAAACGGCGAAATCCCTTTATCGTTCAAGCGCCAAGTCACGCTTGTAGCTGGCTGAAAATTTGGCTTGGTGTAGCGTGACCTGAAGCTGAACACAGTTCAGCTTCCCGAGCTTGAGATGGGCTTTTGTAAGAGAAAAAGTTCCCAGCAAATTCACTATATCGTACAACCCAGAAAAACCTCCCACCGGGAGGTTTTTCTATTTTAGGCCACAAGCCCCAGCCCCTGAAACGAAACTTTTCACCCCACCAAAATAAAATCCATCCCCATCCATTTCCCTTTGACATTCCCCGACAATTGTTCTATAATAGCTTTTACATGATTTTTACATGCCCTTGATTTTTTGACGAAAATCGACCGCCTTTCCCGTTTGGATAAGGGAAGGACGACCGCTTTCATTTTTTGTGTTAGAAAGGAATCCATCCGATCATGAATCGTGTAAAAGAATTTGTGCGCCGGCATTTTTCGCGGCAGGAGACGTTTCTTGCCCTGCTGATGCTGCTCACCCCCATTACCGCCTTTTATCTGATGCAGTTTGCTTACTGCGGCAACCTGCCCTGGGATTATTCGCTCAGTGTTTTGCTTGCCAACTACCTGTGCATCGGGGTGGTGCATTTCACCCTGTGCGCCCTGACCAACTACATCGTTCTGTGCAGTGTGATTACCCACGTCCTGTGCTTTGTGTGGGGGATCGCCAACTACTACGTTTCGCTGTTTCGCGGCACCCCCATCCTGCCGTGGGACTTCACTGCCCTGGGGACAGCGGCGGCGGTGGCGGACAGCTACCGCTTCTCGCTCAATTTGCAGATGGTGGTCTGCCTCCTGCTGCTGGCGGGGATGATCTTTCTGCTGCGCAAGCAGCTGCTGTGCGGGAGGTTTCGCCCCTCCAAAAACCGGCTGCGGCTGCGGGCGGGCTACCTGTGCGCCATCGCGGCCTGCGCTTACCCGGTGCTGCATCCCGCCGCGCTGGAAACCTTCGGCATCCAGACCGATGTCTGGGACCAGTCCGGCTCCTACTCGCAGGACGGGGCGCTGGCGGTCTTTCTGCGCAACACCCAGTTCATGTCGGTGGAGGAGCCGCAGGATCCCTCTGCTGAAAACATTGAGCGCATCGCCGCCGGCGTCACCGAAAAGGAGCCGGCCGTTTCGACCGACACCCGCCCCAACATCGTCGCTATCATGAACGAGTCCTGGGCGGACTTTGAGGATTTCGGAAACCTTTCGCTGAGCGAGAGCGTCACCGACTACATCGACTCGCTGGACAACCTCATCTTTGGCCATACCTACACCTCGGTGTTCGGCGCGGGCACCAGCGCCAGTGAGTTTGAGTTTCTGACCGGCAACTCGATGGCCTTTCTGCCGTCGGGCAGCATCCCTTATCAGCAGTACATTCTGGAGCCGTCGGCTTCGCTGGCCTCGCTGCTCAGGGAAAATGGCTACCGTACCCTGGCCTTCCACCCCGGCGAGCGCACTTCCTGGCAGCGCAACCAGGCCTACCCGCTGCTCGGCTTCGACGAGTTTAAGTGTGTGGAGGACATGGACGTGCCGGTCACCGAGGAGCACGGCTATGTCAGCGACCAGTCCTCCTTCAACCAGATCATCTATGAGTTTGAGCACAAGGACCCGGAGGAGCGGATGTTCCTCTTTAACGTCACTATCCAGAACCACGGCAGCTACACGGTGGAGGATTACCCTGCCGAGGTGCAGCTCACCGACGAGCCGGGCAAGTACCCGATGGCCGAGCAGTACCTGACCCTCGCCAACAAGACTGACGAGGCCTTCCGGCTGCTGGTGGACTACTTCAGCCAGCAGGAGGAGCCGACTATCATCCTGATGTTCGGAGACCACCAGCCTTCGGTGGAGCAGGAATTTCTGGACAAGGCCTACGGCGTCACCCAGGATCAGATGACGATGGAGCAGTACATGGGCAAGTACAAGACCCCGTTTTTGATCTGGGCAAACTACGACCTGCCGGACGACGAGATCCCCACCACCAGCTTAAATTTCCTGGGACAATATCTGCTCTCCTACGCGGGGATTGAAAATTCGCTGTACGAAAACTACCTGCAAAATTTTCAGGAGGTCCTGCCGGCCATGACCTTTGTGGGCTACATCGACCAAAACGGCAAGGCCTACAGCCACCTGGAGCAGAACGAATACACCGCGCTGATTGAGGACTACCGCACGCTTGCCTACGACAACCTCTTTGGCGGGCACAGCCGCCACGCGCAGTATTATCAGGCCCCGCAGTAGGGCAAAAAAAGGCTTTTCCGTATCGGAAAAGCCTTTTTTTACGGTTTATTTTGCAAGTGCTTACCGGACGGTGGTGCCGGTGTAGTAGTGGGTGAGAATGTCCACATAGTCCCAGCCCTGCATGGCGTAATAGTCCGCGCCCTGCTGGCTCATGCCGACGCCGTGGCCATAGCCGTAGGTGGTGAAGGTAAAGACGTCGTCCGAATAGTCCACCTCAAAGGCGGCGGAGTTAATTTTTGCTTCCAGCAGGTTTTCCCGGACTTCACGGCCGCTGAGCTGCTGGCCGCAGACCAGGATGCTGTCGACATAGTGGCCGTTGATGTATTCCGGATCGGAGAACCAGTCCTCCGGGTCGCCGTAGCTGTAGGGGTTGACGCCGCAGTAGTCAGCGATGTAGTCGGCAATCTCCTCCTCCGAAAAGCTTTCGGTCGCGCCGTAAGCCTTCAGGGTGGTGTCGCCGGGGCTTTCTACGCTGACCAGATACGGCAGATAGCCGCCCCAGACGTGCTCGGCGTCCATCGATTGCCCCGCATTGGAGGCGCAGAAGGTGGCGTTGATGTACTCACCGTCATAGTAGATCGCTTCGCCGATGACCTGGTCGACCGCGTCCTGCACCTCATCCGAAACGGTATCCTTGGCGACAACGGAAGGGGAGGTTCCGCGCTGATTGTGGTAGCGCACATAGGTGTACGCCGCGACGGCCTGCGCCTTGAGCGCCTCCTCCTGGAAGGTCGGTCCCATCTCCGCTTCCACCATGCGTCCAATAATCTCCGACGCGGAGCCGCGGATAATCTCGCCGTTTACCTGGATGGAGAGTGTTCCGGAGCTGGTTGCGCTGCTCTCTTCCTCCTGCTGGCGGCTGCTCTTTTTCTTGATGACCCGGCGGGTTGTCTTTTGCTGGGAATCTTCCTTGCCGATGTCCGAGTCCAGCCTTCCCAGCGCCAGGTAGTCCTCCAGCTGGCTGTAGAGCTCAGCGGTTACGCCCTGTGGCGGCTGCTGTACGTTTTGCGCTTGTATCATTTGTCAGTTCCTCCTTTGGTGCTTTTGTTTATTTATTGCCCTGCGTGCAGCGCGGCTTTGAGCTGCGCCTCGTCCGGTTTGGTGCCGCCGAACAGCTGGTACCAGATATCCGGATAGAGCGGGCTGGGGTTCATCGTTGCCTGAGAGGTGTCCACCGTCTCGCTTTCGCCGTCGCGGACCTTGCGTGCCACGATGACAAAGCGGGCTTCGTGGAACTCATAGGTGCAGGTGGAGAGGGTCAGCAGCTCGTCGGACGGGAGCACATCCACGCCGGTGTTGATGATGCTGCGGATGAGCACGTCGTCGATGTATTCCTGCGTCTCCTGCTCGCTGGCGGCGTCGATAAATTCGTGGTAGGGGAAGATCTCCCCGTGCTCGGCGAGGGTGTTGGTGTAGAAGATCGAGACAATCTTGTACTTGCCCTCACGGTAGACGCTGTCGAACTGGATGACCGGGTGCTGCTGGTAGTATTCCAGGCTGGTATAGCCCTTGAGGATGTTGAACATCTGGCCGTCGGTGCGGATGTTGTGGCCATAGATGATGGTGTTGGTGCTGGGTTTGGAGAGATCGACCGCCGCGTCGACAAACGGGACGGCGTGCTCGCTGTATTCGCCCTCAAAGTTTGTCCGGTAATAGGTGGTGTTGTCGGTAGTCTGCACGACCGGATAGTCCAGGTCGGTGCCGTCGATGCTGATCCAGCCCACGATGTCGGGGTTGATTTCCCACAGCGCCGCAAAGGACTTGTCATAGTCGGACGGGTAGCCGGCCGGAGCGATCAGGGTGGGGCTGTCGTACACCTCGCGCAGCGTCTGATAGTTGGCGCGGTTCTGGGCCGACTTCCAGTAGTAGTAGCCGAGGTAGCCAACCGAGCCGACAAAGATGAGGATAAAGACAACCAGCAGCACCTTGACAAGCGGCGAGCGCCGGCGTGGCTGGTCGTCCTCTTCGCGTTGTTTTTTGCTCTGTTTGCGGGCGCGCTTCTGTTCCTTTTTCTGCTGGCGGCGGGAGACGGGCTGCTCGTCGAAGTCGTCCTCATCCTCGTACCCGTCGTCCTCGTCCTCATATTCCTGCATCGCGTACAGCTCGTCCTCATTGTCCAGAGCGAGGGAGGATGATTTTGCTGTCACTGCCGCCGCAGGGGCGGCAGATGCAGCTGTTGTGTTTGCGGCAAAGGCGGCGACCGGCTCGTGCCGGCGGCCCAGCTTTTTTTCCACCGCGCGCAGGCCGCGGGTTCCCAGGCCGGGGATGGTGCTGACCTTGCCGCATTCGCTGGTGAGGTCCTCCAAAAAGCTGTCGCAGCACTGGCGGGAGGTCCTTTCGTCCTCCTGGATGGCGATCAGCCGCAGAACAGGGCTGGAGGCGCTGCCGCCCAGAATGGGCAGAAAGCCGCTGACCCGGCGGCTGGAGGTGCGGTCGATGTAGTCCTCCACATCCTCCACCCGGTCTTCGCGCAGCGGGATGTCCGCTGTCACCGCGCCCGGATAGAGCTGCCGCAGCAGCAGCGGGAACAGCTGGTTGGCCACCAGCCGCAGCACATCCTTGGCGGAACCGGAGACAAGCGCCACGCAGGTCTGCGGGAAAAACAGGGCGAATCCGGCCTGTCCGCAGCCGGGGTCACTTAAGGGAACCGCGTCCTGCGGAATCATGGCGTTCTGCAGGCGGGCGTTTGCCATCCGCCCGTTTTGGCTTAAATATTCCCGGATATCCTGTAGGGCCTTTTCATCCTGATGCAGGGGCTTATTGAAGCCCTGCGCCAGAATCTCCCGGGCGCGCAGCTCGGGAGCGTTGTCGACCAGCAGCAGCAGGCGGCAGTTTTTGACCGACTGGCTGATCTGTCCGATCAGCTGCTGGCGGTCGTTCACCATGACCTCGTTGCCAAAGTTGAGCCCCAGCAGCGCAAACTGCTGTTTGAGCGTGGGGTTTTGCTGGATCAGGCCATACAGGGAAAAGCCGGCGTTCAACAATAAAACTTTATGGTTCACCGATCCATTCCTTCCTATGGTTGTTTTTTCTCCGAGAAAGGAAGAAAAAACGTCAGGTTGCATATCAATCCGATTTTATTATAGAGGAATCGCGGAAAATGTGCAAGGCGAAGGGCGCAATTTTTACAAAATATGCGGTAAATGGAGAGGAACGACTTTTTATTTTCTGTGGCTTGACTCTCCCGTTGGGGGAGGGTTTATACTGAAAGGGAGCTCAGCAAAATACCTGACAGGAGGTGCCTTCTATGTTTCGAATCGGAGAGTTTTCAAAGTTAGCCCAGGTCAGCATCCGCACGCTGCGCCACTACGACGAGATTGGTCTGCTGGGTCCCGATCAGGTGGGGCCGGAAAACGGTTACCGGTATTACAGCGCGCAGCAGCTGAGCCAGATTGCCCGCATCCAGCTGCTGCGGGAGATGGGCATTGGCCTGCAAACAATCGGCCAAATGCTGCAGCAGCTGCAAAATCCGCACGAGCTGGAGCGGTTTCTGGTCCTCCAGCAGCTGCAGCTGAAAGACCAGCAGCAGGAACTGCAGCATCGGATCGCCCTGGTGCAGTCGGCAATCGACCGGCTAAGAAAGGAGCAGAATATGTCTTTGTTTCATGTGGAAAAGAAAACCTTTCCCGCCATGCAGGTGGCAGCCCTGCGCAGGGTGATCCCCTGCTATGAGCAGGAGGGAGAGCTGTGGAAGGAAATGCGGCAGGCCCTCCGGCAGTTGGGCGCGGAGGGCCAGATGTCGGAGAAGAAGGGCCTGATGACTGTCTATTACGACGAGGGCTTTTGTGAGCGGGAGGTCGATGTCGAGATCCGCAGCGTCATCTCTGGCAGCTTTTCCGATTGCCAAAACGTGCAGTTTAAAACCATCCCCTCCATCACCGCCGCCACCGCGATGCTGAATGGCAGGCACGACCAGGTCGGTCAGGTCTATGCCGAGATCGCCCGCTGGGTGGAGCAGAATGGCTGCCGCATAAAGGGGCCGATGTTCAACATCTACCATGTCTCCCCGGCCATGGACTCCAACCCCGACCACTGGGTCACCGAGGTCTGTGTGCCGCTGGCAGAATAAACGGGAAGGAGGGGAAACAATGCCGTTCGATTTTAAAAAGGAACCGTTGTACCGGGCTGGCCGGCAGCCGCAGATTGTGCAGGTGCCGCCCTGCAGCTATCTGGCTGTCCGTGGGCAGGGCGATCCCAACCAGCCGCAGGGGAGCTATCAGCAGGCTGTTTCCATCCTTTACGCCGTGGCCTACACGCTGAAAATGAGTCCCAGAAACGGGCATTTCATCGCGGGCTTTTTCGACTATGTTGTCCCTCCTCTGGAGGGTTTCTGGTGGCAGGAGGCAGCGAAAATTTCCCTCAGGGACAAGTCGGCCTTTCACTGGATTTCGGTGCTGCGTCTGCCCGATTTTATCCGGCGGGAGGATTTTGAGTGGGCTGTCCGGACAGCGGAGCGCAAGAAGAAGCTCGACTGCTTCCCGGCAGAATTTTTGCGGGTGGAGGAGGGACTGTGCGCGCAGATTCTGCACACCGGCAGCTTTGACAACGAGCAGGAATCCATCGACCGGATGAGCGCCTTTGTCAGAGAGCAGGGCTATCAGACCGACCTGAGCCGCACCCGACTTCACCACGAGATCTACCTTTCGGATGCCCGCAAGGTGGCTCCGGAGAAAAGACGGACCATCATTCGCCAGCCGATCCGGTTGAGTGAACGGTGAAAACAGGAAAGTTTTTTAGGGTTATAAAAAAGACCTCCCGTCGGGAGGTCTTTTTTGAATGTTATGCGCTTTAGCCCTATTCACTGCGGCTGAGATGATTAGAGGCAGTTGGTTCTTTCCTTGATTTCCTTCTGGATGTGGGCGGTGAACTCATCCAGTGCCATCGCGCCGTGATCCTCGCCGTTGCGGGTGCGGACCGAAACGGTGCCCGCCTGGGCTTCCTTCTCGCCGACAACCAGCATGTAAGGAATCTTCTGCAGCTGGGCCTCGCGGATCTTGTAGCCCATCTTTTCCGGGCGCAGGTCGTTTTCAACGCGGACACCGGCTGCGTCGAGCTTCTCGGTGACCTGTTTGGCGTAGTCGGCAACCTTCTCGGAGATCGGGATGACCTTGACCTGAACCGGGGACAGCCAGGTCGGGAAGGCGCCTGCATAGTGCTCGGTGATGACGCCGATGAAGCGCTCGATCGAGCCGAGCAGCGCGCGGTGGATCATAACCGGGCGGTGTTTCTGGCCGTCCTCGCCGGTGTATTCTAGCTCAAAGCGCTCCGGCATCTGGAAGTCGAGCTGGATGGTGCCGCACTGCCAGGTTCTGCCCAGCGAGTCGGCAAGGTGGAAGTCCAGCTTCGGGCCGTAGAAGGCGCCGTCGCCCTCGTTGATGACAAAGTCCTTGCCCATCTCGGTGATGGCTGCCTGCAGGGTAGCCTCCGCAAAGTGCCAGATCTCCTCGTCGCCCATGTGATCCTCCGGCATGGTGGACAGCTCGATCTGGTAGGTCAGGCCGAAGGTGGAGTAGATTTCGTCGAACAGTTTGACGACGTTTTTGATCTCCTCCTTCATCTGGTCGCGGGTCATGAAGATGTGCGCGTCGTCCTGGGTGAAGCAGCGGACGCGGAACAGGCCGTGCAGCGCGCCGGAGAGCTCGTGGCGGTGAACCAGACCCAGCTCGGCCATGCGCAGCGGCAGGTCGCGGTAGGAATGGGGCTCGTTCTTATAGACCAGCATGCCGCCCGGGCAGTTCATCGGCTTGATGGCGTAGTCCTCGCCGTCGATGACGGTGGTGTACATGTTGTTCTTATAGTGATCCCAGTGGCCGGAGCGGTGCCACAGCTCCTGGTTGAGGATGATCGGGGTGGAGATCTCCACATAGCCGTAACGCTTGTGGCACTCTCTCCAGTATTCCAGCAGGGTGTTCTTGAGCACCATGCCCTTTGGCAGGAAGAACGGGAATCCCGGGCCCTCGTCTGCCATCATGAACAGGCCAAGCTCCTTGCCCAGTCTGCGGTGGTCGCGCTTTTTGGCCTCCTCAATGGCTGCCAGGTGCGCTTCCAGCTCGCTTGCCTTCGGGAAGGAAATTGCGTACAGGCGGCACAGAGTCGCCTTGCTGCTGTCGCCTCTCCAGTAAGCGCCAGTGGCGGAGGTGATTTTGAAGGCCTTGATGGGGGAGACGTCCATCAGGTGCGGGCCGGCGCACAGGTCGGTGAACTCGCCCTGCTTAAAGAAGCTGATCTTTTCGCCCTTGCCGGCGTGCTCCTCAATCAGCTCGACCTTGTAAGGCTCGTCCTTCATCAGTTCCAGCGCCTGAGGAACGTCCAGCTCAAAGCGCTCCAGCGGCAGCTTTTCCTTGACGATCTTCTTCATCTCGGCCTCGATCTTCTCGATGTCCTCCGGGGTGAAGGGCTTTTCCACGTCGAAGTCGTAGTAGAAGCCTTCCTTAATGGCCGGACCGATGGCAAATTTGGCCTGCGGATACAGGCGTTTGACCGCCTGCGCCATCACATGGGAGGAGGTGTGCCAGAAGGTTTTTTTGCCGTCCTCGTCGTCGAAGGTGCAGATTTCCAGCTGGCAGTCCTCGGTGATGGGGGTGCGCAGATCGGCGACCTCGCCGTTGATTCTGCCGCAGCAGGCCGCTTTGGCAAGGCCCGCGCCCAGGGACTTGGCTACGTCGATGACCGAAACGCCCGCTTCAAATTCCTTGACGCTTCCGTCTTTGAGAGTGATATGGATCATAGATAATTTCCTCCTTTAGGGTCTATCGAAAGGTTTTGTGTTTCTTTTTCGTTTCCTGCGCTCCTCCAGAAACCGAACTACGTCGAAAAATTCGGGGTAGCGGTAAAATTCCCGGCGGCTCGCCATCTGCTTCAGCTGCGGCACCGTCACCCACTTGACCTGGCTGACCTCCTCGAGCTGCAGGACAGCGTCGGCGAGGTCAAAGTCCTGCTCCACCACAAAATTTTCGGAGAGCAGCTTGCCCTTTAGTTTGCGGTTGAGCTTGTGAATCTGGGAAGGGAGGATGTGGATGCCGATCTCCTCGAGCGGCTCGCGGATGCAGGCCTGCAGGGAGCTTTCCCCGGCCAGGACGCAGCCGCTGTGGGTGGCCCAGGTGCCGGGCAGGTCCTTTTTCTGCTCGGAACGCTTTTGGATGAGAATTTCATCCCGGCTGTTGACAATCCAGACATCCACCACCATGACATACTGCCCGTTGGAGAGCGGTTCCCCGCGCACAAAGGTCTTGCCGGTGCGGTTGCCGTAGACGTCATAGATGTCGCAGATCTCTTTGGTTTGTGAAGTGTCGTCCTTTTCCATCCGCCTTCCCCCCTTCTGAAAAAGCCAAGGATTCAAATAAAAAAGCTCCATCCCAAAATCTGGGATGAAGCTCAAAAATTTGCAAAGCTCCACGGTTCCACCCGCATTACGCCCACCAAAAGGGGACGTCACTTGTCCGGCCTGTAACGCTGCCGCTGCGTCGCGCTTAAAAAAATTTTTCACGCGCTCTCCGGGGCGGTACCGGGCTGCTTTTTGCCGCGGGCGCTTCCAGCCGCACCCTCAGGTGCTGCGCCCGTTCTCTGTCCGGCAAAAGTGTTGCTGTCCAGCTTCCCCTTCGACGATTTTGGGATATTTCTTTTTTACTTTGTTTTCATGTTACCACCCAAACTCTGAAATGTCAACACAATTTTCTTGACAAGTCCTACCGTAACAGATAAAATAAAGATGTACCAAACACATTTTCGGTAAAAAAATTGTGGCGGTAAGGTTATTCTCAAAGCGCCCGGCGCATCCTCTCCACCGGTTAGGGAGGCGTTTTTTTAAGACGCGGCGCCGCGCTTTTTTGGTTGTACGCCTGTGGCGGCAGCAAAATAGATGGCTTTTCAGAGCATATTCTCGGATGAGTTGAGATCGAATAAGATTTTCGAAACGACCCCTTTTGATGGAGGACAGTTGCGCGTTTTGCGCAATGCAGTCGTTTTGGGTTCAAGGTGTAAAGGCAAAATAGATATTTTCATACCAACATCCTGATTAAATTGCAATCCTCTTTGGAGTTTATTTTACTTTTATTACAGATAGTAAAAAAACAATATCGAAAAACAGGTCACTTCGCTTCTTTCTCCTGTCTTTGAGAATGGGCTCTGAACGTGCATTTTGTAAAAAGGTGCGCGGTTCGGAAGTTTTGTCATGTCCGGAAAAAATGCAGGCGGGCAGCGGCCCTTTTTTAATTTTCACAGGCGGAAAGTGTTCCGCGCTGAAACTCTTGGACAGATTGATAAAGGAGGAAGAACATTTTCATGGGTTCTATGATCAGTTATCTGGCCTGCATCCTCATTTCGCTGGCAGCAGGCATCGCGGTGGCGTTCCCGTTGGGAATCCAGTACCGCAAAAAGGTGGCGGAGGCCGAGCTTGGCACCGCCGAGGAAGAGGCAAAACGCATCATCAGCGACGCCATCAAGGACGCTGAGGTCAAGAAAAAAGAGGCGCTGGTGGAGGCAAAGGACGAGATCCACAAGCAGCGCAACGAGGTAGAAAAGGAAGTCAAGGAGCGCCGCAACGAGGTGCAGCGCCTGGAAAGACGCATCCAGCAGAAGGAAGAATCCATCGACCGCAAGATGGATAACCTGGAAAAGAAAGAGGACACTCTGCAGAACCGCATCAAGGAGGCGGAGGCCAAGCTGCGCGAGGTCAACGAGATCAAGGCCCAGCAGTTTGAGGCGCTGGAAAAGATCTCCGGCTACACCGCCGAGCAGGCCAAGGAGTACCTGCTTTCCAACCTGGAAAACGAGCTGGTGCACGAGAAGGCGGTCAAGATCAACGCCTACGAGCAGAAATTTAAGGACGAATCCGAGCAGAAGGCCAAGGAGATCATCGCCACCGCCATTCAGAAGTGCGCTTCTGATTATGTCGGCGAGATGACCGTCTCGGTTGTGCCGCTGCCAAACGACGAGATGAAGGGCCGCATCATCGGCCGCGAGGGCCGCAACATCCGCACCCTGGAGACGCTGACCGGCGTCGACCTGATTATCGACGACACCCCGGAGGCGATCACCCTTTCCAGCCACGACGCGGTCAAGCGTGAGATTGCCCGCATCTCGCTGGAGCGCCTGATTCAGGACGGCAGAATCCACCCGGCCAGAATCGAGGAGACGGTTGAGAAGGCGCAGCGTGAGATTGAAAACAAGATCAAGCAGGACGGCGAGCGCGCCGTTCTGGAGGCCAACGTGCACGGCATGCACCCGGATCTGGTCAAGCTGCTGGGCCGCATGCGCTACCGTTCCAGCTACGGCCAGAACGTGCTGCAGCACTCGATTGAGGTTGCGCAGCTTGCCGGCGTGATGGCGGCGGAGCTGGGCGCTGACGTCGCTACCGCCAAACGCGCGGGCTTAATCCACGACATCGGCAAGGCGCTGACCCACGAGATTGAGGGAAGCCACGTCAAGATCGGTGTCGATCTGGCTAGAAAATACAAGGAAAGCCCGGCAGTCATCCATGCCATCGAGGCGCACCACGGCGACGTGGAGCCAAAGACACTGGTTGCCTGCATTGTCCAGGCCGCTGACGCCATCAGCGCGGCGCGCCCGGGAGCAAGACGGGAGAACCTGGAGAACTACATCAAGCGCTTGGAGAAGCTGGAGGAGATTGCGAACTCCTTTGACGGCGTAGAGAAGTGCTATGCGGTTCAGGCGGGCCGCGAGATCCGTATCATGGTCCGTCCGGAGGTGATCGGTGACGATAAGATGATCATTCTGGCGCGCGACATCGTCAACAAGATCGAGTCGGAGCTGGAGTATCCGGGACAGATCAAGGTCAACATCATCCGCGAAAGCCGCGCCGTCGACTACGCCAAATAGGCAGGCTGAGCCTGCACCCAATTCACGGCGGCATGATGCCGCACCCAGTTCGCGTATTGGTTGGGTGGAAAATCGGATTTTCTACCTCGCGGGACCGGGTTTGTACAGATGAAGTTTCGCTTCCTTTTCAAAAGGAAGCGGGTGTCCAGCGGGCAGCGCCTGCTTTTCGAGCTCCGCAGAACTCGAAAAACTTTGTTGTACGCTTGCGGCCAGCTAGAAAAATAGGCTGTGCGTTGCGTGGGGCTTTTGCAAGAAAAAGATTCTTAAAAATGACCATATTGTACAATCCGGAAAAACCTCCCATCGGGAGGTTTTTCTGCTGAAAGAAGAAGGCAAGGCGGAAGGCTTTCTGCGAAAAACGCCTGTTGTTGAGGAGGAAACGATGGAAAAGATTTTAGCCTGCGTTTTAGCGATTGCTCTTTTGCTTACCATGAGCAGCTGCCGCCCGAATGAGGAAAGCGCAACCGAAAAAACGACGCTGATCCCTGCGGCTGTGGAAGAAGATGCAGAAGAAACTTCCGGCGAACAGGAAGAGGCCGCGGAGCGGAGCGACCCTGACAAAGCGGGCGAAACAGCAATGTCCGAAACACCGGTTGAACCATCTGTTCCCGGTGACCAGGGTTTGACAGAGCAGTCGGAGACCGCTGTTCCTGAGGAGCAGCAAAACGAGGAGGAGGTTCAACAGGCCTCCTTTACGCAGCAGCATTTTACGCTGCGCAACGGCCGCGTGATCGGCTACTGGCTTTATACGCCGGCGGGAGCGGTGGAAAATATGCCGCTTATTCTCTACCTGCACGGCGGCAGCGGCAAGGGGGACGACCTGGAACTGGTCACCCAGGCTGACAGCCTGCCGCAGTACCTGCAGAACGGACAGCTTGCCCCGGAGGCCTATGTCCTGATCCCACAGCTGCCCGCTGCCTGCAGGGGCTGGGAAGATGTGCAGGAGGCGTTGATGCAGCTGGTCAGCGCGGTGCAGGAAAGCTGCCACACCGACCCGGAACGGGTGAGCCTCACCGGGCACAGCATGGGCGGCACCGGCGTGTGGCAGCTGGCGCTTCGGTATCCGGACAGCTTTTGTGCGATTGCGCCGCTGAGCGGCAGCGTACAGGCCAGCGCAGAGAATGTCTCCAAGCTGCGCAGTCTACCTGTATGGGCGGTGGTTGGCAGCGAGGACGCGGTTGTCGATCCCTCCCTTTCGGTGCAGATGGTCGAGGCTCTGTCCGAACAAAATGCCCAAGCATACATTACCGTTATAGAAGGAGCCGACCACTTTGCGGTTCCGGAGGAGGCCTATCTTTCGGGGAGGCTTGATATAATCGGCTGGCTGACAGGCGGCGATTCCCTCCCGCAGGAGGATTTCCTTCGCTGACAGACATAAAGCGCAAAACAAAAGACCTCCCCGCGGGAGGTCTTTTGTTTTGGTTTAGGTTTTATTCTTCCTTGAGGTGATACTGCTCGATGAGCTGGCGGACGTGGTCTGGGTTTTGGATGACAATAGTCTCATCGTCGATGACGATGCAGGGCACGCCGACCTTGTGCTGTTCCCGCACCTCCTGGAAGGCGTCCTCGGTGTCGCGCAGTTTGAGGAACATCTTCAGCTTGCCGACGCTTTCACAGACGTCCACAAAGAGAAATTTGATGTTGTTTTCTTCCAGTACCGCCTTGGCGGGCGGGCAGTCGCTGCAGGTGGGGGTGCCATAAAAGACAATTTTTCTCATCATAACGCTTCCTTTCCGGCTTAGGGTTTAAAGGGTACTTTTTTCCATTCTCATTATACCCGGGCTTGAAGGGGGTGTCCAATTGCTTTTCAAAAAGCAGACCGCATTAGATGAAATATTTTTTCAATATCTTCCACCTTTTCTTTGCCAAAAAGAAAAGGTGGAGCCAAAAGAAAGGGGTTTAGTTCTACTGTTAGTTTGAGCGGAATCGGATTCCAGCTTTTCTTTGCCAAAAAGAAAAGGGTGGAGCCAAAAGGAAGGAGTTTAGCCGAAGGGAAATTTCTGCAAAAACGATCGCGGCAGCGTCCGGAAAGGGCGCTGCCGCGATGTTATTTTAAGAGGGAAAAAGCATTATGCCTGCTGCAGTTGATACTGCTCGATCAGCTGCTGCATATGTTCCGGGCTGTTGACCGGGATGACCTCGTCGTCGATAACGATGCAGGGGATGCCGGCGCGATGCTGCTCGCGGATCTCCTTGCAGGCGTCCGCGGTGTCGCGAATTTTGAGGAACTGTTTTAATTTGCCGACGCTCTCGCAGATGTCGACGTACATATATTTGATGTTATTCTCTGAAAGAACCTCTTTCACTGGTGGGCAGCCGCCTCATGTGCCGGTTCCGTACAAAACGATCTTTCTCATAAGAAGTCTCCTTTCCCTGCAACAAGATAGAAAAAATGAATTGTTTTATTATATTATATCGATTTTATCAATCGATGTCAAACCCTTTTCCACCGTTTTGTGGGAAGGAATCTTTTGAGGGAGGGCGAAAAATTGACCATCTTTACTCGACAGCGGCCCCGCGAACGTGTATAATGAAAAAAGAATTTTGAATCTTCCTGCCTGAACCAAAACAAGGGGGTTATCGATATGAACGACAAACTGGAATTATTTTATCGCGGCCTAAAGGATCAAAAGGTTTCCTTCATCGGACTGGGCCGCAGCCATCGGGAATTGCTGCCGATGTTTGCATCGAAGAGCGCGCGGGTCAGTCTGCGGGACAAGCGCACCCGCGAGCAGATCGGCGAGGAGGCCGGGCAGCTGGAGGCGCTCGGCATCCGGCTCATTCTGGGGGAAGGGTATCTGGACAACCTGTGTGAGGAGGACATGATTCTGCGCACGCCGGGCATGTACTACTATCACCCGGCCCTGCAGGAGGCACAGCGCAGCGGCGTGGTGGTGGTCAGCGAGATGGAGCTGTTTTTCGACCTGTGCCCCTGCAAGATCTATGCGGTCACCGGCTCGGACGGCAAGACGACCACCACCTCGGTGATTGCGGAATTTTTAAAGGCGCAGGGCTTCAACGTCTTTTTGGGCGGCAACATCGGCTTTCCGCTGCTGCCGCGCATCGAGCAGATCGGCCCGGAGGACCGCGCGGTGGTGGAACTGTCCAGCTTCCAGATGATTTCGATGCGCAAGTCCCCCGACGTGGCGGTCATCACCAACATCTCGCCCAACCACCTCGACGTCCACAAGGACATGCAGGAGTACATCGACGCCAAGCGCAACATTTATCTGCACCAGGGGGGCCTGAGCCGCACCGTGCTCAACGCCGACAACGAGATCACCGCCTCCTTTGTGCCTCAGGTGCGCGGTATGGCGTTGCAGTTTAGCCGCAGGACAAAGCCGGCGCTCGGCGCCTATCTCGGCGAGGATGGCGTTCTTTACATGAACGACCGCAAAGGCGCCACCGCCATCCTGCCGATGGATCAGATCCGTATCCCCGGCATCCACAATGTCGAAAATTATCTGGCCGCCATCAGCGCGGTGTGGGGTGAGGTTTCCCGGGAGAACATCGTCTCGGTGGCAAAAAGCTTCCCCGGCGTCGAGCACCGCATCGAGTTTGTGCGGGAACTGGGCGGGGTCAAATGGTACAACGATTCGATTGCCTCCAGCCCGACCAGGACGATTGCGGGGCTCAATTCCTTCCACCAGAAAATCATCCTGATTGCGGGCGGCTACGACAAGAAGATTCCGTTCGAGCCGCTGGCCCCCAAGATTGTGGAAAAGGTCAAGGCGTTGATTCTGATGGGCGTCACCGCCCCCAAGATTGAGGCGGCGGTGCGGGCCTGCGCGGGCTTTGACGAGCAGGCGCTGCCCATCTACCACGTCTCCAACATGCAGCAGGCGGTGGAGAAGGCGCGGGAAATCGCGGGGGAAGGCGACATCGTCTCGCTCTCCCCGGCCTGCGCGAGCTTTGACCTCTACCCGGATTTTGAGGCGCGGGGACGGCACTTTAAAGAGCTGGTAAACAAGCTGTAGGAAGGACGGAGGGGCGAAGATGAAGATCGAGCTGCGCGAGCGCACCGCCGGGCATGTGCGCGTCTACTTTGAGCAGACGCAGGATGAGCAGATTGAGCGGATGCTGCCGCGAAGCGTGGAGAGCCTGGAGCAGGCGCTGGCGAACTTTGAGGCGACCCTGCTGCCGGGTGCTGCGAGCTTTGGAAGGACCATCTACGCGGACGGGCGCTACGTCGGGGACGTCTGGTGCTACTGCATCGATTGCGAGCAGTCCCCCAACGCGATGCTCAGCTACTGCATCTTCGACAAGGCCCTTTGGGGAAAGGGTGCGGCCACCGAAGCGGTCGGGCTGTTTTTGCAGCAGGCAGTGGAGCGCTTTTCGCTGCGCTCGGTCGGGGCCTTCACCTTTGCGGACAACAAAGCCTCGATTCGGGTGCTGGAAAAGAACGGCTTTGCCGTGCAGGAATCCTTTGTGGAGAACGGCAGGGAGTCGGTCTATCTGGAGCGCGGCTGTTAAGGGGGCGGCGGGATGATTTACGAAATGGATGAGAAGATCACCATCCGCTCCCTGCGGCCCGAGGACGCGCAGGTGATTGCCCGCGAGGAGGTCGCACAGGGCTGGGTCAACGCCAGCCCGAAAAAGTATGAGCAGCGGCTCCGGGACCAGCAGGAGGGGAAGGCAATGGCCCTGGCAGCCGAGTACTGCGGGCAGGTCGCCGGATACATCAACGTCTATCTTGCCCCGGAGCAGGGGGCGTTTGCCGGGCAGGGCATCCCGGAGATTGTCGATTTTGGGGTGCTGGCAAAGTACCGCAACCGCGGCATCGGCAGCAGGCTGATGGATGCGGCCGAGCGGATTGCGGCGGAGCATGCCGACACCGTCTTTCTGGGGGTTGGACTGCACAGTGGGTATGGCAGCGCGCAGCGGATGTACATCAAGCGCGGGTATATCCCGGACGGAAGCGGCGTCTGGTACCGGGACGCAGTCTGCGCGCCCTATGCCGACTGCCGCAATGATGACGACCTGGTGCTGTATCTTTCCAAAAAACTGCGGTGAGCGGTGGAGCGATGAGAGGAGGTTTTTGCAACCGATGACCAATTTGGAACATTACGATTTTTGCAAGCCGTACATCATGGACGATGAATACATTCTGTGGGAGGGCGCGCCGGAGAAGGGGTTAAGCCTGACCAGTAGGGACATTGTGCTGCTCCCGTTCAGCGTCATTTGGCTGGGCTTTGCCCTGTTTTGGGAATATTTGGCGGTCACCACCTCGGGGTCGCTTTTGATGATGGTGTGGGGGCTGCCGTTTATCGGGGTCGGCCTCTATCTACTGTTCGGGCGGTTTTTGCAGACGCTCTATCTGCGGGACAAGACCTTTTACATCATCACCAACAAAAAGCTCATCATCCGTTCGGGCAACAAGGTCAGGATTTATCGGGCGGAAGATCTGCCGCCGATGGACATCCATCTGCACAAAAACGGCACCGGAACCATCCTGTTTTCAGAGATTAGCTACGGCAGAAACGGGCGGCGGTACGGCAGTTACTTTGCGCTGGAAAATATCGCCGATGTGGCGGGGGCGCAGAACGCGCTGGGCCGGATGGAGCGGTAGAAAGGGAAATCAGAATGAACAGGATTCAGATCCGGCAAGCTGCAATTGGCGACGAAAACATATTGGCGCAGATTCAGGTGGAGTCTTGGAGGGCGGCCTATGCGGACATCCTGCCGAGGGAAGAGCTGGAGAAACATCTGGAGCAGGAACGCATTGAGCAGATGTACCGCCAGGTGCTGACCGGGCAGCAGCTGAGAGGCTCGTTGCTGTTGCTGAACGACTGCCCTCACTGCATGGCTTTCTGGGGCGGCTTCCGGGCGGAACAGCGTCCGGGCTGGGCGGAGCTTGTCTGCATCCACAGCCTTCCCCAAAACTGGGGCAGGGGGTACGGCTCGATGATGATGGAGCATCTCCTGCAGCAGATGCGGGCGGCGGGATATGGCCGGGCGGCCCTGTGGGTCTTTGAACAGAACGGCAGGGCCAGGCGCTTTTATGAAAAGAACGGCTTTTTACTGGCATCGGAAAGCAAAGATGTCTTCGGTGCGCAGGAGGTTTTGTATACAAGATGCCTGGAAGAAACAGGAGACACGCAGCCGGAGAGGAGGAACGCGTGATGTCCAACATTACAAAGCAGGCGCTGGAAGCGTCGCTGAAACGGCTGCTGCTACAAAAGCCGCTGACCAAAATCACGATTGCCGACATCACCGAGGACTGCGGGGTCAGCCGCATGACCTTTTACTATCACTTTCAGGACATCTATGACCTGGTGGAGTGGGCCTGTTTTGAGGACGCTTCCAGGGCGCTGGACGGAAAAAAGACCTATGCCACCTGGCAGGAGGGCTTTCTGAATATCTTTGAGGCGGTGCTGGAAAACAGGCCCTTTATTCAAAACGTCTATCACGCAGTCAGCCGGGAACAGGTGGAGCGGTATCTTTACCGGATGGTGCAGCAGCTGGTGTTTGCGGTGGTGGAGGAACAGGCCGCGGGGATTCCGGTGGCGGAGCGGGACAAGCGATTCATCGCCGATTTTTATAAATACGCCTTTGTCGGGATCATGCTGGATTGGGTTCGGGACGGGATGCAGGAGGACCCGAAGCGGATTGTGGAGCGCATCAGCCTTCTGATCGAGGGGGATATCGTCCGTGCGCTGGAAAAAATGAGAACCGACAGAGAATGAGCTGTAAACAGAGTATGAAGGTTTGGGCAGATTGGCCCCGATGATGAATTTTTCATCATCGGGGCCAATCTGTTTATGGTTTCCTGCGGGAAGATTGTTTATGATAGAGGCAGAAAATAAAAAACGGAGGTATCGTTTATGTATTATTCCAGCGGAAACTATGAAGCCTTTGCCCGCCCGCAAAAGCCAAAGGATGTTGAGCACAAGTCGGCCTACATCATCGGCACCGGCCTGGCGGCCCTGACCGCCGCCTGCTATCTGGTGCGCGACGGGCAGATGCCGGGCAGCCATATCCACATCTTTGAGAAGGATCCGATTCCGGGCGGCGCCTGCGACGGATACGAATTCCCGGGGCTTGGTTATGTCATGCGCGGCGGCCGCGAGATGGACAACCACTTTGAGGTGATGTGGGATCTGTACCGCTCCATCCCCTCCATCGAGACGGAAGGGGTCAGCGTGCTGGATGAGTATTACTGGCTCAACAAGAAAGACCCCAACTACTCGCTGATGCGCGCGACCCAGAACCGCGGCGAAAGCGCCCACACAGACAACAAGTTCGGCCTCTCCGACGAGGCGGCAAAGGAGATCATGCGGCTGTTTTTTACTCCGGACGAGGCGCTGTATGACAAACGAATCAACGAGTTTTTTGACGACG
This sequence comes from uncultured Oscillospiraceae bacterium, assembly GCA_900547455.1. Classification (GTDB taxonomy): domain Bacteria; phylum Bacillota; class Clostridia; order Oscillospirales; family Ruminococcaceae; genus Negativibacillus; species Negativibacillus faecipullorum. The sequence continues at coordinate 78,431 of URGV01000004.1, forward strand.
AGGTCTTTGAGTCCAACTTCTGGATGTACTGGCGCACCATGTTTGCCTTTGAAAACTGGCACAGCGCGCTGGAAGTGAAACGGTATATCCAGCGGTACATCCACCACGTCGGCGGGCTGCCGGATTTTTCGGCGCTGCGCTTCACCCGCTATAATCAGTACGAGTCGATGATCCTGCCGATGGTCCGCTATCTGGAGGGGCACGGCGTGCAGTTCCACTACAACACCAAGGTCAGCGACATCCGATTTGACATCCAGCCGGAGCGAAAGCTGGCCAAGCATATCGAATTGCTGGTGGGTCCGGAGCAGGCGGCGGAGGGAATCGACCTGAGCGAAAACGATCTGCTCTTTATCACCAACGGCGGTTGTGTGGAGAACGCGGCTCTTGGCTCCCAGAACACGCCGGCGGCTTACAACACGGCGCTTGGACAGGGAGGCGGCTGGGACCTCTGGCGGCGGATTGCCGAGCAGGACGAGAGCTTTGGCAACCCGGACAAATTCTGCTATGACCCGGAGCAGACCAACTGGATGAGCGCAACCGTCACGACGCTGGACGGACGCATTCCGCCTTATGTGCAGAAAATCTGCCGCCGAGACCCCTTCAGCGGCAAGGTGGTGACCGGAGGGATTGTCACCGTCAAGGATTCCAACTGGCTGCTCAGCTGGACCTTCAACCGCCAGCCGCAGTTCCGCGAACAGCCCAAAGGTCAGCTGGTCGGCTGGATCTACGGCCTGTTCAGCGACCGCCCTGGCAACTATATCAAAAAGCCGATGCGCGAGTGCACAGGCAAGGAGATTTGTATGGAGTGGCTGTATCACCTGGGTGTGCCGGAGGCGGAAATTGAGGAGATGGCCGAGCACAGCGCCAACACCATCCCCTGCATGATGCCGTACATCACCGCTTTCTTTATGCCGCGCACAGCGGGCGACCGGCCGGATGTGGTGCCGGAAGGCGCGGTCAACTTTGCCTTTATCGGACAGTTTGCCGAGACGCCGCGCGACACCATCTTCACCACCGAATACTCGATGCGCACCGGCATGGAGGCGGTGTACACCCTGCTCGATATCGACCGCGGTGTGCCGGAGGTGTGGGGCAGCGCCTTTGATATTCGGGAGCTGCTCAAGGCGACCGTCGAGCTGCGCGATGGCAGGAAAATTACCGATATGGACCTTGGCATGATGGAGCGGATGATCCTCAAGGAAGCGCTTAAGAAGATTTCCGGGACCGAAATCGAAAAGCTGCTGCTGGCCTACCACGTGATCTGATAAACGACATTTTTGAAAGCCGATTTTTGCGGCACAATTCATTCACTCCCCTTTGAAGGAGGGCGAAGACACCTGCTGTCTTCGCCCTCCTCCTGCTTGGCCGGACGCAACCGAAAAAAATTCTTTTAAAAGGGATGCAAAATGTGTTATACTGATAACGACCTATGACTCCAGAAAGAAAGGCGGTGAGCAGGTGGCGGGAAAAAGCAAATACACCTTTGACAGCAAGATTCACATCTACCGGGCAACTAGGCGGATGACCCAGCAGGAGCTGGCAGACCTGGTCGGCGTGTCCCGCCAGACCATCATGCAGCTGGAGCGAAACCGCTATAACCCGTCGATGCTGCTGGCGTACAGCATCGCCAGGGTATTTGATGTGACGATTGAGGAACTGTTTGATTTTCGGGAGGATGAATGATGGAGCAGTGGATGGTTGCCCTGATAGACAGCGATGCGGCCCTGAAGGTAAACAGCCTGCTGGGATTTGTGTGGCTGGGGCTTTTCTTTGTGTACTACTTTTCCAGGGAGGGGCGGGACGAGCGCGGGCGCAAGGTGATCGCCATCGCCGCTCTGTGTGCCTTTATCATGCTGTTTATCGTGATGAACGTGCTGGGCTATGTGTTTGGCTCCGGCTGGGGAGGCCAGAACGTTACGCGGACGATGAACTGTTTGCAGGCCGCCTACAGCGCGGTGCTGCTGACGGCGGATGTGGTCATCCTGATCGCGCGCAGGCTGCCGGTGCGGTAGGAGGAGGGAGAAGATGGGAGAGATGATCCTCGCTTTTTTAAACAGCACCACCACCGTCTATGTCCTGTGGGCGCTGTGCCTGCTGTCCTTTCTCTTTTTTGTGGGGTATGCGGTGTCCCGGGAGGGGCGGGACGAGCACGGACGGGCGATTTTGGGGTCGGCGTGCTTTTACGGCGCGATCGCTCTTTTTATCGCGATGAATATTTTTACCCAGTTTACCTACACCGTCACCAGCAACGTCATCATCTTCACCAATTCCATCCGGCTGGTGTTCCTCGCCTTCTTTTTGCTGGTGGACATCGTGGTGCTGGTTTTGCGAAAGATACGGTAAAACTTCCGCTTGAAAAGCATTTGTGAAGGGCGTTTTGCAATATTTTTTTTTTGAAAAGTATGAAATATATTGCTTTTTCTGAAAAAAGTGCTATACTGTGGGTAGTTCCTCCGATGGGAGGAAGAAACGATGAACACAGGAGGAGATTTTGCATGGCGTCTGAAAAGAAAGTTTGGGAAATTATCCGGGACGCGGGCTTTGACCCGCTGGAGGACAGGGGGATCATTGTCAAATATGCCCCCGAAAACCTGAGCGGGAAGATTGCGGACTTTTTCAGCATGGAGTTTTATGTGCTGCAGCTGTGCCGGGAGGAGCTGGTGCTGGTGCCGTTCAGCACGCTGACAGCGGGGCTGAAAAAGGAAGTGACCCTGCAGATTCCCTATGCCGATATCCGCTCGGTAGAGGTCAGGGAGGATCTGCTCAACTACCAGATTCTGATTCAGACCGGCAGCGACATGATTCGCTTCACCACCCAGCAGAAGGAGCTCAGCGAGTTTCGCACTTCCGGCGCTCTCTCGGGGGCGATGAATTGGCACCGAAAAAATCTGGACGCGACGCTAAAGAGCTTGCGGGAAATGCCGGGCAGGCGCACGGCATAAATCCAATGGGAGGAGAGGAGCAAAGACAGATGGAACAAAAACAGGCTGTACAGGCAATTCAAAAGAAGAAGGAATCGGGCATTTTTCAGGCAATCACCCTGATTGCCCTGGCGCTTTTCTGGGTGGGGTATGCGTTCGCTCTATACCGGGCGAATGAGCGCAACGTCTCCAGCTACTTTAGCCTGATTATGATCTTTTCGCTGATCAACGCCGACCTGCTTTTTACCACAAAGCAGGCGCAGAACCGGGCGCTCAACATCCTGGCAAAGGTGCAGGGCATCCTGCTCTTTGCGCTGGCGGTGTGGGAGCTGATCTCGGTTTTGCTGAGCTGACGGTATGAGAAGGAGATGATCGCAAATGCCCACCAAACCAAAGAAGGATAAACAGCAGCTGTTTGAGGAGACCTGCCGCCGGATGGAGGGCGAAGGCTACCGCCGCACCGACCTTACCATCTCCGCGAAGAAGCTCAACCTGATTGCGCTGCTGGTCATCGTCCCAATCATTGGCATCCCCTGCGCCCTGTTCATCCTGCGGTGGAACCTGCTGGCGGAGAGCGGCGTCGCCATCGAGGTTTCGGTCTGGACGCTGGTTGCCTTCCTGATTGGCATCGTTGTCCACGAGCTGATTCACGGTCTTGTCTGGAGCTTTTTCTGCAAGGACGGGTTGCACAGCATTCACTTTGGGTTTCAGCTAAAAACCCTCACCCCCTACTGCCACTGCGCGCAGCCGCTGGACAAAGGGGGATACATCGCCGGCACGCTGGCGCCGGGGCTGGTGCTGGGGCTGCTGCCCATCCTGCTTTCGCTGGTGTTGCCGAACGTCAACCTGATGCTGTTCGGCGCGATGAGCCTGGCGGTGGCGGTGGGGGACTTTGCCATCGTGCTGCTGCTGGTGCCGCAGCGGGAGGTGCTGGTGGTCGATCACCCCACCGACCCGGGGCTGGCCGCCTTTTCAAAGGAATAAAGAAAGGGAGGCAGACGCCTCCCTTTTTTGCTTGTGGTTTAATTGGCTAGTGCCCGCGCGGCAGGGTGTTGAGCAGGTCCTTTTCGGTGGTGAGGTCGGCCCGCAGCAGGTCGATGAACAAAAACAGCATCGGCAGCGCGGCAAACCAGATGGCTTGTCCCGCAAAGACGTTGCAGCAGAACACACCGATCACGCCGCCGAGCACGAACATCGCCAGCATTCCCAGATGCTTGAGCGACCGGCGCAGAAACGGGGAGTCCTTTTTGGAGAGGAAGTGGTACAGGTGGATGCCCACCTGCCGGACGTGGTTAGTGCAGAAGGTGGTGGCCATCGGGACGCCCTCCGCCTGCCGGAAGGTGTTGTACTGCATCGAGCAGATAAAGTTGATTGCCACCTGGGAGATCTGGAAGGGGGCGGAATCGGGCACAAAACCCAGCGCCGCGATGAAGAGAATCTCGATGCCGACCAGGATGGTCTCCCAGCGCAGGAACTTGACGCGGGTCAGCTTGAGGGAGATTGCCTCCGAGACAAACGCGCCCATCATGTAGGCAGTCATCGGAATCAGGTAATAGGCCGCACGCGCCCAGCGGAAGTTGCCAAGCTCGATGGCGAACAGCACAAAGTTTGCCGTCTGGGCGTTGCAGAAAACGCCGCCCCGCAGCAGGTAGGTGTAGGAGCCGTAAAAGCCGCCCACAAAGATCAGCAGCGCGAACACCCATTGACGCTCGCACTCCAGGTAGGTTCTGTTTTTGGAATCCATTCGATCACCTCTCATCTTTTTTCATATTATACTACCTCTCCCCGTATTTGGCAAAATAAAATTTAAGGGGTGCATTTCCGCGCTTTTCTGAGCGCGGTCGATCCGAAAATACACTTTTTTGGTGGAATTTTCGGATTGGACATGGATTATACGAAGATCGGACACAGATGGATGCTATCATAGAAGTATCAACAGGCCGTTAGAATCAGCCTGAGAGAAAGGAACGGATGTCAAATGAAACTTTGTGAAAACAAGATCGCGCTGGTCACCTCCTCCACCAGAGGCATCGGCCTGGCCTGCGCCAAAAAGCTGGCGGAACACGGCGCCAAGGTCTATCTGGCGGTCCGCAACCTGGAAGCGGGGAAGAAGGCAGCGGGGGAAATCATCGCGGCCGGCAGCCAGGCGGACGTGGTTTACTTCGACGCGGGCAAGGAGGAAACCTTCGGCTCGATGGTGGACGAGGTTGTCGCCAAGGAAGGGCGCATCGATATCCTGGTCAACAACTACGGCTCCACCGACGTCAAGGTGGATTTTGACCTGCTCAACGGCGACACCGACAGCTTCTTTAAGATTGTCGAAAACAATCTTAAGAGCGTTTATATACCGAGCAAGCACGCGGTCAAATCGATGATCCAGACCGGAGGCGGCTCGATTGTCAACATCTCCTCGGTCGGCGGCAGATATCCGGACCTGTCCCGCACGGCCTATGGCATTGCCAAGGCGGCTATCAACTACCTGACCGAGAACATTGCGGTGCAGTATGCGCGGCAGGGCGTGCGCTGCAACGCGGTGATGCCGGGCTTTGTGGCAACCGACGCCGCCATGCAGAACATGTCCCCGGAATTTCTGAACATGTTCCTGAAGAATGTCCCGCTCAACCGTCCGGCTGTGCCGGAGGACATCGCCAACGCGGTGCTGTTCTTCGCCAGCGATATGTCCTCCTTTGTCACCGGAGAGACCATGCCGGTTGCGGGCGGCTTTGGCCTGCCGTCCCCGATGTATGCGATGTATCAGGACATGAAGAGCAAAGGATAAAAATAAAGATGGCAAGCCCCTCCCCACCGTTGTGGAGAGGGGCTTTTTTCTGTGCGCGGTCCCTGCCGGCTGGCCGGCGGCAAGAAGGCGGACGTCAAGGCTGAATTTTCAAATTTATTTTGCATTTCCTATCGACAAGCGGGTCCGATTATGCTATATATTATAGGACGGATTTTTTATGAGAGGAGCATATTCATGAAGGAAGCAGTATCGAAGGAAAACCAGATCACCCATGGCGTCATCTGGAAGCAGCTGCTGGTTTTCTTCTTCCCGATTTTGCTGGGGACCTTTTTCCAGCAGATTTACAACACCGCGGACACGGTGGTTGTGGGACGATTTGTGGGAACCCAGGCGCTGGCAGCGGTTGGCGGGTCAACCAGCCAGATCATCAACCTGATCGTCGGCTTTTTCACCGGCTTGGCCTCCGGCGCGACAGTTGTTATCTCGCAGCACTACGGGGCAAAGGACCAGGAGGGCGTGCAGAGGGGACTGCGCACCGCCTACGCCTTTTCGATTGTCGGCGGCGTCATCGTCTCGATTTTGTCCATCCTGCTGACCCGGCCCCTGCTGGAGCTGCTCAACACGCCGGAAGATATCATCGATATGTCGGCGACCTACCTGTGCATCTATTTTGCGGGGCTTATCTTTGTCTTTATCTATAATGTGGGCGCGGGCATTCTGCGTGCGGTTGGCGACAGCCGCAGGCCGCTGTATTTTTTGATTGTCTGCTGCTTTATCAATATTGTGCTGGACATTGTGCTGGTTGTCTTTTTCCATATGGGCGTAGCGGGCGCGGCCATCGCGACCACCTTTTCCCAGGGCGTCAGCGCGGTGCTGGTCACCATCACCCTGTGCCGCTCGACCGATATGTTCAAGCTGCACCTGCGCAAGATCCGGTTTTACGCGCAGCCGATGGCCATGATCCTCAAAATCGGCCTGCCAGCCGGCCTGCAGTCGGCAATGTACAGTATCTCCAACGTCATTATCCAGAGCTCGCTGAACACCTTCGGCACCAACACGGTGGCGGCGTGGACAGCGTTCAGCAAGATTGACTCACTGTACTGGATGATCAGCGGCGCGTTCGGCATCGCGATCACCACCTTTGTTGGACAGAACTACGGCGCAAGAAAATTTGGCCGCATGAAAAAGAGCATCAACATCAGCCTGGCGATGGATTTTGGCAGCTCAGTGGCCATCAGCGTGCTGCTGCTGATTTTTGGCGGATTTGTTTTCCGGCTGTTTACCACCGATGCGCAGGTTATCGATATCGGCATGGGAATCCTGCGGCTGATGGCTCCCGGATATGCGGCGTTTGCTTTTGTCGAGATTTATTCCGGCGCGCTGCGTGGCACAGGAGACGTCATTCTGCCGATGCTGATGACCTGCGGCGGCATCTGCATCTTCCGTGTCGTCTGGATTTTCTTCATTCTGCCGCTGAACAACACGCTGGACATGATCGTTTACAGCTACCCGATTTCCTGGGTGCTGACCGGCCTTCTGTACATTATTTACTATTTTAAGAAAAGACAGCAGTTCCCGGATACCGACGAGCCGGACGAGGTTCAGGCCTAGGTGGCTGAGGAAGGCGAAAAACAAAACAAAAACCTCCGCGGGCGCGGAGGTTTTTTCTTAAGGAGGATGGATGATGGAGACGAAATTAGTTTTGTTGGGGACAGGAACCCCGAACGCCTGCCCGGACGCCAGCGGACCGGCCTCCGCCGTGGTGGTGGGGGACAGGGCATACCTTGTTGACTTTGGGCCGGGGGTTGTGCGGCAGGCGTCGAAGGCGTACTACAAAGGGGTGGACGCGCTGCGGCCGGACCTGCTGGCGGTGGCGTTCTGCACCCACCTGCACACCGACCATACGACGGGGTATCCAGACCTGATCTTTACCCCGTGGGTGCTGGAGAGGGACAAGCCGCTGCAGGTCTTTGGGCCGAAGGGGATTCGCTCGATGACCGAACACATCCTGGCGGCCTACGCGGTGGATATCGACTTTCGTCTGCACGGGTTTGAGCGGGCCAACGAGGTGGGCTATCAGGTGCAGGCGACCGAGATCGAGCCGGGGATTGTGTATCGGGACGACCGGGTGGAGGTGGAGGCTTTCCCGGTCAGCCATGGTACGCTGGAGGCTTATGGGTACAAGTTCACCACCACCGACGGCAAGGTGATCGTCATCAGCGGGGACACCGCGCCGCTGGAGATTGTGGCGCAGAAGGCGCGGGGGGCGGACATCCTGCTGCACGAGGTGGAGTATGCCGCCGGGATAGTCAGCCGGGAGCCGAAGTGGCAGCGGTATCACCGGGAGGTGCACACGCTGAGCACCGACCTGGCCGGGGTGGCGCGGCAGGCACAGCCGAAGCTGCTGGTGACCTATCACCGCATCTACCACATGAACATCCAGGACAACCGGCAGAACCTGCCGGCCGAGCTGCAGCGGCGCTGCGGCGCCATCCTGCGGGAGATCAGAGACGCGGGATACAGCGGAGCGGTGGTGAACGGGGAAGATTTGGATGTTTTTGATATTTAAAAGACAGCCGGAAAAGTTAAATTAGGAAAACAATCTGCTGGGAATAATTTGATATATCATAAAAATATTCAAAAATACAACAAGAGTGAAAAAGCCTGAAAAATCCCCACCAGGTGGCGGGGATTTTTTTCTGTACTTTATTCGACCAGCAGGCGCTTTTCGAGTTCCAAGTCGGGGGTGACATAGGCGGTCTGATAGCTGACATAGATGACCATGCCGGGCTTGGCGCCGCGGGGCTTTTTGACATTTTTAATCAGGGTGTAATCGACCGGCACCTGGGAGGAGTCGGCGGCTTTGGAGTTGACCGCAGCCAGAATCGCCGCCTGATGAAGGGTGGAGTCCGGAACCTCCCTGCCCTCGCTGAGCACGACGGTGTGGGAGCCGGGGATATTTTTGGTGTGGAACCAGACGTCGCGGCCGTGCGCTTCCTTGAGGGTAAGCTGGTCGTTCTGGACGTTGTTGCGGCCCACCAGGATGGTGAAGCCGTCATCCGAGCGGTAACGTTTGGGGCTGAGTTTAGGCTCCTTGCCCTTTTTGGCGGCGGGGCCTTTGCGGCGCAGGTAGCCCTGCTCCACCAGTTCAGCGCGGATGGCGGTGAGCTCGTCGTTGGTCTGGGCGCGGGTGAGCGCGTCGAACACCGAGTCGATGTATTCGGCTTCCTGCTGGCCTTGTGCGATCAGCTCGCGCAGCTTCTTCTCGGCGGTGTCGGCCTTGCGGTACTCGCCGTAGTATTTCTGCGCGTTCTGGGAAGGGGTCTTGCGCGGGTCGAGCGGGATGGTGATTTCGGCCTGGTTTTCGTCGTAGAAGTTGACAAGCGTCGCGGAACGGTCGCCCTTCTGCAGCGAATAGAGGTTGGCGTTGATGAGGTCGCCGTAAATTTTCCACTTTTCCCGGTCGGAGCAGTCGGCCAGCTCCTTCTGTTGCAGGCTGAGTTTGCGCGCGATGCGGTCGGAGGTGTTGGCGAGGATCTTGAGCAGGTCGGCGCTGCGGTGACGCATCCGCTGGATGCTGTCCCGCTGGGTGTAGAAGTCGTCCAGCAGGTGGCTGTAGGTGTCGTATGTACGGGTGAACATCATGCCGCCGTACTGGTGGATATCCATGAAGGAGAAGTCGACCGGCTTCTTGCGGGCATCGATGACGCTGGTGGGGGTGCCGGTGTAGTTTTTGGCCATGTCGATGACCCGCGCCGTAAAGAAGCGCAGGCGGTCGAAGTGGTTGGGAGTCATCTGGGAGACAACGCAGTCGTCGCCGTTAAAGACGTAGTTGGCGATCTCGCGGCAGACGATGGGGGAGACGCCCTGAATGGCGGCGAGCAGCGCCTTGGACAGGGGGGTGTCCTTGCCGGAGCGCAGCCGCTGCTCGATCTGCTCGGGGGTGGATTCGATGAGGTTGAGCTTATCCTGCGCTGGCGGCAGAGTGTAGTGCACGCCGGGGAGGATGGGGCGCACCGAGGACATGGTGTCGTCGATGCGTTTGATCGAGTCGATGACCCGGCCGTCCTCGTCGATGAGGATGATGTTGGAGTGACGGCCCATGATCTCGATGGCCAGTGTCAGCTGAACCAGGTCGCCCATCTCGTTGCGGGTTTCAAAGATCAGGTGCAGGATGCGGTCCAGCCCGATCTGCCGCAGCGCAACGAGCTTGGCGCTGCCCAGGTGCTTGCGCAGCAGCATACAGAACATGGGCGGTGCTTTGGGGTTTTCAAAAGAGACGCTGGTCAGGTGGATGCGGGGGCTGTCCGCGCCGGCGGAGAGGTAGAGCTTTACGGTGCGAGCTCCGTCCGGAGAGGGCTGCGGCAGGCGGAGGATGAACACCATCTCCTCCCGGGAAATTTGATGGATCTTGTCGACCCGCGCGTTGAGCAGGCAGCCTTCCAGTTCGTGCTTAATCTGGCGCAGCAGGGTTCCGTCAAGTGCCATGGCAATTCTCCTTTCTGAATGAGAATCACAAAAAAAAGATAACAATTACTTCATAATATTATACCATAAAGGCGGGCAAAAAGCGATAAAGAAGATTTTTAAAAGTAAAAAATGAAAAAATGTAAAGCAAATCCTGCAAATTTTGTGGACGCACAAGCGGGCGAAATTCACGAGGGAAGAAATTTTTTCGCATTGACAAAAGGAAAAACACAGTGTATAATATAAGAAACAGACAGAAAAGTCAAGTGGTTATGCAAAAATATTTTTCATAAATTGCAAAAACTTTTTTGCCAATTTCTTTCTGACATCATCTACAATCAACATAATCCTTCCAAATATCCTGCAGGGATCGTCTCTGCAGGGAACAAAACGCCCTCTGTGTTTTGCAGAGGGCGTTTTGTTTTTGGTGTTTTTATTTGGTCAGGGTGCCATTAGGGGTTTGCAGCAGGATCAGCAGCTGTTCCTCGGCACCGGTCTGGGAGTTGATATAGGCTAAGATCCGGTCTCCGGTGGTGGAGGAGCAGAGGAATTCGTAGGTGGCCACTTCGTTTTGTCCGGAGGAGGGAATCAGAGCCGGACGCACACTGTCGACGGTGAGGGCGTCGCTGAGCGATTCCTGCGCCTGCTCGACGGTGAGGGCAGGTTCCGCGATGGTACGGTCGTGGTGGTTGACCAGATAGCCGCGCGCATCCAGCCCAAGGATGGAGCCGTCCTGCAGCGAGACTTCCACTTTGATGAGGTCAGTGTAGCAGATGGTTTGGGAAGCGGAGTCGTAGTAGGCAAAGTTGAGGGTCATCACGCCGTTGTCGGTCTCATAGTAGGTGTCCTTCATCGAGTCATAGCCGCGGGCGGAGAGGTACTGCTGCGCCTTATTCACCGCTTCCTCGTAGGAGAGCTTGGCGGTGAGATTATCCGGCTTTTCGGTGATGAGGTAGCAGAGATAGCCGCCATTTTTGGTGATGGCAACCGAGGTGCTCTGTGCGTCGTGGAAGACGTAGGAGGGGAGGATGGAATCCTCCTCCCGCATTTCGGTCAGCTCTTTACCGGCGGCGTTGGCGGCGGTGATGCGGGCCTGTTCAGCGGAAACTTCCGGTTGGCCCTCGGTCATCAGCGGGGTCCGTTCCAGGATATGATCCGAGAAGGGGCCGTCGTAGATCAGGGTCGGGTATCCCATGAAGCCGTCCTCGATCTGCTGCAGGTGGGAAGTTTCAGCCTCCTCGGAAGTAGGGGCCTCTGCGGGGCTGTCCGTCTGCGGCTGGGTAGAGACAGAGACGGTCTGCCCGCTGTTCTGGTTGTTGCCGGTGGTTGGGTTGGAGGTGAATTCCTCCTCCATCAATTCCTCGATGGTCAATTCCCCGTTCTGCAAAGCGCAGGCGATGGCGTCCATCTGCTCGCTTAAACGGTCGGCGTATTCACGCAGCGAGGCAAATTGGTTGCGTTCCTCGTCGGTCAGTTCAGCGCCGCTGGCGGTTTTGCGGGAGAGATACATTGCGTAGTCACCGGCCTGGGAGAGAAAACGGTTGGTATTTTCCAGCGTCGAGCCGGAGATGGGCAGCGAGGAAAGGGCAGATTTAGCCGCGGCAGATTCCTTCCACATCTTGGAGGAGATCATCGAGAGCTGCGGGGAGGTGCCGGCGTACATCCCCTTCACCAGATCGGAGGAGAGGTTGGAAAGGTTGTCTGCGGCAAGGTCGGCGGCGCGGTAGTAGGTGTTCTGCAAAGCGGTGCGGTAGGCGTTGACCTGCAGGTGATTGTAGCCGGCCCAGACCGCCAGCCCGGTGGCCAGTACCAGCAGGATGGCGAAAAGGATCTTGTAATAGGTAGGGGAAATGGGAGTCTCTTTGGCGTTCATAAAGCTTCCTGCCTTTCTGATTTCAGTTTGATTTTACTGGGAAATCTGGAAGTAGTTTTTGCAAAAAGGCAGAATTTATGCGCTGAATAAGGCGCAAAATCCCCGCGCTCAAAAGAAGTGCAGGGATTTACAGGATTCGACAAAGATGATATAATAGGAGAATCAGAGGGCGGGCGGTCAACTCCGAAAGGGGGTGGCCGTATGAGTACGAACGATGTCTTGACATTAGGATTACTCATTGTGGCGGTCATTGACTTGGTCTACAAAATCGTAGCTAAGAAATAACCGCCCCCTATCATAGCGCAGGAGCGGCAATTTCAAGTCAACATATTTTGAGTTGGCCGCTTCCTATTCGCAGTAGGAAACCGCCCTTCTGATTTGCATTATAGCACGAAGCCCACAGTTCGTCAAGGGGCTTCGTTTTTTGTTTTACCATGGTATTTACAATTTTCGACCAGCATGGTATAATAGGAACACGCTATGAGGGTGGCGACGGTTGTTCCCCGAAAGGGGGTGACTGTATGACAACGCTGGAGCTGATTGCATTGCTCAATTTGTTGTTCACAGTTATCTTTAAGGTTATTGACTACATAAAGAAATAACCGCCTCCTAAGGAAAGAAGCGGCGTTTCTACAAGCTGTAAACTTGACTTTGGGACGACCGCCGTCTGACCACGGGAGCCACCCTTATAGCAAAGATTATAGCACGAAGCCCACGCTTAGTCAAGGGGCTTCGTTTTTTATTTTGGCTGCTTATTGTACAACTTCCACAAAAGAAAAAAATATTTTAGTCCAAAGTCTAAAAAGCGCTAAATGTACGTTGACAAACATGGGTTAGTCAATTATAATAAAAATGCACACTTTTAGCGGCTGATTTTGTATGTTTTGAACATATAGTCATTAAAATGTGTGATAATCAACAAAAAGAGAGGGAGTTGTACATGAACAAGAACGGTTTCGAGGACCGCAGCGAGGACCGCCGCGTGCGCAAGAGCAAGAAGGCGCTGGAGGAGGCGCTGATTCGCCTGCTGGCCAAAAAGACCATCACCGAGATCACCGTCACCGAGCTGACCGAGGAGGCGGACATCCACCGGGGCACCTTCTACAACCACTACAAGGACACGATGGATTTAAAAATTCAGACCGACCGCGACATTGCCGCCCAGCTGACCGAGCTGCTCAGCTCTGTGCCGGAAAGCGCGCTGAAGGACGGCCCCTACCCGCTGCTCAACAAGGTGCTGCAGTATTTTGAGGACCATCGGGACATCGCCAGGATGTTGGTCAGCGAGAGCGGGTCGCCCCATCTGTTAAAGGAGCTTTGCGCCAGCATCAGCGAGCGCTGCATGGGCGAGGCTTTTCGGGATCAGTCGCGCTACAGCAGCCGGTACGCCACAGCGGGGATGCAGGGGATGATTGTCACCTGGGTGGAGGACGGCATGCGGATGCCCGCGGGAGAGATGGCGCAGATGATTGAGCGGATGATGGGCAGCAGCCAGCCGCAGGCAGTATATAACCCTCTATATAAATAGGAAGAAAACAGAATTAAAAGGACAGAGGGAAGCAGGCTGAAGGGCCTGTATTTATTTTTGCATATCAATGCATAAAAATACAGGAAAAATGTATATTGAATCACATAAAATAGAGAAAGAGTTTTATTAAACGACACTTTACCTGGCACAATGTCGGGTAATAGTTTGGACAAAAAGCAAAAAGGGCGCAGCTGAGACAATTGGCGGACAGGTAACAAAACTGTCATTTTTGGACCGGCAGGCGGGAGAGAAAAGGGCTTGAAAAAGCCCTATTTTTTATGATTTTGTAATTTTCTTCGAGATATACGACACTTAACAAAAATGTTGTCCACTAACTGGTATTGCGGCTTTTACCATTTTGAGATATACTAGTGTCAGACAAAGGAAATGTGTGGAGCATTTCCCAAGTCAGAAAAAACCGGTTTTGGAAAAATGTATATTTATCCAAAAACCAAAATGATTTTAGGAGGAAGAAAGACTATGAAAAAAGTACTTTCCGTAGCATTGGCTTCTGCTATGGTACTTGGCATGGGCGCTAACGCTTTCGCCATTTCCTACAGCACCAAGTCTAATCAGGAAGCAGATTGGCCGGACAACTTCGAATTTGCTGGCTCTCTGTTTGTAACCAACGCTGATGGTGATCTCGTTGAGGAGTCTACCACCGGTCTGAACGACAGCGAGGCTGTTGACTTCGAGCCAGGTGACACCATCTGGATGCCTCTGTATGCTGATGATCAGGTTGTTTATAACAATCACTACGATCATGGCACCGACAGCAAAGAAGAAGTAACAAGCGTACAGTTCTCTGGAAACCAGTATGTTACTGTTAACCTGGATAGAACCCATTATACTGCTGAAGTAAATGGTGTGTACTACAATGCTCAGGGCCAGGTCACTAATCTTCAGCAGGGATATCGTCTCAGCGGCGTTGCGCAGGGCGGTACTGTAACAGTTAATGGTGTAAATGCACCTCTGTACTATGAGGTTTCTGTAAATGTAACAGATCCTAATTCTCTGGCTGGCACATCTTATGATGGCAGAACTATCGAAAAAGGTAGTGAGAAATACTATATTGGTGCAACTCGCTATGCTAACAAGGCTGCTTTCGAGGCAGCACTGGCAGAACAGGGTAGCGATGCCAATGCTTACATCACCGTTGATGTAGCTGAAGTTGAAGGCACTGATGACAAAGCTGGCAAGCCAACCAACTCTGGTACTGTTGTAGATCATGGTCACTACACTGGCAACATCGACAAGAACTGGTCCATCAACCTGATCGAAAAATCCACCGGTGTTTCTGAGCTGATCGCTGATGCTAGACTGTACAAAGCAACCACTACTGATGTTGCTTCTTACAGCAGATTCAACAACAACATCATCGACATCCAGCCGAACGCTGTATACCTCCAGATCGAACTGAAGGATGAGTGGAAGACCGTTGACGAAGAGACCCTGACCTACTACGTATACGTTGCTGACAACGACAACAAGAACAACAAGACCAACGAAGTTTGGGTATCTGGTACCTATGTAAACAACGATTGGGAATATGTTGACTTCACCTGGACCAACAACGCTGCTGAGGCTCAGCTGTGGAAGGTTAAGAAGGGCGAAAACGGCACCGCTGTATTCGACTTCGCTGACAAAGCATTCTTCACCGTTAAGATGTACTCCGGCGAGTCCATGTACCTCGACCTGTCCACCG